>JAFXQK010000011.1 GCA_017527205.1 Lachnospiraceae bacterium | reverse complement strand
TGCGCGTCATTCTGGCAGAAATGTCTTACGCGCTCGATGCCCTTTAAGGTACCGCTGGCCTCGAAACGGAAGTCATGGGCGATCTCCCCGATTCGGATGGGCAACTCACGGTAGCTGTGAGGCTTGTTAGCGTAGATCATCATGTGATGAGGGCAGTTCATGGGACGAAGCACGAAGGTCTCGCCCTCCACCTCCATAGGAGGGAACATGTTCTTACGATAATGATCCCAGTGACCGCTGGTCTTGTACAGCTGAACGCTGCCGACGCAAGGGGTCAGTACATGCTGATAGCCAAGCTTTAATTCCTTGTCACGAATATAGTTTTCGAGCTCCCGCCATACGGTATAGCCCTTGGGAAGGAACATGGGAAGGCCCTTACCGATCAGGTCATCCGACATGAACAGACCCATCTCCTTACCGATCTTACGATGGTCTCTTGCCTTTGCCTCCTCAAGCTGCTTCTCATACTCAGCAAGCTCCTCCTGGGTAGCAAATGCAACGCCGTTGATACGGGTGAGCATCTTATTCTTTGCGTTATCCTTCCAGTACGCACCGCTCTGTCCGGTGATCTTGAAGGCCTTCAGCGCTTTGGTGTAGCAGATGTGAGGTCCGATACACATGTCAATGTAATCGCCCTGCTGATAGAAGCTGATCACGGCATCCTCAGGAAGGTCACCGATATGCTCCTCCTTATACTTTGCTCCGCGCTCGTGCATGAACTTTACGGCCTCCTCGCGGCCAAGGATGAAGGACTTGAAGGGAAGATTCTCCTTCGTGATCTTCTTCATCTCTGCCTCGATGGCTGCAAGATCCTCATCGGTGAGCTTCTTATCGCCGAGGTCTACGTCGTAGTAAAATCCCCTCTCGGTTGCAGGACCATAGGCAAAATCTGCCTCGGGATAAAGTCTCTGAATGGCCTGTGCCATGATGTGTGCGGCTGAGTGACGCAAGACATGCGTTACCTCCTCTTCAGGACACTCGCCAACGGTTCCATCCTTGTAAATAATCTTCATAGGTTCTCTCCTTTCTGACGTGTCAATGGGGACGGTTCTTTTTGACACGCTTTTCTTTCTGAGTTAGGGCATCTCTTATCGTTTAAAACAATAAAAGCACCCCTGTTTCCAAGGGTGCTCTAATAAGCACGGTACCACCTTGATTTTTCACTCGGGTATCCAGTAACGATGGATGTTTCGTCATGCTTGCGACCATATCGAAAGGCTCTTTTCAGGATGGTAACGTCTCATCAGGTGCCTTTTTATCCAATCTTTCTCGCATGAAGCTCGGGAGCGGTCTCCTCCGTATCCTTGTGTCGCCCTTTCACCTGTCGGCAACTCTCTGTAACAAAGGTTCTAACGAATTCGGTCTCCTTCAAAGCTGTGTTACCTGTAATTATATCACGGCTTTCCAAAAAAGCAAGTGGAAAAACTTTTCCAGTTTCAAAAAGTATTGACAAGAAGAAATTGATATGATATCATAATGATATCAAAAGGAGGTGCTCTTATGAAAGAGAAAATTTTAACTTCAAAGAAAAATGGTATGTTTGTACTGATCCTGTCGATCTTGTTGTATGTGATTGCTATTCCAGGAATTGCGATTTCGGCATCCATGGATCTCATTCCATTAACGATATTCTTTATCTTATTCTTAATGTTCGGATGGATCCTTTGGTGCGGACTTAAGGTTCTAAGACCTCAGGAAGCGCTTGTGCTGACACTGTTTGGTAAATATATCGGAACCCTAAAAGACGAAGGCTTCTATTTCGTAAATCCTTTCTGCTCGGCAGTAAACCCTGCTGCAGGCACAAACCTTAAGCAGAGCGGTGACGTGCAGGCCAAGTCGGATGCCCTTCAGACGCAGGCTGCATATTCCAAGAAGATGTCCCTGAAGATCATGACGCTGAACAACAGCCGTCAGAAAATCAATGATTGCCTCGGTAATCCCATTGAGATCGGCATCGCCGTGACCTGGAGAATCGTTGATACTGCCAAGGCAGCCTTCAACGTAGAAAACTACAAGGAGTTCCTCTCCCTGCAATGTGACAGCGCCCTTCGTAACATCGTGAGAATTTACCCCTATGACGTTGCTTCCGGCGTGGATACGACCGGCGACGGCGTGGCTGACGAGGGCAGCCTTCGCGGCTCCAGTGAGACCGTTGCAAAGAGGATCAAGGAAGAAATCCAGACCAGAGTAAACGAGGCCGGAATCGAGATCATCGAAGCCCGCATCACCTACCTTGCATATGCTACTGAGATCGCTTCCGTAATGCTTCAGAGACAGCAGGCTTCCGCCATCATCGACGCTAGAAAGATGATCGTGGACGGCGCAGTCGGCATGGTGGAAATGGCTCTTGAGAGACTAAACGAAAAGGAAATCGTGAATCTCGACGAGGAGCGCAAGGCAGCAATGGTATCCAATCTTCTGGTAGTGCTCTGTGGCAACAAGGATGCTCAGCCTGTTGTAAATTCCGGTAGTTTATATTAAAATTCAAGGGGGATGCGTTGTCCGTGCATAATGACGCATCCCATCGCAAAGTAGTTTTAGGAGGTAATAGCCCATGGCAGACAATAAAAAACAAGTGCCACTTCGTCTTTCTGCAAAGCTCTATGATGCGATTGCCGCATGGGCCGAGGATGACTTCCGTTCCGTCAACGGTCAGATAGAATATCTCCTGACGGAATGTGTTAGACAAAGAAAAAAGAACGGCAAGTATGTCTCTGATGAAATAGACATCCCGCCGGAGCTTGACATCAAATAATAAGATCATACAAACAAAGGGTCAGCAAAAGCTGACCCTTCAACATTTCTCTAAAAAGCTTCTACCATTTTATGGATTATACCGACGACCACGCTCATTGTCATACCTTGCCGTTATATTCAAGACAAAGCATGGTCAGATCATCGAACTGCTCCGCTTCTTTTACAAAATCATCCACGGATTGACGAACGTTTTTCAGAATTTGCCTCGGTGAGCTGTCAGGATCCTGATTCAATGCCTTCACCATGCGATCCGTACCAAATTGCTGCGTTTCACTATTCGTTGCCTCGGGAACGCCATCCGTATAGAGAAACAGCTTTGCGCCGGGCTCCAGCATCAGCTCGTACTCCTGATACTTCAAGCCCTCCATGCCACCGATGACAAATCCGTGCTTATCCTTTATAAGTTCGAACTGGCCATTTGGTTGTTTCAGCGCAGGATATTCATGTCCCGCATTCGCAGCAACAAGTTTTCCCGTAGAAATCTCAAGAATGCCCAGCCAAACCGTGACAAACATCTCTTCCCGGTTATTGTTGCATATTGCAGCATTGGTATCAGTCAGGATCTGTGCGGGATTCTTTCCAATCATGGCATTGTTAGAAAGAATAATCAGGGATGCCATCATGAACAGTGCCGCCGGAACGCCCTTTCCGGAAACGTCTGCCATGATCATGCACAGGTGGTCCTCATCAATCAGGAAGAAGTTATAGAAATCTCCTCCCACTTCCTTGGCAGGATCCATGGAGCCATAGATGTCAAATTCCTTTCGCTCAGGAAACGCCGGGTAAATATTGGGCAGCATGTCTGCCTGAATTCTCGTAGCCAGCGCAAGCTCCGTGCCGATGCGTTCCTTCTCCGCAGTGATCGTAGTAATCTGCTGAATATAATCCGCTGCCCGCTTGGACAAATTTGCAAACGATTCCGCCAGGATCTCGATTTCATCACCTGTTTTATAAATATCCTCCATGACAAACGTCTCGTTGCTGTCACCCATGATATTCAGACGTTTTGTCATGGCTTCCACCGGCTTTACGATTCGGGCAGCCATAACCAGCGCCCCCACACTTGCCAAAACGATCACTGCAACCGTAAGGATAATGATCATTCTCAAGGATTTCTCAGATCCTTCCCGATATGCGCCAAGTGCATCCTCATTGATGACTTCGTATTGTGAAAGCATGACAGCCGCAGGTTGATTTACGAGTTCCTTGTCAACGACAGATACAACCGTCCAGCCCGTGCTTGGCATGGGAACGCCGCTGACAAAATATTCCTTTCCATCCGCAGTAATTGTCTCTATTTCCGTGGCACCCGCTTGTGCCTTTTTCAGAAAGCTTGCAAATCCGGCATTCTCACCATTTCTCAGATCTGGCGCATCGTTCATGAGCTCTGCCTTAAAAAATCCGTCCTCTGCGGGAGAAAACAGCATCTGACCCTTTTCGTTGATCACACATACAAAGCTTTCCTTCGTCGCAGTGCTTTTCACGTAATCATTGATTTCCGTTAAATAAATGTCAGCTGCAACAATTGCAACCAGCCCGCCATTCAAATAAACCGGTGCGGCACATTCCACCATCGGATTCTCCGTATAAGCATCGAATTCCACGCCCGTAAAAATCATTTTTCCGGCTTTTGCAGCCTGCACGTACCATGGTCTGTGTCGAATGTCCAGCATGAGAGGCGTACCATCCTTTGAAAGAAAGACGCTCGGCCTGTCATTTACCAGGATCATGTTTCCATCGGAAGTTCCTACGAAAACACTGCTCATTTTTCCGGAGTTTTCAAACATCGACAACATGATTTCACTCATATTTGCCATGAGACCGACCATCTGAGAGTCTTCAGGATTTACGCCGTCCTCATGGATCAGCTGCACGGAAGGGATTCCCTCCATGTCAGCAGAGGGCGCATAGACAGGGCGCATCGCGATGGCATCCGAATTCTCAAATAGCTTTTCCGCGATCGTCTGCAAGGTATTGACGTCCGATCGCACGTCGCCAAACAGATCATCCGCAATATAGGCCTGTAGCGCCGTGATCCGTTTCATGGAGCTGTCCAAAACGGCTTCCATGGTCTGCTCGGAAATTTTGGTGATGGATTCCTGCTGCCGGTCGCCCGCATTCTGCACAACCTGTACCAAATTGCGCTGATTCCAGACACCAACTGCTACATAAGCCCCAATAATCATCAATATGAAGATCAACACCAGATTAAAAATCTTTTGCTGCAATCCGCCAATTTTAAGCCAGCCTTTGATTATTCTCATAATTTATTTCCTTTCGCTAAAATTTCCTGTCAATATATAAAAACAGTTTTCAATAATTATAACACTTTTTTGAAAATATTTCTATCCCATAAAAAGAAAAAACTTATGATTCACTTTCTTATTCTAGGAAAAGAAAGTAAATCATAAGCCCATGGATGTCTATCCTTTCACAACAATTCCTACGCTCTCCGCCTGCCCGCGAACATAAGCCGCAGCCTGACGATAGGTCTCATAGTCTGGCAGATGCTCCACGAAAAGAGGCGTGTCCTTGCCAAGCTTTTCCACCAGGGGAAGAATCAGCTTGTAATCCAGGGTTCCCTTTCCCGGCATCGTCTCATGGATCAGCGTCGTATAGGCCTGCTCCATAAAGACATCCTTTCCATGAATGCTCTTAATATAGGGACCAAGCAAATCAAAACAATACTTCACAAACTCGTTTCGGTGACAATATCTGTCGGGGCAATTGATCATGTTGACAAAATCAAGATGCACCGCAAACGCATTGCGACCCACGTCCTTGATTAGCTTTAAATAATTACACGGAGAGTCCGGAAGCACCCACGGCATCGGCTCGATGGAATAATAGGTGCGCTTCGGCTTTACCGCATCAATGATCTCACGCACGCTGTCCACGGCTAATGCATAAAACTCCTCCGTGTAATTCTCCTCCGAAAAACCATCCCATGCCGTCTCACTGTGGCTTCCAATGATGTTGACACAGCAATTTGCTCCCATCTCATCTGCCAGGGCGAGCTGTGCCTTGGCATAATCCATGGCATCTTTTCGCACCTTATCATCCTTGGAAAGACAGTTCCGCCAGACGCCAACCTCACCGATCAAAAGGTCAGCCGCCTTTGCCGCCTTTAAGTATTCCTTTCGCGTTGCCGTATCACTGCTGCTGTCAATAGGACACAGCACTGCGCTATATCTTAAATCCTTTGCATAGCTTACCCATTCCTCCGGATTATGATAAGCCTTCTCGATTCCTCCGCCAATTCTCATCTCTTTTCCTCCCTTATGCCCCCATTCCCTGCCGCAGCGTCAGGAAGGAAGCCTTTAAAAGTCTCGCTTATAAATGACACTGCCGTCAATTTTATTCAGCTTCGTAAATGCCGTCCGCTCCATCACGGCCTTCAGCTCCTGATTCATGCCCGTCATCTTTTCGCATACGCCCTCAGCGCCTTTTTCCTTCAAGGGATCCATGATCGCACGCCCTACGCAAACTGCATCCGCGCCAAGCGCCAGCGCCTTAAAGACGTCCATGCCAGACTCAAAACAACAATCCACAAAGATCGGAATGCGGTCGCCGATGACCTCCTTGATCTTCGGCAGGAGATAAAGCGGCGGCACCGCACTGCTCATAATGCCATGATGATGAGACACGATAATGCCGGCCGCGCCGATCTCCAGGCACTTTTTTGCATCCTGCACGCTGAGAACGCCCTTAACGATGAAGGGCAGCTTCGTACTCTCCACAAAGCTTCGCATCTCTTCCAATGATTTCGGCTTCATCGGCAAACCGACAACATTGTCATATTCTCCATTCCAGGCAAAGGCATGATCAATGTCCATGCCAACGCCAAAGGCACCTGCTTCCTCTGCCTCGCGGATCTTGGCAAACACCTTTGCATTTTCTGCATGAGGCTTCACGATCTTAATCACCTTCGCGCCCGTGGCACACATGTCCTGAATCTCCTTCGCCTCACCCATGCCGGAAAAGCAAAGGGCACCCGCCATGCGCGCTCCCTCAGCCATCTTCGCCATGCCGTCCGGCGCCGTTCCATTTAAGTGGGAAAGCGCAGCCGTTGCGATCGGCATGGAAAATTCCTGCCCAAACACTCGGATGCTCGTATCCGGAATTTCACTGTCAATATGCCGCATCTCGATCATCAGGCTGTCAAAATAATCCCTTGTGATCTGATTGGAATCCTGTTGCTCCCTGCCCATTTTGTATTCCCCCATTACGTATGATCGCAGACAATCCCATAAACCATGGAATTTCCATCCATGGTTCATTTTATCATACTCTTCTTTCGGTCTTCAACGCATCTGTCTTGTTCACGTTATTATATTTTGACACCGTGATTTCCTCTTCCGAACATGTTTTACCCGCATTCCTCCCCCCTTACGACCATCTTGCCCCGGCTTTTTACCGGTACAAGGCCAAACATACTTTGCTTGGCAAACACTACATATACTCTGACAATTACTGCATAGTTTTACCAGTGACAACAAGGTAAAATAAAAATAACAGACATGTCATCAAAAGGCTTGTATTTGGTCGGAATCACCAGAAAAAACAGGAGGGACATTATGAGCAAGTTATCCCACAGAAAAGCAACTGCCAATCTGACGCTTGTCCGCGCGGACGGCACACCCCTTGCAAACAGCCCCGTCACCGTAAGGCAGGCATCCCATCAATTTCTCTTTGGATGTGGTGCCTTTGACAGCGTTGCGCTGATGCAGGCGCAAAAGAAGGGCGACGAAAAGGCTATTGCCTTTTTGAGCGAGCGCATGGAAAAGTGGCTGAAGCTCTTTAATTACGGAACTCTTCCCTTCTACTGGGGACGCTATGAGCCCACGGAGGGACAGACGATGGAGGCTCCCACCATGGCTGCTGCCAAGTGGATGAAGGAGCGCGGTGCCACGACCAAGGGACACCCCTTATGCTGGCACACGGCCTGCGCAGACTGGCTGATGAACTACTCTAATAAAGAAATTCTGGAAAAACAGTTAAAGCGCATCGACCGCGACGTGACTGCCTTCAAGGGAACCATCGACATGTGGGACGTGATCAATGAGGTTGTTATCATGCCAAATTTTGACAAGTATGACAACGCCATCACCCGCATCTGTCAGGAGATGGGCCGCATTAAGCTTGTCAAGGCTGTTTTTGACGAGGCAAAAGCCATGAATCCTAATGCCACGCTTCTCATCAACGACTTTAATACCAGTGCTTCCTATGAAATCCTGATTGACGGTTTACTGGAGGCCGGCGTTCCCATCAGCGCCATCGGCATCCAGTCCCACCAACATCAGGGCTACTGGGGTGCGGAAAAGCTAAGAGACGTCCTAAACCGCTTCTCCCGCTTTGGCCTGCCCATTCACTTTACGGAGAACACGCTGATTTCCGGAGACATTATGCCGGCACACATCGTAGACTTAAATGACTTCCAGGTTGACAGCTGGCCCTCCACGCCGGAAGGCGAGGCCCGTCAGGCTGCGGAGATTTCCGAAATGTACACGATCCTGTTCGAGCATCCGCTGGTACAGGCCATCACGACCTGGGACTTCACGGACGACTGCTGGCTTCATGCTCCCTCAGGCTTCCTGCACGTAGACAATACGGAAAAGCCTTCCTACCATGCTTTGCATAAGCTAATTCACGAGGATTGGTCCACGAACGAAACCCTTCAGACAGATGAAAATGGTCATCTGGTTCTCGAGGGCTTCAAGGGAAGCTTCGATCTGACAAGCGGTAATCTTTTCGCAAAGCTTGAGCTCGTAAATGACAAGACCGAGACGCTGACACTATTATAACATGATCCTCGAAAGGATATAAAAAGCATGGGACTTCCCGGTTTGGAAGCTCCATGCTTTTTTACTCATTTATGCGTTCGTCAACAAGGCATAGAAAAGAAAGATCATGACAACAGACAAGCCAAACAAGGATATGCTCATCATTTTTCGATAGGAAATGACAAATTTAACCCTGCTACTCAAATTCGCTCCGCCAAATGCAGAAACCAGCAAATCTTCGTTTTCCTTACACTCCAAAAGAGTAAGCGCATATTGCCTCTTGTTTTCGTCATCATACTTAGAAATCACCGCTTCATCACAGGCCATTTCCAAGTCAGATAAAAATGCCTTTAAGTAAAACCAAAGCAATGGGTTAAACCAATGAATCGCAATAATTCCGAAGCCTATAACCCTCCAAAGATTATCCTTTCGTTTTATGTGCATTCTTTCATGCTGCAAGATATGTCTCAAATCCCGATCCTTGTAAAATATCGGAAAAACAATCCTTGGTTTTATGATGCCAAATACCGCCGCACCCTGCACTTTACTCGAAAACCATAGGTCATCCTTCCAATGCTCTGCGTCCAGGGCATCCCTTTTTCCCGTATAATACGATAGCATCAGCATCGTAATTAAAAACACCATTCCCGTCATCCAAACAATGGACAGTACGAAAAAAACATGTTTTATCATCAACGTGGAAAATTGAAATGGCTCATATTCCTGAGCCAGCATCACATAATTAACAAAAGAAAATGTCGTTCGCTGATTTAAGGAAAACCACGGAATTGTTTTCCCGAACCATCCAAAAATCGTATTCATGAAACTAAAGGAGCTGTTCATGCCAAATGGTAGGATTGCCCTTAAAAAAGGTATGATCCAAAGCAATACCGCCATCCTTCGGGGTATCAGTTTAATTTTCCTGATCCAAAGCACTATGAATCCCATCACGGAGGCCATAATGCTCATGTTTAGAACATAGTAAAATAGTATCGCCAAATTTTTCACCTTGTCTTTTGTTCTATTAGGGCTTTCAGCTCTGCTAACTCTTGTTCCCCTATATTCTCATCGTCCAGTAAGGATGAAAAAAGAGCCTTCCGCGATCCCCTAAAAAACTTTGTCAAAAGAGATTCCGTTTCATGTTTCCGCACTTCCTTTTGCGAAATCAGTGCCGTACACAGGAAACCAGGATCCTCTCTTTGAATATAGCCTTTTTGCACCAATTTTTTTATGATTGTATAGGTAGTATTCTTATTCCATCCGATGGCATCGCTCAAAATCAAACTAATTTCCTTTGCCGATACGGTTCCCTTTTCCCATAAAATATTCATGATCTTTAGTTCACTGTCAAAGAGTTTCTCGTCCATTTGTTCCGCTAGCTTTCCTTGTTTTCAAATATTGTCTGTTTGCAATGACTATTGCTATAGTCTAAGCTACCATCAATTCCAGCTTCTGTCAATTATCAAACATCTTTCTTCATCAATATAGTGCGAATGATTGGCAAAAATGATTAATCAGGTAATAATCCCTCAAGCAATGCATTAATTGCCTCTATTTAGGGTTCTCTCGGAACGCTTTCCCTTTTTATTTTTGTTCTCTAATATACAACTCCACTCTATTCTTTAAATGACTTTTTAATTCTTTTTCAGAAATACTTCCGATTAAATAATCTTCAAATTCTTCCCTTAGAATGTTGCATAATTCTTTCGATGCATATATTCTTGGCCGCGAATTATTCAAAAGGTCACATAGTGTTTCGGAATCCTTTTCAATATTTACCCCATCTCCCAAATTAAATTGTGGTATTCCGCTTACATACGGGTAAGCATTTTCATCCACATAATTCATTTGCATATCCAAAACATCCGATTGTACACTTAGATGAAAACCTAAATTATTAGATGTAAGTGCCAATTTCTTCTGCACATCACGAGAAAGAAGAAAACTTATGAAGCTTAAGGCTATCTGTTTTTCCTCTGCTTTGCTGTTTTTTCGTACACATAATGGATCATCACATGCCAGATAATTTACAGATCCGTCTTGTGTCGGGAAACCTACGAATCTAAGCTGCTCCTCCCCCCAAATACGCAGACACGCCAGATCCTCTGGCTTAAAAATGGCAATGACAGCACACGGAGCATTTCCTCTCTTTAAATCCTCCATGTCTCCCTGGTTTTCTTCTTGATCATATTGTTTTGCCAGTCGTAGCATTTTTTGAAAGTATTCACCATCAAAATGCGTTTCACAGCTTTCCACATCATATAAAAAGTTTTCGTTTGGTCCGTGATAAAAAATTCCCAAAAAAGTCAATCCACCATTTCCGTTTAACTCATTAATATAAGCTTTTCCCTCATCCTGTTTTTCCATGAGGTAATCTAAAAACTTTTCGTAATTCCAGTTGTCTGGCGAATCCAAGAATGTGATCATCGTATAAACATAAAAATTTGTTACTGCGCCATATATCGTGTCATCTATTTTTCCCATTTCAACTGTTTGTGGAATTAATTCGGCATCCAAATTCAGTTGATGGTAATAATCATCCAATGACTCCCACCACTCAATATGATTTGCAAATCCCGTTACCCCACTGTCCAGCAATTGCGGCCCTTCCCCCGCTATCAGCTTTGTCAAAAGTCCTGTATCATTCCAAGTATACTGTCTCATTTTAACTTTATATGTCGGATTATTTCTGTTAAATTCTGCAACCACAGACTGATACTTTTGAAAAGAGAAGGCTGTAACTGCAAACTCAATTTCCGTCACAGGAACCTGCTCCGTTGTTTGCTCAAGCTTTATGTAACTGACTCCTTCCTGTGATCCGTACAGCAATCCAATACTCTGATTTTCAAAAAGCTTCATGTCGTGAATTATGGAAAAAACAATTCCATGATTTTCCCATACATAAAGCGTTTCCGTTTCTCCTCCCGTCATGCTGCAGCGATGCAAGCCAACTTTGTCTGCATATATCAAAGTGTTTTCATCTAAAAAAATAAACTTACTGCAATCAAATTTTAATTCTGCAAAAAACTCCGTTTCGCCTGAACTCTCTTTTGCCAGAAATAATTCCCTCCCCATACGAATGCCAATTCTTCCTTCATGCATGCAAAAGAGCTCTGGCTCACTATTCTTTTGCACTGTTTTTGTGGCCTTATTTAAGATCACTCCTTCGGATGAAATTACATAATAGTTATGATACAGCTCATCGTCTACTAAAGTTGTTGTCAGCGCGTGAATCTTTCCTTCCGCGTCTTCCAGTATTTGATACGGAATTTCGTAATGTTCCTGATCCATTTCATGAACATAAAGACTTTGCAGAATGTTCATTTCTTCATCAACTTTAAAAAAATGATATAAGCGGGCATGAGTTTCATCCGTTTCCACATTCATGAACCAGTATCCGTCATCGTTAAAGGATTTCCCGATTGCCCATGCCTGATTCCTGTAATCTTTCCAAAATGCAAGACGAAAAGACTTTGCTTCCCCTTCGTCACTTATTACATTGATCTCATCCCAACAATTATCAACTTCTGAAAAAAGATGCTTTTTAAAAGCAATCGCTCTTCCTTTACCTAAAACATATTGTTCTGCACCGCCCTGTAAGGCATTTTCCTCTACCGTATAATACACTGGAAAAATAAAGCTTGCCGAGTATGCATCCATTGAGTTGTCTTGCCATTCTTCGTTCGTTGAAAAATTAAAACATTCTTTCCCCGTCTGTTCTATTTGTTCAGATAATGATTGCCCCGTTTTATTACAACTGCTCAATATAAGTGATAGAAAAAGCCAAAAAAGCATTTGCAAAAATTTATGCATTATAGTCATCAACCTCAATTAATACTCTCCTAAATGATGAATAATAGCTTCTAAATGTACATGTGCACTATTAGGCTTCTCCGCGCCACAGTGATAGCAAACCAGCACACAATGTTGGTATTGATTTGTCACATGGCAGTGATATGCAATAATAGGGTTTCCGTCTTCTCCAATTCCGATAAAATGCTCATGATAACCCATATCCTCAAAATGTCCTCCCGTAACTTTATGTCCCTCATAAAGGTGATCGCCTCCATTTGCATTCGGATGTGGACATGATGCATATACTATACTGGTACTACTAATGAGCACAAATAGAACCATACAAATTGTAGCGACTGTTTTCTTCATATTGTTTTCCTCCTAAATTATCTTTTAACTAAAAATTTATTTGAGATAACATGTCTTACCATCATTTTATTGAATCATGTTTAGCTTTTTCAAATAATTCACCTGTCCTCATTCACTAGTTTGGATTTAATACCCAATATGATAATGCGGAAGAGGAATAATATGGACAATCATCAACATAATGGGAACATAACCCATAACATCCCCATTTTGATTTTTCAGTAGTGGTGCTGGGTGATGCTCCGACTGTTTGGATAATTCCTGAATGCATATTCGGAATATAGTAATTTGAATTGTAGTACACAATCCTGCATCCAGCCGTCGGATAAGTAGAAATATAACTTCCATCCGTAATATAAGGGGCTGGATCATTGATCCAATATGTATTCGAGCTTAGCTGGCTATACCAGGCGTAAGAATGACAATTATAACTTGGATTGCAAGAATCACTATACACTTCTGAGGCGCTGGGGTAATTATTCAAAAGTACCTGAAATTCTTGAACTGCCTGCAAGTAGCTTTTGTTATGAATATCCCATGTAAATCCCGCATATACATCCACGTCAGAACCCTTTGGCGTATGAGTCACTGTCAAATAATATCGCGTCGTTCCAATTTCCAATTCATCAGATGTCTGAGATTCTATGTATTCTAATAACTGTATGGCGCATTCATATTCACAACACTTCCTCATCTGTTCTATCGTTTTATCACTTAAATCCATGGCAGAAAGCGTGTCATACCGGTCTTTTTCCCTGACAAGGTATTCACGAAGGGAATCGCAGGCACCTGGTCTGGATAGCAATTCATCTATCCCTGAAAAGTAGGTTGCAATCCAATTGATTCCCGTCTCGAAACTACCAAAACAACCAAGCGCATCAATCAAAAAAGGATAAGTAATGACTGATTCTGCCAAAGCATCCGTGGTCATGCGACCCAGCACTTCCTGTGGAATCTCACATGCTTCCCTCCTCTCGACCACAGAAGGTAATGCCCGCCATTCCTCCGTTCCTGGCTTAATGGGATAATCATATGGTTCCGTAATCTTACCGATATCTGCACCATTCGCATGTACAACGGAGTTCTGTAGCATGCAAAATAAAATAAGAATATAACTAAGCATCATAGCAATTCTTTTTTTCATACGCGTCACCTCCATTAGTTCTATCAGACTATCTATATAGTCTAGACTATCACAATAGTCTCTAGTTGTCAATACGCTTACATATAAGCATGCGCATAACTTTGTAAGATACTTACAAAATCTCTTCTATCTTGTCCAGTTTCTCTTGAATATGCCTTTCCAATCAGTTATAATTCTAGTTAAAGCATTATCATGTTTTAGGAAAGAAAAGTAAATCAATACAGGAGGTACATACAATGATTTCATGGAAGAACCTTACGACGCTCGCTTCGTTTCAGGAGCTTACGAAGAAGGAAAAGGTCAGCCTTAAGGACGTGATGGCCGGTGAGTCCGGAGCAAAGAGAGTTAAGAGCTACCAGATGCCCATGGCGGAGGGCATGACCTATGTTTATGCAGCAAAGGCCGTAGATGACAATGTTCTGGATGGCCTGAAGAATCTGGCCGACGAAGCGCAGCTTTTGGAGAAATATGCAGCGCTGTATAACGGCGAAGTGATCAATACTGGTGAGAAAAGACTGGTGCTGCATCAGCTGACCCGTGGCCAGCTTGGCGACACGGTCGTAAAGGACGGCGTGAATAAGAGAGACTTCTATGTGACACAGCAGAAAAAGATCGAAGAATTCGCAAATGACGTTCATGCAGGAAAAATCACGAACGGTGCTGGAGAGAAGTTCACGACGGTGGTTCAGATCGGTATCGGTGGTTCCGACCTTGGCCCTCGCGCAATTTATCTTGCACTCGAAAACTGGGCGAAGCAGACCGGGAACTTTAACATGGAAGCAAAGTTCATCAGCAATGTAGATCCTGATGACGCGGCTGCAGTTCTTGCAGGTATCGACGTAGCACACTCCCTGTTCGTTCTGGTTTCTAAGTCCGGTACGACGCTGGAGACCCTGACCAATGAGTCCTTTGTCAAGGATGCGCTGAAGAATGCAGGCCTCGACGCTTCCAAGCACATGGTAGCCGTAACGAGCGAGACCTCGCCCCTTGCCACCAGCAGCGATTACCTTCGCGCCTTCTTTATGGATGATTACATCGGCGGAAGATTCTCCTCGACCTCCGCGGTAGGCGGCGCAATCCTCTCCCTGGCATACACTCCCGAAGTATTTGCTCGTTTCCTTGACGGCGCTGCCGCTGAGGACAAGCTTGCAACAAATGCAAACATCAAGGAGAATCCTGCACTTCTCGATGCCCTGATCGGCGTATATGAGAGAAACGTGCTTGGCTTCCCCGCCACGGCAGTTTTGCCTTATTCTCAGGCACTCAGCCGTTTCCCCGCACATCTGCAGCAGGCTGACATGGAATCCAATGGCAAGTCAGTGAACCGCTTTGGCGAGCCCGTAGACTATCCTACCGGTCCCGTACTCTTTGGCGAACCCGGAACCAATGGTCAGCACTCCTTCTACCAGCTGCTTCATCAGGGAACTGACATCGTTCCTTTGCAGTTCATCGGCTTCAAGGAGAGTCAACTTGGCGTTGACGTGAACATTCAGGGCAGCACCAGTCAGAAGAAGCTCTGCGCAAATGTTGTGGCTCAGATCATGGCATTCGCATGCGGCAAGGATAACGAGGACAACAATAAGAAGTTTGCCGGCAATCGTCCTTCCAGCATTATCGTTGGCGACAGACTGACCCCTGAGACCATGGGCGCACTGCTCTCCCATTTCGAGAACAAGATTATGTTCCAGGGCTTCCTTTGGAACGTCAACAGCTTCGATCAGGAAGGCGTTCAGCTCGGAAAGGTACTTGCAAAGAAGGTACTTGCACACGAGACCGACGGTGCGTTGAAGGAATTTAGCGACATGTTCGAAATCTAAACTATGCCATTAGGGACGGTTCTCTTTGGCACATAGTATATTATGGCGAGCCTATCATCCAGGGCTCGCCATTTTAATCTTATTTTCTAGTCATCTCAGAAATGCCAAAGGGTGCCAACGAGAACCGTCCCCTTGGGCATACTTTTTCATGTACCAGATGGTTATTACATCTTTGAACGCGCCGCCCTATACTCCTCTGGGGTTACGTCAAGTGCCTTACATGCCATTTCTTCCGTCCAATTCATGTTTTTCATAAGCATGGTAACATAAATGCACATGCTTTGCTCAATTCCTTTCTCAATCCCTTTCTCAATTCCTTTCTCAATTCCTTTTTGTCTGCTTTGCTCCATCATGTCTTGTATTGCCTTGCACACGTCATATGTCACCTCCTCTCCAGTGTCATCTTCTTTGTCCCCGTCATCATATTTAAGGATTTCCATGTTTCCCATGACCTCCAGCGTCCTGCATGCGTCCGAAGCCATATGTCGGAAAGCTTCCCTGTTTTCTTCGACATACGCCGCCAACTGATCCGCATCCTCCGCTCTTTGTAAAAACCCAAAGACTTCCCGTAAGTCCGACTTAAATTCCTCTCCGACTCCCTTCTTTCTGACTTCCACTAGGTGCAGCGGATAGTCCGTTATCATGTTCCTTATTTCCTCAGGATACCCTTCTTCATCGATCATCTCACGAAGGTTCCTAGGCCCGTTCCATTCCTCCTTTCCCCAATAAACCACAAGCAATACCACAGGTCTTACCTTTTCCCCCTTCGCCATCCCTGACATGTATTCCGCACCCTTTAGGTTTTTCTTTTTCTCGTGTTCTAACGCAATCTCCTGCCACTGTTCATGATACATGATCGCTTCCTCATTCAACATACGGATCGGCATGGCATAATGCACGTTTGTCTGATTCTCCGTGGAAATAATGGCAACCCTCATCCCAAACCTGACTTCCTCCACCAAATCCATGTTCACCACGCCAAGCTGCAATTGTTGGTTTCGTCGCCTTTTGTCTCCACATTTTTTCTTCCGCGTAATCCCTGTCGTCTTTTCTTCAGTCACCCTGTAATGCACGTTTTCAATCAGCCTTATGTCCTCCGCCGTCACAAGCTGTTTTCCATTACAGACATAACAGTTGATCAGGTCTGCCGACCTTTCCGCCTTTTTCAGGTACGTGTTTGTCATGATGTCGTTCTTTCCCATAAGTTCCCAAATCCTCCTTCTGCGCCATGCGCTTGTAAAATAAATCTTTCGAGGACACTTATGGTCAGCCGATTATTCGCTTGTTCCATCGTTAAAAAGCGTACGACAAATAAGCCTCCGCATCCTCAAAAAAATGGATAATCGGCAGAAACGCCAATTAGAAGTGAAAGAAATGCATCCTCTGAAGGGTCGCATTTCAGATAAATGAATTATACGGAATTTCTCTGAAAAAGTCAACAGATTCTTAAGCCATTATGCAGCATAATCATATAAATCATAACATGGTACAAAATAAAATATCCCCACCATAATGGTGAGGATATTACAAAAATCATTTATATGAATTATTCATCCAAACGCCTTGTAGAACTCTTCCGCCTTTATCTGCTGCAATCCAGATACTTGTCCGTCTCCCAGTTCCATGATGATCAGTCTTCCGTCCTCGCGTCTGGCGATGTCCATCGTGACAAAATGGCTCTTCACCTTCTTCGCGTTCGCTTCTATCCAAAGGCACTCTTCATCGGATATGTGCAAAGCCTTGTCCGCCTGCCAGTAATCATCCATGATCAGGACTTGTCCGCCATAGATGAACACGCGGTATTCTTCCGATATCGGCATTCCGCTCTTCTCATGAAATCCTATGGATCTAAGCTTTTCGAACTTCCGCAGAACAACGCCTCCAGCGAGGGTGGAGCCCTGGCGTTCTATAAAATTACCAATGACTCTTTCGGCATTCGCCGTATTTTCGATGTCCTCAATAAAGCAGGCATCCTGCCATTCATGCTTTCTGCTCTTGACGAAATCCTTGACAATATACGATCCCGTCAGGCCTTTCGTCAGTGCCATTGCGGAGACTAATGTCCCCTGATTTTCCCAGACTGTCTTGGCTGTTTCATCCTTGAAATCCTCATACCAACCAGGGAGCATGTGGTATTTTTCATATTCCGCCGGTGAATTGATCAGCGTAATACCTTTTGCCATCAGCTTGTCATAAAAGGTTCTGTACAGTTCCGGACGCATCATCCATCCGCGATAGATCGTCGTTCCCGTAATTTCTGATCCATAGAGCGAGAGCTTTCCCATTTCAAGGTCTTCATAACTAAACAGCGCACAGGCATGCTCCTTGGACGCCGCCAGATACTCTTCCTTGTAATCTTCGTCTACCTGCCGCTGATGCAATGGATGATTGCAGAATATGAAATTGATGTCAGAAAAACATTGCACAGGTAAATCCCCCTCTCTTTGCCTTGTGACCATTCTTTCCTTACTCACGATCTGTTCTTTCATACTCATTCACTATGGCGTTTTGGCAAGACTCTTCCGCGCACACCGTCTATGAAGCATACTGTCGGATCCTGCGGATTGTACTGGATGTCGATCTTAGGGACACCCTGATAGCACTTTCCAGGTTTATTAAGCTCCACAAGGTATACCTCTCCGTCGACGTAATACTCGTACACGTGGTAATATACCGCCTGTCTCAAATAGGTGGATTCATTGGTAAACACATAGGATCCTTGAACCGTATTTACGCATTCCTTGATCGCATAGGAATTGTACCAGCGCTGAAATAATTTAGCTCCCAAATAGATAAGAATGGCCGCTAGAATTATGATCCTGACTCCGTTCATGCTCCTCCGCCTTTCTCATTCCCACAACCTTTATTTCCCAAATACCTCTGCCGTTTTCTTCATGCGATCCGCAATTGCAACGCCAAAGGGACATCGGCTCTCGCAGCCTCTGCAACCGATGCAGGCACTGGCAGTAACGCCAAGCGCCTCGTAGTGCGATCTCACGCTCTCAGGCACGGTCGGCTGCTGCGTTGCCAAATCATAGAATTTATTCACCATCGCTATGTCAATGTTTACGGGACAAGGCTTGCAATGCCCGCAATAGGTACACTGGCCCCGATAGGAATGCAGGGGCGCGGACGCAATGACGGAGGCATAATCCTTTTCCTTGTCCGTGGCCGTCTCATAGGCCACGGCTGCATCAACCTGCTCCTTCGTATCATACCCACAGAGCACCGAAGAAACGCCAGGTCTGGTCAAGGCATAGTGCAGGCACTGCTCGGGCGTAAAGGCCACGCCAAAGGGTGAGGTTTTCGCATCAAATAATTTCCCGCCAAAGTATCCCTTCATGACGGTAATTCCAATTTCCTTTTCCTCGCAGAGCTGGTAGAGGGAGGCGCGCTCAGGATCAATGCCAGACAGCGCTGTGTCATATTCTCCGAAAAGATCATCAATCTCCTCCGTCGCAGGACGCATGTCGAATGCAGGATTGATGGAGAAAAGAAGCATCTCAACAAAACCCGATTCCACGGCCAGCTTTGCGATGACGGGATTATGCGTCGATAAACCAATGTGACGAATTTTACCGCTCTCCTTGAGCTCCTTTACATATCTGAGAAAATCTGAATTTAGGATCTTGTCCCAATCCTCTCTTGCGTCCACGTAATGAATCATTCCAAGATCAACATAGTCCGTCCGAAGTCTTTTCAAAAGATCCTCAAACGCCGGAACAACATATTTCATGTCCCTCGTTCGTACATACTGGCCGTTTTGCCACGTGGAACCAATATGTCCCTGCACAATCCAGTGAGAGCGATTCCCCTCCATCGCCTTGCCAATAATGTCGCGCGACTTCGGATCAGCCATCCAGCAATCAATAACATTGATGCCCTTCTGTGCAGCATATTTGATCAACGCAACGCCATCCTCCTCCGGATGACGCTCCAGCCACTCCCCGCCAAAGCCTATTTCACTGACCTGCAATCCAGTTTTTCCAAGCTTTCTATAGTTCATGACATACCTCCCTTTTTTCCATCTCTTCCTCATGGTTACTCAGTAAATATCATCTAATTCATGCTCAAACCTTACGCCTTGAATAAGTAGAATTTTTTACGTTTCCACCGTAAAGCAAATGATCAGGATTCGTAAACATATCTTATTTTGTAGCGAGTACACATTAAAGATCCTTATCGTCATTCACATCATACTTGAGAAACTAATCTGATTATATCATCTCATTGAATCATAGGCAATATTCAATACTGCATCATGATTGTCATAAAAGCATTGGAAACTCAATTGACAATAGTTTCAATGATGCTATAATGTAACTGCAATTTAACAATTGCAGGAAAGGACGGGAAACTCAATCGTGAAAAAAATAGTTACAATGCTGCTACTTTTCGTTGCAGTGCTCACCATTTCCGCATGTTCTGACGGCAAAAGTTCGCCAGATTCACGTTCGGAGAAGGAAACGCAAGGTCAAAAATCCAAATCAGGCAATTCAGACGGCGATGAAGGGAATTCTGATGGCGAAGCACAAAATAAGAATAAGGAATATGACATAGACTTGTCGAAACACCTGAAAGTTGGGGACTTCATTCAATTTGGTACCTACGAACAGGACAATTCTACTGACAACGGCCCGGAGAGAATCGAATGGCAGGTGCTCGACATAGCGTATGGCAAGATCTTTGTCATGAGCAGATATGCCCTCGACAGTCAGCCGTTTAACAAGGACGACAGTGTTTACGCCTGGGATAAGTGCTCGATAAGAGACTGGCTGAATAACGACTTTTATGACAAGGCATTCTCCGCCAAGGAAAAAGACCTCATTCAGCTAACTGAGCTAACCACGAAGCAAAAAAATGAGAAAATCACTACGGAAGATAAGGTGTTTCTCCTGAGCAACCTCGAAGTTTACCACTACCTGCGGTATTTATCGATTGAAGGAGAATCATCTTCGTTCTGCCATCCTACTGCCTTCTCCGTTGAACAGGGCGTTAAAACATCCGCTGAAACAGAAAACAGATGTGACTGGTTCATTCGAAATGCATATGCACCAGATGACGCCCGCTTCGTAAATGCAAAACGAGGCACTGTTGATTATGATGCAAAAGTGACCCGAGACAACATAGGAATCCGACCTGCCATGTGGCTAAGCTACGAGAACATAAGCCTTAAGGATGCCGAGGTCGGCGACACCGTATTTTTCGGGACGTATAATCAGGGGGCTACAGTACTTGGAAGCGACGGGCTCAATCATTATCTGATCGAGCCGATAGCCTGGACGGTTTTAGACATTCAAGACGGTCAAAAGATGCTTATCACAAAATCTGGAATTGTAGGATATAATTATGGCAACTCTCCTTGGGAAAACAGCCATCTTAGGAAATGTTTAAACTCTTATTTCTATGATGAAGCCTTCTCCGAAGAGGATAAAAGCAAGATAATTGAAACCACTCTCGCTAATCCTGATAACGACGTTTATGGCACCGACGGTGGAAACGATACGACGGACAAAGTCTTTGTCTTAAGCGTTCCCGAGGTCGAAAAGTATTTTGGCGGGTCAAGAGATGAAGACAACCCTCTCAGGGCTTGCTATTCACCAACGGAGTTAGGCACCAATGGTGCCGGGAATCTCTGCAGCTGGTTTACCAGAACCCCCGGCAAGGATCAGCAAACCGTCGCATTCATCGATTATTATGAGATCGGCAGTAAGGCCGGCCACATTAACATGGAGGGAACTGAAGGACGAATATCCGGCATATCCGCGGGACGTCCCGTCATTTGGGTTCAGCCTTAATTTTACCGCCCTGATGCCATGACATAAGACAATTGATCAAAGCAATCGCACGAGTGATCATAAAAGTACGCACAAGTTCAAGCAGTTACATGAACTTGTGCGTGTTTTTTGTCATAGGTCATTCTGTCACCTGGTTAATTGTCGGCTATTCATTATCGCCTGGAATAAATTTATATTCGTACTCATAACGGTTGAGAAAATGCCCTTTAGAACCATAGCTGGTGAGTTTTGTATTGTTTCCATTGGCATCATACTCATACTCTTCCCTATATGGGCTGGAGCCGTCTGCATAGCATCTCGAATACATGGTTTTATTGCCGGAAGAATCATATTCGTATAATTCAATCTCAAATAATACATCGTCAGCATTATAATGCTCTGATTTACAAAGGTTACCCTGCGCATCATATTCATTGACATACGAAGCACTTAAATTACCGTTACTGTCATAGAAGGTTTCCCTTAAAAGATTCCCCTGCTTGTCGTATTCAAAAGCATTATAACGCTCGAGGCTGCCATCCCCATCATAATAGGTATCCTTTATCATGTTGCCGGCAAGGTCATACACTTTCTCCGACCAGTCATCGAGCTTGTCATATGAATCATAATGAACCTCTTTTGTAAGTCTTCCATTTTCGTCATACTCATAAAAAACTTCACTTGATGATTGATTATCATTCCCAAAGGGATCTTCGCTAAAAGGATCTCCGTTATTGGTCCTGACATGAAAATGAAAGATCTTCTTTGTCATCAGTCCCTTTGCGTCATATTCAAAATCGGTCCAGTAATACCATCTGCCGTCAGCAAAATAATCCGTATCGCTGATCATGTTTCCAGATGCGTCGTATACGTATTCATGGTAATGATCACTTACGATGTCATTCGACCAACTAACAGTATAATCTGTCATCTTTGTACGTCTTCCCGATGCATCATATTCGTATTCCCTGCTGTAGTCAAACGATCCGTCTGTAAAGGACGAGCTATACTTATAACAGGTCTCTTTCGTGCAGACCCATTTAGGCTTGTTTTCCGACAAAGCGGGAGCATTGTCATTTTCCTCATTGTCATTTTCTTCATCATCCTTCTGCCCCGTTTTGACGTCATCCTCTTCTGGTGTTCCGACGGCTGTCGCTTCCGTTCCGCTCAATTCACATACAATGCCAAACTGATCGGCTGCATAAAATCCTTCATACAGATTCGGATCATAAATCACGTCATTCCATTCTCCGATTTTAGATCCCTTTTCTTCGTCCGGGCGTCCGTAAACCATAACGTGCGTTCCATCACCGGACGGTTCATCCATAGCCCAGTGAAAATGATATTTCTGTTCTTGTCCGCTGCCTTCTTGGTAGAGACTTCCTCCATCCCCCTTCTTAAGTCCAATCCAGTAACAGTTTTTTTCTGCGGTTTTCAGCAATGTATTAAGAGCTCGTTGCTCTGCCGGATTTTCTACAACTGCAATCCTTCCTCCTATGTCGTTACAATACTTCACGGCTTCCTCATATGACATACTCTTGTCAATCAGCACGTAATCCTTGTGACAGACGGCATTCTTTATAAGTACTGCATCCTTGTCTCCATATATCTTAAGCCTTGCATACGGTTTTACGGGATCCTTGTCCCCTTGTAATCTTTTTGCAAAAGACACGGATTCGCCTATCGTACCTCCATATAACAGCCAATGTAAAATCCGCCATTCCATATATACGGAGTAATCTGTGTGAACTGATTCGTCATATCCAACTACCGCTTCAGCGCCACAAGCCTTAAATGTAGCTGGCAATGTCTCATTCTTAAATCCCTCACAAGCGCCTAAATGAACAATTGTTCCATTAAGATCATTTTCATCATAGTAATCATAAAAGAAAATCGGCGTGATTAAGTAATTATATCCAAAATTAGCTAAATGTCGGGCCAACCTTCCGTTTACCAGATCACCCTTATAGCAGATATCTGCTCCAATCCCAACATTTTCCGGAATGACTAGGAATGTGGTGTCCACTTCGTTATACAGGTCCTTCAAGTAGCTCTCAAGTCGACACAAACCATAGAATTGCTCGAGATTGGTAAACACATTCTTAAAACTAGCGGTACCAATTAATGTTGCCACCTTAGCAATGTTACTGTAATAAAATCCATGAAAATCCAAACTAACATAGTCATATCCCTTTAAGCAAGTCTTTAATTCCTCAACCGTCGTTTGGGGGATATCTTTATATTTTACGTGAGCCTGATTGCAAAGCTGAAATGCATGGTCCTCAAAAAATTTATGATAGTTGTAACCGTCTTGATCCGAATCGGATTTTTCAGGTTTCATGTGTATCTCCGTAAAGAACAGCATGTCAAGATCTTCTGCCATCAGATCCTCATCCGAATAAGGATATCCGTCATGAAAGTATTGATATTCCTCATCTCCCCTATTTTTGCCATCGGTACCCCCAGATTCTCCCGAACTGCCATCAGAATTCGATTGCGTGTCAGACATGCCCATATAATTCGGATCATAATCGTTTAAAACTATAAAGTTTAATGCCCCATCATTTGTGACAAACTGATAGACATTATTCTCCTCATCGAAGCCTATGTTTTCCTCCTTCAGTGCCCCTTGTTCAACAAGTTCATCCATGATTCTTTCGGCGATCTTCTTGCGTTCGTCCGGAGTGGAATCCATGAACTCTTCTTGGTTGTCCGAAATGACGTCTATGACCTTTCGAGATATTTTTTTAAAGGAAGCAGGAGCGGTGATCTCTCTCTCATAGCTCACATTCATCTTCTTGAATCTGTACACGCAAAAAACAATGGCACCACATATAAGCGCCAGAATAATAAACAATATCCACCATTTGAAAGCTTTCTTTTGGGGTTTGTTCTCTTTTGATTTATTTTTCTCTCCCATGATGATCTGATCCTTTCCTTTGGCACATCCTCATTATTGCTTCCGTTTTATTTCTGTTTTATATACAAAATACTGCATACAAAGGTACTGATTTTATACCATTTGACATGCCAAAATTATTTTCTGATATTCTTATAGAATATTGGGGTTGATATTTTTCAACATAATTATTTAGACTTGTAGATCTTTTATGCCGACCCGATTTTATTTCTATAGGAATAACATTTCCATCAATTGTGGTAATTAAATCTATTTCCATACTTTCCGATGGTTTAAAATAATATAAGTCTTTATGTTTAATCATTAACTGTTCTATGCAGTAATTCTCAATCACAGCCCCTTTAAACATATTATGACGATCTGGCAGCAATTCTTGTGGGGTTATGCCACACATATTGGAGAGCAAGCCTGTATCTGATAAATAAATTTTAAAACTATCAACATCTTCATATGCCTTGATCGGAGACTGCGGTAATTCAAGTTTATTAATCTTATATATCATACCAGAAGAAGAAAGCCAATCAATAGGACCAAAATAATCTCTCTTTATTGCCGTGTCTCTAATTTCTTTATATTTAAACTTGGGATTTTCCTTGGCTAATTGTCTAGGAATGCTTTCATAAACAGCAGAAATCTTTGCTGTTTCGGTAACATTTGTCACATACTTTGTCATATCTGCCATGTAAGCCAATCGAATATATTCTTGCATCTCTCTATTAAACAAAGTAATATTTTTTTCGTGGTCTATATAATTTTTTACAATCTGAGGCATTCCACCTACGATCAAATAATCGTGATACAAACTTAGCGCCTTTTTATGTATTGCCTCTGAAAGCGGTGACATTTCGGTAAATGCTTCTTTTATCCCATCCCTTAATGTATCTTCTCCCAATGCAAGCAAGAATTCTTCAAAATCCATAGGAAACATGTTTTTAATATAAACCTTACCCACAGGGAATGAGCTTTCAAATCTTTTTACTTTAACCCCAAGTAAACTTCCTGCACAAATAATGCGATAATTTTCTTTAGCTTCACAAAAATATTTTAATGCGGTAATGGCACGTTCGCATTGTTGTATCTCATCAATTACAATAGTTGTTTTACTATCTATTGTTTTTCCAAAAACCATGCTAAGTTTTTTCAAAATAACTTCCGGAGTCAAATTATCTTCAAATATAGTAATTAAGTCTTTTTGTTCCTCCAGGTTGATATAAATGTATTTTTCATACATCTTTTCGCAGAAAGATTTTATGATCCATGTTTTTCCCACTTGCCTCGCGCCAATTACTAATAGTGGCTCTTTGATATTCTCCTTTTCCCACTTTATTAGTTCTTCATAAAATTTTCTTTTCATTCTTTTTCCTTTCAAGCAAAAAATACCATTTACTTTAGCTTATATAATATTATAGTACTATCGAAAAATCACTTCGTCAACGAAAAAAATGAAAACTTTCAGCTTTTTCGCGTTGAAAAACTGAAAGTTTTCATTTTTTTCACGTCAATATCAATTTTGCTTACTTCTCTTCCGCTGCCTTAACTTCAATGTTTCCGGAAGAAACATGAACCTTCATCTGGTTTGCACCGCTTCCGCAGACATAGTCATCATCCCTCTTAGCAAATGCAAGCTCATAGAAAACCTTACCGCTAGAGGTATGAAAATCACCCGTCAGGTCAGAGTCCTTGGGAAGATAAATTTCCACGCTGCCAGAAGAATGAGAGATATCTGACTTCTCAGGTGCCTGCGTGAAATGGTATTCACCGGTTCCGCTGGAAACCCTTGACTGAAGCTCCTTGATCTGCTTTGCAAATACCCAGACCTTTCCTGAACTGGAATGTAAATCGACCTTGTTTGCATTCTTCATGTCGATGCTGATGCTTCCGGAAGAGGTATCCAGTTTTACGCTGTCGCTGTCATCCTGCAGTATGGCAGTAATGTTTCCAGAGGAGGCGTGCAAATCGACGGTCTTTGCCGCGCAGGTAAGTGCAATGTTTCCGGAGGAAGCATACAGATTCACGCTGTCCGCTTCAAAATCCTCACACTGAACACCACCGGAGGATACCTTAAACTTGACGTCGCCAAGCGCCACTTCCTTCGGAATCGTGATCTCAAGATTCTTCTTCAGGTTATTTAAGTCCAAGCCCTTTGCAGAGGCACAATATCTGACGTACAGTGTCGTTCCGTCTACCCAGGTGTGCACCTTTCTCTTGTCATCCAGCTGCTTTTCCGAAGTCTCGTTGATCGTAACGACGTTCGCATCCGTACCGATCAGCTTTACATGACCAGACATATAATCCAGATCGATCGTCTCAATTTTCTCCGCGATCTCACGGTTTCCTGCCGTGTATTTTTCGCCATTCTGATAAATATAATTGGTTTTAAAGCCAAAATTGCATCCGCTAAGACATCCCAGCATTGCCACAACTACTATTGTATAAAACAGACTCTTGCCCATTCTCATTTCTTGTTTCCTCCTTAATTAAATCGCTTTGCGATAATATGCTGCTTTACGCCCGGCTCATTCCATTTTGCTCTTTCCTGTAAGCAGACCGATTCCTGTAAAGATGACACCGATTCCGATACCCACGATCATCGTGAGAATGGACGGCTCCCCATATACCTGAACGGACGTCGCATCCGCGCTCTTCAACATAAGATACAGGATTGCTTCCGTTCCAAAGTAAGAAACTGCGCTGAGGGCCATGATACAGACACCCGCCTTGACAAGTCCGTTTGCGGGAAGGTATCGAATGATCAGAAACATTATCCAGGTCATCAATACCAGGGGTATGGAGATGGTAAACATCAACGAGAAATATCCGGGAATCTTCACGTACCAGCCAATACAGATCATCATCAGGAAGTATGTCACCGTGTATGCCGCCATCACGGTCAGACCCTTACGGTTTCCAAGATACTGCTTTACGGGCCTTCTGCAGGCAATGAACGGCGCAAAACATACCGTAAGTCCGAATAGTACCGCCGTTGCCGCCACGAAAAACCAGTTTCCGCCGCTATAAATGCTACAAACTGCCAGCAGTAATATAATGCTTCCCGTCAGGGAGGTCATCGTCAGAAACATACGGTTTTTCGATGCCACCAGTGGCACCACAAACAGCGAAGTCGGGATCATCATCGCCGCCAGAACGATAAAGAACCAAGTCAGTCCATGTCCTGTCACAAGATTTACGATCAGGCAAATCAGGATCGGCAGAGCGAAGATGCCTCCGACTATGCTTCCTGCCAAAGCGCTTTTTCTCTTAAAGTATTTTGACTGAGAACCAATGACGTTCTCCTTTTCCTTCAGGATCACCTCATCGATTGACATGTCCTTTAATTTCGAAAACAGCTCCGTGCACTTCGGACACTCTGCCAGATGCTCTTCCACGGCACGCTTGGTCGCGTTCGTGCATGCGCCGTCCTGATACAATGGTAACAGATCTTCTATCACGTCACATTCGTATTTCATTGTTCGTCCATCCTTTCTTTGATCATCATTCTCGCACGGTGATACGTCACCCGGGCCCAGGTTTCGGTTTTTCCGAAGATAGAACTTATCTCCTTGAAGGATAATTCCCCAAAGATGCGAAGCTGAAAAACTTCCTTATAGGGTTCTTCCATGGCATGAAGGATTCGGTGGATGCGTATGGAAGTGTCTGCATCCATTAAACTCTTTTCAAAGCTTTTCTGCGTATCTGGCTGTTCCTCAAGAGCCGCGTCCTCAAACTTTGCATGCCGCCGTTTCTCGTCAATAAAGAGGTTCTTTGCGATGGCACATAGCCAGGTAAAGCTTTCGCTTTCGCCTCGGAATTCAGAGGAGATCGCCCGGAAAAAGGTTTCTTGAGTAATCTCCATGGCGTCATTCTGGTCTCTTGTGAGCGTCATTACGTAAGAAAACACCTTCATGTAAAATGCTTCATAAAGTTTTTCAGCGGTGTTCTTATCCATGTATTACCATGCTTTCCTTTCTGTGATTTCATCGATTAGACGGAGAAGCTCACATTTTGTTACAAAAAAATGAAAAAATTTTTTACCTCGCTTTCTATGCTACAATTATCAAGGTATTTTGTCAAAAAAATCTTGGTCATGACATGGGGACAAAGCCCTTTTTCCACACAACTGCCATTACTTAAAAGTCACGCCTCGCATGCGGTTGATGCAGCAAAGCGCATCCAAAGGACGAATCTCCTCATAGAACCAGCACTGTGTCTCTGGCATGATGGAACCCGTTTTTCCCCTTGTCAACAGCTCCTCCAAAAATGCTTTCACATTCTCAAGGATCTCATGCTCTGCTCCCGATAGATCCGTGAGCAGGTGTTCCATGATGACGGTTAAGGTACAAAGCTGCTCATGGGAGGTCATTGCCGTCAGCATCGTGACGTCAGCGGAGTACTCGTCCAAGATGACCTTCTTCTCATTCTCCGTCTCCACGGTGCGGAAAAACAAGAAGGGCTGCGAGGTCTCCTTGACCAAAAGCCTTCGGGAAAACTGCCATGTCGCTGGCTCATAGCTTTCCCAAGTTTCTGCCAAAGCAGCCTCCGACGACATACTCCCTGCCTTGACCTGCCATTGCCTGCTTTCCGCTGATAGTTTTAGCAGCTCCTTCACTCTCTCCGTAATCACGTGCGGCTTGTAATCCTTCATCAAAATGACTTGATCTGCCAATCTTAAGTACTCACTAGAGCCACCGATGACAAGGATCGTGGAAACCTGTTTCTCCTGCCAAAGCTCCTGAACACGCTCCGTAAAGGGAATGATTGGCTCATCCTCCACAAGAAGTCGCATCATCTGATCCCGAATCATGAAGTTCGTCGCACTCTTGTCCTCATCAATCAAAAGCAACTGCGAACCACCGCCGACTGCCTCCAGAATATTGCTCGCCTGTGAGACACTTCCACTGGCATGATCCGTTGAAAAATCCAACAGGGATTTCCCCGGAAGAAATCGGAAAAACGCTGACATATCCAGCCCTGACACGGGTCTTCCATCCTCTGCATAAACCTTCAAGGCGCTTTCCTCAGACAACACGTACTCCCTGCCGTCTCCAGGCACATGATCATAGATTCCTGCCTCCAAGGCATCCAAAAGCGTTGATTTTCCTGAATAGCCGCCACCTGTGATCACCGTGATGCCGCGAGGAATCCCCATGCCACGGATAATCTGCCGATCCTTCCATGCACCATCCACAGATGCACCTTGTTCCGATTCTCCGTCACTTACTCCCGTCTCACTAAGATCAATCAAGACCTCCAGCTCCTTCGGCGCCACAAAGGGGGTGGCTCCCCGCATAGGTTCGTTGCCATCCTTCTCCCTCGGCAAAATACTGCCATTTGCTACAAAGGCGCAATAACCGTTCTCCTTCATAAATTGTCGAATCCTTTGCTGCCGCCGATAGGTACGGACATAAGCCTCCTTTGCCTGCGCATCCGTTGTCGTAATGCATTCTTCTATGAGATTCAAAAGATCCGCTACGCTACGGTAGGCCGCCTTTCCATTCACGGATACGGCATTGATCAGTGGCACCTGAAACAGCATCCTAAGGACAAAGCCTCCCTTCGCCTCATTATAGGTCATGCCACTTCTTCGAAGCATCCGATTGCCCGTATTCTGGACGAAAAATTGCGCCTTCTCCCGCGCCTTGTCGTCATTTTTGTTCTCCTCGCTCCACGCCTGAATCATCGGAGCAAGCCTGTTTAATAAGTAGGTTCCCACGGGAATGACATCTGCAACCGATGCCTTCACCGGGAGCAAAACCATCATAATAATCTTCTCCGCATTACGCCATCCCGTACCTTGAAACCAGAAGGACAAAGACCTATAAATATAGATCTTCTCATCCTCCAATAGCTCCGGGTTTTTGGTAAACTTATCCACGTACAGGCGACTTAAGTAGGTCTTACTCTGCGCCTGCATGCCTAACATAATTTTCTTAAAATCCTTCATTCTACGCATCATCCTTTCATAATGGAATCGCTTCGCGATATTTTTGCTCCACTTCGCTAGTTGGAATCGCTTCGCATTGGTTTAAATGTAATCGTAACCAAATGGGAAAGGATGAGATTTAAAATACAAAAGGCGCATCCATGTCGGATGCGCCCAAGATCAGCTTATGCTAAAAAGCAGCGTTCGTGATCAACACTTTATCAGACATGAGATTAAACTTCATCCATATTTTCTTGTTCATGTTGATCACCTCCTGCGAAATATTTTATTTGGTTACGGGGCTATGGTAGCATATCCCATAGCAATCTGTCAAGAAACTATTTTACACAACCTGTTTATTTGATTTTATAAATGCAAAGCTTCTTACAGAAGTGCCTCCAGCTTAGCTACCAGCGCATCCTTGGACGATGCGCCGAGACTGCTGTCCACCATCTTGCCATCCTTGATAAATGCAAAGAACGGAATGCTCATGACGTTAAATCTTGCAGCCAGATCCTCCTGCTCGTCCACGTTCACCTTGCCAACCTTTACCTTCCCGTCATACTCTTCTGCCAGCTTCTCCACGACAGGGCCCATCATCTTACAAGGACCACACCAGTCTGCATAGAAATCTACCAATACGGGGATATCGCTCTTTACTACCTCTTCCTCAAAATTTTCATTCGTAAACTTGTACTCCATGGTTTCCATCCTTTCTCCGACACCTTGTCGGCACGCAGTCACAATCACCTGTCTAGATCCAAATCTATCATAACCTTAGTTTCTCAATCTTTCAATAGTTTATGCAAGATACGATACAAATCCTTTGCATCCTGCGCATCCAGCTTTGTGCAGGCAGCTCCGACCTTCATCGGTATGTCCTTGCACAGTTCCTTTAGGGCATCACCTTTTTCCGTGATGCCAACAAGCGTGACGCGCTCGTCCTCCTTTAGGCGCTCCCTTGTAACATAACCCAGTTTTTCAAGATTCTTGAGTAACGGAGTCAGAGTCCCCGCATCCAGGTGAAGCTCCCTTCCAAGCTCACCTACACTCACCTTCTCCTTCTCCCAAAGCACCATGAAGACAATGTATTGTGTGTAAGTGAGACCAATCGGCTTTAACAAGGGAGTATAAGCGCCCATGATCTTTCTTGCGCATGCATAAAGCGGAAAACAAAGCTGATTTTCTAGCTTCAACTGTTCATACGGCTGTGACACTTTCAAATCCTCCAATTCTAAATCTTCAATTCATTATAGCAGACTTTCTACACATTTGGCAACGTCTGCCATCTTCGCCGTCGGCTCAAAGCGTGCCACCACGTTGCCCTCACGGTCAATCACGAACTTCGTGAAATTCCACTTAATGTCAGGATTGTTCTTATAATCCTTGTCAATCTTTGATAGCATCGCACTCATCGCCAGTGCCATGGGTCCCTTGCCAAAGCCCTCAAAGCCCTTCTGATCCTTTAAGAAACGGAACAACGGAAGCTCATTCTCTCCATTGACGTCCGACTTCTTCATCTGCGGGAACTGCGTATGATACTTGAGAGAGCAGAACTCATGGATCTCATCATCCGTTCCTGGCGTCTGACCGGCAAACTGATTGCAGGGAACGTCGACAACCTCAAATCCTTTCTCATGAAACTTCTCATACATCTCTTCGATATCTTTATAATGCGGCGTAAAACCACAGCCCGTAGCCGTATTTACCACTAATACAACCTTGCCCTGATAATCCTTCATGGAAACCTCGCTTCCATCGGGAGCAGTAACGCTATACTCATAAAATCCCATCTGTTGATCCTCCTTTATATTTTTTACTATTATCTTTGTTACGATTGTATTGTATCAAATATATTTGCAAACGTCAACATTTTTTTTAAAAAACGTCCTCTTTTTTCAAGAGAACGTTTCTTTGCCATCTATTTTATTTTGATGCCATTACGTAACTGAGTAAATAATCCTCGCCTTGATCAAAGATGACCTTGACCGCTTCCTGATCAAAGGGTACCAGCTCGTCAAAGGGCGTCCTTCCGACATGATCTACAAAGGTGTCAATCGCGACCTCACCGCTCGGAAGGAGATTGGGAACGGCTGAAAAAGCTAATCTTCCGGCGTCCAGCATGATGCCGATCACGGCCTGGCAGGAGCTGTTGCTTCGGGTAAAGCCCGCCACTTGTACGTTCGGATACGCTCCCATCATATAAACCATGTCATCCCCTGCGCTCACGGTAGAGGCATTGACGAGAAGAATGATCTGGCCATCGTGCCAAAGGTCTTCCCCTTCATAGGTGGAGACAACGCCTTTTTGATACTTTCCGTCCGCCCCTCTTTCATAGCTGGCCGTCTTCTCATTGATTACGGCGCTGTAATAGGAAGCATGCTCTCCCTTCGGGGCAAACAGCTTTGCAATGGCTTCTACGAAATAAGGGCTTCCGCCACAATTGGATCTCAGGTCAAAGATTAGAGTCTTCACGCCGATGTCCTTCAATGCCAGAACCTCTTCACGTAATTTCTCCGTGAGCTCCTGATAGTCCGTGCCACCGTAGGTTTCCTGGTCATAGGACATTTCACTGATGCGGATCGCATAGGTATCCGTACTGACCTCCTGCCAATTCAGGTTAGTAACGTTCAGCCCGTCGCCCAGCTTGCCAAAGGTATCAAGCATTCGCGGTGCATAACTGCCAAGACAAGGTGCCTGAACAGTCCTTTCCATGCCATTTTCATCAAGAAAGCTAATGCTCACGGAGGGACTGGCCTTCCCATCCTTTCCCGGTACATAGGTTTCGCCGTATGTCATGTCGCTTCCGATCCCCGCTACGTATATGGGCTGATAAAATGCTTCATTCTCGCGCACGGGATACTGATCGAAATAATAGTCCACCTCATCAAAATAGGCGTCGATTGCCTTGCCGTTCCACTTCGTGATGACCGTACCATTTGTAATCCCGGCATTTTTCAGCGTAAGGCGATCAGCTGATGCATTTTGGGACAGAAATTTTTTCTTTACGCTATACAGCCCAAGCTCATCTTCTTTTGCTCCTTCAATACTGTAAGACCGTTCATAGCCCTCCACGTTAATCGCCACGAACTCGCCGCTGGTCATTCTTGCAAGAGAGAGGCCGTAATCATTGCCATAGGATCTGCAGATGGCATCGAGAAGTTTTTTTTCACCGTCCATCTCATATCCCACGTGACCGTCGAAAAACTCTGTCGTAAAGCGCTGCCAAGCCTTATAATTCTCAACATAGTCCTGCTTTTCCTCTACTGCCTCAAACATCGGATGATACTTTGCATAGAGGCGATCCCAGTCGATCTCCTTTTCCTTCGTCAGGACGTAATGCTCTCTCATGGTCTCAAAGCCTTGCTCGAAATCCTTAAGGTAGGATACCTTATGGTAATTCGGCGCTACGCAGATGACAACAAGGTTTGCCGCGATGATCAGGGCGCTGCAGGTTGCGATTAACTGCTTTGCATGAACCTTTTTTTCCTCCAAAAACAGACTCCATAAGGGGAGTGCGCTTGCGAAATAGATGCCGGCGTGGTAGACGTCAAAGCCTTCGCATATCGCCACGATGATGGCCACAAATACCGGCGCCGCGTAAAGAAGCCTCCATCGATTCGAAGGTCTTTTCACGGAGTACTTTGCAATGATAAAAAGCAGGATCATCAGCGCAAATTCTATGATGATAAAAATCTTATCCATGTTTTCAAGCTTCCTTTCATTAATTTAGTTCATCAATTTAGTTCATCGCGGCGAAAGAGCGCGTATCCCATAAAGAGGTAGAAGGCGGTCATAAAGAGCGATGCAATGATCGTTCCGCTCACTAGTCCCGCAGGAATGGTGCTGTCGTAGGCGTAATACCGAATTGTTCCTATGGTCGGATCCAGGTTGTAGCTGCTCCACCCCTCGTATTCCGTCAGAGCGATCATGTTAAAGAGGCTGACAAAAACGCTGCTCGAATGGCGTACCATGTCTGCCAATCCGCCGATCATCATGCTGAGGATGATTCCAATGCCGATCATCAAGTAGGGACTCTTTACCAAAAATGCAATCATGACTAGGAACGCCGCAAGTCTTAAATACGGAAGCCCCAATAGGAGATATCGAAGCAAAATATCTTCGTATACAAGGCAATCTCCCCAACCTGCCAGTGCGTTGCCAACAAGGAGCGGGAGGAAGCCAAGGAGCATCGACAGGATTGTTCCAACGATGATGGCCATCAGGCTCCTCGCAAAGTAAATGCTCTTTCTCGAATGTCCGAAAAGGATTTCGTAGTTTGCCACCTTATCCTTATAATCCTCGCAGCAGACATACCCCACAAAAATCGTCAGAAAAAGAAGCGGGAACTCATAGGGCACCCAAGGATGCGCCGCCAGCATGTCCGAGACGCCGCCCTGCTCAAAGCCGTAGGTTGCGTCTGCTGTTCCGGAAAACCCCGTGATTGCCATAAGGGCGGCAAAGGCGCCAAACAGAATCACCAAGGTCTTCCGATGATAAATTTCGTACCAAATAGATTTCATTATATTTTTCATCAGTCTCTGTCCTTTTTTTTGAAATGAATGTAGGCAATGCTCAGGTAAGCCGCCGTAAATGCCAGCGAAACGCCAATCGTCCTGTAAACCATGTTCGGAGTCACTGCCGTTTCGTAGAGTGCAACCGTTTTTCCGTTCATCACAACGTTTCTGGCGTTTTGTGAAGTGAGCAGGAAGGCAGCATTGGTCATACTGGTATGATAAATGAGATTTAACTGGAACATGTCTTCCAGGATGGAGTTTACAAGCGCAGTGATCATGAACGTCACGTAGCCGAGCGCGATGCCCTTACCGGCACTGCGCATGATACAGGCAAGCATCATGTTAAAGACGCAAAACCGCAGGATTGGGAAAAAGGTGAGCAGGCACCGCAGGATGACGTTCTTCGGATCGGTTTCCAAGCCCCAGCCATAGAGAAGCGTTAAATAACCCAGGGGCAGGAGCATCAGCAGAAAGGTCAGAACACCTCCCCATAAGAACCCGGCCAGCATTCTCGCGATAAAGATCTTAGTCCTCGAATGCCCCGCCAGGATCTCATAGTTGATCACCTTATCGCCTCCGTCCCCCGCCACAAGGTAGCCCGCAAGAACGATAATTCCGAAACACGTGATGATAAAAATCACGCCCATGAGTTGGGATGCAAAATAAAAACTTGTGGTCATTTTCTGAAGGCTGTCTCCCCCCATCATTCCCATCAGATACATGGCAAAGAAGGGGAGCACCAGCATGGAGCCGAGGGTGATCCAGATGACCTTTTCGCGTCTTGCCCCATAATTCAAAGATTTCAAAATATTGATCATTTTTGTGTCCTTCCTTATTCACGAACCATCTTCATGTAATAGTCTTCCAGGTTCACTTCATTTCTGGAAAGCTCCACGGGGATGATACCGTTTTCATAAAATGCCTTGGAGATCTCATGCATCCGCTCGAGTCCGTCATAGATGCGAAGGCTTCCGTCCTCCATTGTCTCGATGCGCTCAATGCCAAAATGCCGTAAGAGGATGGCGCTGGCCTTCTCGTTATTGTCGGTGTTAATGCGAAAGAACTCGCTACAGGCCTGCCTTAATTCATCCGCAGTAAGCATTCCCTTGATCTTTCCATGGTTGATAAAAATATAGTCCGTGCAAAGAAGGGAGAGCTCGCTTAAGATGTGTGAGGAGATCATCATCGTTACGTTTTCTTCCTTATTTAATTTGCGGAAGAGCTCTCTAATCTCCACAATGCCCTCCGGGTCAAGGCCATTGATCGGCTCGTCAAGGACCATGAATTCCGGCTTTCCCATCAGGGCGTTCGCTAGCCCTAAGCGCTGGCGCATTCCAAGGGAGAAATTTTTTACGACCTTCTTTCCCGTATTCTGCAGGTTCACGATTTTCAGTACCTCATCCACGCGGTTTTTATCAGGAATTCCCTTTTGAAGTCTTTGCTTTTCCAGATTTTCGCGGGCCGTCATCTTCTCTTTTTCGTAGGGCGTCTCGATCATAAAGCTCATGCGGGTTCTCGCATGATTCAGACCCTTTTCATCCGTTACGCCGTACATTTCTAGCTCACCTCCCGTTGGAAAGGCAAGACCGCCCATGATCTTCATAATGGTCGTTTTTCCTGCGCCGTTGGGGCCGATCAAACCAACAATGCTGCCCCTTCGGATCTGGAAGGACACGCCGTCCAATGCCATCTGCCGGCCATATTGTTTTGTTAAATTTTTTACTTCAACTATGATTTCTGACATCCTTCGTTCCTCTCTTTTCTCACTTCGAAAGCCCTTTGCTTCCTTCAACTGATACCACTATAAGTCGGAAGTTTAAAGAAATTCTTAAATGATTTAAATATTTTAAAAAAAGACCGACGGCTTAAGTCATCGGTCTCTCAATTTGAAGCATGACGTCAAAAAACAGTCTCCCATCCTCAAGGACGGCGGATATGCTGCCCTTTTGCTTTGTCACAAGAAGCCTTGCAATATAAAGCCCAAGGCCTGCGCTGCCGTCAGACCGCGCCTTATCTGCGCGGTAGGTTCGGTCGAAGATATGCTCCACGTCGATTGCATCCGGGTCCTCCACGCGGTTCCCCATGCGAATCCTGCAAAGGGAAGCCTCCCGCGTTACCTGCAAAAGAAAGCCCTCCTTTGCGTACTTTAAAACATTCCCCATCAAATTACTAAAGACGCGCGTGAGACATTCCCGGTTTGCCAGCACGGTAATGCCCTTTTCCGGAAACAGGATCTCAGGGGTTAATTCATGCTGCCGAATCAAGGTCTCATTCTCAATAATAAACTCCGAAAGGAACTCTATCAGGTCAAGTCCCCGCAGCTCCACCGGCTTACTGTCGCTCTCCAGCACGGAGAGCTCGAAGAATTCATCCACCATCTGCTTCAAGGTCTCTGCTTTTTTGCTGCTGACCTTCAGGTAATCTCTTCCCTGCTCGGAAAGGTTCTCCGTCTCCAGCATCTGAAGGTTTCCCTTTACCACCGTCAGCGGCGTTCGTAGGTCATGTGCAATATCGGAAATGGATTGCTCGAGCTGACGCCTGCTGCGCTCCGTCTCCCGCTTTAATTCCTTTTGGTAATCCAGATTTTTGTTGATCTGCGCCGCGAGCTTTTCCACCTCCCGATCAGAGACATTCACGCGAAGGTTTCGGTTATAGGACTCCTCCCTGGTCTTTTCAAGCTCCTTACGTATGCGCCGCAGGTCATCCCATACAAGAAAGAGCCGAATGCCCAAAAGAAGCGTAAGAAGGCTTGTCGCCGTAAGCGCGCCATAAAGAATGGTAGGTTGCATCATTTTTCCTCTCTCAGCTTATAGCCAATGCCCCAAACGGTTTCTATCACGTCCTTACCCGTCGCCTCCAAAAGCTTCCTTCGAAGATTACTCACGTGGACGTTGATCGTATTGTCCTCATAGATATAATCCTCCTCCCAGACGGACTTATAGAGATTGGCCTTCGTAAAGGTTTTCTGCGGATTCTCCATGAAAAGAAGGAGCAGCTTCATTTCCTTCGCGGTTAGCTTTAAGGGTTTCCCACAGGCGGTTACCTGCTGATCCGTTACGTGATAAGTTACGCCGCATGCGGTCAGGACCTTTGGCTCCTCGGTCTGCACGTACGCGCCGCCCTCACTCCTTCGAAGCACCGCCTCTATGCGCACGTATACCTCGTTAAGGTCAAAGGGCTTCGTCACATAATCATCCGCTCCTGTCTGTAGCGCACCAAGCCTTGTATCGAGATCCGTTTTTGCGGAAATCACGATCACGGGCGTATAAGTATTTCCCGTCTTACTCTTATTAGAGCGAAGCAGCTTGATCAGCTCCCCGCCGGATTTAAAGGGCAGCATCATGTCTAATAAAATAATGTCAAAGCTTTGCTTTTGCATGTATGCATACGCCTTGTCGCCATCGCCTGCCTCCGTAATGACCATGCCCTTTTCCATTAGAAAATTGGCAAGCAGCCTTCGGATCTCCCTGTCATCCTCTACGATCAATGCTTCCTTAACTGTTTTCCTCTCAGCCATTGGTGACTCCTCTAAAAAAATCGAGTAGGAGAAGATTTCTCCTACTCGATTGTAACAGATTTTGAAATCACCGTAAATCATAAATTAATGTAAAGTAATTACGCCGCCCGTTTCCCCGAGGAAGACGATCTTTCCGCCCTTGGGCATGGGAAGAACCTGTGTTTCATCGACAATGTGCGTGTTGTATAGCACCTCGCCATATTTATTGTAGACAAAAACTGCACTGTTTTCAGGTCTTGCTGCGATGCTGACCTCGCGCCCAGTCATGGAATCATCAATCTGAAACCACCGTGCCTGCCCCGTCTTTAGGGCGATCTCCTTGATACCATCGTCAAACACCTCTAAATCCGTTTCCACAAGGGAACTAAGACCTGCACTGGAGGTATAGGTTACGCCGTTTTCCGTCTTTTGAAGCTTGATGTCGATCAGATCCCGGCTTGTGCTCGAAGGAATCGTCATAAAAGAAATGGCGCTGCTTTCATCGGCGATCTTTAGAATTCTCGTTCCCATGCCATTGATCATGTACAGATACCCCGGTTTTTCTGCAGAAAGAACCATCGTCGAGATCGCCGCGTTATAGCCCTGCGAGGACCACACGTCTCCGGTCAGGACAAATTCCATGCCGTTATAAGCCATCCAGGAAGCAAGCACGTCCTCGCTTATGGGATTGTCAGGGAGCCGCTCGCCAACATAAGTCAGACTTTCATGGCTTCCAACGCCAGGAAAGGTCTCTTTTCGGTCGCAGGCGATCAAGGTCTGCCCCTGCTTTTTCACAAAGGATAACAGCTCCAGATTCATCGCGATTCTCATGTCCAAAAGGCCGCTGTCTGCCACCTCTGCGGCAAGCTCTGCAAATTTTCCGCCCTCGGTCAGCACGTAATCTGCATAGGTCGTTTTGAACGCGCTCATATTCTCCACGTGCATGTACTTGTGATCCGGGAAGGATACGCGGCTGATGACGTCGCCGCCCGCAAGGTCATTTCGGGTTACGTAATCTCCTGCAAACTCATCATAGGAAGCGGGGATATCGGATATCACCTGATACGAGGTCGTTTCGTCCTCTGAAATCACAATCCCCTGCTCTTCCAGACATATGTCCAGAATCGCCTGTGCCACCAATGCATCCAGCGTACTGCTTCCGCCGTTGGAAAGCACGGAAATACTGATCTTTTCGTTTGGTGCCACCAGAAGGAACCCATGATCTGCATTGACGTCGCCGCCCTTGCCATAGCAGACAACGCCGGCCTTTTCATATTTTGGGTCGGAAACCATATCCCATCCCAGACCGTTATCGTCCGTATAAGGATCCATCTGATTCCAGCGCTTTCCCATCTCCTTCTTACTTTTTTCCGATAAAAGCACCTCATTCCCCGTAAAAAAAGCACTCCCAAATCTCGCCGCATCCGAGGCCGTTGCATAGACGCCGCCCGTCCCAAGACTCATGACGCTGTCATTTTCATAAAGTAGGTTCGATACATATGCCGGCGCCAGATCCATTAAATCCTTTACTTCATTTCCCGTGCTTGTCGTAGTCGCACCCATGGGCGCTGCCAGCTTTTCCTTTATGTAATCCGTAAATGGCATGCCAGTAACGCTTTCCACGATGTGCTCCAAAAGCTCAAACCCGTCATTGCAGTAGGCAGCAAACTCGCCGGGATCTGCCTTGAGCCTTTGGCCTGCAAGGACATTTAAGAGTTCATCATGATGCACGCTGCTTGCGTCCCCGTATAAAAAGGCGCCAAGCTGGGTTGTTCCCATGATCCCGGAGGTATGGTTCATCAGCATGCGGACCGTAATCTTTTGATATCTGTCATCCGCCATGCGAAAATCCGGCAGATATTCCGTGACGCGCGCATCCAGTCGAACCTTCCCTTCATCCACGAGCTGCATCACTGCTGCCGTGGTATACACCTTACTGATGGAGGCAACGCAGTAGACATAACTCTTTTCCTTTTCCACGCGCTCCCAGCCGTTTTCATATACGCTTTCAGGTGCCGGATCAACCGATGCCTTCTCGCCATTTCCCGCCAGCGCATGCAATCCGACCACCCCCGAAAATACAAGCACACCCGCGATCATCAATGCTTTTACGCGATTTTTCATTTTTCTTCTCCTCTACTCCGTCATCAGTTCATTCACCGAAATCTTCTTGATCTTTCCGGCGCTCAGATAGGTTACCACATAGCAAAATGCTGCCAGCGCTAAATCCATAAGAATGATGACAAGCCATTTGGTTTCCGCAACGGTTGCGAATAACACAGCCCAGAAAATCTGGTTGATAAAATAGGCACAAACACTTGCGATCAAAATTCCGACCAGAGACACCGGCATTTGCTTTAGTGCGATCTGCGTCATCAAATCCCTGGAAGAATAGCCAAGCCCCTTCATAATACCAAGGCTCTGGCGCTGCCTTCTGACGTCGCCACTCGTGATCAGGTACAGGATTACTGCAACAATGACCGAGATCAGGATCAGGGCTGCAAGGGTAAAACCCTTCGTCATTCTGGCGATCGGGATCATCTGCGTCTTAATGATGCCCTCATAGGAAGTAATTTCTCTCACAACAAAGCCGCGGCTATTGCCCGTAATCAGCTGATCTCCCACCTGTACTGCATAGTCTACGTCGGTTACGCCATATTGCATGAGGAGCGTCGCGATCTTTTCCTCCGCGGCAGCCTGAATCTTTGTCTCAAGGTCGCCTGCCTCCAGGTTCTCGCCGATGGCATCCTTTGCAGTGCCGCCGAGGCGCTTTGTGACTGCCGCCTCTAAATCCTTCAGTTCCACGCCCTTTTCCGGATAGACGATCAGCATGCCTGCCCTCGCGTGATAGTTCAGTCTTTCATAACCTTCCTTTGTCATAAAAACCGTCGATCCGCCGTTATGCAGGCTTCCGATGACGCCCGTGACAATATATTTCTTTTCAATGCCATTCAATTCCAGTACCATCGCGTCACCAACGCCGATCCCCTCATCCCTGCTTCTTCGAAGTCCGATCATAATCTCATCCGCGCGCTCAGGGCACCTTCCTTCAAACGCCTTGATCTGCTCTGCATTGGCAAAATCATCAAACACGGTTACGTAAGCATCATTCGAAGTACCCTTCACGGATACGTTGGTACCTTCGTGCGTGATCACAACCTTACGCACTTCAGGAAGCTTTAACAGTTCCTCTTTTACCTGCTCGGGGTGGACGCCGCTCATTAAATGCACGCGGATCGTCTCCGTGTCTTCTCCCATCATGCTAAGAAGTCCCTTTGCGTCATCCTTGAAAAAAACAAAGGTGAGGGCGGAAAACAGGATTGCCGTACCCGCTGCCACGATACAGATCATGACGCCAACAAAGGATTTTGCGTTGCCAACAAACCCTTTTAAAGCCAGACCAAGATTGACGTTTCCGCGATATCGCTCCAAGGGAAGTACGTTCTTTCCGAAATGATGCGTCCTGATCCCCTTGCGGAGCGCTATGACGGGCGGATAGTTTTTCACCTGCCTTGCCTTTAACAGTGCAAAGAGCACAACGACCAGGATGACCAAAAGCGTTACCAAAATGACGCCGAAGATGCCGTCTGTACCGACCACGTTTCTTCCCAACATCATGCGGATGCCGAAGTTTACAACCGGCGTGATCAATATGTTTAGAATTCCTCCAAGTACCGCGCCGCTTCCACCGGCGAGCACGTATTCATAAAGGTAGGCCAGCGAAATCTCCTTAGAGCGATACCCTAAGGCCTCCAGCACGCCGATCTGCTGCATCTGATCCTCGATGTCATTGGAGATCTTGTGACGGATCAAAAAGAGGGAAGCCACGAAGGTAACAAGTGCGAGGCAAATGATCATCATCATGAAGATCTCAAGGAAGGTCACTGCATTGTATTTTTCATATTGGTAGCAGTACCTTGTCATGCTTAAGGATACGTTCTCCGAGGCTGCCTCGATACACTGATTCACATATTCTTCATAGTCAAAATCATCTCCCGCATCAAAAAACAGGCCAACGCATTCCGCGGAGCTGGTGGACTGAAACACCGTTGCAAAAAGATCATAATCCCCTTCCGTGACAACGATCTTAAAGCTTCCTCCGTCATTGCTCATAAGTCCCGTCTCATAGAAACCTGCCACCGTGAAAGGATATTCCTTGCCACTCTTTAGAATCGTAAAGCTATCGCCAGGCACATAACCCTTGACGATCTCAAAGCTACTCGGAAGCCAAATGGGGTGCTCAAGCTTTTCCATCTCACTGCTTGGGAGCTGATCCCCTTTCTTAAAGGATTCTATCTTTCGCTCCACCTTCTCGGTAACAAAAATCATGTTGTAGGCGACCACGTCGCCGTCCCTGGTGCGCACGTCCGTCATGTCCGCGTAGATTAAGTGTCCTTCCTGCAAACGTTCTACCTTGTATTCCTTTTCCAGAATGGTACGAAACGCATCATGATATTTTTGCTTATAAAAGCGAATGCAGGTATTGACGCTTCCCGACAGTCGAAAACTATCGTCAAAGGCCGTGTTGATCTTCGTATGATTTGAGACTGCGATCGATAGCATCAGTGTCGTCACTAAGGTCAGAAACGCGATGCCAATGGCTTCTCTTCTATTTTTCTTTAGATTAAATAATGATAATCTCCAAATTTTCATCTCTTTACCATCCCATGTCTTCCAGAAACTTTGTCAGCCCGTTTCTGCGCTCCTTCAGGTCATCCTCACCATAGACCGGCATCCGATAATCCCCGACAATGCCGCCGTCCCGCAGATACAAAACCCTTGTCGCACGAAGCGCCGTCTTTAGGTCGTGGGTTACCATGACGATGCTCTGGCCGTTCTTATGCACCTCAGAGAAAATATTGAGGACGTCCTTGCTTGATGCAGAGTTTAATTGTCCCGTGGGCTCATCCGCAAAGAGGATTTTCGGATCATTGATGATCGCCCGGACAATCCCGACGCGCTGCGCTTCACCGCCGGAGAGCTGATTCGGATACTTCTTAAAATCCTCCTCGTGAAGCCCCGTCTTTTTTAATAGCGCCTTTGCCTTAGAAACCAGCTCCGCAGAATTCTTTTGCACGATGAGCGCCCCCGTAAGCACGTTATCTAAAACCGTCTGATTGTCGAGAAGATATACGCTCTGGAATACAAAACCGCAATTTCCGCGCCGAAAGACCGCAAGCTCGTCATTCGAAAAATTCTGGATCTCTTTCCCGTCAAACAAAATCCTTCCCATATTGGGCTTATCCATGCCGGAGAGTGCATACAGGAGCGTTGACTTTCCGGAGCCTGAAGAGCCCATGATCACGGTAAAGTCTCCCTCAAGGATCTCTAAGTCAAGATTTTTAATGACATGCTGCTGCAGCCCGCCGTTTGAAAATGATTTACAAAGTTTTTCCGTCTTTAAAATGGAAGAAGCCATATCTAATACATCCTTTCCGTGAAATTCATCCCGCATGTTCGTACGGAGATGAGGTACGTTACAGTTTGTATTATATATGGTCTTCTCAAAAACTTCCTTATCGCAGTATTATGAAATTCTTATCAAATTATTATCTGCAGATTGTAAATGCTTGCAGAATTGAAAAAAAAGTAAGGCAATGAAGCAATCCACGTTTCTTAGCTTAGCGGAATGGTCAGCGTGATCGAAAGTCCCTCTCCCTCGCTTTCTGCAAGGAGCTCGCCGTCCATCTTTTCCATCAGGGTCTTCGCGATGTAGAGCCCCAGGCCGCTGCCGGACTCCTTACTGTCCTTCCACTTCTTACCGCGGTAAAACTTATTCGTAATGAGACTCAGCTCCTCAGTCGGAACACCAGGCCCATGATCCCTAAGTCTCATCTGCAGGTAATCATCCTGCACGGCAAAAGATGCTTCGATCTTCGTGTTTGCATATTTATAGGAATTGACGATGATATTGCCAACGACCTGTCCCATGCGCCTTATGTCGACGCGAATTAAAACATTAGGGATCTCTCCAATAGTCACAAGGCCCCGGTCATCATATTTCTTGATAATGTCTCCCAAATCCGCCGCAGCCTCATCCCTGCAGCTGACCGTAAACTCGCCAAGATCGTCAAGCGTTGACGAAAAGAGGTCACTCACGAGCACGTCGATCTGATCCGCCTTCTTATAAATGTTATCCAGCTTTTCCAATAGGTACGCCGGATCCTCTCCCGCCTGCCCCGAGGAAACCTTCGCCTTTAAGAGCTCCGTTGTCAGCTTTACGCCGGTGATCGGAGTCTTTAGGTCATGACTTAAGGACGCAACCAACTCCCGTTCCTTTTTTTGCAGGGCGATCTCGCGCTCGCGGGATGCCCGGAGCTGTTCGCGCATGATGTCGAAGCTCTCGGAAAATGCGCCAAACATATTCTGCTCGTCCATGAGAAG
>JAFXQK010000049.1 GCA_017527205.1 Lachnospiraceae bacterium | reverse complement strand
GATGATCTACGCTAACAAGCCTCACAGCTACCGTGAGTTGCCCATCCGAATCGGGGAGATCGCCCATGACTTCCGTTTCGAGGCCAGCGGTACCTTAAAGGGCATCGAGCGCGTAAGACATTTCTGCCAGAATGACGCGCATCTGTTCGTTACGCCTGGCCAGATCGAGGAAGAGTTCAAGAAAGTTGTTGACCTGATCCTTGACGTTTACAATGATTTTGGCATTACGGATTATCGCTGCGTTCTTTCCCTGCGTGATCCCGCAGATACCGAGAAATATTATCCTGATGATGACATGTGGAATACCGCAGAGGCATCCCTTCGTCAGGTGCTCAATGACATCGGCATCGAGTACACGGAGGAGATCGGTGAGGCTGCTTTCTATGGCCCGAAGCTGGACGTGAACGTAAAGCCTGCCGTTGGCGCGGAGATTACCCTTTCCACCTGTCAGCTTGACTTCTGCCTGCCCATGAAGTTTGACCTGAAGTATGTGGACAGAGATTCTACCGAGAAGACTCCCGTGGTGCTTCACCGCGCGATCCTTGGAACGCTGGATCGTTTCATGGCTTACATCATCGAGCAGACCATGGGTAAGTTCCCGACCTGGCTTGCACCTTTGCAGGTAAAGGTTCTTCCCGTCAGCGAGAAGACCAACGACTATGCGGCAAAGGTAAACGAGGCGCTGGAAAATGCCGGCGTTCGTACCTTCTTAGATGACAGAAGTGAGAAGATCGGTTACAAGATCCGTGAGGGTCAGCAGGTTGACCGCGTTCCTTATATGCTGATCATTGGTCAGAAGGAGGCCGAGGAAGGCACCGTCAGCGTTCGTAAGCGTGACTGCACCGAGAACGAAGTGATGAGCCTTGATGACTTCATCGCAAAGGTGACCGAGGAGATCCGCACCAAGGCGAGATAACGTGCCACGGGGGACGGTTCTCAATGGCGCGTTTCTGCCATGGGGACGGTTCTCAATGGCACCTTGAAAATGTGCAAGAAGATTTATCCAAAAAGATTTTATTCCAGTGCCCTTTTGCGGGGCACTGGAAGGCTAGAAATTCAGTAGTATCTTTATTCTGTTGAAACATTGCATTCTGGCGTAATGTTTCAAGCTGGCAGCATATCATTGCCGAGAAGCTAATCAAGCTTCCATGCAACAAAATCCCCTAAATATTATCCAATAGTTGCCCCAAAGGAGTCCGAAGGAAGGAAAAGGGCAACAAAAGAAGAACTAACAAAAAAATAGTTGCCCCAAAGGAGTCCGAAGGAAGGAAAAGGGCAACAAAAGAAGAACTAACAAAAAAATAGTTGCCCCAAAGGAGTCCGAAGGAAGGAAAAGGGCAACAAAAGAAGAGCTAACAGAAAGAATAGTTGCCCCAAAGGAGTCCGAAGGAAGGAAAAGGGCAACAAAAGAAGAGCTAACAGAAAGAATAGTTGTCCCAAAGGAGTCCGAAGGAAGGAAAAGGGCAACAAAAGAAGAGCTAACAGAAAGAATAGTTGCCCCAAAGGAGTCCGAAGGAAAGAAAAGGGCAACAAAACAAGAAGGAAAAGGAGAAAAATGAAATGGCAAAAATAATATCACGCATTAGGCCTACGTATTTGTACGAGGAAGCAATTAGAAGGTATCAAGAATTGCTGAAAATCAAAGTAGAATTAGAGGTATCCCTAGAGAAAGCACCGCCGGGGAAAATTCACGTCATACGTTCAAAAAATCGTACGCAATTCTATTTAAGAATGAAGAAAACTGATCTAATGGGAGAATATATTTCAAAATCAGATGCATTAAGGCTAAGAACATATATTCAAAAAGCATATGATGAAAAAATCCTAAAGCATCTTGATCGAGAATTGAGTATTCTGGAATCATTTTTAAGAAAATCTAACTGTTTTCTCGAAGGCCCGGCACAAATCCAAACCAAAGACCAAGTCAAAGGTCCGGCACAAATTCCAACAACTAATTTCATAAAGGTGAGCCGTCAATTCGACTAAGCCATCCCGTCGAAGGAATCCAACAAATCTATTCAAGTTTTCCCGAAGAGGCAAGAAAATATATAATTCCCATAACGACGTCAGATGAAGAGTACGTGAAGCATTGGCTTGACATATCTTACGTCGGAAAAGAAATTCCTGAGTATCTGCCCTGCTATGAAACGAACAGGAAAGCAAAGGTAAGGTCGAAATCAGAACTCAACATTGCAAATGCATTGGCAGCAAAAGGAATACCTTATAAATATGAGTGCCCGTTGGTCCTAAAAAACGGAATCACGATCTATCCTGACTTTACGGTTCTCAATGTAAGGGAGAGAGGGGAGATTTATTGGGAACACAGGGGAATGATGGATGATAAAGACTATGCCAGAAATTCCGTTTCAAGAATCAAAACATATGTGGCAAACGGATATTTTCTTGGGACTGACCTGATCATCACCGAGGAAACGTCGGCAAGTCCTTTAGGAACTAATGAAATTGATGCCATTATCAAAAAGTATTTGCAGGGTCCTTGACGTGATGGTGGTCGACGGCACCGGATTTGTTGCAAAAAAACGCAAAAAATGAGAAACCATTACATGTACGTGAGTGGAGAAACGGGGATGTCTGCTGTTATAATCAATTTATAATGTGAATGAAGACGTGACACGTTGCTGAAAGGGGAAAAATCCATGGATGCAATCTCAAAAGTAAGGATGAAGGTCAGTGTTTTGCTAAAGCTTCTTGTGATTGTTTCCGCCGTCGTACTGGTCCCTACGCTGGGTTCGCAGGCCTGGAATCTGCAAAACACCTTAACGCACCTTGTCGTTCCCGTGGCTGCCGTTATGGATTTTTTTGTGACGACGGATCCAAAGCAGTTAACCGCGAGGGACGTGCCTTACGTCACAGTTCCGCCGATCCTGTATGCCATATACGCGGGAATTGGTTACGTAAGAGGCTGGGAATTTGCGGAAGGAATTCATTATCCATATTTTTTCTTAAATTGGGGAAGTCCCGCCGGAGCCTTTGGCTTTACAAGTGAGCTACCCTTTATGGGATGCGCGTGGTGGATATTGGCACTGCTTCTGTTCCTGCTTTTTGTCGGATTTGCTTACCTCATGCTGGCTAACGGTATTCATCGCATGGCTTCGAAGAAAGGTAAAAAAGCGTAAAACAATATAATAAAGGAACTTGACAGGATCGGGCGGAATGTCTGCCCGGGTATGAACCGAAAGGAGGAGAAACATGATCGAACTCGAAAAGATGCCAAAATTGGGATTTGGGCTTATGAGACTGCCCGAGAAGGACGGAAAGATCCAGCATGAGACAGTATGTAAAATGGTGGATGCCTACATGGCTGCAGGGATGAATTATTTTGACACGGCCTATGTTTATCATGGCGGGCTGTCCGAAACGGAGGCGGGAAAAGCCTTAGTGGAGCGATATCCGCGGGAGAGCTTTATGCTGGCCACAAAGCTCCCGGCGTGGGCAATGAAATCGAAAGACGACAGGAACCGGATTTTTAACGAACAGCTAAGCAGAACCGGTGCGGGGTATTTTGATTATTATCTTCTTCATTCCATTGAGGAGGGAAACATTGACGTCTATGAGAGGCTGGATTGTTTCCGGTGGGGCATTCAGAAAAAGGAAGAGGGGAAGATCAAGCATTTCGGCTTCTCCTTCCACGGAAGTCCGGAGCTTTTGGCAAAGGTGCTGGATGACCATCCCGAGACGGAATTTGTACAGATTCAGCTCAATTACCTGGATTGGAATAATCCTGTGGTAAGGTCGGGAAAGCTGTATGAGATTTTGCATGCCAGAAACATTCCCATGATCATTATGGAGCCCGTAAAAGGCGGCACTCTGGCCAGCCTGAAACCTGAGCTGGAAGAAAAATTCAAGGCACTGAAACCGGACAATTCCATTGCATCTTGGGCATTCAGATATGTGGCTTCCCTGCCGGGAGTTATGACGATCCTGTCCGGAATGAGCACGGAAGAGCAGATGCGCGACAACATTCAGACGTTCATGAACTTTGAGCCGCTTTCGGACGAAGAAAAGAGAGTGGTGGAGGAGGTGACGGCCGTCATGCTGGACATCCCGCAGATTGGCTGCACTGCCTGCAAGTACTGTTGCGACGGATGTCCCATGAACATCAGCATCCCCGACGTTTTCAGAGTGATCAACACCATGAACCTTTATCAGGAGGATTTCCGGCCCAGAGCTTTCTATAACGGACTGGTGGGAGCCGGCCGGGGCCGGGCTTCGAGCTGCGTTGCCTGTGGTCAGTGCGAGGGCGTCTGCCCGCAGCATCTGCCGATCATTAGCCTCATGAAAGAAGCGGCAAAGAAGCTGGACCGCGCCTGACCGTAAGGAGGGGCTTTCGCCCTTGCGGGCAATGATATGTAAGATATAAAACGCATATTACGCCATAGAAACGTAAGATATAAAACGCATATTACGCCATAGAAACGTAAGATATGAAACGCATATTACGCCATAAAAACGCATCTTACTTCATAAAAATGCATCTTACCAGGGGAACCCTTGTGGTTCCCTTTTTCTTGTATGGCGGGCATGCCGTCAGTCTGTGGTGAAAGTCCACAAGGGCGTAGTTGCCGACGAACCCCATAGCGACTCCCAAGGTTTACATCGTGAGGCGTACGCGGCGGATAAGCTGGCAAGAAGCAGTGATGTCCCAAAAGCAATCGCAGCCAAAAGCTTTTTTCTTTGCAGGTCATATAACCCCTTATAACCCCTTGAATAAAATCACAAAAGGGGTTATAATATTTAAAAATCGATAATCATAGTGAAAACGCTTATTTGGTTGTGAAGGAGCGAAGAAATATGGAGAAAAATCGGGATAGGATATCTAAATTAGAAGAGGAAATCTCCCATCTACCGTTAGGATATATTTCCAAAAAAACAATTAATGGAAAAATAAGGCAATATTATCAGTGGAGTGAGGATGGGAAAAAGAAAAGCAAATACCTTGATGATGAAACCGCTGGAGAAATGGCGCTAAAAATTGATCATAGACGTAAATTGCAACAAGAACTGCGAGAGCTACAAAAGCAATTGCCCAAGAAAAACACTGAGGTTATGACAACAGAGGTTAAGTTTAAAACTAGTGTATTGATTGGAAGTAACCTAAAAGCTTTTGTAAAATCTGCGAAAGAATTGAAAAAAAGAAATTGCTTTGAAAAGCTCCAAGGATATCTTGACCGAAATGAAACTGGAAAAGTTATGATTCTTTACGGATTAAGGCGAACGGGGAAGACAACTTTGATCAGGCAGGCAATTGCGTCAATGTCGTCACGCAATTTTTCCAAAACCGCGTTTATCCAGGTACAGTCAGGAAATAATCTTGGAGATGTCAATTTAGACTTAAAATGGCTTCTCGAGCATGAATATCAATATGTTTTTATTGATGAAGTGACATTAGCAGAAGATTTTATAGAAGGGGCGGCTCTCTTTTCGGATATTTATGCCATGTTTGGCATGAAGATTGTTTTGTCAGGAACGAATTCGCTTGGATTCTTGTTCTCCGAAAGCGATGAATTATATGATCGGTGTTATCTATTGCATACGACCTTCATTCCTTACAGAGAATTTGAGCAAGTGCTAGGTATTTCGGGAATTGACGAATATATCAGATTTGGCGGAACAATGAGTCTTGGAGGTGAGCATTATAACGAAGCCATTACGTTTAGTTCAAAGGAAAGCACGGATGAGTATATTGACAGTGCAATTGCGAGAAATATTCAGCATTCTCTAAGATACTATCAAGACGGAGGTCATTTTAGGCATCTTGCAGAATTATACGATAAAAATGAGTTAACAAGTGCCATCAATCGAGTCGTTGAGGATATTAACCATAGGTTTACCATGGAAGTGTTAACGCGAGATTTTCTGTCGGGTGATTTAGGTATTTCAAAAAGAAATTTGCGCCGAGACAGAAATCATCCTACGAATGTATTGGATCTTATAAATGAAGAAGCTTTTACAAAGGGGCTGCGAAGAGCGCTTGATATACTGAATAAAAACGAAAGGCGCGTTCAGATTACAGACAGTCATCGTACGGAAATCAAGGAATACTTAGATTTGTTAGATCTTACGGTAGATATTCCGACAGAGTTTATTCCGGCAAAAAATGAAAAGCTTTATAAAACGGCCATTACTCAGCCGGGCATGAGATATGCACAGGCGGACGCATTGTTGAGGCAGCTTCTTCTCGATCAAGAGATGCAGAACCTATCTGCACTGGAGAGGGCATGGGTATTGGAACGGATTCTAAATGAGATTAAGGGACGAATGATGGAAGACATTGTTCTGTTAGAGACAACAAAGAGTTGTTCTAGCAAGAGTGTTTTTCGGTTGCAATTCCCGATTGGTGAATTCGACATGGTGATCGTAGATCCCATAACAATTACCTGTGAAATTTATGAAATAAAACACAGTAAAGAAGTCGTTTCAGAACAATATAAGAATTTGATCCAGCAGGATAAACTTGATGCCACGGAATTTCGCTTTGGAAGGATTACTCGAAAGGCGGTCATCTATCGCGGTGAGAGTAAGATGGATGGAGAGATCGAGTACCTTAACGTGGAAGAGTATTTGAGAGAATTATAATTTTGAGATTGGTAGGAGAAACTGCGTAGATGAAAAACCTGTTTGGAATCCTTCCGGAGGATTTTTTCAAACCACTTACAAGTAAATATCGAAGGCAGTATGCGGATTGCATTTTATTAATTTTCAACACCTTCAAGCCGGAGATTTCTTATGGCGTTAACAGGGAGACCGTTGTACGAACGCTGGAAGGTTATTTTGACGCTGACAACGAGGAAGAAATGACCTTTGACGAGCAGATTTATGTCAGGAATGCAAGGGACAAGGCCAATGCCATGATCGCATCCCTAAAGGCCTGCGGGTGGCTTGAATATGAGCAGGAACGCAACCATCAGTTAAACGTCGTATTGTTCGAGTATGCCATTCCGATCATTGAAAGCATGAACAAGGTAATTCGTGAGGAGGAAGCGGAGTATCAAGGGATCATATCTCAGATCCATGCCAGTTTACAGAATAAGGATCTGTACGGAAAACCTTATGAGCTGATCATCAAGGGCGTTATGGAGAATACGGAAAGATTGATCTCAGAACTGAAAAAGCTCAACGCCAGCATTAAACGCCACATGGACAAGCAGACAGCCGACATGGACGCCTCCGAGATTCTGGAGCATTTTTTCGAGTACCACAAAAATATAGGTTCTAAGGCATATCTGCGCATGAAGACCAGCGAGAATATCTCCTATTTCCGAAGCGCCATTATTGAAAAGATTGAGGAATTGATGGAAAGTACGGAATTGATGGAGCGCGCCGTAAAAGGATACATGGAAGTGGAGCAGGAAACGGATAGGGATCAGGCTTACGACAAGCTTGTGGAAATTTTATTGGACGTAAAATCATCCTTTTATCGACTAGATGACATTATCGAAGAAATTGACAGAAAGCATACGACATACATGAAAAATGCCGTGTTGCGGGCCAGATTTAAGCTTGCGACGGGTAACAACACGGAAGGAAAACTATTGCGAATCCTGGATCAGCTTGCGGATGAACTGAACCTGGAAGACATTGGAGATGATACACAAGGTGAATCGTCCAAGGATGGTGGATTTTCTGCGGTCGAGGAATTGTTTGCAGTATTTACGCAAGGTTATCTTTCTCCGGAATCGTTGCGAACTATTCCTGTCTCTAAAAAGGATGGTAACGTGGATTCACTCTCCGAGGGGATTTCCATTTCAGAAGAACAGAGAGTACTTTACAAAGAGGCGCTTCGTCAGAAAAACCGAATGCGTTTTTCGCGTAAAAACATTAATGAATATGTGCTGACATTATTGGAAGGCAGAGAACGGGTCTCTGCAGAGGAAATACCGATAGAAACGAGAAGGGATTTGATCCGCATGATCTATGTCAGCATTTATGCGGGAAATCGCGCCAACAATTATGAACTGATCCGTAGCGAAAAACGGATCAAAAAGCTGGAGTTTGAGTTGCCTGATTTTGAAATTGTGAGAAGATAGTTTGGGGAATGGAGGAGTTCCATGTTTGAGGTCATGAATCAATCCGTGGCAATGAAAGAGAAGTTTCGCATTGCTGCAAATAAGCTGTTGAATCAATGTTTCCTTTTGAAGAAAAGAGAAGATACCAAAAAGGAGTATGCCTTCGTCAGAGAAAACAGGGAGATGTTTACGGAATATTTTGAACTTTTAGGGTATGAGCTGAAGATCAATGAAGACCAAGGTGTCATTGGATTGACAAATTCCTTTGGCACTGGCAGGATTGAGCTGACGAAGTATGACAGTATTCTTCTCTTGATCCTACGGCTTCTTTACATTGAAAAGAGAAAAGAATTGGCCACTTCCTCTGAGGACGTAACGGTTTTGATGGAGGAGATCAGGGAAAAGTACGCCATGTTAAAGATCAAGGCAAAGCCGATGCTGGATAAGGGCATGGAACGCGGCATGGTAAGGCTGTTTCGCAGGTACAACATGATTCAGAATCTTGACAGCGACGTCAATCAGGCGGATGCAAGAATTGTGATTTATCCGTCCGTGATCATGGCGGTTCCTGTTGAGAATATCAATGAATATTTTGAAATGACTCAGAAAAAGCTGGAAGAATATGCAGTGAACAAAGATTCTGAGGACGGAGATAATATCGATGGATGAGCAGAAGAAAATTTTAACAAGAATACAACTGGTCAATTGGCATTATTTTGAAAATGAACGTATTTCAATGAATGGTTCTACACTTATTAGCGGTGAAAATACGGCAGGTAAGTCCACGATCCTGGATGCCATTCAGCTTGTCTTAACTACCAATACGAGAAGGTTTAACGTGGCAGCTAACGAGAAGGGAAATCGTGATCTGCGTGGTTACGTGCGCTGCAAGATTGGTAACGTAGGGGAGACTTATCTTCGCAAAAACGTGGTTCCGGCGAATGTTGCATTGGAATTCTACGAGGAAAAGGGGGATCGGTATTTTGTCATTGGCGTACACATGACGTCTCAAGACGAAGAGAGTCCCGTAATCACTAAGTGGTATGTTGCGGAATGCAGGTTGGAAAACCTTTCCTTTGTGGTGAATAATCGTGCGGCCCTTTCTGACGAATTTCGTCAGGATGGGAAAAAGCTGCGCTACATTGATCAGAAAAACATGGCCAGGGACAACTTCAAGAGAAGAATGGGCAACCTTGAAGATAAATTCTTTGACATTATCCCCAAATCACTTGCTTTTAAACCCATGGATAACGTGAAGGAATTTATCAATAAGTTTGTCCTTTCGGAGTCACGGATCGACGTGCAATCACTCCGCGAAAACATCGAAACGCTACAGGAGCTCGAGGCGCTTTTGGAAAGATGTGAGAAGCAGTATCATGCCTTAGAAGAGATCCTTGCAACGCATCAAAAGATTGAGAAAAAGGATCATGACATTGCGGTGAACGAGATTCTTTTGACTGTGGCAAGAAAGGATGCCTTGGAGCAAGAGATTGAGGGGCTCGAAAAGGAGATCCGCGGAAAGCAGTTAGCTGTGCAAAGTGGGCATGAAAGCGTAGACATGCTCAAAAATAAGTTGGATGTCCTTGCAGAAAGGGAAGTTGCGTTGAATGTCGCCATCTCCAACAATTCTTCCAACAGGCTTTTGGAGGATGCAAAACGAAGATTGACTGAGTTGGAGCGCGAGATTGAAAAGACGAAGGGAGAAGAAGCAGAGTTAAAGAAACAGACGGAGCTTTTGAGAGCCTATGCCATGAGTCTAAAGGCAATCTCCTATCAGCTTTTGAGTGGGGAAGAGATCTCTCGTCTCACCTCGCCGGAAAAGACGGTAGATAAAAAGAATCTTCTCGAGAGAGTCGAACAGTTTCAGTCGAAGAAGCTTGATGAGATTCGAAGCATACATGCGCAGTGTGAGTTCGAAATGCGAAGTTTAAGCGAAAAGATCATGGCATTACAGGAAAAGCTTAAGAATTTGGAAAAGCGTACGCTTCAATTCCCCGATCAAACGGTGGATTTACGGAATGCGATCGAAAAGGAATTCCAGAAAAGAGGGATCAATTCAAAGGCATATATCCTTGCGGAACTGTTGGAGATTACGGATGAGAGATGGATCAATGCCATCGAGGGTTATTTCAACAAGCAGAAGTTTTATCTTATCGTGGAACCGCAATACTATGATCTCGCATTGGAGGTTTATGACAAAGAACGAAGGAAGATTCATACTGCAGGTATTATCAACACGAAGAAGCTTCCGATAGAGAAAGAGGCGCCGATAAATTCCCTTGCGGACATAGTAAAGAGCGAAAATCGCTATGCGAAGGCTTACGTGAATTATCTGCTTGGCCGTGTTGTACGCTGTGAGACTATTAAGGAATTGGAGAATTATGACATTGCGATCACACCGCATTGTATGTTATATCAGGGTTATGTCGTAAGGCATCTCGATCCGCAAAGCTATAAGGATCCGTATATTGGACAGAATGCATATCGCACACAGATCGTGAACGTGAAAAAGGAATTGGAAGAACTAAGCGGGCAACGAAGCGTGCTCCGTGAGAAGACCCAAGGCTACGCGAATGCGTTGGAGGCGGAAAAGAAATTCGAATTGCCTTTCTTAAAACTGTACGTCAATGCTCCAGTGAAAAAGAAGGAACTTCTCGATATGCACGTGCAGGCCAAAGTGGAGCTTGACAAGGCTTCGAAGGATCCGACTTTGATCCAACTGCAAATAGATTTGGCAGAATGTAGCGAGGAAAAGAAAGCGCTGGAGCAGGAAAAAGAGCTGCTCGACAGAGAGAATAACAGGCTCCTCTATCAGATTGAGGAATCTCATAAACTTGTAAAGCAAAAGAAAGAATTGACTGACGCTGGCGAAGCGCGACTAAATAAGCTACAGGATGAAAACGGCCTTGCATATCATGAAGCGCAGGAAAAGTATGTGCAAAACCGAAGGTCAAAATCCCCGGCGACGATTGCTGAGAATTTTGCACCGCAGAGGACACAATTTGAGAATGAAAAGGCATCCTTGACGGGGCAATTGATGCAGTTACAATCCAGGTTCAACATGGATTTCACGCAGGATTTTGTAATTGGTTTGTCCGGAATATCAGAATACCGCGAATATGCAAGAAAACTTCAGTCCGTGGAAATAATCCGCTATGAAGAAAAACTTCGAAAGGCAAAAGAAGATTGCGAACAAATCTTCCGTAGTGACTTCCTTTCGAGAATGAAAGAACTGATCGAAAACGCAAAGATGGAATTTCGTAATCTGAATAAGGCATTGGACAGCATTTATTATGGCGACGACAGTTATCACTTCAAGATTACGTTTGACAGGAAAAAAGAAGGTCTGTATCGCATGATCACTGCGGAAACGAACATGGAGGGCATCAATCTATGGACGGCCGCATTTGAAGAGCAGTATAAGGAAGAGATGTCAGACTTATTTGACAAGCTGATGACCAAGGACGATAAGGGACAAAAGATCGTAGAGGAATACACGGATTATCGATCTTATTTGGATTATGACATTGAAATTCATAAGAGAAACGGTAGCGTCCAAAGGTTTTCCGACATCTATGGAGAGAAGAGCGGAAGCGAGACGCAGGTGCCATATTACGTTGCGATCGCAGCTTCGTTTTATCAGCTTTATCGTTATGGAAATAGCGTTCGCCTGATGCTTTTAGATGAAGCATTCGATAAGATGGATGACGAGCGCATTGCATCAATGCTGGATTTCTTTAATGGATTAAACCTTCAAGTGATCATGGCAACGCCACCGGCGAAGATTGAAACGATCGGTGAGAAGGTTGATACCGTTTTGGCATGTATTCGCATGGGACAAAGCAGTATTGTGGAGGAGTATGATCTGTAAGTATGGACATTGAAAAGATCAAGCAAAAAACATTACATAAGCTACTCGATCAGTATGAAAAAAGCAAAACCTTTACGGGGAATAATCAAGTAAATCAGAGCTTTTCCAAGCGTGTCGGAGAGCTTTTTCCGAAGTATGTGGATGATTCGGAGTATGATTTTTTTTGTGACGTGAATGAAGCTCTCAAGGCACTGGAAATGGATGAGTACGTCTTCCTGAAAATGCAGCGCGGAAGCATAGTGGATAAAGTGATTCTAAATCAGAAGAAGCTTTCAGATTGTTATCACTATTTGAAGCGTTTGCCCAAGAAAGAAGAGAATTCGTCTTTGGAAGAATGCTTAGAAGCATATGCAGGATTGGATATTCTTGGCAGGTATGTTGAGACGCAAAAACAAAGAATCGCGAAAAATCATAAGGTGGAATATTATGATGGTGATCTGAAAGAATTTGACGATCTTTTATGCCTTTGCAGGTCAATTTTAGAGAATGAAGAAGAGATTTACGTGCGTGATTTTTCCGTGAGGCTCTTTCGTGATTCGAAAAGGGTGGAAAAGCTTGCATCCAAAGCGCAGTCTCTTTTATTTCAGTATGGTGGCGACGCATTTGCCGAGAAAGAAAACGTGCTTGAGGAATTCGGTATCGTAAATACGCCAACCTATATCTGCATGAAAGGTAACGCAAGGATATACCTGCGGGATCAGATGGTTGATCTTTCAAAAATACAGGGAGATATTGCACTTTCCACGACTTCGCTAAAGGAAGTTACTATGGTAGAGGTATGTGGCAGCAGGGTTGTTACGATAGAGAATCTGACAAGCTTTCATGATTACTCCACGGCAGAGGGCAGCGATTTTGTAATTTATCTTGGAGGTTTTCATAATCGAACGAAGAGAGATTTTTTGAGATCCTTGTATCGTGATAATCCAAAACAGAAATACTTACATTTTGGAGACATTGATGCCGGAGGTTTCTACATTTTTGAACATCTCAAAAAAAAGACGGGAATTCCGTTTGAGACGATTCACATGAACGTGCCAACATTGAAAAGATATGTGTCAGATTGTAAGAAACTTACGGAGAATGACAGGCGAAGAATTGTGCGTCTGTTGAATCTCCTTGAGACAGGACAATCTCAGAGAACCGTCGGAGAGGACTATTCTGAGACTCTCAGGTACATGTTGGAGCACGATTGTAAATTAGAACAGGAAGCGCTTCATCAGGAGACTTTTCGTTGAATAAAGCGAAAAACAAAAATCGTATGTTAGGCTGCACAACAAGGGAGGCTCAGTTGGCGAGCTGTGCTTTCTGCATGTTGTAGTAAATCCCCTTTCTTTCCATGAGTTCTGCATGAGTGCCGCGTTCTGCAATTTCACCATTATGAATCACGAGGATCAGATCGGCATTCATGATGGTGGAGAGGCGGTGAGCGATTGCAATGATTGTACGCTTTCCCGCGAGTTCGCCGATGGCCTTTTGGATTTGCTGCTCCGTGGCAACGTCAACGGAAGCGGTTGCTTCGTCTAATACAATAATGGGACTGTTTCTTAAAATGGCGCGGGCGATGGCTACGCGCTGTTTTTGTCCTCCGGAAAGGCGAAGACCACGTTCGCCAACCTGAGTCTCATATTTGTCAGGCATGTGCAGGATATCCTCGTGGATATGTGCAGCCTTTGCGGCCGCTTCGATCTCTTCCCTGGTGGCATCCGGACGGGCATATCCAATGTTTTCCGCGATGGTTCCGTTAAACAGGAAGGTATCCTGCAAAACGGGAGAGATATTATGACGAAGGCTTTCAAGCGTAACGGTTTTAATGTCATGACCGTCGATCAGGATCCTGCCTTCAATGGGATCATAAAATCTCGAGATCAGCTGGGTTGCCGTTGTCTTTCCGACGCCCGTAGGTCCAACGAGTGCAACCATCATGCCAGGTTCACAGGAGAAGGATACGTGCTTTAAAACGGGAATTTTATTGTCATAGTGGAAGGTCACGTCTTCAAAGGCAATGCCACCCTTGACGTTTTCCAAAGGCTTTGCCTCCTCTGCATTTTGAATGGCGGAGGGCGTATCCAGAATCAGGGTGACACGCTCAGCGCCCGCCAGGGATTGCTGGAGGCTTTCCAACAGGTTTGCAAGGCCTGATACAGGTGCATAAAAGAGGGAAAGATACAGGACAAAAGCGACAATGTCTGCCACGGTGATCTGACCCTTGTAGGCAAGATAGCCTCCAAAGAATACGACAAGAACGGTTCCCAGGGAGGATAAAAGCTCTACGCAGGGATGGAAAATGGCACTTGCACGAAGGGCGCGTAGCATGGCGACAACCTGCTCAAGACTCTTCCTTCGAACGCGCTCTCCTTCGTATTCCTCCTGCCCGAAGGCCTGAATTTCGTGTAGTCCGGAGAGGCTGTCCTGAAGCTGCGCATTGAGTTCGCCCATCACCTTCTGGGAAGCCTTAAAATAGGGCCTGACGATCTTGGCAAAGATCACGCCGGAGATGAGAATCAGCGGAATCGGGCAGCAGGTGATCAGCGCCAGCTTCCAGTTGATGGTCAGCAGGATGACAAGAACGCCAACAAAGGTGACAAGATTTGTGATAATGTCAGGGATCATGTGCGCATAGAGAAGCTCAAAATCCCTGGTGTCATTGACGACGCGGCTCATGAGGTCGCCCGTCTGTTTATCATGGAAAAATCCCAGGTCCAGGCACTGCAGTTTGTCGTACAGTCTGCTTCGCAGGTCGCCTACGAGATACCATGCTGCCCTGTGTGCAAGGTAGTTGCTTAGGAACCGAAACAGTACCCGAAGCAGATAGAGTCCCAAAAGCAAGGTTGCCAAATGCATAATAGATTTTAAGGAAGCATCATCAACACCCCGTTCCACAAT
>JAFXQK010000048.1 GCA_017527205.1 Lachnospiraceae bacterium | reverse complement strand
GCATTCGCTGGAGGAGCTTTTGGACGAGCTAAGGAACTATGAGGATGAAGACGTTTACGTGATTGGCGGGGACAGTGTTTATAAGCAGCTTTTGCCCTATTGCAGGGTGGCGCACGTCACAAAGGTCGATCATGAGTACGAGGCTGACACGTATTTTCCGAATCTTGACAGGGATCCCGAGTGGCAGATTACGGCGGAAAGCGATGAGCAGACCTATTTCGACCTGCCATATCAATTCTTGAAATATGAGCGAATTTAATCTGGAAAAGTGCCTTGAGACGGTCTTCGGGCACTTTTTTGATTAAATACACCACGGAATCAGTTAAGACTTTATATTGACTTTTTTAATAAGAAGGTCGATAATTAGAATCAAATCTTGTAATTATTCAGAGTCCTGATTAAATATGTCGTTTTTTGACGTTGCGCGAATGGGGTTCTGAATCATTCAAACTTTATGGAAAAGAGGGATTTGAAATGGAAAAGAAAAACATTGACTGGGGCAGCATTGGTTTTGGATACATTCCGACAGATTACCGTTATGTATCCTATTTCAAGAATGGCGCGTGGGATGATGGTCAGCTGACGACCGATTCCAACATCGTCCTGAACGAGTGCGCAGGCGTTCTTCAGTATGCTCAGACCGTGTTTGAAGGCCTGAAGGCATATACAACGGAGGATGGCCACATTGTCACCTTCCGTCCTGACCTCAATGCAGAGAGACTTGAGCAGTCTGCACAGAGATTGGAGATGCCGGTATTCCCGAAGGAGCGTTTTATTGACGCCGTAAATCAGGTAGTTGCAGCCAACGAGGCATTTGTTCCTCCTTATGGCAGCGGCGCAACCCTGTACATTCGCCCTTATATGTTCGGCAGCAATCCCGTCATTGGCGTAAAGCCCGCTGACGAGTATCAATTTAGAATTTTGACGACGCCCGTTGGTCCTTACTTCAAGGGCGGCGCTAAGCCCATCACCATCAAGGTAAGTGATTTTGACCGTGCGGCACCTCATGGCACCGGCCACATCAAGGCTGGCCTGAACTATGCAATGAGCCTGCATGCCATCGTTACCGCTCATAAGGAAGGCTACGATGAGAACATGTATCTGGATCCTGCAACCCGCACGAAGGTTGAGGAGACTGGCGGTGCGAACTTCCTGTTCGTAACCAAGGATGGCAAGGTTGTAACGCCGAAATCTTCCAGCATTCTTCCCTCCATCACGAGAAGATCTCTTGTATATGTTGCCAAGGAATATCTTGGACTGGAAGCAGAGGAGAGAGAGGTTACGCTTGCTGAGGTTGCAGACATGGCAGAGTGTGGTCTTTGCGGAACGGCAGCCGTTATCTCTCCCGTTGGTAAGATTGTTGACCACGGCAAGGAGATTTGTCTGCCCAGCGGCATGAACGAGATGGGACCTGTCACCAAGAAGCTGTATGAGACCCTGACCGGCATCCAGATGGGCCGCATTGAAGCGCCTAAGGGCTGGATTCACGTGATCAAATAAGCCTTTACGGTAAAATAGTGAGTGGCAAGACCCTGCGAGGGCTCCCCTTCGCAGGGTTTTCTTTGTGGCGAGGGAGGAAAACAAGCAACGCCGAAGGCAAACCTAACATTACCGTTTGCCATTGTCAGGAAAGTACGTTATGATAAGTAATGGTAAAAAGATGTCTGTAGTAGGATGGATTGCATGAGAAACAGAAAAAGAATTTTTCGGATCGTGATCAGGCTGTTGCCTGTTGTTTTAATCGTAGTTGGCGTCATGGTGGGACTGGGAATCCTGATTTCGGGCTGCGGAAAGGCAAAGGATGGCCAGAAGATGGTCGTCTTTACGAAGACCCTGGGAAAGGATGAAATCTTTCGCATTGGGGATGAGGTTTGTACCCTGCCGGAAATGATGGTGTTCTTGACGACGACGCAAAGGGAATATGAGAATGTCTACAGTGAGAAGATTTGGAATACGGCGCAGGATGGCGTGACACTGGAGACTTATGTTAAGGAAAGGGTATTGGAGAAGGCAGCACAAATGAAGTCCATGTATCTTCTGGCGAAGGAGAAGGGACTGGAGCTGACGGAGCAGGAGAGGAATTTAGCAAAGGCAGCTGCAAAGGATTATCTTGGCCAGATCGGAACGGTGCAAAAGGAGTCCTTAAAGCTCACGGAGGAGACGATTCAGAAGCTCTATGAAGAGTATGCCCTGGCGAATAAGGTGTATCTGGAAATCACGAGTGACGTCAATCCTGAAATCAGCGATGACGAAGCCAGAATTGTTACGGTGCAGCATATTTTGATTCGTACCGGCAGTAAGGACAAGGACGGAAATTGGGTGCCCTTCCTGACGGCGGAGAAGAATGCGGCATACGAGGAGGCGACCAAGGTTTGGGAGGAAGCCACCGCTGGGAAAAAGAGCTTTGAAGACCTGGCAGCTCGATATAGCGAGGACGCAAACCTGACCTATTCCTTCGGCAAGGGAGAAATGGATCCTGCCATTGAGGCGATGGCCTTTCGCATGGAGACGGGCGAGATCAGCAATGTCGTGGAGAGTGAGAACGGATATCATGTCCTAAAGTGCATCAGTACCTTTGACAGCGAAGAGACGCGGGCCAACAAGAAAAAGATCTTAGAGGCAAGACGAAATGAAGCCTTTGGGCAGAAATATGATGCCTTTGTGGAGACCTTGGCGAAGAAACTAAATGAATCGGCATGGGAGGAAGTGGGCCTCATTAGAGACGGTACCCTGCCAAATGCTGATTTCTTCGAGGTATACGAAAAATTCTTCCCGAACTAATTATTTGAAGCAAAACGAAATGATCCATTAACTCGAGGGGAAGGTTCATAAAAAGTTTAGAAATGCGCTCCGCCTTATAAAATAAGGGTTTTTGCGGAATTATTAGCACTCGATGAATTTGAGTGCTAATTTTTTATTGACATTTAAAAAAAGGAGGACTAAACTAGGACATAATGAAGCGTGAGAGGCATTTGTCTCCATGCCGCGATATGTTAAAGTATGGGAAAAGAGGTAAGGTAACATGGCAACAAAACAAGGCAGTCTTTCCATTAACAGTGAAAACATTTTTCCGATTATTAAGAAGTGGCTCTATTCAGATCATGACATCTTTTACAGAGAGCTGGTGTCCAACGGATGTGATGCCGTGACAAAGCTGAAAAAGCTGGACATGATGGGCGAGTATACGCTCCCGGAGGGATACAAGGGGCGCATTGACGTGATTGTAGATCCCGATAAGAAGACGCTGACCTTTAAGGATAATGGTCTTGGCATGACCGCAGATGAGGTCGAGGAATACATCAATCAGATCGCATTTTCCGGCGCTACGGACTTTATTGAGAAGTACAAGGATAAGAGCAATTCCGACCAGATCATTGGACATTTTGGACTGGGCTTCTATTCCGCATTTATGGTGGCGGATGAGGTTCACATTGACACCTTGTCCTATAAGGAGGGTGCGAAGGCCGTACATTGGGAGTGCGACGGCGGCACGGAGTTTTCCATGGAGGACGGTGACCGCACCGAGGTTGGTACGACGATCACTTTGTTCCTGAGCGAGAATTGTCTGGAGTTCTGTAATGAGTATAAGGCTCGTGAGGTCGTAAAGAAGTATTGTTCCTTCATGCCGACGGAGATCTATCTTTCCAAGGCAGATACCAAGGAGTCCCAGATCGTGAAGGAGAGCGAGCTGCTTCCTGATGACACGGTAATCGAGGAGATTCAGCCTGAAAAGAAAGAAGAAAAAGAGGGCGAGGAGGCTTCTGAGAAGAAGGAAGAGGAGAAGAAATTCAAGATCAAGAAGCGCCCCGAGCTGATCAATGAAACGCATCCTCTCTGGACAAAGCATCCCAACGAGTGCACGAAGGAGGAGTATCAGGAGTTCTATCGCACGGTATTCCATGATTATAAGGAGCCGCTGTTCTGGATTCACCTGAACATGGATTATCCCTTTAACTTAAAGGGTATTCTGTACTTCCCGAAGATCAACATGGAGTATGAATCCATCGAGGGAACCATTAAATTATATAACAATCAGGTCTTCATCGCAGATAACATCAAGGAGGTCATTCCTGAGTTCCTGCTGCTCTTAAAGGGTGTGATCGACTGTCCTGATTTGCCCTTGAACGTTTCCCGTTCCGCATTGCAGAATGATGGCTTTGTAAAGAAGATCGCAGAATATATCACCAAGAAGGTTGCGGACAAGCTGGCTGGCATGTGCAAGACCGAGAAGGAAGAGTATGACAAGTACTGGGATGACATTGCTCCCTTCATCAAGTATGGTTGCCTGAAGGACGATAAGTTCTGTGAGAAGATGAATGATTACATCCTCTTTAAGAATCTCGACGGCAAGTACCTGACCTTGCCGGAGTGCCTTGAGACGAAGCCCATTGATACGGCTGACGACGCTGAAAAGGCCGAGGGCGCTGAAAAGGCTGAAGGTGAGACTGCTGAGGGTGTTGCACGTGATGAGAACGGCGAGAAGGTAGAAGCCGAGGTCGTAAAAGAGGATGCATCGGAGAATGCGGAGGAAGCTCCCGCAGAGGATGAGAAGAAGGAAAAGATCGTTTACTATGTGACCGACGAACAGCAGCAGAGCCAGTACATCAGCATGTTCAAGGCGGCAAAGATGGATGCGGTGATCTTAACGCACAACATTGACCAGCCGTTCATCTCTCAGCTCGAGAGCAAGAACGAGGGCGTAAAGTTCCAGAGAATCGATGCGGACGTCACCGATGCCATGAAGGCAAAGACCTCCAAGAAGGCTGAGAAGGAGCTTGAGGAGCAGACCGAAACCCTTAGCAAGCTCTTCCAGAAGGTTTTGAAGAAGAGTAAGCTCTCCGTTAAAGTGGAAAGGCTGAAGAACAAGAAGGTATCCTCCATGATCACGCTTTCTGAGGAAAGCCGCAGAATGCAGGACATGATGAAGATGTACTCCATGCCTGGAATGAGCATGCCTGGTATGGGCGACGAGGGTGAGACCTTGATCCTCAATGCAAACCATCCTTTGGTACAATATATTACGGAGCATCAGGAGGGCGAGAATGCGAACATGATCTGTGAGCAGCTCTATGACCTCGCGAAGATCCAGCATGCACCTTTGGACGCTGAGGAAATGGCGAAGTTCATTACCCGCAGCAATGACATTATGATGCTTCTGGCAAAATAAAACGATTAGAAAAGGCGAGAAGATACGCACAAAGCGAGCTTCTCGCTTTTTTTTACTTGCCCTAATCCAAAAATAATGATATGATAGTCAGGGAATTACAAAGTAATTCCCTGATCCCGAATGAAATGAGGGACGAGCGTAAGCGAGCAAAGAAAGTCAGGGAATTACAAAGTAATTCCCTGATCCCGAATGAAGTGAGGGACGAGCGTAAGCGAGCAAAGAAAGTCAGGGAATTACGTGGCAAAATATTTTGTGGCGGGATGCCATAAAAATGGAATAGGAGGCAGGAATGCCCAAAACAGTTAAGGGAAAAGTTGATAAGTATGCTGATTTGGAAGAGGATCAGGGCGGAATTATAACCATGCTGATTACCTTCGTTGTCATGATGGTGGTTGCAGCCTTGATTTGTACCATCGTATGGAAGGTGACGCATAAGGAACCGAGGGCGCAGATCGGAAACATGCAGGTTCAAGTATCGCCATCATGGTCGGAAACCTTGGTTGCAGAGGATGAACTTTCGCATGCGCAGTCCAATGACACGGAGAAGGAAGTTGAGCCCATCAATGGCGATACGGACATGGTATTCGAGGCAGTGGACGAAGAGGTTACGGCAAAGGATGCCGCCATCATTCGTATTCAGCCCGATACGGAAGGTATTATTACGATTGCCGGTCAGCTTAGAAATGGTCAGATCTTAAGACGTACGGGTATCAATAAGGAGACGGGGTGGTCCAGGGTTATTTTCAATGGCGGGGAGTGCTTTATTATCAGCTACTACCTTACGACGGACAAGAATTATAAGGCAGAAGCGCCTGCGAATCCGGACAATAGGGTAACAACGGCGGATGGTTATATCATTTCCTTTACGGACTGTGAAGAAATCGTTACCGTGGCAACGCAGGAATACGTAAACCTTCGTACGGAGCCCAGCACGACGCAGGGTAAGGCAACCATCAGCGCTCAGCTGAAAGCCGGCTTGACCGCTAAGCGCACCGGCATCAGTAAGGATTCCGGCTGGTCAAGGGTTGAATTCAATGGACTCGTGCTTTATGTCGTATCGAAGTACGTGACGGTCGTATCCGATGGAACCGTAACCGAAGAACCGGAAGAATAATTTCCGCATAAAGGGGAGAATGATTTCCGAGTCACGTGAAGAATGGCTTCTGAATAACGTGAAGAATTATTTCTGAGTCACGGGAAGAATTATTTCTGAGTCACGGGAAGAATTATTTCTGAGTCACGGGAAGAATTATTTCTGAATAACAGGAAGAATAATTTCCGAATAACAGGAAGAATAATTTCTGAATAACGGGAAGATGGGGATTCGGGATTTCTGTGGAAAAATGGTTTGACGGATTTCTTGAAACATGTATGTGGGTTGACGTAGGTTTGATTAGGTTGACCTGAGGTGATAAGAGAGGATTTGTAGTAGAAACTATCTATAGCTGTTTGAATATATGATATGATTAGTTGACAAGTGTCATGGAAAGCTTTTCCGTGACACTTTTTTGTTGCGTAACTTCTTCGTAATCCTTTTACTGTCCGATTTGTATTTTGGGTTTTAAGGCTGTGCGTTTCGAACTGCTTTTGCTGTCCGATTTACGTTTTGGGCCTTGAGCCAGGGCCTTTTGAATTGTCCATACTGTCGAATTTGAAATTTTGGCCTTGAGCCAGGGCCCTTTGAATTGTCCATACTGTCGGATTTGAAATTTTGGCCTTGAGCCAGGGCCTTTTGAATTGTCCATACTGTTGGATTTGAAATTTTGGCCTTGAGCCAGTGAACTTTGAACGGTCTATACTGTCGAATTTGAAATTTGGGCCTTGAGCCAGTGAACTTTGAACGGTCTATACTGTCGAATTTGCATTTTTGGCAAACAGACAGTGGTTTGTAACTGGCTAAAATGAGAAAATGTTTCGCAAACTGTGAATTTCAAGTATTTTCAACTGTTTATATGATATTTTTCATAATGGGACAGTAAAGCTCAGAAATAATTTGCTGCCTGGAGTGACATTTATAAAATGGGACAGTATTTCTGAAACAACCGCTACTGCCTAAATTGCTAAAACGCAAACTAGGCAAGCGAAAAAGCGAGGAAATGCATGCTTGAAAAGTAAAAGAGAGAACTAGGCAAGCATGGAAGGCAGAAAACGCTTGCCTGAAAAGTAAAAGAGAAAACTAGGCAAGCATGGAAGGCAGGAAATGCTTGCCTGAAAAGTAAAAGAGAAAACTAGGCAAGCATGGAAGACAGAAAACGCTTGCCTGAAAGGTAAAAGAGAAAACTAGGCAAGCATGGAAGGCAGAAAATGCTTGCCTGAGAAGAACATAAAAGATTTAGACAAGCGAAAAAGCGAGGAAATGCTTATCAGAGAAAAAACAGCCTTTGGAAATGAGAATAGATTTCTATAAGATGAGAAAAATAATGGAAAGAAAAACAATAGATATCATAAAAAAAGGATTAGATACCGAAAGTGAAACGATAGATACCGAAAGTGAAACGATAGATACCGAAAG
>JAFXQK010000023.1 GCA_017527205.1 Lachnospiraceae bacterium | reverse complement strand
TGGGCGGTAGTAACTCAAGGAATCACTACCGCCTGTAAGGCCAAATTGAAAGCTGGGCGGCAGTAACTCAAGGAATCACTACCGCCTGTAAGGCCAAATTGAAAGCTGGGCGGTAGTAACTCAAGGAATCACTACCGCCTGAAAGGCCAAAATGGAAATTGGGCTGTAATATTCATAAAACGAGGAGGAGACAAGATGATTGATTATTCAAAAGAATTAAGGGAACAGCTATTAGAGATGAAGAAGCTGTTGGCAAACGCCAAAAAGAGACAAAAAAACCATGAAGGCTTGCCCAAAGGAGCGCTAAGGGTAACGACTTCCCAGGGGATTCCGCAGTATTATTTTAAGGAGCAAGGGAAGGAGAAGGCTACATATGTGCATGCGAAGGATCGGGCAATTGTCTACAAGCTGATTCAAAGGGATTACGATCTAAGTGTTTTAAGGGCATTGGAAGAAGACTGTAAAAGCATGGATGCTTTTTTGAACAAATATCATCCAAAGCATTTAGATGAAATTTATGAAAAGCTATGCATAGGTAGAAAGAAATATGTAACGCCAATTATGCTATCAGACGAAGAATTTACAAATACATGGCTGGCGGAGATACAGGGGGAGAAAAATCCGTTTCCAGAATCTGGAAAGTATGAAACAGAGCAGGGAGAAAAGGTTCGTTCAAAATCAGAGAAAATTTTGGCTGACACCTTTTACAAAATGAAGATTCCTTATCGTTATGAACCAGAGGTGCTGTTAACAGGTCACAAGGCAGTTTATCCAGATTTCGCCTGCTTGAATGTAAGGAAAAGAAAAACAATTTATTGGGAGCATTTAGGATTATTAATTGCCGATGACTACGCCCTAAAGAATTACATGAAGCTGGAGTCCTATGAAAAAAATGGGATTTTTCTGGGAGATTCCCTGATCATTTCCATGGAAACCCCCGAAATGCCTTTAGATATCGCACTGATTCGAAAGAAAATGGAGAAATTTCTGATTTGATGTAGAGAATCATGTAGAAAAGCTTATATAAAAGTCATACAGAAAAACATAGAAAGGTGATGGAGGGCTACTTGCGGGGAGGGCGGTAATGTGGTAGAATTATTCCATAAGAATTTGTGAAAAATGTCCCTCATAGATGGTGGTGTCACAGAAGGCAGAGCCACTTCGGAAGAAGGTGTTGCAGAAAGCAAAGTCGCTTCCGAAGAAGATGCTGCAAGAGGTAGGTTGCGGCTGATGACGGCGCTGATGCTTTGGAGGAGGCTGTGTCGCGGGATGCGAGTGCACGGACAACGGAGCAGGGAGAGATACAAGCCATGTGGGGCGACGAAGCAAGAGGAGGTATGGGACTATGTACGTGCAGGAATATGATCGGTGGTTGGCATTTAACTTGGAGGATCCGGATCTGCTTCCGGAGCTGCTTCGGGTAAAAGGAAATGAGGAAGAAATCAAGGACCGTTTTGCCGTGTCCTTACAGTTCGGTACGGCCGGACTTCGCGGAACGCTCGGCGCAGGTACCAATCGAATGAATATCTGGGTGGTTCGTCAGGCAACGCAGGGACTTGCAAACTGGGTACTGACGCAGGGAGGAAACCAGACGGTTGCACTTTCCTATGACAGCCGCTTGAAGAGTGATATTTTTGCGAAGGAGGCAGCAGGCGTCCTCGCGGCAAACGGAATCAAGGTTCGCATTTATGATGCGCTGATGCCCGTTCCCGCGCTTTCCTTTGCAACGAGATATTATCACTGTAACGCAGGCGTTATGGTGACTGCTTCCCATAATCCCTCCAAATATAACGGATATAAGGCCTATGGCCCTGACGGTTGCCAGATGACGGATGACGCAGCTGCCATTGTGTATGCCGAGATTCAAAAGACGGACGTGCTGACCGGTGCGAAGGTGATGTCCTTTGCAGATGGCGTAGAGCAGGGCCTGATCCGTTTTGTGGGAGATGACTGTAAGAAGGCTTTTTATGAGGCGATTGAGGCGAGACAGGTTCGTCCCGGCCTGGCAAAGACCAGCGGCTTAAAGCTTGTTTACTCTCCTTTGAATGGTACTGGTTTAGTGCCTGTAACCCATATTTTGAACGACATGGGTATCACGGACGTGACCATCGTTCCCGAGCAGGAATATCCTAGCGGTTACTTTACGACCTGCCCTTATCCCAATCCTGAAATCTTCGAGGCCCTGAAGTATGGTCTTGAGCTTGCAAAGAAGGAAGGCGCAGACCTGATGCTGGCAACCGATCCTGACGCAGACCGCGTAGGCATTGCCATGAAGTGCCCGGATGGAAGCTATGAGCTGGTTTCCGGTAATGAGATGGGCGTGCTGCTTTTGGATTATATCTGCGCAGGACGCATCGAGAAGGGTACCATGCCGAAGAACCCCGTTGCCGTGATGAGTCTTGTTTCCACGCCTTTGGCAGATGCCGTTGCAGCGCATTATGGCGTTGAGCTTCGTCACGTGCTGACCGGCTTTAAGTGGATCGGAGACCAGATCGCACAGCTTGAGGCGGCTGGTGAGGTAGATCGCTTCATCTTTGGATTTGAGGAGAGCTATGGCTATCTGGCAGGCCCTTACGTTCGCGATAAGGATGCCGTGATTGCTTCCATGCTGATCTGCGAGATGGCGGCATATTACAGAAGCATCGGTTCCTCCATCAAGCAGCGTCTGGAGGAGATTTATGCACAGTACGGAAGATACCTGAACAAGGTGGATTCCTTCGAATTCCCTGGACTTTCCGGCATGGATAAGATGGCCTCCATCATGAAGGGACTTCGTGAGAACGCACCGAAGGATTTCGCAGGCATCGCCGTGACGAAGGTGACGGACTATGCGAAGCCTGAGGAGACGGGACTTCCTAAGGCAAACGTACTGATCTACGGTCTTGCGGATGGTTCTACCGTCATTGTTCGTCCTTCCGGTACTGAGCCGAAGATCAAGATTTACTTTACGACGAAGGGCAAGGATCTTGCCGAAGCACAGGCAAAGAAGGATACCCTGGCAGAGGCTGCCAAGGCGATTCTTGCATAAATCGATATCAATGGTCAGGGCAATGGCATATCAGTGATACCTTGGCAACAATATAGTTTACTGACGATGATCTGGCTGGGGTTGCAAAGGCAACCCCAGCTTGTATTATATTAGGCCGGGCAGGTTGATGGGGGAGCGGAAGCATGTGTGGAATTTATCATATTGGCAGAGAGTTGGATAACGGAATCGAAAGCCTGATGAAGATGGTGAACCGCGAGAGAAAGCTCAGAAATGGAACCCTGCGACAGGACGTCCCAGGCGATGAGACGATGGCAGAGCCTCAGAAAAGCATGGACGCAGGCAATATTCCATGCTTTCAGGAGAGGGACATAAGACCTACGGAGCTTGCGCCCGTCCTGTCCGATGGGGAGGACGGACTGACCTTAGGGAGCATACGTTGGGGCTTGCCCGGATTTCAAAAGGGGCAGGTCATTTTCAATGCGAGATGTGAGACGGCGCTGGATAAAGGAATGTTTCGTGAGGGCGTATTGCATGGCCGCATCGTCATTCCTGCCGTAAGCTTTTATGAATGGAATCGCCATAAGGAAAAGAATACTTTTTCGCGACCGGACGGTAAGATCCTTTATATGGCGGGCTTTTGCAAGGGAGAGGGATCGGCGGAGCGCTTCACGATCCTGACAACGGCAGCAAATGAATCCATGCTTCCCGTGCATGACAGAATGCCGCTGATTTTGGAGGAGAGCGAGGTCGAACCCTGGCTTTATCGGGAGGAATGGACGGAGTCCCTCCTAAGAAAGGTACCGGGGCCTCTTTCGCGTCAAGCAGAATATGAACAATTGAGCCTGTTTTAGATGAGGATGCGGACCAAGGAGCTGTTGGTCACCTCGTCGACCGGGTGGGGGTTCCAGCTTTTTCCTCCGTTGCGATTTCGGGTGGAATATGCTACAATAAAATAAATGGCTGCAAAGCATACAAGATGATGACAAAATGATGACAGGAGGATGCAAGCGTGGGATATCGTGAGGAGTTTCAATTTTGGCTAGAGAATGATTATTTTGACCAGAAGACGAAGGAGGAGCTTTTGGCCATTCGCAATAACGAGGCGGAGGTAGAGGATCGCTTTTATCGGGATTTGGAGTTTGGTACGGGAGGCCTGCGCGGCGTTGTGGCAGCAGGTACCAACCGCATGAACGTGTACACCGTGAGAAAGGCAACGCAGGGCCTGGCAAATTATATTTTAAAGCAGGGAACGGAAGGAAAGGGCGTTGCAATTTCCTTTGATAATCGCCGCATGAGCACGGAGTTTGCACAGGAGACGGCGCTTTGCCTCGCAGCCAATGGCATTAAGGCGTATATTTTCGAGAGCCTTCGCCCAACGCCGGAGCTTTCCTTTGCGCTGAGAACGCTGGGATGTACGGCAGGTGTCATGGTGACGGCGAGCCACAATCCTCCGGAATATAATGGATATAAGGTTTATTGGGAGGATGGCTCTCAGATCACGGCGCCCAGGGACAAGGAAATCATCAGCGAGGTTCGTGCGGTTACGGACTTTGGAACCGTAAAGACCATGAAGAAGGAGGACGCCATTGCGGCCGGACTGTATCAGGTCATTGGAAAGGAAATCGATGATCTGTTCATGGCGGAGCTGAAAAAGCAGATTTTGCATCCTGAGATCATCAGTGAGGTCTCCAAGGACATTAAAATTGTATATACCCCTCTTTGTGGAACGGGAAATAAGCCGGTACAGAGAATCCTGAAGGAGCTTGGCTTCCAAAATGTCTATGTTGTTCCCGAGCAGGAGAATCCCGATCCGAACTTTACGACGCTGGAGTATCCGAATCCGGAGGACCCCAAGGCCTTTACCTATGCGCTGCGCCTTGCAAAGGAAAAGGACGCGGACATTGTTCTGGCAACGGATCCGGACGCAGATCGTCTTGGCATCTATGCCAAGGATGTGAAGACGGGCGAGTATAAATCCTTTACCGGAAACATGTCCGGCATGCTGATCGCAGAGTATATTTTGCGTGAGAGAACGGCAATGGGACTGATGCCGAAGAACCCCGCACTGGTAACGACGATCGTGACGACAAACATGACCTTCCCCATCAGCAAGGCATATCACGTAAAGCTGATTGAGACGTTGACGGGCTTTAAGTATATTGGCGAGCAGATCAAATTCTTTGAGGAAAACCACAGCTACAATTACGTGTTTGGCCTGGAGGAGTCCTACGGATGTCTTGCAGGAACGCATTCAAGAGATAAGGATGCCATCGTGGCAGTCACCTGTCTTTGTGAGGTGGCGGCATACTGTAAGAAGCAGGGGAAGACGCTCTGCGACATGATGACGGAAATCTATGAAAAGTACGGATATTACAAGGAAGGTCAGTACACCATTACCATGAAGGGACAATCCGGTGCAAAGCAGATCGCGGAGACGATGGAAAAGCTTCGCACGAACCCTCCGAAGGCCATTGGTGATAAGCAGGTATTAAAGCTTCGTGACTATCAGAAGGATGAGATTTTAGACCTTGCAACGGGTGAGAAGACCCCCACGGGACTGCCAAAGTCGAACGTATTGTATTTTGAGCTTCCCAATGACGAATGGTGCTGTGCAAGACCCTCCGGAACGGAGCCAAAGATCAAGTTTTACATGGGCGTTAAGGGGACGAGTGAAGCGGATGCCTTAGAGAGATTGGAGCAGCTGACGGAGGATCTCAAGGCAATGCTGTAAAGGAAAGCCATGTAGGACAAGCAAAGGAAGCCTTGGAAGAGGAATATGGGAAAGCTGACGATCGCAAATTTGAAAAAAACTCTATATTATCTGAGGCGCAATGGCTTGCAAAATACCTGGAATGCGGCGAGGGAGCGACTTTCGGCGACGGAGCCCTATTCGTTTAGGCCGCTCTCCGAGGAAGAAAAAAAGACGCTGCGGGAGCAGGCAAGGGAATGCATCCGAAATTGGAGCGAGGCAGGGAAGGAAGTGCCGTCCTTTAGCATTCTTGTACCGGCTTACCGGACGAACCCTACATTCTTGAAAGATTTGGTGGTTTCCGTGCAGGAACAGGCGTATCCCCTCTGGGAGCTTTTGCTTCTGGATGCATCGGGGGATGAGAGCGTGTACGCTGCCCTGAAGGATATTTGCAAAGAGACGCACCTGCCGATGTTTTCGGAGCGCCTGGTCGGAGATGAGGATGATGCCGTAAACGTTGGAAGTATTCGTTATGTACGTCTTGCAAAAAACGATGGCATCTCGGAGAATACGAATGCCGGCATTCCGTATGCACGTGGGAGGTATGTGGGGCTCCTGGATCATGACGACGTACTGACGCCGGATGCGCTGCTGGAGATGGCGAAGGCTATCCGCGGCGAGAAGGAAACTCTGGAAGCGCCGCTTTTGGTCTATTCGGACGAGGATAAGTGGGACGGCGCAGGACAGTATTATGAACGCAACCGCAAGGAAGACTTTAATTTTGACCTCCTTTTGTCCAATAATTACATCTGCCATTTTTTAGTGATGGAGCGAGAGCTCTTTTGTGAGCTGCGGCTTCGGAAGGAATTTGACGGAGCGCAGGACTATGACCTGGTACTGCGGGCAGTAGCGGAAATGATGGTGCGGGGACTTTCCCCGGAACAGGCCATTTGCCACGTGCCAAAGGTGCTTTATCATTGGAGATGTCATGGAGGCTCCACGGCGGAGAATCCACAGAGTAAGCTCTATGCCTATGAGGCAGGGAAGCGCGCATTGCAGGATTTTGCAGACGGGCAGGGCTGGAATGCGAAGGCCGTGGATTTGAAGCACGTAGGGTTTTACCGACTGAATTATGTTGGGGATGAAAGCTCTGTCTTAGGCAACCGCCACGATCTTGGCGCAGTTGGAGGAAAACTGATCTCCCAGAGAGTGCTAGTGGGCGGAAGAATGGCCCGGGACGGCAGCATCTATTACGAGGGACTGAAGGAAGGGTTCAGCGGCTATCTGCACCGCGGAGTGCTGACGCAGGATGCGGAGGCGGTTGATCTTCGCTGTATCTGTGTTGCCAAGGAATTCTGGCCTTTGTTTGAGAAAGTGGTTGGTGTCCCCTACGTGACGAGGCGCCTTTTCATACAAGATGAAAAAAAGAATCAAAAGAGTTTCGAAGTCGAGATCTTTGATGCGGAAACGCTTCCCAAGGATGCTGAGGTAAAAAAGCTGAGTCTTTTATTCTGCAAGGCATTACGGGAGCAGGGGAAACGGATTATGTGGGATCCGGAATTCATGGTGCAGAGCTAAGGCAGAGACGTTCAGTCGGCACCATGGCTTAGAGAGGAACGGCTCGTACTACGACACGTCACGTGAGGGGAAGCTACATGACAACGATCACGGTGATCATCCCGAATTATAAGGGAATTAAGTTCATAGAGAATTGCCTTTCCTCCTTGTATGCACAGGTAGAGGGAACGCCGTCCTATGAGGTGTTGGTCGTTGACAATGCCTCCGAGGATGGGAGCGTGGAGCTGATCCGCGAGAAATTTCCGCAGACGCGTCTTCTTTGTCTGAAAGAAAACACGGGCTTTTGCCATGCCGTGAACATGGGAATCCAAAGCAGTGACAGCCCATATGTGCTTCTCTTAAACAATGATACAAAGGTCTATTCGGATTTCATCAAGCAAATATATGCCCCCATGGAAGACCTGGGTGTAAGTAAGACATCCAATGCGAAGGGAAAAGGCAAGGCATCTGGTAGGATGATTTCTGGCGGGAAAGATGGCAGATGGCCCATTTTTTCAGTGAGTGCAGCCATGCTCATGTGGGACAAGCCGGAGCTCATGGATGATGCAGGCGACGTCTATACGATCCTGGGCTGGGCATTTTCTCGTGGAAAGGGAAAGCCCTATAAGGACTATCAGCAGCGGACACACATTTTTTCCGCCTGTGGCGGTGCGGCACTTTATCGGCGCGAGGCTTTAGAAAGAATCGGACTGTTTGATGAGAAGCATTTTGCATATCTTGAGGATTTAGACCTAGGCTACCGCGCCAATATTTATGGTTATCGGAGTCTCTATGAGCCGAGAGCAAGGGTCGTCCATTATGGAAGTGCCTCCACGGGTTCGCGTTACAATGCGTGGAAGACGAAGCGTGCGGCGGCGAACAGTGTCTATGTGATTGCAAAGAATTTGCCATTTTTTTTCAAGGTGCTCCACTTTCCGTTTCTTCTTGCAGGGTATGGAATCAAATTCCTGTTTTTTGTGAGGAAAAAAATGGGACGACAATACCTGCTGGGCGTGTGCGAGGGCTTACGACTTAGCATGAGCTACGAGGGAAGACAAAAGAGGGTGAAGTTTCAGACAAAGCACCTTGGAAATTATTTGAGAATTGAATGGGATTTGATTGCGGGACTGTTTCGGAGATAGATGGTAAGGCAGGTGTTAGTCATGGGGATCAATTGGGCGAATTTGACCTTTAGCAGCTTGGGATTTGAAGGAATCAAAAATTTATCCAACATGACGTTTAATCTTGCCAAGGGAAGGTACGAAACCATGGATTTCCCAAGGGCGAAGTCGGTGCATGGAGAGCTCCTTTTGCCAAAGCTCATAGATCACTTGGTGCATCATACACCGAAGGGATATGTGGCAGCATTGGCGTACATGCTGGACGGAAGCATTGAGTATGCCCAGCGAGGCGTCGGAGGAAAAAAAGGCGTCAACAGCGGCATTTACGGCAAGGATTTTTATAAGACCTGTCAATACATCAATGCGAATTCGAACATAGAATGTGTGGATAGCCTGATCTTGACGCATCAGCCTGAGGGACTCTTTTTGCTTCAGGAAATCCCATGTGACAACCGAAAAATGAGAAGGTTTCGGATTGTTCATGAATCCTTTCGGGATGATCGCCTGGACGAGAAGGAGCGAAAGGCGTTATTGGCGATCCGGAAAAAGGCCATCGTTAAGAGCTGCAGGGACTATTTAAGAGATCTGGGCGGGCCGGAAGGTTTGTCGGAAAGCGAAATCATGGAAGTGGTTGCCGTCTTGGACGTGATGAAGGCATTGGATCCTCGGGAGATGAGTGGCTTTACAAAAAGGCGTGCGAACAGGAAAAAGAAAACGGACGGAAATAAGATTTTGAAATTTCGTGACAATGCGGATCAAAATAAAGACTCCGACGGAATTTGAAAAAGGGGTAGTTACGGGAATCGTGATCGGGAAACATAAAACGGGGTAGTGGCATGGAAACGGGTGGCATTTGTCCACCCGTTTTGTTTTTATCAAATTGGGAAGCAGGAAATAGGAAAGAGGGTATGGGCAAGGGTGAGGTGCTGAGAATACCACAAAAAATGAGGGATGATCGGCAAGCCCTAAGATGCAGGAAATTGTCATGGATGATACGATAAACATAGAATCCATGAACGAGTTTCTAAAGAAGGAGGAAATAGAAAATGAATGAAACAATTAAAGTATTAGAGAGCAGAAGAAGCTGTAGGAATTTTAAGCCCGACATGATCAAGGATGAGGAGCTTCAGGCAATCGTAAAGGCTGGCACCTATGCCGCTACTGGCATGGGAAAGCAGAGCCCTGTCATTATTGCGGTGACAAATAAGGAGCTGCGGGATGAAATCATGGAGGCGAACAGAAAGGTCGGCGGTTGGGGAGAAGGCTTTGATCCCTTCTATGGCGCGCCTGTCATTCTGATCGTCATTGCCAAGAAGGATGTTGCAACCCATGTTTATGATGGTTCCCTCGTAATGGGTAACCTGATGAATGCGGCGGAAAGCCTTGGCGTTGCAAGCATCTGGATCCATAGGGCAAAGGAAGAGTTCGAATCTGATTTTGGAAAGAATCTATTAAAGCAGCTTGGCATTGAAGGAGAATATGAAGGCATCGGTCATTGTGCGCTGGGATATGCGGCAGAACCTGCCAAGGCTCCGGCACCCAGAAAAGAAGACTATGTATATTTTGTCTCCTAAGGGATGAATGGAGGAAGAATAATGGGAGATCAATTGAAGGTATTGATGCTCAACGGAAGTCCGAGGGGAAATGGAAACATTGCCCTGGCTTTCCACGAGATGGAACGAGTCTTTGAGGAAAATGGCGTTGCATATGAGAACATTTTGCTCGGTCGCATGGACATTCGCGGCTGTATCGCGTGTGAGACCTGCAGAAAGAACGGCAAGTGCGTCTTTGATGACGTCGTAAATGAGCTGGCTAAGAAATTCGAGGAGGCTGACGGATTGGTGATCGGTTCGCCCGTGTATTATGGCTCGGCAAATGGAACGCTGATGTCGGCTCTGCAAAGACTGTTTTACAGTACGCATTTTGACAAGAGCTATAAGGTGGGTGCGAGCGTGGTCAGCGCAAGGCGTTCTGGCTGTACCGCAACGTTTGACGAGCTGAATAAGTTCTTTACCTTGTCGAACATGCCTGTAGCGACTAGTCAGTATTGGAATAACATCTACGGGTGGGATCCTGGTGAAGGCGACATTGATGCGGAAGGAAAGCAGGTGATGCGCGTCCTTGCAAGAAACATGGTATTTCTCATGAAAAGCATAGCATTGGGCAAGGAGCAGATTGGCCTTCCGGAAGTAGAGAATCGCGTATGGACGAATTTTCATCATCAATAAATCACAAAAGCAATGCATCAGGTTACCATATGAATAGAATATCACTCGCGTCATTTTTATAAGCGAAGAAGTATGAGAGGAGCTAACGGACGTGAAGAAGGTTGCAGTAATATGGTCAAGTCCTAACGCGGATGGCTTGACGGCGTCTTGTAAAAATCAGTTTTGTAAAGGCCTGGAGGATGCGGGAGCGCAGATCGAGGAATGCACTGAAGGGGGGTTTTAAATTGCTTGACAACAAATCAGAAATGAATTTATAATACAGTTGTTCAGTAATCATTTTATGACACGAGGTAATTTATGTTAAGTGTGGTGAAATAACCATTGCAAATTTTATATTGCATGGCCATTTTGGTTTCCGGTTAACGGTACAAATCGTTGGCTTATTTCGTTACGCTTCATATCGTGGATAGAGATTGATTACCTTCGTATTGTTTGTTTCAAATAAGAAGGGTGGTTTTTGTATTTCTTTTTGAATTCGAGAACCATATCGTTATAGGAGGACCATGATATCTTAGCCAAGGTATCATGGTCTTTTTGTGTCTATCCAACATTAGCAATCTGATTCGCTGAACAAATAAGTGAGAAAGAAAATAAAAAAGAGAAAGAAAATAAAGAAGAGAAGGATCATAAAGAGATGAATATAGAAAAACAGATAGAATTTGACAAGATCAAAGAGAAGTGGAAGGAACTCACCTGCACGGAACGTGCGGCGGAAATGATTCAAAGCATTGAGATTATTTTAGAGGAGCCAGAGCTTAGAAAGCAGCTTCGGGATACAACAAATGCCCGGGAGTTGATTGAGAAGCTTGGGAATCCGCCGCTGCAAAACGTGACGGAGATGAAGGAGATCATGCAAATTGCACAGAGGGGAGATTGCCTCAGCCCTTATCAGTTAGAGCGCGTGGAAAAGGTTTTGGTGGTGACGCAGCGCTTAAAGGAGTATCTGCACAGAGGAAAACAGTATGAGAATCCGCTGGCATTTTATGATGAGAATTTGGAGGGACTAGAAGATCTTCGCGAGGAAATCAGCAGGCAGATCCGAAATGAAGCGGTGGATGACAGGGCATCGAAGCTGTTATATGATATCCGTTACCAGATCACGCATCTGGAGGAGGGCATGAAGCAAAAGGCGGAACAGGTGATCCGAAATAACAAGGAGTGTATGGCGGATACCTATTATACCCTGCGAAACGGCAGAGTCTGCGTACCTGTAAAGAAAGAATACAAATTCCGGATTCCTGGCAGCACGATCGACAAGTCTTCTACAGGCAGTACTTTTTTCATTGAGCCGGTGGGCGTGTCCAAGCAGTTCGAGGAGATCCAGCTCCTTCGCATCGAGGAGGAGAATGAGGTACACAGAATTCTGTATACCCTTACGGCAATGGTTTCGGATGCCCTGCCTTACATGGAAGAAAACGTCAGAATGATTGAGAAGCTGGACTTCGTTTTTTCTAAGGGAAAGCTGAGCCTGCAGCTGGATTGTATGGAACCTAAAATCAACACGGATAGGAGAATCCTACTGAAGGAAGCAAGACATCCTTTAATGGACAAGGCAATTAACGTGCCGCTGAATTTTTCCATGGGAGCAAGCGAGGGGATACGAGGAATCGTCATTACCGGGCCAAACACGGGCGGGAAAACCGTAGCGATCAAGACTGTCATGCTGAATTCTTACATGGCGCAGTGCGGTCTTCACGTCACCTGTAAGGAGGCGGAGCTTTGCATGAACGGCGCGTATCTTTGTGACATTGGAGACGGGCAGAATCTCTCAGAGAATTTGTCTACCTTTTCAGCGCATATCAAAAACGTGCTGGAGATTTTGAGGCAGGTCAACAGGGAAAGCTTTGTGATCATGGATGAGCTGGGTTCGGGAACGGATCCCGCGGAGGGTATGGGAATTGCGGTTGCCATACTGGAGGAGCTCCGAAAAAGCGACTGTAATTTTCTTGTCACGACGCATTATCCGGAGATCAAGGAGTATGCAGAACAGAAGGAGCATATTGTCAACGCCAGAATGACCTTTGATCGTGAAACGCTGATGCCCACTTATCAAATGCTGATCGGCGAGGCAGGGGAGAGCTGTGCGTTTTACGTTGCGGACAGACTTGGAATGCCGGCGGAGATGCTAAAGGTAGCCGTGGAGGCAGCCTATGGGAAGGAAGCAGTGAAAAACTATACCTTCCATGAACAGGAAAAGCAGGGCAATGACAGAGGGAAGACTGGACAAAGAAAGATCAGAAAGGAGAAAAAGTCTCATACGGATGCAAAGCTGGCCGAGAAGTTTCAGATCGGGGACAGCGTCATGATCTATCCGGACAAGAAGATTGGTATCGTGTGCGAAAAGGTGAATGAGCAGGGCGTACTGCGCGTTCAGGTGGCAGACCGTAAGATTTGGATCAACCATAAGCGCGTGAAGCTTCACGTCAAGGCCGAGGAGCTCTATCCGGAGGATTATGATTTTTCCATCATCTTTGATTCCGTAAGGGATCGCAAAATTCGTCATGACATGGAGCGGAAATATACGGAGGAAACGATTGAGCATCCCAAGGAATAACGGCAAAGAAATGCTTGCCTCAGCGGAGGCTTTCAAATAGTGGTTGAAAACCTTTTGCGCAGGGAATATAATAATTTCATGGTCTTTGGATCATAGTTTTTTTGCAGAGGATAGGAATTGTCATGAAGGAACAGTTTGCAAGAACGCAGCTTTTACTAGGCACGGAAGGGTTGGAAAAGCTAGCGAAGGCGCGCGTTGCCGTGTTTGGCATTGGAGGCGTCGGCGGATATGTCGTGGAGGCACTGGCCAGAAGCGGTGTCGGATCGTTTGATTTAATTGACAATGACACGGTCTGCCTGTCGAATTTAAATCGGCAGATCATTGCGACACGGAATACCATAGGGCAATACAAGGTTGACGTGATGAAGGAGAGGATTCTTTCCATCAATCCCGAAGCAGTCGTAAATGCCCGCAGGTGCTTTTATCTTCCGGAAACAGCTGACCAGTTTGATTTTTCGGAGTATAGCTATGTCGTGGATGCCGTAGATACCGTGACGGCAAAGATCGACATCATTATGCGGGCGCAAAAGGCCGGCGTGCCCGTGATGAGCTCCATGGGAGCGGGAAATAAGCTGGATCCCACGAAGTTTCAGGTGGCAGACATTTATAAGACAAGCGTCTGCCCCCTTGCCAAGGTGATGCGTCGGGAATTAAAAAAGCGCGGCGTGAAGAAACTGAAGGTGGTTTATTCTACGGAGGAGGCCTTAACGCCGATAACGGAGGACGTCGATCTGATGACAGAGGCCTTGAGCCATGAGAGCGGCGGAGGCGATGACCGGACGAGTGCGCTGCCCAAAGGCTCCTCGCGCAGGAGCACGCCTGGCAGCATTGCGTTTGTGCCATCCGTAGCCGGCCTCATCATCGCCGGAGAAGTCATTAAAGATTTAATAAAACATCGCGAAGCGATTTGAATATACGGAATAAAGTAAATATATTTCGAAGCGATTACATTCAGAAAGGAATTGGAATGATGTACGATAAGAGAATCAGACCTGATGAAAGACCTGTCTTCCCCAAGCGCTGTGTGATTACGGGAGGCATGCCGTATGGCAATAAGGAGCTGCATTTTGGACATGTGGGAGGCATGTTTGTACATGCGGACGTGTTTGCAAGATTCATGCGTGACAGAATTGGCAAGGAGAACGTCATTTTTGTATCGGGAACGGATTGCTATGGCTCCCCTGCGCTGGAGAGCTATCGGAAGCTGAAGGAAAACGGCTATCAGGAGTCCATTGCAGATTACGTGCGCTCTAATCACGAAAAGCAGAAGGAGACGCTGGATCAGTATCAGATCAGCCTGAATTACTTTGGCGCGTCTGCACTTGGAGAGGCGGGAAAGATCCACTCGAAGACTTCTGCGCAAATTTTTAATCAGTTGTATGAGAAAGGTTATCTGGAGAAGCTGTCCACGCCGCAGTTTTTTGACGAGGAGCTTGGCGTATTCCTCAACGGAAGACAGGTCGTGGGACGCTGTCCCATCGAGGGCTGTACCAGTGAGAAGGCGTATGCGGACGAGTGCTCCTTAGGGCATCAATATATGCCGAGCGAGCTCATTGATCCCGTCAGCGTTTTGTCCGGAAAGAAGCCGACCTTCGTGAACGTAACAAACTGGTATTACAAGCTGGAGGATGACATTGATTACTTGAAGGGCTGCATTCATGATCTGCGCGCGAATACCAATCGTCGTAAATTTGAAATGCTGATCATTGATGAGTTTTTAAATAAGCCTGCCGTGCATATCCCGAAGAAATACCTTGAAGGTATGGATCAGGAGGCGCTTCTTGCGAAGTTCCCAGAGCATGAGCTCATTGACGAGGAGAAGAGAAAATCGCTTCTTTGTGTGTTCCGGTCCCTGGATGACAGAGACCTTGCAAGGAAGGTGCTGGAGGAAGCGGGCGTACATTATACGGCGGGAAAGACCTTGGTGCCGTTCCGCCTTTCCGGCAATGTCGAATGGGGCGTTCCCGTTCCTGAGGTCGAGGGCGAAAAGGATCTGACCTTCTGGGTATGGCCGGAGTCCCTTTGGGCACCCATTTCCTTTACGAAGGCTTATCTTGCTTCTAAGGGAGCCGATGAGGATGAGTGGCAGAAATGGTGGAACGACGAGGATGCCATGGTTTATCAGTTCATCGGCGAGGATAACATTTATTTCTATTCCATCGCAGAGATGGGTATTTTCCATGCACTTGGGAACGTGAGACCTCCACATATCATTCCGAACAGACACATTTTATTCATGGATACGAAGGCCAGCAGCAGCTCGGAGATCAAGCCTCCGATGGCAGCAGAGCTGCTTTCACATTATTCCGTGGATCAGCTTCGCATGCACTTTATCAGCCTGGGACTTTCCAATAAGAGCACGGGCTTTAAGCCACAGGTCTATCTGCCGGAGGATCAGCGGGAGGGTGTTGATCCCGTTGTCAAGGAAGGCAATCTTCTGACAAACGTTTACAACCGTTTGATCCGTTCCTGCTTTTATTCCACGCAGGCGTCCTTTGACGGCGTACTTCCCGAAGGAGAGGTCTCCGAGCGGATGCGCAGTCTTGCCGAGAAGAACGTGCTGGACTATGAAAGACATATGTATAATCATGACTTCCACAGGATTTCATATACCTTGGATGATTACATTCGCGAGGTGAACAAGAACTGGGCTGCGGTCAGCCGAGAGGCAGACAAGACGGGGGATCTTGAGATGAAGCGTCAGCTCCTGGTGGATACCTGGTATTCCTGTAAGGTGATGGCAGTACTGTTCCATCCGATTGCGCCGGACGGCTGTGAAATGTTCCGCGAATACATTGGCTTTGACGAGAAGCTTTGGAGCTGGGATCTGATCTTGGAGCCTTTGACGGCATATGTTTCTGACCTTAAGACACATAAGTTGAAGTTCTTGGAGCCGAGAGTGGATTTCTTCAAAAAACCTGAGTGGCAGTTTGAGAAGGAATAAACATGTGAAAAAGCTAGATCCATCATTGTTGTCGACCGAATGATCTAAATGGAAAGGAGATCCTCCATGAAAAAGCGTTTTCTAGGGTTTGCCATTGCTATGATTTTATTGCTTTGTAGCGGATGTACGGGTTCCAACCCGCTTCCCGCGCAGAGTGACGTGACGGACAAGGCGCTGAAGGACGTGTTTGCGGAGCATGGAGTCAAGGTAGGAACCTGTATTTCTTCGCAGGTCATCAGCAATCCCAATATGGCAGGTCTTGTCATGTCACAGTATAACAGCTGCACCATGGAAAATGCCATGAAGCCCGATGCCATTCTTAGTCTGGAAAAGAGCAGGGGAGAAGGGAATCTGGTAGTGGAATTTAACAATGACGCCAGGCGCGTTTTGGAGTGGGCAAAGAATCATCATTTTTCCATGCGCGGACATACCTTTATCTGGTACAGCCAGACGCCTGACTGGATCTTCTATCAGGATTTTGATCCCTCAAAGAGCTTCGTGGACAGGGAGACCATGCTTTCCCGCATGGAGGCCATGATCAAGGGAACGTTTGAGGAGCTGGAACGCCTGGGGTATTTGGAGCTCTTCTATGCCTATGACGTGGTCAATGAGGCGTGGAATGAAAATGGCACCATGCGCGAGAATTATTGGTCGCAGATCATCGGAGATGATTATCTTTGGTATGCCTTTTATTATGCCGATAAGTATGCACCCGAGTCCGTGGCACTATATTACAATGATTATAATGAGCAATATAAGGCAGATACGATTGCGGCGTTTGTGACGACGCTGGTGGATGAGAAAGGTAGGTCCCTCATTGATGGCATCGGACTGCAAGGACACCTCTTTACGGCAGATGATCTGCAGCTTTATTTTGAGAGCGTGGACACGCTGGCAAAGACAGGCCTGACGCTTGAGATGACGGAAATTGACGTGGGACTTGGGGCCTATCAGAAGCCGTTGACACCTACGGACGATAAGCTGAAGATGCAGGGAAGATACTATTATGAGCTCATTGGCGGCTTGTTTGACAGGATTGACGCGGGAACGCTGAAAATGGATGCCATCACCTTCTGGGGTTTTAGCGATGGCATTTCCTGGAGAAGCGAGTATCGTCCTCAGCTTTATAATTCTGATCTGGATCCAAAATATGCGCTCTACGGAGCCATGCAGATTAAGGAATATGCGGGCTACTAAGCAGGTTTCATTCCATCGAATTTAGTATTTTATCAGAAGTTTTCGCAAGTGAGGTAGATAAACTATGGCAAATAAGAAAAACAAAAAGCAGTTGCACGTGATGAAAAAGAATCACGTGGTAATGACAATCTTATTGTTTGCCGTGATTCTTGGCAGTGTTTTTGCAGTGTTATTTTTGTCCTATTGGATGTTAGGGCAATACTTCCTTGCTTCGAAGCTATCGGCGGAATACAATTCCATACGGTATTTGGCTCAGATGTATGAGCAGGCACAAATTTCTGGCGAGGACGTAAGTAAACCATTGTCACTTGCGGACCGAGAGTTTTTTGTTTTGGATGAACAGGGAAAGATGCTTACAAAGCAGGGAGATATGACTTGCACGCTGCGGGACGGCCAGATTTCCCTGCCAGGCATGTCAGATCCCATATCCGTTTATCTTGATGCGGATGACGGATGGTTAAGAACTATGGATGATCTCTTAGTGCCTGATTTTGGAGTGATTTTGGAGCGACTTATTTTAAAAACGGGGTCATTCTCCATAAAGGTTGAGCAGGAGGACGGTACCTCGGTTGACCTATCCGCAAATGAAATTGACGAAGAGCTTTTGGCTCAACTGGAAGAAGAAGTGATCGCTTCACAAGCCATAAAATATGAAGAGGAATGCTTTCCAGTTTGGGTGCGCATTCCGTTTACGGACGTGCAAGGGAGCTTTGTCGCAAAGGCCAAGGTTCGCTTTAACGGAGATGAGATGGTTATCGTGGTTGCGATGATGCTTCTCATGATTGCATTGTTGATTATCCTGCTTGTCTTGATGATTGGCAACCTCATCCGCAATGCGCGCAGGACGAAAAAGATTGTGGATACCTATCTGACGGATGCCGTGACGCAGGGACATAACTGGGCATGGTTCATCTTAAAGGAAGAGCCCATTGTTCGCAGCGCTCGCTATGCAAATAAGAAGCTTGCCGTGATCGAATTGATTTTTGTCAATTATCGTAATTTCTGTACCTGCCATTCCATTCAGGAAGGGGAACAGATGCTTTGCAGTATCTATGAGGTCATTAAAAAGTGCCTGACAAAGCAGGAGGCATGTGCGCACGTGACAACCTCAAGCTATGCCGTGTTGATGGAGTATGAGGAGGAAGAACGCCTAAAGGAGAGACTTCGAAATCTGATTGAGAGCCTGGAGAATATTGACAGAGGTCATAAGTTTGCCTTCCACTTAGGGGTTCGGTTGCTTGACGTTGAGCATGGTTCGAACGGGAAGTCCCTCCGCCGCAGAAAGCTCAATCTGGAGGAAGAGTATAATAACGCATGTACGGCAAGGTCAACGATGGACGGCATTGATGATTCCCGCATTGCTTTCTTTGATCAAAAGCTGGTGGATGAGAAGAAGTGGATTGATGCCGTGACGGAACGGCAGGAAAAGGCAATTGAAAACGAAGAGTTTGTTGTATATTACCAGCCGAAATACGATCCAAAGACAAGAAAGCTGCGTGGCGCTGAGGCACTGATTCGCTGGAATAGTCCTGATTTAGGCTTTGTTTCGCCGGGGAAATTTATTCCCATTTTTGAAAAGAATGGATTCATTACAAAGATTGATCATTACATGCTGACGCACGTGGCAGCAGATCAGAAGGCATGGTTGGATCAAGGGCTGGATTGTGTTACGGTCAGCGTGAATGTCTCTCGTGCACACTTTATTGAGAGTGACCTTGCAGAACAGATTCGAGGCATTGTGGATCAGGCAGGTACCCCTCGCCACTTAATCGAAATTGAATTGACGGAAAGCGCATTCTTTGATGATAAGAATGCCATGATCTCCACGATTCAGAAACTGAAGGAATATGGCTTTAAGGTTTCCATGGATGATTTTGGAGCCGGATATTCTTCGCTGAATTCCTTGAAGGACATGCCGCTGGACGTGCTGAAGCTGGATGCAGAATTTTTCCGTGGTGAGACGGAAGGCGGGCGTGGAGAGATTGTTGTTTCTGAGGCCATTAAGCTTGCCAAGAAACTAAACATGCATACCGTGGCGGAGGGGGTTGAGGACAAAGCTCAGGTAGAATTCCTTGCAAAACAGGATTGTGACATGATTCAGGGCTTTATTTTTTCAAAGCCCTTGCCAAAAAATGAGTATAAGGAACGCATACGCGTGGGATTCGCAGAGGGCGGGCCTTCACCAGAGCCGACTGCGGAAGCGGAGACCGTGCAGGAGCCTGATGAAGCAGAAGCGACCGAAGGAGCAGAAGCAGCAGCACCGGAGGCTGACAAGGCAGAGGCGACAGAAGGCGCAGAGACGAATGCAACAACGCAGGCAGTAAGCGCCGAGATGGCAGACAACACGGAGATGGATAGTAAGGAAAAGTAAAAAGAAAAGGACGGCCTGTATAGGAGCGTCCTTTTATGAGTGGGACGTGTGCACCAGGGATTAGCGGGTTTGCCTTAATCAAGGTCGCTTTGCTGCACGGTCGGCAGATTGCTGAGATTATTGTCCTCCGTATCATCGGGAATGGATTTTAGATATTCCGTATCTCCATTGTGTGCGATGCCTACGCCGCGAATCTGGCCATTTCTGGCGAGGCGAATGCCTTCCTCGCGACTGACAATTTGATCATTGGACAGTCGATAGCCTGTGATGGAGCCGCTTTCCTTTACAAGTCCGGTAATGGTCATCGCATCTTCGTTCGGTGTGGGGATTTCGTCCATGGCCGCCTTTGGTAATTCCGATGAAGGGTTATTGCTATTTACTTTCATTTTGACACCTCTTTCTCAATTTGATATACTAAATTTGTTGAGGTTTTGAAACAATGTCGTTTCATAATCCAATGATAGGATTTCCTTTTTTTGAGAAATTTATGCAGGAACGGCGTGACGGATTGTGCCGCGCAGGAAATCAGTCAGGGAAGGATGAAGCAGAACATGAAGGCAGAGAAGGGAAAGGCGCTGAGAAATAAAACCATCGATTTTCCGCTGGAGAGTAAGGAAGGTGCTGACTATCGTAAGAAGATTCGGCGACGAAATCAAAAGGTTGGGGCATATGAGGAAATCTTGGATCAGGTGATCTTAGGGGACAGCTTCAAGGTCATGGAAGAACTCCCTCAAGGCTTCGCAGACCTTTTAATTGTGGATCCGCCCTACAATCTGGAGAAGGATTATCATGGCAATAAATTTAAGGCAGAAAGCCATGAGGCATACAGGGCTTATACGAAGGAATGGCTGGAAAAAGTATTGCCACTCTTAAAGCCTACCGCATCCGTCTATGTCTGCTGTGACTGGAAGAGCTCCCTGATCATTGGTGAGGTTCTATGCGAGCTTTTGAAGGTGCGAAATCGCATTACCTGGCAGCGGGAAAAGGGGCGCGGGGCAAAGGCAAACTGGAAAAATGGCATGGAGGACATTTGGTTCGCAACGGTTTCCAATGTCTATACCTTTCATTTAGATGCCGTAAAGGTTCGCAGAAAGGTCATTGCTCCCTATAAGGTAGAGGGTGTCCCAAAGGACTGGGAGGAGACGGAGGAGGGCAATTATCGAAATACCTGCCCATCCAATTTTTGGGATGACATTTCGATTCCCTATTGGTCTATGCCGGAGAACACGGCGCATCCCACGCAAAAGCCGGAAAAGCTCATGGCAAAGCTGATTTTGGCAAGTTCAAGCGAGGGTGACGTCGTTTTGGATCCCTTCGGCGGTTCAGGTACGACGGCGGTCACTGCAAAAAAGCTGGGGCGGCATTTCGTGACGATTGAGCAGAATGAATTATATTGCGCATGGGCATTAAAGCGCCTGGAGATGGCAGAGACGGATGCCTCCATTCAAGGGTATCAGGATGGGGTGTTCTGGGAGAGAAATTCTTGGTCAGAGCAGAAAAGAAAGCATGGAGGGGAAAAGCATGATCATTGAGACAAATAGGAGTTTGACAGAGGCCGAAGCAAAGGAAATCACGACTGTAATAATGAATGCCAGGCAACTGATCAAAAACCCAACGAAAAAGATATCCAGCATTTTTCGGTTTTGCCGTAGGGGGGCAATTTTTTGTGCTTTAGGATTGCTATTTTTCTCGTATTTCCTGATCAGGGGAGACAGGGATGCATTAACGCTGACAGGCACGCTCATTACCATCGTTGCCGTGATTTTTCTTGCCGTGTTTTATAGTGGCGTTCGCAAAACCTACCGTACCTTCTTGTCACGTGGCGATGAGCACGTGATTATGAATTTGGATGAGAAGGGCATCGATTATGAGGTTGTGGGAAATAGACGCTATCAGTCTTCCTGGGAAAACGTCGCATTTATTCGCGTGTTCCAGGAGATGATTTACATGATGCCAAAGGACATCACGGGTATGATATTTAGCGTTGAGAAAAAGTATTTGGAGGAGCTTAAGAGCTTTCTCAAGGAGAATCAGATCCTGGTTCAGGTGATCGAATAAGTTGGGAAAAATTTATGAGAGCGGGAGAAGTCAAAGGAAGGATCCTTTGCTTTTCCCGCTCTTATGTTATCTATATGGCTCCAAATTAAAAACAGGAGAGAACCTCACTGCCTTCCCTGGCAAAGGCGAGAAATTCATGGATCTGTGCATGACACAAAACAGTTTGTCCGCCGGAGAATTTCTCTTTTGTCAAAACATGAACCCAAGTTCCTTCCGGAAGGTAAACCTCGCGCTCCGTCTGTCCCTGCTGATACATGGGAGCAAAGAGGAGGTCCTTTCCAAAGAAATACTGATCCTCCAGCTCGTAGCATTTTGGGTCCGAAGGATATTCCCAGAACATGGGTCGCATGATCGGTGCGCCGGTTTTGGAGGCCTCATCCATGTGCTTACAGATATAGTCCTTTAAGCGATCTCTGATCTCGATGAGATTCTTTAAAATGGGATAGTTCTCCTCGCCAAAGCACCAGATTTCGTTGGCACCGCCGCTCGGCTCAATGATCCCAGGATTCTTGAATTCATAATTGGACTGCCTGATGCGAACGCCGTGCAGACGCATGACGGGACAGAAAAGCCCAAACTGGAACCAGCGGACAATCAGCTCGCGGAAATAGGGACTTTCGATGTCACCGGAATGGAAGCCGCCAATGTCGGAATTCCACCATGGGATGCCGCACATTCCCATGGAAAGACCACTCTTGATGCTCATTTTTAGCGCCTCGAAGGTCGAAGGAATGTCGCCGTTCCAAACAATGGCGCCGAATTTCTGACTTCCGGGATAGGCAGCCCTGGTCAGGGATACGGGCTGTTCTCCCTCCGCAGTTAGGCCGTCATAAAAGGTTTTGGAATAGTAGTAGGGGTAGAGCTGTGCCACCTGCGCACCATTGCCAAGGTAGTAATGCAGATGTGCGGGCTGCTGGGGATGTACTTCAGGCTCGGCCTCATCCAGCCAGAAGGTTTTAATGCCATAGCGATAATAGTTTTCCTTGACCTTTTCCCAGACAAAGCGCCTTGTATCAGGATTCATGGCGTCAATAAAGGTCTGCTGTCCATAGAAATCAAAGGTTCCGTACTGCCCGTTTTCCGTGCGGACCAGCAGGTTTCCCTCACTCATTTCATGGTAGTTCTCGCTTTTAGGATTGATCGTTGGCCAGATCGAAACGACAAGCTCGATTCCCATTTCCTTTAGCTCATCTACCATGGCCTTGGGATCTGGCCAATATTTCGGATCAAATTTCCATTCGCCCTGCTCCGTCCAGTGGAAGAAGTCAATGACAATGGCATCGATGGGAATGCCGCGTCTTTTGTACTCCCTTGCCACGGAGAGGAGCTCCTTTTGACTTTCATAACGAAGCTTACACTGCCAAAAGCCTGCCGCAAAACGAGGGAATTTCGGCGCATACCCCGTCAGGTCACAGTAGAGCTTCATGACGTCTGCAGGCGCATCTCCGGCATAGATAAAATAATCCGCCTGATAGGCACTGTCTGCCACGAACATGGTGTGATTCCTTGTGGTTTCACAGCGTCCGGGCGCAGGATTATTCCAAAAGAATCCGTAGCCAAGCGAGGAAAACAGGACGGGAAGGGTTGATTTGGTGTTATAATGGATGATCTGACTCGTGCTTCCCTTGCGGTCGAAGACATCTACGAGCTCCTGCCCCATGCCATAAAAATGCTCGCCCTCATTCGCGTCAAAAAGAACCTGAATTCGATAGTTATCGCCTTCTACGTGCTGGAATTTATTGGTATAGTCACCCTCGCATTTTTCATGCAAAATGGGCTTTCCATATCGGTAATAGGTGAGCATGCCGCCGAACCAGGGGCGCCTTGTGTCAAAGGTCGCGCTTATGATGCCGTTTTGAATGGTGGCAACCTTATCGTCTCCGGAGACAATGCATGCATCCTCCGTTGCGGGTGCCTGCACCGTCCAAAGCTCTTCGGATACCTTGGCATTACGCGTAATGCGCGTGCGCAGGCAATTTGCGCCATACGGCTCTATGATGGTCAGTTCGTCCTTTCTCTGATAAATCAGTCTCTTTTCTTCCAGAATCAGTTTTCCCATAAATACCTCCAAGAATACTTGCTGTGACGCTATGTTTTTCGGATGAAGCGGTTCATCCGAAGTATCTGTTACTGACATGATATTGCAAAAACCATGAAAAAACTTGACGGATGTTATGAAAATATTGTACTATTTTGCTATGAAAAGAAACAAAACAATCAATTTTGAAACCAAACAGAATTTAGAAAACGTAAGTCACGAGACGGCGGCAAGGCCCTTTTCCATTCATCATACCTTTGTGGATGGGGACAATACAAACGCTTTGTACGTACATTGCCACCCCGAGGCAGAATTCTTTTGCCTGGCGGAAGGTGAACTGCGCTTTTTTGTGGAGGATCAGGTTATCACGCTACATGGCGGGGACGCAGTCTTTGTGCCCCCCAATCTGACGCATCATGCGGATAAGGCACCTGGCATGCCCTGCAGCTATGACGCTCTGGTTTTTTCGCTGGACTGGATGTCAGGATATCTTGGCGGCGAGGGGAATCTTTATGTCAATTTGCTCCTAAAAAACCGCATGGATGCCATTACCATCTTTCGGAGGGAAAAAGCGGAGGATGCGGAAAGCCTGGAGCGTCTTTCCCATTTTAAGGAATATTTGAACCGTCCCATTCAAAGTTATGAGATGAGGCTTCTGGGTGAGCTGATGATCAGCCTGCAGGAAATATTTAATGCAGTTTCGGATCAGATGCGTTATAATAATAGGGTCGATGCGGCGAGGGAGGGAGTGCAAAAGGGAATTGATTATCTCATGCTGCATTATGATGAAGGAATGACTTTGTCGGAGCTCGTGGAGAGCTCTGGCTATAGTGAGAGTCATTTCTGCCATCGGTTTAAGGCAATCACTGGCTATGCGCCCTTTGCCTATCTGAATCGCATTCGGATTATAAAGGCAGCGGAGCGGCTGATTACTTCGGACGATAAGATCACGAAAATTGCAGCGGATTGCGGTTATGACAATATCAGTTATTTCAATCGCGTCTTTCGCAGGCAGATGGGTTCCTCGCCAAAGGAATATCGTGCCAGCGGAAGGCAGGGGAGAAAACAATGGAGCGACTGATTTTTCACGTGGACGTCAACAGTGCATATCTTTCCTGGGAATCCGTCAAAAGGCTTTCCGAGGGTGGGGAGGATCTGCGCCTGATTCCCTCTGCGGTTGGCGGTGATCCAAACAAAAGAACGGGGATCATTTTGGCAAAATCTATCCCCGCGAAGAAATATGGCGTGACCACGGGAGAACCTGTTTCCATGGCATTGCAAAAGTGTCCCGGACTTGTTTTGGTTCCGCCGAGCTTTGGCCTTTATGAAAGAAATTCCAGGGCCTTTATGGCAATTTGCAGAAAGTATGCGCCCGTCATGCAAAAGTTTTCCGTGGATGAATGCTTTCTCGACATGACGGGGACCTCTTTGATTTATCCGGATCCCATTGCCCTGGCACGTCAGATCAAGGACGAGATTCGGGACAGCCTGGGCTTTACCGTAAATGTCGGGATCAGCTCCAACAAGCTTCTCGCAAAGATGGCAAGCGATTTTGAAAAGCCTGACAAGGTGCATACGCTTTTTCCGAAGGAGGTCCCGGAGAAAATGTGGCCGCTTCCCGTTGGCGATCTTCTTTTTGTTGGCAAGACGTCCGCGGCAAGGCTTCAGGAGGAAGGAATCATGACCATCGGAGCCCTGGCAAACACGCCGGTCGAAAAGCTTCAGCAGATCTTGGGAGAAAAGGGTGGTCTGGCGGCATGGGAATCCGCCAATGGAATTGATGAATCTCCCGTATCGGAGGAACGCGAGGATGCCAAGGGGTACAGCATTTCCACGACGCTTGAAGAGGACGTAACCAGCCTGGAGCAGGCAAGGCACGTGCTTTTGGCGCTGGCTGACAATGTCGCAAGGCGGATGCGGGCAGACGGCGCGAAGGCGAATTGCGTTGCCGTGGACATTCGCTTAAGTAAGTTAAGGAACGCGAGTGGCAATACGCCGTCCTCGCGGTTTACGAATAAATCCAGACAGCGAAAGCTGGAGGCACCCACGGACGTGACGGATGAAATTTATGAGACGGCCGTTTCCCTGTTTCAGGAGCTGTGGCGCGGCGAGCCCTTAAGACTTCTTGGGATCGCGCTTTCGGACGTAACGAAGGAAGAGTACGAGCAGGTATCCCTGTTTCGGGATGAAAAGCATGAAAGGGCAAGAAAGCTGGATGCCGCCATGGATCAGATCCGCGGGAAATTTGGCATGAGCGCCGTGTATCGCGCCGGGGCAACGGACTCCGGACGCATCGGGAGAAAATACAAGGCGCAGCTTGATGAAACGCATTCCGAGGATGAAAAATAAGGGAAGCATGAAATCAGCATAAAAACATCGTGAAGCGATGAAAAGCGAAATCAGCATAAAATATCGCGAAGCGATTCTGGCAGAAAGAAGGAAGTGGAATTGATTAAGGGAGCAACGAAAGCAGGAACGAATGCAAAAAGGAAAAGTGCCAATGTGCGATGGCAGCGGCTCGCAATTGTCTTGGCAGGGATGATGGGAATATTCTGTATGACGACTATGCCGGTAGGGGCGTCAGAAATGTCTGGGGAATCAGATGCTCCGCTGCTGATTGCAACGAGGCAGGAGATGACGGTCATTGAGGACGCAGAAGGTCTGTTGGCGATGGCAGAGGATCCCTATGGATGCTATGTTCTGGCAGCGGACATACAGATGGAGGGCGTGGAATGGAAGCCCTTTGCCTTTCATGGAACGCTGGATGGCGCGGGCTTTTCCCTTTTGAATCTGACGATTGGGGAAACGGGCGAGGCCGTAAGAGAGACCTTTGACGGAAACATGAAGGTTTATGACACCTATTTTGCAGGTCTCTTTGATGAACTGAGTGAAGGCAGCATTTCCAATCTGAATCTTGTGAATCTGAGAATCGACGTGGAGACGGATTTGCCTTGCTTTATCGGTTCCCTTGCGGGATACATGGAGAATGCGACCATCGAAAATTGTAGCGTGCAGGGAATGCTGCAGCTTCGGGCGCATGACAGAATGTTTGGCGTGGGCGGCATCATCGGATACGGCTGTGGAGAAATCAACGATTGCAGCACGGACGTGACACTGGTTTGCATTGACACGGATGCCACCACGAAGGATGAGCAGTTTATGGGCGGCGTCTGTGCGGCGGGATATCCCGACATGCATAGAAACCAAATTGCGATTCGTGGCTTTGATTCGGATCATGGCTATGTACATGATGGCGGACTAGTCGGCATGTATATGTTTTATCCCAAGGGGAAAAAATATCGTGGATCCATCACGGATAACTATGTTTCCGGAAAGATTACCTTCTATGAGGATAATAAGAATCGCCGTGCCTATTGTAATGGCTTCATTGGCGAGATTATGAACTGGGATTTTGAAAACGGCCGAAATAAGGACGATTTCGTGCGGGATGAGGTGTATACCTATGACATTGATTTGATGCCGCACGCCTGCGAAAATCCGGCGCTGCGAGAGGAAGTAATTGCGCCTGGGTGCGAATTTGGTTACGTGAAATATGTCTGCGAGACCTGCGGCTATGAGGAGACGGATCATTATACGCTGAAGGCGCATGACTATGAATGGACGGTCGTAAAAGAGGCAACGACGGAGGAGGAAGGCCTTAAGCACGGCGTTTGTAGGGACTGCGGTGCAGAGACGGAGGAGGCGATTCCCATTTTGCCGCCAGAGCCCGAGGAGCCAAGTTCAGAGCGGGTGGAAACGGTCGAAAACAGTCCGGCTCCTACGGAAGCAGAAACGCAGGATACAGCTGAGCTTGCCCCTGCAGATCCCTTTGGAACCAACAAGGGCTTTGTGATTTTAGTTAGTATCTGCATTGTAGGAGCGGCATGTCTCATTGTATGGTTGATTTGTAAAAAGGGCAAGGCGGAGGAAGAATGATGGGAAGCTTTAATCAAAAGGATACGGAAAGAAACGCATGTCAGCTTTGGGGGAAGCTTGCGTGGAAGGGATATGACTGGTGGTGGCATTCCTTTACGGGAATCAATCGAAACACGGGAGAGGAAAAGGCATTTTTCGTGGAGTATTTTCTCTGCAATCCCGCATTAGGACAGGCAGAGCCAATCTATGGACAGGATCCGGAGTGCTTAAAGAATGAATGGTGGCCGTCCTATCTGATGGTAAAGGCTGGCTGCTGGGGAGAGGATGCAAGGCAGCTTCACCGCTTCTTTGGCTGGGAGGACGTGAGCGTTTATGGTACGAAATCCTACAGACTCTGGGCGGGAGACTGCAGAGCGTCGGAAACCCTGATCCGAGGAAGCGTTAAGGTGACGGAAGAAGAGGCGAAGGAACACCCAGAATGGCTCTGTCAGGCAGGTGAGATGCAGTGGAACCTCAAGGTAAAAAAGCAGATCGCATTCAATGTTGGCTATGGCGCCGGCGAGCTGATGAGAAGGTTAAATGCATTTGAGATGTATTGGCATGCGGAGGGCATGAAGACGGCCTATGACGGCGAGGTGATTCTTGACGGCGAGATATATGACGTCAAGCCAGAGACCTGCTACGGTTATGCGGATAAAAACTGGGGATCCAACTTTACGACCCCCTGGATATGGCTCTCTTCCAATGACATTGTAAGAAAGAGGGACGGGAAACGCTTTAAGAACACGGTCTTTGACATTGGCGGCGGCAGGCCGCGGGTTTTTGGGATCGGGCTCGACAGAATCTTATTAGGAGCCTTGTATCTTGAGGGAAAGCCCATCGAGTTTAATTTTTCAAAATTCTGGACGGGCGCAAAGACAAAATTCCACTGCAAGGAGACGGAGGAAAAGATCATCTGGCACGTGGAGCAGGAGAATTGGAACTTTTGTATGCAGACGAACGTGCATTGTGACAGAAAGGACATGCTGTTTGTCAATTATGAGGCTCCTGACGGCAGCAGGGTTCATCAGCGTCTATGGAATGGGGGAACCGGACGCGGATGGATTAAGCTCTATCGCAAGGAAAGAGGGAAGAGAGTTCTTATCGACACCTTTTTGATTGGTCACGTCGGGTGTGAATACGGGGAATAACTTGAGGTGATTGGTCACGCCGGGTGTGAGTACGGAGAATGGCTTAAGGAGGTACTATGGCGGATTTGGGGGATCTGATCGGGGGAACTTACCGGATCAGAGGTCTGCTTGGTGAGGGGGGAACGGCAAAGGTTTATTTGGCGGAGCAAAAAGAGAATGGTCAGCTTCATGCCATCAAGGAGATTTCTGCCAAGAAGGCAGAACGCGCCGGAATGCTGGCGGAGATCAGGCTAAAGGAAAAACTGTATCATCCAGCACTGCCGCATGTTTGGGAGGCTTTTGAGGAAAAGGGAGCAATCTACATTGTCATGGACTATGTGGAAGGAATCGATTTGGGGACCTTTCTTCGCAGAAACGGTGCCGTCACGCAGGATCAGGCGGTCGAATGGATGAAGCAGCTATGTAAGGCTCTGACCTATCTTCATGGATTCCAGCCGCCGGTGATCTATCGCGACATGAAGCCTTCCAACATTGTCTTGCAAAAGGATGGCAGGATTAAGCTGATCGATTTCGGCGCCATCTGCCAAAAGGAGCGGCACGGGAAAGCCGTCCCTTCCCTGGGAACGCCCGGATATGCGGCGCCGGAGCAATACGGAAGGCATCCAAGGAGTGACGTCAGGACGGATGTTTATGGCTTGGGAATGACCTTTTATTTTATGCTTACGGGGCAGGATCCAGGGAAACCGCCACATGAAATACGCAAGATTAGGGAGTGGAATCCAACGCTCTCCCGGACGCTGGAAAAAATCGTTTGTAAATGTACGAGGAAGCAGCCCTGGCGCAGGTTTCCGACTTGCGCGGATTTGTTAAAGGCCTTGGAAGGCTATGACGCGAATAAAGAAAGAGGATGAAAACAGACACAAGAGCTTATCTGGTCGTGACAAATACTTCGTTTTATGTTATCGTATGCTTGTAAGACGTAATAGGCAAAAACTGGAGGAGAAATGAAATGGCTGAGCATGTTGTGAAATCACCAAGAATTACAATTACGGCTTCCGATGATTCGGATCTTTGGAATAAAGATTGGACTATTTCTTTGACGAAGGAAGGGAAAAAAATAGGAACCTTCTCCTTTGCGGGAGACAAGGAGTTGGGAACGGTCCCGATCCACGTAGAGCTTGATGAGGAATATCGGAATCAAAGGTTCGGCAGGGAGGCCATCATTATGATGGTGGACTGGGCCTTTCGGTTTCAGAATATTTATGAGGTTTCGGCTGAGACGGATCGTGAAAATGATAAGTGCGTGAAGGCCTTAAAAAAGGCAGGGTTCGTCTACCGCGAGGGAGAAGGGCGAATGGAGAAATACTCCATCACCAAACCGAAAACGGCATGGACGGGACTCTACCTTTTCATAGGAATCGCACTGGGACTTGTTCTTGGAATCGTGTTTTCCCACGTCATTACGGGTCTGATTGCGGGCGTTGTCATTGGTGTATCCTTCGGAGCCTCCCTGGATCTGGCGGCGAAGAAGGAACGGGAAAAGGTTACGGGAAAACACTTAAAATAATTTATTTGTGTTTATCTTTCTTTTGGCTCTTTGGACGCACACTCGATGATGTCCTCAATGATAAAGGGAGGACGCTTTCTGGATGCGTCCAGGGTGCGCCAGAGATATTCTCCCAACATGCCGAGCATGCTTAAGATCAAACCAGCGGAAAAGAGTACGACGCTCATCAGGGAAGACCATCCCGCGAGGGGAACCTGATTGGTAAAGTATTCCACGAAGACGCTGATTAACATAATGATGGCGAAAATGTCAAAGAGTACGCCAACATAGGTCATAAAGCGAATCGGCATATAGGAGAAGCTCATCATGGAATCCATCACCAGCTTGAATTTCTTCGCAAAGGTCCATCTGGACTTTCCAATTTCGCGATTTTTCCGATCAAAATATACCTTGTCCGTGCGGAAGCCAGCCCACATGACCTGTAAGGTCAGGCTGGAATTTTTTTCGTCTAACAATTTCAAAACCTCGATGACCTTGCGGTCAATCAGATAGCAGTCGCAGCCTCCGACGGGCATGTCCTTGTTGACAAATTTCCGAACCATCAGATAATAAAGATTTGCAAAGAAAACCTTTACCTTACTTTCGTCGCGGGAGCGGCGGATGGCAAGTACGACGTTATTCCCCTTTTTCCAGCTCTCATACATCTCCAAGATCAGCGTGGAGTCCTCCTGAAGATCGGCCTGCTTTGTCACGGCGCAGTCTCCCGTACAGACGCTGAGACCTGCAAGCAAAGCGGCGTGCTCTCCGAAGTTGCGGGAAAGATGAAGGAGCTTAACGTTGGGATCCATTGCGTGGATTTCATTCATGACCTTCCAGGAATCATCGCCCGAGCCGTCATCCACGAAGACAAGCTCATAATCGCCAATTGTACCGAGAATCTTTTCCTTCATGTCCTGATATAAGGGCATTAAGGTATCTGCATTATAGTAAACGGGAATGACAATAGATAATTTACTCATGACGCTTACGTTAGCTCCTTTTCATGAACGGGAAGATTCAAAGCCTTTAGGTATTCCTGATAATCTCGAATGTATTCGTGGGGGTCGTAATGTCTGCTGGCCAATACCAAAAGAACGGAATCAGATGAGAATTCGTACATGTCCTTCCAGAGCATGGGCGGCAGATACAGGCCAATGCCAGGCCTGTCAAGGTCGATCACGCGGGATTCCACGCCATTGTCAACCCGAACCCTGCTTTTTCCACTGACGTTGATCAGGACAAACTCCGTCTCCCTGTTTGCATGCTGACCGCGCACTACGGTGTCATCTGAATCGTACATATAAAACACGCGCTTGACGTCAAAGGGAATGTCAATCCCTTCTCCCTCAATGACATAAAGCTTTCCTCGTTCATCACCGAAATCCTTAAAATCTATCACGCGATATTGCTCGTCGATATTCATTCTAAAACTCCTTAAATAGATCAAAACCTGCGACTTTTTAGCGTGCCCTTCGGCACGTCCCTCGCAATCACTCGGGATCGCAGAATTTTAGCAAAATTCTGCGACTATTATACAATAATTCATGGGTATTTGCAATCTTTCTTTTCGCGCGGGAAAGCGGCATGTCATTCTTCTCGCAGGAGCCCTGAAATATCTTGTGACTTGAAATCTTATGGGAATGTTGATATAATACACGCAGGAAACGAAGCATACTTCAATGAACCTTGTGATGGAAAAATAGATATCATCCGGGAAACGGATACGCGAACGAAAGGAGATTCGTATGGCTATTTTTTTAAGGCTATTTTTGTTTTTTATGGCTTTTACGGTCGTGCCGATGCAAACCTATCTTAGGAAATCGCGGGAGGCGAGGGAGCGTCAGGCGCGGGAGATTCAAGTGATTGAAGGATCGACGGGAGGCCAGGAGACGAGGCAAAAGAATCCGAGTTATTTTATGGATATTCGGAATTCCAATCGCCCTGAGGTGATCGGTGTTGAATTGCGGGATGAAAGCTCGGTGGGAGACTTGGGAGAGGCTAGGGTTTCCGACATTTATAAGAAAGAATACATGGCCAGCGGAGTTGTGGGGCTTGTGGGCGTGCCTGTTCGCATCACCTATCAGGAGGGCGCCGCACCTCGTCTGACCTTTTATTATGATGAGGATGAGCTTCGCGGCATCCCGGAGCGCAATCTGATCATTCTACATGAGGACGCAGACGGATCCTATGTACAGGTTGGTCAGGAAAGCAAAGATGAAGAGGAAAATACCATTTCCGTAGCAATTTCGGAGCCCGGAATCTATTTGATGGCGGATTGTTACCAGTGGTACACCGTGTGGGGCGTAGACATGTCTGATTATGCTTATGAAGTAGACCCCACCATGTATCCTTCTGCCTGGGAGCGGGAATGTGATACGGGATCCATTCTGGAGCTTGCAGATAAAAAATGGGCCATGGAAAATGCCCCCGTATTCCATGTATCCACGGCAAGTGAGCTTGCCAGCGTAGTTTATTATAACAATGCCATTATGGACTATGGTGCATATGGGGGAGAGCTCTATGTCTATCTGGAGGATGACATTGACCTCGCGGGATACCGTTGGGTGCCCATGGGTTGGACGGGAGCGACGAATAACCGCTTTGATGGCGTATTTGACGGGCAGGGACATACCATCTCGAACTTGACCATGGATCCGTCCAATGAAAGCCATGTTGCATTTATCGGTTATTCCACGGGCGTAGTAGTAAAGAACGTCACCTTCAAGGATGCAACGGTGATTGGCGGTAGCTATACGGGAATTGTCGGTGGCGAAATCTATATCTCAAGGGAGTGGGAAAACGTTCACGTGAGCGGCGTTATTGCAGATGCCAGGGGTGAGGTTGGAAGCATCGTCGGAAGGGAAGCATACCTGCATTTCAAGGATTGTTCCGCAGACGTGGTCCTTAGCAATCCGACAGGAGGAGCAGATCAGCAGTTAGAGTATTTCTCCCATCGATTAGAGGTCGTTGCCAATACGCCTGCCACGGAGGACTTTCAGCTGACCTACGAGGAAGATGGCAGCATTACGCGCACAACGTCAGAGGAATATTTCCAAAACCTTTGCTGGCATTTGGATGCGGACGGCGTTTTGGTGCTGCAAAGAAGCGCGGATCATGAAGAAAATCTGGATCCGTCCGAATTCTTTGACAACTACCTAAGGGCAGGTCATAAATGTGAAATCTGGTTGGAGGCCTACACGGGAGAGACCTATACGAGAGTGAGCAACATTCTGGAATATCCCAAGAAGTAATCAAGAAAACACAGACGATTAAAACGGAGTCACCGTCAGGAGACTCCGTTTTTTTAGCTATTTTTATTTTGGACTTTTTTATTTGGAGGCCGCTTTGTTTTGCTTTAGCATTTTGTTGGCGCGTTTCAATACGTCATTACAGGAATGATCCTGTTTGGCATCAAAGAAGGCAACGCCCTTGGCTAGGGAAGGAGTCTGCTTTGTCGCATCCTTCTGAGATTTTTCCTTTCTTTGCGCAGTCTCGATGACGTTTAAGGAGTGCTCCAAATCCTTTGCAGTGAAGTCTTGCGCCAAAACAATAAACTCATCGCTGCCAATGCGGAAAATGGTTTCGGGACGAAACGCCTGCAGCAAAAGAGTTGCCGTATCAAATATCACCTGATCTCCTGCATTGAGACCATACTCGTCATTGATCTGCCTGAGTCCATCGACGTCAAACATGGCGATGCAAAAATCTGCCACGCCGTCGGCAATCTTCAGATCCATGTCTCTGGTAAGCTCCTGATAGGCCATTTTATTGCCGACGCCTGTCAATGGATCCGTGAAATCCTGCTCGTGAACGTAAGAAGCGTATTGCCTCATGTCCTGTCTTGTCTGTTTGATTTTGTTTTCCAGAGCATCGAAGGTACCAACGTGAGAAGGGGAATCTTCTTCTGCTTCCGCAGGCTGTCTGGAAGGCTTGGCGTGAAACTCTTCGGGGGGAGCCATCTCCTTGTTCAGCGCATTGACTTCATCGGAGAGAGAGGAAAGCTCATCAGACAAGATGCGGAACCTTCTTTGAAACCGATTGGAAATCAACAAAACAATGAAAGCACCGATCAGCACGGAGAGCGTACAGATGATTAGGATGCTTGCCGTATGCATGGCGATCATGTCCTCAAACCACGCGGCGTCATAGTCCACACCGATGATACAGACGAGGTTACCCTCGGAATCGTACACGGGGCTGTAGGCACTGTAGAATTTGCCCCAACGGTCGGAAAAGGGGTTTTCATCCACGGAGGCGATCCCTTGGCTGGCTTTTTCCAGCGCCTTCGTATAGACAATGGGTTCGCCGAACTGTCCGGGATCTATGGGATCCGGGTCGGCAAGGAAGACAAAGCTCTGCCCGCTGACGTGCTTTACGGCATAGATATATTTCATGTCCATGTGATCGAGAAACAGGCGCAGGGAGCTAAGAACCTTCTGAAAATTCTCTGAGCCAGTCTGCGCGTCCTGGGAGGAGATGGATGCCATGAGATCTCCGTCCATGGAGGCGGCCGCAATGTTCGCGGCATCCAGCATCTTGCTCTGGAGTAAGGCAGTCATGCCTTTCTTTGACTGCGACGTCAAAACAATACCTAAGACCAGATTGATCGCCAATAAAAAAGTACAGGCGAGCACCAGGTATTTTGTTGCAGTGCTAATTCGTTTTTTTCCTTTACTCATCGTAATAAATCCTCATATAAGACAGGCACCTATGTATCTAACTTACATAGTTTATAGTATGGAATTTGAAAAGTCAATTACAGACTTGCGTCAGGGAATATTTATAACAAAATTGTTTCAATTTGGCAGCCTGCAGTCCCCGTGCCACAAATTGCTGGCAAATTGACAAAGCATATGCCGTATGTTAAAATATTAAAAACTCTTTGCACTGCAATCTACACATAAAGTGCATCTACAGTACAAACAGAGCAGGCAATGCGCTTCTTTTGGGCGTATGTGGCCGGGTCGTGAATACGACAGCAGATGAAAGCATAAGGTATATCTGCGGGACTACGTTTTGTTCCGGGATATACCTTTTTCAATCCCGAGACAGTGAAATGAGTATCTGTGTGAATGGAGGATCTTGCCATGGAGGAGAAAAAAATTCTAAAGAGATTGTCTCGAATTGGTATCTTGGGCAACGTGCTCTTGGCTGCCTTTAAACTGTTTTCTGGCATTCTCGGAAAATCTGGAGCCATGATTTCTGACGCAGTCCATTCCCTGTCGGACGTGTTTGCGACGCTGATCGCCTATGTTGGCGTTAGATTGTCACAACAGAAGGAGGATGCAGAGCATCCCTATGGGCATGAACGTTTGGAATGTGTTGCTTCCCTGATTTTGGGTCTGATTTTGGCTGGAACGGGCATTGGTATCGGCTATGCGGGCGTTCATAAGCTCCTTTTTGAACAGCAAACCATCGAAATACCTACAGCCTTGCCGCTGATTGCTGCAGTCGTCTCCATTGTTGTCAAGGAGGGCATGTTCTGGTATACATATATCTATGCGAAGAAGCTGGATTCCGCGGCATTTAAGGCAGATGCGTGGCATCATCGCTCAGATGCAATTTCCTCCGTCGGATCCTTTATCGGCATTGGCATGGCAAAGCTGGGGTTCCCCTTTATGGATCCGATTGCCAGCGTGATTATCTGCATTTTCATCCTAAAGGTAGCTTATGACATTTCCAGGGACGCCCTGAACAAAATGCTGGATACCTCCTGCGACAATGCGTTGGAGCAAAACATCAAAGACTTTGTCGAAGGACAGCCGGGCGTAAAGCATATTGATCTTCTTCGCACCAGACAATTCGGAAATAAACTATATGTTGATCTTGAAATCGCGGTACAAAGGGACATCTCATTGGTCGATGCCCATGAAATTGCAGAGAACGTACATGATGCCGTGGAGAACAACTTCCCCAACGTGAAGCATGTGATGATTCACGTCAATCCCGAGGAAAAGCAATCCACAGAGATGGCATATGCGTGTGAGGCGGATGCGGAGAAAGAAGACTCAAGGGAAGAGACTGGCAGTAATGAATTGGACAACAGACATGCAGAGCAGCAATAAGGAGTATGAAAGAATATGCACTTTGTGGACGCGAAGGGAATCCTCACTGGAAGCGGTGGACATTATGGAATGAATCTATATCGCGGGTGCACGCATGGCTGCATTTACTGTGACAGCAGGAGCAAGTGCTATCAGTTTACGCACGACTTTGAAGACATCGAAGTAAAGCAAAATGCGCCAGAGCTTTTGGAGGCGGCACTGAAGTCGAAACGAAGGAAGGGCATGATTGGGACGGGTTCCATGTCCGATCCCTACATGCATTGTGAGGAACAGTTGCGCCTGACGAGAAAGTGTCTTGAGGTCATCCTGCGGCAAGGATTTGGCGTGGCCGTGCAGACAAAATCAGACCGTATTTTGCAGGATATTGATTTGCTGGAGAAAATCAACCGAGATGCAAAATGCGTGGTGCAGATTACATTGACAACCTATGACGATGAGCTTTGCCGCATCATCGAACCCAATGTTTGTAATACCAAGCGGCGCATTGAGGTGCTGGAGAAGCTGCAGGAGCGCGGCATTCCGACAGTGGTCTGGCTGACGCCGATTCTCCCCTTCATCAATGATACGGAGGAGAATGTCAAGGCAATCTTGGAGGAATGCATTCGTGTCGGCGTCAAGGGCATCATATGCTTTGACATGGGACTGACCCTGCGAGAGGGTGACAGAGAGTACTATTATGCAGCGCTGGACAAGCATTTCCCAGGATTGAAGCAACAATACATTCAGCGCTACGGAAATGCGTATGTGCTACCCAGCCCAAAATCCAGGGTGCTGATGTCGTTATTTAGGAACACCTGTAAAGCCCATGGTATCATGTACTCTCCCGAGGAGTGCTTCCGATATATGCAGGAGATACCTGAAAAATACGAGCAGATGAGCCTTTTTTGAATGGAGTGGAAACGCATGAAGATTTCCTATCATCTTCCAGGACTATTTGAATTCTATGATTTATACAAGGTATTTCTTCCACTTTTTCGGGAGCATATGGAATATTTTTATGATTGGTGTGAAATTGGTTCCATTTATGGCGCCCCATGGGACTGTATCTGGGGCGGGGGCCGCGTGGGCTTTGGGGAAGAGCATCCAGAAAATGTCGCCGCGCTCATGAAGGAATATGACATTTCTGCATGTCTTACATTCAGCAATTCCCTGCTTAGAAAAGAGCATCTTTCTGATAGGAAATGTAATGAATTATGTGCCCTGTTTGAGAAGAACGGAGTAGCGCAGAATGGAATTGTAATCTATTCCGATTTGTTGTTGGATTACATAAAGTCAAAGTATCCTGCGTATTATTTTGTCTCCTCGACGACGAAGGTACTGATGGATTTTCAACAGCTAGAGGAGGAATTAAATCGTGAGGATTTCCGCTATGTCGTTCCTGATTTTCGGCTGAATAAAGAATTGGAAAAGCTAGATACATTGACGGACGTGCAAAAGCGGAAGATAGAATTTTTGTGTAACGAATGCTGCTGGTTTGAGTGCCATGACAGAAAGAATTGCTATGAAAATGTCAGCCGAAAAAGTCTTGGGGAAGCCTGCGAGGAACATGTTTGTGTTTCACCAATTGCGTCGCGGGGCTATCGATTTTCTGATGCGATGCAGAATCCTGGCTTTATCGGCATTGATGACATTCAGAAGATCTATGCGCCGAAGGGCTTTTCTGAGTATAAGATCGAAGGACGCGGCCTGGGTAGCGCGATCGTGCTAGAATTTTTACTTTACTACCTGACCAAGCCAGAGTATCAATTAAAGGTAAGGGAAGAGATTTATTTGGACAGCATGTTGGATTTGTTTTAGGAGAATTACGAAGGAATGAATATTTATGTAGATTTTGACGACTGCTTATGTGAAACCGCGCGGCATTTTTCGGAGCTTGTTGTAGAGCTGTTCGGAAAGCATGTGCCATACGAGGACATGAAGTACTTTGATTTGCAGAAATCCTTTTCTTTGACGCGAGAGCAGTATGAGCATATGATGATCAAAGCACACAATCCAGAAATTCTGCTGTCTTATGAGGAGACGCCTGGCGCTGTCGAAACACTAAATGAGTGGATTGACAAGGGATATGAGGTGTCCATTATTACGGGGCGACCAAGCAGTTCTTATGAGCCTTCGCGCCTTTGGCTGGATCAGCATGGACTGGAACGAGCGAAGCTGTTTTGCCTGAATAAATATGGACGGACTGGCTTTATCAAAGAGAGTGATTTCAATCTGGAGCTGGAAGATTTTTATCAGATGCATTTTGATTATGCCATAGAGGATTCTCCGGCGGCATTTAGATTTTTTGAGCGTTGGCCGAGCTTAAAGGTGTTAGTCTATGATCGGCCATGGAATCAAGAGTGTGAGCTTTTTGGCAAAGAGTATAGACGATGCGCGGGCTGGGAAATGATCAGGGCTATGGTGAAACAAGAATCAAGAGAAATGAGAAAGACGAAAAGGAATATCGATTCGGTGTATCAAGCTGAATGAGAACATGAAGCGTGTGAAGGATTTACTTCGCACGCTTTTTCTTATTGACAACATACTCCGATGGGGTATATGATAGCAAATAGATGGATACCCTATAGGGGTATATGTGAAAGGAGATTCTAATGTCAGAACATAGGAATCACATGGATGAAATGCGGAAGGTTGGGGAATGCTGCTGTTCAGGAAAGCATAAGGAGCGCGATGAGAAGGAATACAAGGATCTCATGAATCGCTTAAAGCGGATTGAAGGACAGGTACGAGGCGTCGAGGGAATGCTGGAAAACGATGCTTACTGTACGGATATCCTGATACAGGTATCCGCGATTACCAGTGCGCTAAATAGCTTTAATAAGGTGTTGCTTGCAAATCATATGCGAACCTGCGTGGCGGATAACATCAGGGAAGGCAATGATGAAGTGATTGATGAGCTCGTTACGACATTGCAAAAGCTTATGAAGTAAGTAGCATTGTTTTTGGTAGAGGAGTGAAGTATGGTACAATACAAGGTTTCGGGAATGAGCTGCGCCGCATGCCAGACAAGGGTTGAGAAGGCAGTGAATGCCGTTGATGGTGTTGAGAGCTGTGCGGTAAGCCTGCTCACTAACTCCATGGGCGTTGAAGGAACGGCGCGGGCGGAGGATATCATCGCGGCTGTCGAAGCGGCAGGCTATGGGGCCAGCTTAAAGGGCAGCGGGGAGAAGAATTCTAATGCCGCAGCAGAGGATTCCCTAAAGGATACTGAGACACCTAAGATGAAGAAAAGACTCTTGGCTTCCATCGCTTTGTTAATCCCGCTGATGTATGTATCCATGGGGCATATGCTATGGAACTGGCCGTTGCCTGGCTTCCTGCAGGGGAACCACGTGGCCATGGGCTTATGGCAGCTGCTCTTATCAGGGATGGTTATGGTGATCAACCAGAGGTTTTTCATCAGTGGATTCAGGGGAATCATGCATGGGTCACCCAACATGGATACGCTTGTAGCATTAGGGGCAACTGCATCCTTTTCGTATAGCGTGTTCGCGCTTTTTGCCATGACGGGGACGGTTCTTCAGGGAAATGAAGAGCGGACCATGTATTACATGGATCAGTTTTATTTTGAGGCGGCAGCCATGATCCTTACGTTGATTACCGTTGGGAAAATGCTGGAGGCCAGATCGAAAGGAAAAACCACCAATGCCCTAAAGGGACTAATGAATTTGTCGCCCAAGACGGCAGTGGTTCTTCGAGATGGCAAGGAAAATACGGTGCCCATTGAGAGCGTCAAGGTTGGGGATCGGTTTGCGGTAAGGCCTGGCGATGCGATCCCCGTGGATGGCGTCGTGGTGGAAGGCGAGAGTGCCGTAAACGAATCCGCACTGACTGGCGAGAGCGTTCCCGTAGAAAAAGGCGTTGGCGATGTGGTTTCAGCGGCAACCATGAACACCTCGGGATATATGGTTTGCGAGGCGACAAGGGTCGGCGAGGATACAACTCTTTCGGCCATCATTCGGATGGTGAGTGATGCGGCGGCGACGAAAGCGCCGATCGCAAAGATTGCAGACAAGGTATCGGGTGTGTTTGTGCCAGTGGTCATCGGAATAGCGCTAGTTACCTTTTGTGCTTGGCTCGTGGCAGGGCAGACCGTCGGATATGCCATCGCAAGGGCAGTATCCGTCCTTGTGATCAGTTGTCCCTGTGCCCTTGGGCTGGCAACGCCCGTAGCCATCATGGTTGGAAATGGCATTGCAGCGAGGACAGGAATTCTGTTTAAGACCGCAGCCTCCTTGGAGCAGGCGGGAAGGACGCAAATCCTTGCGCTGGATAAAACGGGGACCATTACCACGGGAGAGATGAAGGTGACGGATTTGATTCCCGTGAATGGCGTTTCAGAAAAGGAGCTGCTGACAGTCGCCTATGCACTGGAGTCCAAGAGCGAGCATCCCATCGCCAAGGCCGTTACGGAATATGCCATGGAGAAGGAGATCCCCCTTGCGGAGACCACGGAGTTTGAAGTGCTTTCCGGAAATGGATTGAAAGCCAGATGCGGCGGGGAAGAAATTCACGGAGGAAATCAGAAGTATTTGGAGAGCGTGGTCGGCAAGGTTGGCGTTGAGATCGCGCAGAAGCTGGAAAAGCTGGCACTGGATGGAAAGACGCCCGTTCTCATGGCTAAGGCGGGGAGGCTCCTTGGAATCCTTGGAGTGTCTGACGTGATTAAGGAGGATTCACCAAAAGCAATCGCAGAGCTGAAGCAAATGGGAATCCATACCGTGATGCTGACGGGTGACAATGAGGTGACTGCCTCCGCCATTGCAAAGCAGGCTGGCGTAGATGAGGTGGTTGCATCCGTAAAGCCCGACGGCAAGGAGGCGGTCATCAGGCAGCTCATGGAGCATGGAAAGGTTACCATGGTTGGAGATGGCATTAATGATGCACCTGCCCTAACTTCTGCGGATCTAGGAATAGCCATCGGCGCGGGAACGGATGTTGCCATAGATGCGGCGGACGTGGTTTTAATGAAGAGTAGTATTCGGGACGTTGCGGCGGCCATCAGGATTTCGCGAAGCACTTTGCGGAACATTCATGAGAATCTTTTCTGGGCATTCTTTTATAATGTCCTAGGCATTCCCTTGGCAGCAGGCTGTTACGTTGCGGCCTTCGGCTGGGAGCTCAATCCGATGTTTGGTGCGGCAGCCATGGGATTATCTAGCTTTTGCGTGGTATCGAACGCACTAAGGCTCAATTGGATTAAGCCCTACAACGGCAGTAGGGATCGGGTCGTAAAGAAGCCCGTCACAGGGAATCTGATACAAAAGGAAACAAGAAACGAAGCAATTAACAAAGAAACAAGAAAGGAAAAGAACGAGATGAAAATCAAAGTAAACGGAATGATGTGTGCACATTGTGAGGCTCACGTAAAAAAGGCACTCGAGGCAATTGACGGAATTCAGGAGGCCGTGGCATCCCACGAGGAGAATCTGGTAACGATCACAAGCTCTAAGGACATCGACGAGGCATCCATCAAGGCAGCCGTTGAGGGAGCTGGTTATGAGTACGCAGGGAGGATGGAATGATTTCCATAGGTAAATTTAGTCTGAGAAACGAGGAGTGAAAGCGGAAAAAGCGCCAGGCAGAACGAAGAAATCTTTCGTGATCTCGCTGGCGCTTTTTCCGTTTCGGGATCTATGTTGAGCGTAAAGGACTGAGACCCGTTCGATGCGATATACTCAAAAGAGAACATGTTATTGAACTGCGGCATATAGCCACCTTCGCCCCGAAGGCCGTCAACATATATGTCAGCGTACCTGTCATTATTTGGATGCGTTTTGTGGTAGAGATCCGTTACAGCGTTTAGCCATGCTTTGTCTAGAAAGGTGTTTCATGATCGCTAATCACGCGCAGAAATCATCGTTTTCAATGTGAGACAATTATATCATACGCATACCATCCTGTCAAAATGGCCTGGTTTCTGTTGGCAATGTTGGGAAATGGATGCTTAGTCCTCATCTCGAATCGTAAGAAGGGCATCGTTAATGAGCTTCTCATCATATTTTTGTAAAAAGCGCGAGAAGGTCCAAACTAGCGCATAAATCACAAAGAAGGAGACAGAGGTCACGAGGAAATAGGTCAAGGTGGTGTACCAGTGGAAAAGATACCCCATTCCCATGACGAGAACATAGAGCAGGAGACAGTGGAACAGAGGTAGCAGGCGCTGTATGAGTTTAGGCAGTTCGCGCTCCGTCATGAAGAGGAGGGTCGGAATGCTGCACAGGAAGCTCGCCAAAAGGATGGAAAGCGGGACATACCATGAGAACGCAATCGGGTCATTTGTGAGATGGGAGTACAAGGCTTCCAGTCCCATCACGACCTGCATCAGAAAAGAAAGCATAAAGGTTTGCTCTAGGATCAATTTAAATTTCTTCATGGCAATGATCTCCTTATCAGTACTTCGGTGTTTCCCATACGGGCTAGGACTTTGCCGTTCAATACAAGCTACGGACGTAAGCCTAAGCGCTTTTTGAACTCTGGAACATAGCTGCGGGTGATAATCAAGGCTTCGCCATTTAGGAGCGTGGCGTTGAGGCGAGAGTTGTCGCCTGCCTTGATGCTTTGGATCTTTCGCATGTTACAGATCATGGATTTCGAACAGCGGAAAAACCGCTGATCTAAAATGCTTTCCAGCTCATAGAGCTTATACTTTACCTCGAGACATTCCGACTTTGTGTAGAGAAAGGTCTTTTCATCCACGGACTCAATGTAATAGATTTTTGAAATAGGGCACGGAACGCGCTCGTCGCCGCGAATGCCGATGAGCACCTGCTCACCATTCTCTAAGAGGGAGATTGCCGCCTGAATGTCTGGCGTCATCTCCGTAATCCGAAGGAGGGCCTCCTCCTTTTCCTTATCTGCAATTTTCTCTATGGTGATTTTCAAGGAAGCACCTCCCTTCCATGGATAAATTTATTTCCGCTTATAGATTCTCGGATAGATAATGCCAATGGCTACGAGGAATCCGACTGTTACCATCATAACATAAAGGAGCGCCTCTTGCAAAGACAGAACATGGCCTAAAAGCTTTGGCGAGAAGGAAAAATAATCCTGAATGGAGCCGACAAACATGCCTTGGTCGATACCGCCAATGTTGGCGTCAACATGTGTGAGCAAATCTGACAACAGATAGCGACGGATCAGGATCGTGATTCCCGTGGCGGGGAAAAGATGGCAAAAGTTTTGAATCGCGGTGGAAAAGCTTGCGATGGGCATGTAGGCTCCAATGACAAATCCACAGCCTGCGGAAAGGATTCCCAGGAAGGCACCGCTGGCAGAGCTGCTCTTTAGGAAGAGCATAAAGGTCATGAAAACCGCAGTCGCGGAGATGGCACCGATGACCAGGATCGCGAAGAGTGTCAGAATGCTCTTTGCAGTCAGGTAGGTCGGGTTTGTAAATTGCAGGACAACAAGACCTGCGCCCAGGATGACGGAGGTCATGAGGACTGCAGAGATGGCGGAGGCTGCAAAATAGGACAGGATGATTTGCAGGCGGGAGACGGGTGTCGCCGTTACGTCGACGTCGATGCCGGCTGCGCGATCATTTACCAGCGTGATCAGACAGTTATAAGGGATCGTGATCAGGGCGGAGCCCATAATGCCTGTAAGTAATAGTCCGTTTGCCATTGCGCCAAGGTCATCCATATTTACCAGGCCGGCATTCATCAGAAGCTCGGCGGAACTTTCCAGAACGTCAATATAGGTTCCACGCAGGAATAATAGATACAGAATGAAAATAATCAGCGGTGTCAGCATGGAGAAAAAGATCATGGTTTTGTCCTTGAAAAATACTAAGAGGTTTCGTTTTGTCAGTCCCCAAAATTTACGCATGTTGTAACTCCTTTCCAGTGAGCGCCATAAAGACGTCATCCATGGTGCCCTTTAACACCTCATAATCCTTGACTTGATCACGGCATTTCCAGAGAAGCTCCGTCGGATCGCCGTTTGGATAAACAATGTAATGATCTGCCTGATACTGAAACTCCTCGCCAGCAAGCATGGCGTCAGCCTCGGGGGAATGCTCCGCATACCATAAAAGACGTGGCCGCGTGTGAGCTGCCTTTAACTGAGCTGGCGTACCCTCGGCAATGATATGTCCCTGATCGAGAATGACGACATGATCCGCGTCAACCGTCTCTTCCATGTAGTGGGTGGTCAGGAAGATGGTCAGTCCTTCCTCGCGGCGCAGGAAGTTTACGTAATCCCAGACGAGCTTTCGGGACATGGGATCAAGGCCCGTGGTCGGCTCATCCAAAAAGAGAAGGCGTGGATTGTGAATCAGGGAGCGAATGATGTCGACTCTGCGACGCTGCCCACCAGATAAGCTTTCGTATTTTTGCTTCCAGATTTCACTGAGCGAAAAGGGCTCCCAGAATTTCTCCAACCGTTTCATGATCTCGACCTTGGAGTAGCCATAATAGGCACCGCGGGTCAGGAGATTTTCGGAAACGGTGAGCTTCCGATCGAGGACGGAGCCCTGAAAGACAATCCCGATCTTTTCGCGGATAGCCGCATCCTCCTTCCCGAGTGCGTGCCCAAAGATGCTTGCCTCTCCTGAGGTTTTTTCTAGGACGGTGCTGAGCATGTTGATGGTGGTGGATTTTCCGGCACCATTTTCTCCAAGGAAGGCGAACAGCTCGCCTTCGCCAACGGAGAAGGAAATATGATCAACGGCCAGGTGCTCCTGATACTTTTTACAGAGCCCACTTACTGTGATGGCATTCATGTGTATTCTCCCTTCCAACAGGTGTTTTGTTTGTTTTCTTGTGACCATCATAGCAAACTAAAAAAGCTTTGCAAGGGATCTGCGGGTGAGTTGCAGCGGGGCAGGGGTAAGTTACGTAAAAATCCTAAGACATGAAAAAACTGCCCCGATCAGAGCAGCTTTTTCGATTTATTAGGTATTATTCTTCGATTGGGAAGTAGACCTGATATCTTTCGTAACCGATATTCTTCAGTGGAATCAGCTTCATGCCGACATCCTGATAACGGGTCTTGAAGGTATCCTTCCAGGAGCCCCATTCACGCTCATTGTCGTGGGTCAGAAGCTCGGTAATGTCGTGGCCCTTTAAGTGAAGGGTACGCTCTGCATCGGACAAACCGGCCAGTGCAATGGGCCCATAGGAGAAGGCATACAGGTTGTCGGAGCCTTCCAGCTTGGTTGTATAAATGTCGAGAGGGAGGGACAGGCAGAGCTCGTCTCCGTTTTGGAACAGCCGCGTTACCTTGACAAAACCGTCTCTGGTAAGGGCAGCGAGATCGACGATTTCACCGTTGATCGTCAGCTCGGGCGTTCTCTTCAGCCACTTGGGAAGGCGCAGGCAGAGCGTGAATTCGGTCGCCTGATCCAAGGAAACATGGAAGCACTGCTTCATGATGTCGGGCTGATGAGGATAAATATGCGTGTTGTCACCGACGGCCTGAAGCGCGGAGGAGGTACTCGAGGAATGGAAGCTTCCGCTTAAGGTGTCCCTGCGCTGATCGAGGGTGACCTTCGTCCCGTTGATTTCAAATAGGGCCTTGCTGGCTGCATAAACACCTGTATAAATCTGATCGTCGTCCTGATAGTACAAATACTGATTGTGAGCGGCATTTGCCTGTACAAGCGTTCCGTGACAGCAGAAGAAATCAGAGAACTTCTGTCCCCAGCCCTTTCGAAGGCCCGCAGACATGGGAAGGAAGTAGGTGATGAGCCCTTCCTCTGGGAATTCTGCGGATTGCCCGTTGGCGTGGCCGCCTCTGAAATAGCCCTGAGCCATGATGCCGTTGTAAAGGTTCTGCTCAATGTAATCCAGGAAGGAGACGTCACCCGTCCAGCGGAAGAGAATGTCCGCAAGACGGATCATGTTGTAGACGGTGCAATGCTCCTGATTTTTATCGCCAAGGCGCTCCGCCATGGATTTCATCGGTGTCCAGATCTCGCCGCAGGTCTGACCGCCGGTGACAAAGGAGCCTCTTTTTGTCACGGCCATCTCCCAGTATTTCAGCGCAATGTTTTTATAGCGTTCCTTTCCGGTCACTTCATATACTCTTGCGGCTCCGATCGCCTCGGGAATCGTTGTATTCGCGTGCATGTTCGTAAGAACGTCAACACCGTCAAGGAGCTTGTCGAAAAGCCTGTGTCTGTCATAACGGTCAATGAGCTCCAGGAACATGTTGTCCTTGGTGAATTCATAGAGATCCGCCCAAACCTCCAGCATGCCCCCGGTTTCAAAATCCAGGATGTTGTCCATCTCCTCACGGGTCTTTTCCTTCGTAAAGTCATAAAACCATTTCGCAAAAGAAACGGCAATCTCCAGAGCTTCCCTGTTGCCGGCATAGCGGTACATGTCGCAGAGGCCCATGAAGGTCTTGTGTACGTTGTAATGAGGTGCCCATACCTGCTTTCCCCGCGCAATCCAGTAAAAGTATTTCTCGGGAATGGAGGCTGCCCAAAGGCCGCCGTTTTCCGCCTGACAGCGCCCGAGCTCATGAACAATGGCATTTGCCTTGGCAAGCAGCTCCTCATCGCCGGTCTCATCATATCTCATGGCGCAGGCGCTGAGGTAATGGCCAAGGAAATGACCGCGCAGCTGACAGGACGGATCCTCCCAGCCCGTATGTGCCATATGCTTGCTTCCAAAGTTTTGGTTGATTCCCGCCTCCTGATAGAAATTTTGGAGTAGTGCGGGGGATTTTAGCTCATCAAGATAACTTCTGTTGTCTCTTTCCTTGGCGAGAAGTTCGCCATCCCATAAAACCACGTTCTTTCCCCGTAATGCCTTCATGTGAAACCTCCTTATCCTTTCGTCGCCGGGTGATCCGCTGCTTTCGCATGTTTGTCCCTGGCATTTTATCCGCCGATCATCCGTTGACAGATGATCCCTTTGCTTCTATAATTGTATTATAATCGCATGAAATTCTGAAACAAATGCCAAAAAGATGCAAATAAATATAATATAGTCGTATGGGTATGCGTATGGAGAAAACGAGGGAAAATCGAATCAGGATGTTTACGGACGTGCTGCCGTCAATCAGCTTATGCGGATATTTAAGTACCGATACGGGATTCGTTCACCCGGACAGGGTGCTTGACGTCAATGTGCTTCTATATGTTGAGGCAGGGGGCTTCCACCTTTTCGAGGAAGAGGAGGAATTTACCGTGGAGGCAGGGGACCTTCTGTTCCTGAAGCAGGGTCTTCATCACTTTGGAGACCTCAAATGTCCCAAGGGGACAAAATGGTTTTTCGTGCATTTTCACTTGAAGGAAGGGGATGAAGGAAGGGAGCTGGCTCCCTATGAGAGGTTCCTGTATACGGAGGCGGAGGAGTCGGGGGTTCGCGCGTACCATATGCTTCCGAAAACCCTTCACATAGGGAAGGGCAGCAGGATTTTTTCGCGGTTCATGACATTGGATCGGATGTTTTCGTCCAGGGATTACGGAGCGAATCTAAACTTGAACGCATATCTTTACGAGATTCTGATGGATATTTATGAACAGGGCATTTCGGAAAGGCACGTTGACGGGAAAAGCGAAAAGGTCCTGAAGATGATGACCTTCCTTGACGAGTGGGCGGACAGGCCGTTTGATTCAGGAAAGCTGGAGGAGCACATGGGGCTTACCTTCAAGCATCTAAACCTTCTCTTTAAGCAGACGACGGGAACGACGCTATGGAAGTATCATTGCAGTGTACGGACGGAGCGGGCGAAGAGACTGCTCGCCACGACGACGCTTTCCATTGGGGAGATCAGTGATGTGCTTCATTTTGAGTCGCCCTATTATTTTTGCAATGCTTTTAAAAAGCAGACGGGATGTTCTCCTTCCCGGTTCCGAAAGGAAAACTTAATTTAAGCAATGCAGGGTGAAAGCATTATCTTGTTGTGACTTTTGGGAAAATCTGATATACTTTAAAATAGGGTTAGTACAAAGAAAGCTTGGAAATCAATCATTTTGGCGGGAAAGAATTCTGTTGGAGGAAAAAAGAATGACGGTAAAAGAAATTGCAAAGATGTGCGGAGTATCACCCAGTACGGTATCCAATGCCGTGAACGGTAAGACAAACATTAGTGAGGAAACAAGAAAAAAGATACTTGATTGCATCCAGCAGATGGGGTATCAGCCCAATTACTTTGCTTCCAACATTAGAAAGCAAAATACGAGAACCATTGGCATTATCGCGGAGGATCTGGGGCAGTTTAGTACGTCTGACATTTTGGAGTCTGCCATGGCAAGCTGCGAAGAGCAGGGATACCGGGCCGTCATCATGAATCTGCGCATGTATGACAAATGGGCGGATGCCTGGTATCATGACGACCGAAAGCTTCAGAGCGTTGTGGAGCCCGTCTTAAATGAGCTGCTGGCCATTCACGTGGACGGACTGATTTATATCGCAGGACACGGAAGACTGATCAATTGCATTCCTGACAGCTTTGACATACCAACGGTGATTGCCTATGGCTGGGCAGAAAACAATCGCTTTCCCTCCATCGTTCCGGATGACGTTCAGGGCGGTTATGACATCATGAAGTATTTGCTTTCCCAGGGGCATAAGCGGATCGGCATTCTGTCAGGAATCGCTGATAACCTGCATGCGAAGGCCCGGCTGCTTGGTTATCAAAGAGCCTTGTTTGAAGCGGGAATACCCTATAATCCCGAATGGATTTACTATGGAGACTGGAAGAAACCTTCCGGTATTCTTGGCGCCGGGGAGCTGCTGAAAAAGGACATTACGGCAATCGCCTGCATGAATGATCTTATGGCGGGCGGCGTGTATGAATATGCGTTTGATCACAAGCTGGTGGTCGGTAAGGATTTTTCAGTGGTGGGGTATGACAATCAGTTGGTGACGGAGTATTTGTTTCCAAGGCTGACCACCTGTCATCTGCCGCTGAGGGAGATCGGTCGCAAGGCCTCGGAGTGCCTGATTCAGAACATCATTGGCACGGAGAAGGCGGAGAGCTATGAGCCGATTAAGCTCCCTTGCAGGATCATCTGCAGGGATTCGGTTTTACAATTAAACGTAAATGCGAACAAATAGCAAGGGATTTGTATGGAAGACAAGGAGACGACAAAGAGCATAGGAACGGAGATCATGGTTGGAGGGATTCGTTTCCCGTCCAACGTGTTGATGGCGCCTCTTGCCGGTTATACCTGTTTCCCTTTTCGACTGATGGTGGAAAGACTTGGGGCGGGAAGTGCCTACACGGAAATGGTCAGCTCAGATGGGCTAAAGTATAATGACAGGGCTACGGCGAGGCTTTTGTACACGGATGACCGTGAAAAGCTAAAATGTGTCCAGCTTTTAGGTTCCATTCCTGCCGTCTTTGAAAGAGCCGCGAAAAGTGAACGCTTGGAGAGGTTCGACGTGATTGACGTTAATATGGGATGCCCTGTACCCAACGTCATCAAGGCGGGGGAGGGGAGCGCACTGCTGGAGGATCTCCCGAGAGCCTCCAAAATCATTGAGGCCTGCAAGAGAAGCGGGAAGGTGGTCTCGGTGAAGTGCAGGGTCGGACTCAATCGGCAGAAGATCGTGATCGAGGAATTTGCGCGCATGTGTGAACAATCTGGCGCGGACATGATCACGGTGCATGGCAGAACCAGAGACATGATGTATGACGGGGAACCCTTGTATGACCTGATAAAGCTGGCAAAGCAGTCCGTTAAGATTCCCGTGTTTGCCAATGGAGGGATTGACTCCAAGGCGGCTGCCGTGGAGATGATGGAGAAGACGGGGGCAGATGGCATCATGCTTGCCAGATATGGTTTTGAGAATCCGCTGATTTTCGCAGAGCTGACGGGCAAGACGTGGAGCGACACAAAGTACAGTCTGTTGATGGAGCAGCTTGAGATTGCGGAGGAATGCTTCGACGAGCAGTATGTGCTATCGTATGTCAAAAAGCTCGCCTCGTACTTCATGAAAAAGCTTCCCGGGACAAAGCAATATAAGCTGGATTTATATCGCTGCGGGAGCATATCCGAGCTTAGAAGGATCCTAGGTTTTATTTTTTTGAGGTAACATAGAATGTTGGTACAAGAGCAATTTGAAATAGAAGATGGCGTCCTGAAGTCCTATTTGGGTACAGACCCGGAAATTCAGATTCCGGAGGGCGTGCATACGATTGGGGAGGGCGCGCTCAAGGGCATGGCGTGGCTTCACGGGGTCAGCCTTCCGACTTCCCTGAAAAGAATCGGGGCAACGGCTTTTAAGGGATGCAGGCAGTTAAAGGAGATCCATTTCCCGGAGGAATTGGAAGAAATCGGAGAATATGCGTTTCACAGATGCCACGGGATCGAGGAGATGATTTTTCCAAAGTCCCTGAAAAAGGTGGACGGATATGCTTTTTTATATTGTGATGGCTTAAAGAGAGTGGTCATGGAAGGGCCAAAGCACCTCGGGAAAGCAGTCTTTTCTCACAATCTTTTGCTTGAGGAGGTTGCACTAAATCAAGGCGTGGATACTTCCAACTTTAGCGAGGAGGTGTTCGAGGGCTGCGTTCATCTTCGGAGGATCACGTTGTCTGGTGAGACCTACGAAGTCAGGAATCTCATAGAAGCCATGAATTCCCATTCTTCCTATCCATCCGTGATTAAAGCGATTGCGAAAAGCGTGTATCATTCCATGCAGATTGAGGATGGCGTGCTAGGCAAGTTTCACATTAACCTGAAAACCATCCTGCTGCCGGAAGGAATCACGGCGATTGGAAAGAGTTGTTTTTATGATAAAAAAGGTATCGTGAGCATAACGTTTCCCAGGTCCCTGCAGGAGATCAGGGCAAACGCCTTTCACAATTGCGTCAATCTGGAGGAGATTACCCTTCAGAGCGAAAACCTTCTTCTCGATGACAAGGCCTTTCGCGGGTGCTGTCATCTGAAAAGGGTGCGTCTGTCTGGAAAGGAGTACCTGCTTGAGGATGCAACGCCGAATGAACTGATCAGCCGCATTCAGGATCAGGTATGGGGTGATTTCTATATCAGCGGGAGGACCCTGCTTCGCTATCTGGGGGACGAGGAGCAGATCCAGATTCCCAAGGGAGTGGAGATCATTGGAGAGCGCTGTTTTTTTGGAAAGGAACGACTACGAATCGTGGAATGTCCAAACAGCCTTTTGGAGATTCGGGAGCAGGCCTTTGCGGGCTGCGTGACCTTACAAAACATTGTCCTGTCGGATAAATTAAAAAGGATCGAGCGGGAAGCCTTCGCAGAATGTAAAAAGCTTCTAAAGTGCAGTTTGCCGGATTCCGTGGAATATATAGGGGAATACGCTTTTCGGCGTTGTTTTCAGTTAAAGCCCTTTGATCCATGGCCGGAGAAGGCAGACGTCCATCCCTATGCGTTTTATCTGGCAAGGCAGTTTGCCGGTCTGATAGAAGAAAATGGCAGGCCGGGTCGTGATTTGAAAGTGAAAGACGGGCAGAACGAAGGGACTCTGACGAAGAGATCCACGGATGAAGGCATGGCGGAGCAGGGGCGTCATAAAGCTTTGGCTCGGATATCTCTGGAAGGAGATACCATGAATGCGACGGGAGGAAGCATTGCTCCCTATGCTTACGTAAGACAGGGAAAGATCAGGACGCTTTCCCTTATGAACATTTCCGGAATCGGCAAATATGCGTTTGCCTCCTGTCCGGAGCTGGAGGAAATTACGATTGATGCGCCGGAGTGTGTGATTGAGCAGAATGCATTTGCAACCTGTCCAAAGCTAAGAAAGGTCCATCTGCACGTCAAGAAGCTGGGAAGAGGGATTTTTTCCTATTGCAGAAATCTGGAGGAGGTTCACTTATCAGGCGTTTCCGTTTTGCCTGCGGAAAGCTTTGCAGGCTGCTATTCGCTCTCAAGATTTGATGCGAAGGAAATTACCCGGATGGAAGCAAGGTGCTTTGACGAGTGTACGGCCTTGGATTCCTTTGACTTTACGGGCATACGCGTGATTGGCGAGAGGGCCTTTGAACGGTGCGAGGCGCTTAAAAAGGTTGAGCTGCGACAGGTGGAATGTGGGTTTCATGCCTTTGCGGATTGTGCAGCGCTGGAATCCGTGGCGCTATCGAAGGACACGGTCTTAAAAAGCGGTGTCTTTATCGGCTGCACACAGGTTCATTCCGTCATTTTTGAGTCTAAAGAATATGAGTTTTCCAGGTTTTCGGATGGCCTGAATCACGTAGGAAATCCTTATCCCATGCCTGTCAGGGAAGTCATCGCATCCATTTATTCCTGCTTTGACGTGCAGGAGAGAAGACTCCTTGTCGGTTATTCGCAGGATGGCATGGAGGTTACGATTCCGCAAGACATAGAAGAAATCGGGCAGGATGTATTTCGGGATCATATCAGACTTCAGAGGATTCATATTCCGCAATCCGTGAAGCTTTTTGGAAACCATGCCTTTTTTATGACGGCCTGGTTGGAGGAACAAAGAAAAGCCTCAGAGATGGTCATTGTCAATCAAGTGCTGTTAGATGGCGCGCTCTGCAAGGGAAGGGTAGAGCTTCCGCTTGCCATAAGGCGTGTCGCCAGCTGGTGCTTTGCCGGGAATACCAACATTACGGAACTGGTCATTCCGTCGGATAGGATTGGCATTGAGAGCCTTTCCTTCCGCAATTGTCTGAATTTGAAAAAGATTATCGACTGGAATCAGAAGGAATATGTATTAACCAATGTTGCGGACGTAACGGACAAGGACTATCCGGAATTGATTCAAAGAATCTTCTCGGAATGCATCAATTGCTTTAAGCTTGATGCGTCTGGAGTTTTGATAGAGAGCACGGGAAATATAACGAAGCTGAACTTCCCGGAGGGCATCAAGGCCGTAGGTGACGGCGTATACAAGGATTGCCATTTGCTTGAGGAGATCACGCTTTCCAAGGATACGACAAAAATCGGAAGATCTGCGTTTGAAAACAGTAAATGGTTAAAGAACGTAACGAATGCGGGCGCCGTCACGAGCATCGGGGCGCAGGCCTTTTCCGGCTGCCAATCCCTGGAAACCATTGACTTATCAGACTCCCTGCAAGAGCTCGGAAATCGATGCTTTGAGCACTGCGTCAGCCTAAGGGAGATTTTCCTTTCGCCGAAGCTTCAAAAAATCCCGGAGCGCGCCTTTTTCCGATGCAAGTCCCTGCGAAAGCTCATCATACCCAAGTCCGTCAAAGTAATCGAAGCGGAAGCCTTCGCCTTTTGCGATAACCTCGAGGAAGTATATGTTCCCGAAACAACCCAACTAAATGACAAAGCATTCCAATATTGCGATAAGATAAAAATGATTGGACCTAGCTCTTTTTTATGATCGTAAAATGATCATGTTTGTTGTTTGGTGGTTCTGAACGTACTTGTAAGAACAGCTTTCCCTAAACCCAATCCCCGAGTTCTGTAGAAAGATGATTGGAGATACATGCGATGAGATATCGAGCGCTTGGGAAAACGGGTCTTAGCGTGTCGGAGATTGGCTTTGGAACCATTCCGATCTTATGCGGCCACGTCCCCGTCTTGCCGAAATTTTATAGCCCTGATCAGGAGACTGCCGTGGCGATCATGAAAAAGGCCTATGATTATGGGTGCAATTTTTATGATACCGCTATTTTGGAGGAGTACGGGGACGCAGAGCTCAAGCTGGGCGAATTTGCGAAAACCATTGACCGAAGCAGGATCATCATTTCGGACAAGGCCAGATTCTATGACGGTGCAGAAATCTACAGGGAGGTCATCAGGTCGACGCAGAACCTGGGAACCAGGCCTGACATTTATTTCGTGCATCAGGTAGATGAGAGTAACGTCGATGAAGTTTTTGGCAAGAATGGTGCATTGGATGCTTTATATGACTTAAAGCGAGAAGGAAAGATCGGTTATACGGGAATTGCTTCCCATTATTATCCTGTTTTGTACCGCGCTGCAAAGGATCCGAGAGTGGACGTGCTACAGGGAAGCGGTAACGTTATGGAGCGGGGAATGCTCGAGAGAATTCAAAGGGAGGAGGTCTTTCGCGAGAAGGGCTTTATCCTAAATAAGGTATATGCGGCGGGACTTCTGATCGGACCATTTTCCCCGGAGGAGCTGATCGGCGGCATTTTGGGCTATCCCTTTACCTGTGCCCTTTTGGGAATCGGAACCTTCGAGCAGGCGGAGGTTGCGTTTGCAAAGGAGTATCCGGCGATCTCCTTTTCTTATGAGGAAGTACTGGATCGTCTTCGCAAGAGTTTTGATCCCATTGGCTGTGATCGCTGTGAGAAATGCGTATGTCCCTATGGACATGAGCTTCATACCACCTTCCGACAGTATAATTACTTCCATTTGGGAAAGGAATTTTGGGCGATCAATAAACTGAAATTGGATGCGGAGCTGACATATCAGCATTGCAGAGCCTGTACGGAGCAGATTTGCATGAAAAACTGCGAACGTCGTTTGTACGTGCCTGAGGAGATGGAGCGCGTGAACCAATTGCTCCAGGCCTTTGGATGATCCATAGTCTCGTCAGCGTTTTCGAGACAAAACCAATGATTGATAAGGAGGGATATGTTATGAAAATGAAAGTAGGATTGATTGTTGCCATCGAGATGGATGCCATTTTTTTGCATTATCAAAATTGGAAGAAATTAGAATCACCTCCGGGGTTTTCGTTGTTTTTGGTGGAACGGGAGGCCTTAGACGTCTATATCCTGAAGGCGGGCATGGGTGAAATTGCTGCTGCGGCGGGCGTACAGTATCTTGTGGCGAAATATGACGTGAGCAACATCGTGAACTTTGGCGTGGTGGGTGGACTTACGACAGATATGAAAAAGCATAAGATCTGCCTTGTTGATCGCGTCGTACATTATAAATATGACTGCTCAGAGTTTATGGATCTTGCGGTTGGACAGGTGGATGGACATGACTCCATCTTCCTAAAGACCTCGGAGAGCTTGGTAAAGAATGCCCTTTCCGTCATGGAGGGCCTTTCCCTGGCAACCTGCTGTTCCGGGGATAAATTCATCAGTACGGCAGAGGAGAAAAAATATCTTCATGACACCTTTGAGGGTGACATCTGTGACATGGAATCTGCCGGAATTGTTCTTACCTGTGAGGCGAACGGCGTGCCCTGCCTGTTGCTAAAGGCTGTGTCAGACGGTCTTGCCGATGGCGCGGAGGGTTTTTATGCCGAGCTGCAAAGTGCATCCTTAAAATGTCTGGAAGCAGCAGATGCCATTATGGAACGCCTTGCAAAAATGAATTCCTAGGAAACCGGAAGTTAGTTTGTCATTCAACTAAAAATGAAATTTGAAAAATATCTTGTAACCATTTGGCGCAAAACATTGCTATATAGGGTGAAGGCCTTAAAAAGCTGAGGGGAGGAAGCGGTTCGTGAATGATAATGAAATTGTAGAGCTCTACTTATCGAGAAACGAAGATGCCATAAACCAAACAGCGATAAAATACGGTACCAGACTCAGAAATATAGCATTTCGGATTGTGGATGACCTGGAGACGGCGAAGGAATGTGAAAACAGCGCCTATTTTGAAACCTGGGGATCCATACCGCCCTATGAGCCGAGGGATTATTTATTTGCGTTTGTCGGCAGAATCATCAGGCACATTGCGCTTGATTCGTATCGACTGAGCCACCGGCAGAAAAGACAAGCCCTGTATTGCGAGCTTACGCAGGAGATGCAGGAATGTCTTCCCGGAAATCAGAATACGGAGGCAGAGATCGAAGCAAAGTGCCTGAGTGGTCTCATCAATGATTTCCTGAAGACCTGCTCAGAGGAACAACAAAACATGTTTGTCAGAAGATATTGGTATTTTGAACCCATTGCTGAGATTGCAAAGGCGTATGGCTTTTCTCAGAGTAAGGTCAAGACCACGTTGTTTCGCATGAGGGCAGAGCTGAAGGAGCATTTGGAGAAAGGAGGTTACGAGGTATGAATGAGCATGATTTGTTAGATGCCGTCGGCGACATTGATGAAAAGTATATCAATAATGCGGCGAAGAGTCCCAAAAAGAAAAAACGAAATTGGAATGGATGGGTGGCAGTCGCGGCAGGACTGGCTGCGGCGGTGGCCATTACCGTCGGAATCGTTGTCAGCAGGATGAATCCAGCCTCTGATGGCGATGGTGTGGATGCATCCTTATTTGCAAAGAGCACGGAGTCATCCAAGGAGAATCCGAGCGGAAAGCAAAGCGCGGGAGGACAGGGCGCAGCGCTGGAAAAGGTTGCCTTTTACGTTGATTATGACGACACGCAGGTTTCCTATCGTCCTTCGGTTGCGGCATATCAGGCCAATGCAGACCTTAGCAACGTAAAGGACGTGGACAGATATTATTTGTACAAGGATCAAAAGGCGAAGCTGGCAGAAAATAACTTTGTCGTCGTAGAAGGCCAGAGTGCAGAATTTTTTGATATCTACGAAGGCAATCGCTATGGACTGGTTCCAAGCTTTATTACCTCGGATTCGATGATGCACACCTATCACCTCTATTTTGCGATGCTGCAAAAGAAGACGGAAAAGCAGTCTCTTTATGGCGCCGTCGAAAGAATGACCTCCAGGATGCTGGAGGACTCCAGGAAGCAGTATGAAACGCTAAAGGGGAGCGAATGGGAGGAAGCTGCGAAGCTGAACGTTGCTTACTTTAGCATTGCGTCCAGGTTGCTGGAAATGAAGGAACAGGTACCGGATTACGTGAAGGACGTCGTGGAGGAAGAGCTTGAGAAAATCATGGCGGCGAAGGGAATTGCCTGGTCACTGATCATGGATAACTATGAGGATTATTCCCAATATAAGCCCAGAGGTTATTATGACGGTGATGCGCAGCTGGAACGGTATTTCCGTGCAATGATGCTCTATGGACACTTAAATTACGCGCAATCCTCTGAAACCATGAATCGCTGTGCGCTGCTTTTGACGCTGGCCTTGAAGGAGGATGAGGCAGGCAAAAAGGAATGGGGCGACATTTACGACGTAACGGCATTCTTTGTGGGGCAGAGTGATGACCTTACCTTTTACGAATACCTTCCCGTGATCGACAAGGCCTATGGCGAGGCGGCAACGGTGAAGGATCTGATTGGAAATCAAGGCGCCTTCCAGAAGTATCTTGACGGCATTTATGAGCTTCGTGCACCGCAGATCAATTCCGTGGTCTTTGAGGAATCCTCCGAAAAGACGGACAGACGTGAGGAAGCGAAGGGCTTCCGCTTTATGGGACAACGCTTTACGCTGGACGCTGCCGTATTTACGCAGCTCACCTATAATCAGGTTGACGAAGCGGCTGATGCAAGCAAGAGAATGCTTCCTGACGGACTTGACGTGGCGGCTGCGTTTGGCAGCGACCTTGCACTGGAACTCCTGATCGAGAAGGGCAATGACCGGTTCCCGAATTTCCTGGAGCAGATGCAGCTGGTTCGCAGTAAGGTTCAAAAGCTCACGGATTATTGGTCCTCCTCTCTGTATGGCGGTTGGTTATATACCCTGTTGCCGCTTCTGGAGAAGAAGGGGGAGGGATATCCTTCCTTCATGACGAATGAAAACTGGCAGAAAAAGAGTATCGAGGGCTTCCTTGGAAGCTGGACGGAGCTCAAGCATGATACGATCCTCTACGCTAAGCAGATGATGGCGGAAATGGGCGGCGCTGACATTGATGAATATGATGACAGAGGTTACGTGGAGCCGCAGCCAGAGCTTTATGCAAGACTCTATGCACTGACCAAGACAACGATAGAAGGCTTGGAAAAGCGAGGATATCTTGGAGCTGAGGAGAAGGAAGGCCTCGTAAGGCTTGGAGAAATGGCGAAGAGACTGCGCGACATGTCCGTGAAGGAGCTTCAAAATGAGACGCTGACGGACGAGGAATATGATTTCATCCGAGAGTATGGCGGAGCGCTGGAACATCTCTGGTATGAAACCGTCAAGGATGAGGCAAATAATCGCTATGCCGATGCGGCAGAGTTCCCGATGGCAATCGTGGCTGACGTTGCAACGGATCCCAACGGTGTTTGTCTGGAGGAAGCCATCGGCGGCGCGGCCAGAATCTACGTGATCTTCCCGATCGACGGGGAGCTGCACATTGGCATTGGCGGCGTGTTCAATTATTATCAGTTCGTACAGCCGATCTCTGACAGGCTGACGGATAAGGAGTGGCGCATTAAGCTTGGCATGCAGATGGGCGACGATGACATGTATCATTGGGAGAGCATTGCAGGCCCTGAATGGACGGATTCCTACAGGAATTATTGGAAAGATAATGAATATGAATGGGAGTAGGAAGAGTAGAAAAATCCTAAAAATCATATTGATCAGTATTGGGGTGGTGGCGATTGGAATCGTCGCCACCTGCCTTTTATGGTGGTATGGTTTCTTTTTGCCGAGGTGGATTACGTGGAATACGGATGACCTTGCGTTTGAAGAGGGCTATGTCACGCTAAAGGGCCGAGGAATCACGCTGCGAGAAGGCGGGAAGGACGGAAGCGTCGCCTGGAGGACGCAGAGGGATTGGTTCGTCCAAGACCTTGTAATCAAGGATATTGACAGGGATGGGAAGGAGGAACTGATTCTTCTCGTCTGGAAACACGGAAGCTACGGAGAACACATGCCCTTCTGGGTCGAGAAAAATGACAAGGCGCTGAAACAACATATTTTTATTTATCAATATGAGCCAAAGCGGGAGTCGAAAATACGGGCCATCTGGATGTCCTCGCAGATCGAGTATGAGATCACGGACATTTCCTCGGGAGAGGGGAGCTACCTAAACGTCACGGACCGCTCGGGAAACACGAGGGTCTGGACATGGAGGGAGTTTGGTCTGAAATTGGTTCATTAGGTAAACTAGAGGGCTAGGCCTGCGATTCGGAGTGCTTTTGTCGGCTGAGCTCAGTGAGTTCTCCAAGGCGGATGCCCATGGTCTTTTCGAGCTTGTCATGCATGCCGGGCACGGAGCCGGCGAGCTCTAGGAAGCGGGAGCGCTTCAGGGAGATCAGAAGCGTAGGTTCCACCGTGCGTACCGTGGCCGTGCGGGGAACGTTTGACAACAGGGCAATCTCGCCAAAAAAGTCGCCGTCCTCAAGAATTTTGACGCGAGTATCCTGATCGTCGATTCTCTTTAGAATCTCAACGCGTCCGCGAACGATGATATAGAACAGGTCGCCCTCGTCGCCCTCGGTAATGATCGTGCTTGATGCAGGGTAATTGGCCGAACTAAAGCTGTCGCAGAGCTCGGCCAGGGAATTTACGGGGAATTCGCTGAAAAGATCGATCTTGGAAAGTCTTTCCGGCGTAATGGTGGCGCTGGACATGTCATCGGTGACTGTAAAGCCGCTTTGCTTTTCAAAAAGCTGTGCATAGATTCCCTTCCGCGCCATGAGAGAAGCATGCGTGCCGCTTTCGGCGATGCGCCCTTCAGAGAGGACATAAATGTAGTCGTAGCCCGAGATGACCGAAAGCCTGTGCGTGACGTTGACGATGGCGGTGCCGAGGCCGTGAAGACGCAAAATGGCATCGTTTACGGCGCGCTCGGCGGCAGGATCCAGTGAAGCGGTCGCTTCGTCGAGAATGAGGAAGCGCGGGTTCCTTAAAAGGGCTCGTGCAAGGGATAAGCGCTGCCTTTGTCCGCCGGATAAGGATTTCCCGCCATTTTGCACCTGACAGGAAAAGCCTCCGGGCAGGCTTAGAATAAAGTCTGCGGCGGCAGCCTTTGCTGCTTCGACAATTTCGCCGTAGGTGGCATTCGGCCTGGCGACCAAAAGGTTATTTGCGATGGTATCATTAAAGAAAATCGTCTCCTGAGGAACGATGCCGACGACCTTGTGCAGAGAGCGCAGATCTAACTGCTTATAATCCTTATCGTCTGCCATGACCGCTCCTTCGTCAGGATCATAAAAACGCATGAGAAGGCTGGCAATTGTACTTTTTCCGCTGCCGCTTGGTCCGACGATGGCAATGGACTTTCCGGCAGGAACCGTCAGCTGAATGTTCTTCAAAACCGGTTTTTCCGGGTCATAGCCAAAGGTGAGGTGGTCCATGGACAGCTCCATCAAGGGATCGGGGACGGCCACTGCATTCTTGTCTGTGATGATGCCCGGTTTTTTTGCAAAGAATAATTCAAGATTATGTATGCAGACCTTGCATTCCACAAGCGACGGAATCGTGGCAATGAGCGCGAAGACCGCCGAGCTGAGCGTGGAGAAAAGGCTGTTAAAGGAGACAAGCGTGCCGACCGTCATGGAGCCGTTGAAAATCCAAAAGGCGCAAAGGCAGATGATCAAAATGCTAAAGACCTCGATCAATCCGCCGGAGGCAACAGTCAGACAACCATTGGTGAACATGGAGCGAAGAGAGAGCTCTTCCTGCTTTTTGTTTTCACGTTCGTAGTTGGCCAAAGAAGCTTCCTGCAGGTCGAAGGCTTTGATGGAAGGCTGGTTATAGGCATTCTCCATGAGCATGTTAGTGAGTAGGCCGGCCTGGTCCTTGAGTGCCTTGACTGCATCGCGGGATTTCCGCCCCAGGACGATGAGCACTGCGGTACTAAAGAGCAAAACACCGATGCTGATGAGGGCAAGCCGGAAATCCAAAAGGAAGATGAGGATGAAGCTGATGATCATTCGCGCGATTCCTGTCACAAAGGAGGGAATCGTCACGCTAGTCAGGGTCTGGACGGCACCCATGTCCGTGGCAAATCGACCGATGAGATAGCTTACCTGCAGGTCGGAAAAATCCCGCAGGGAAAGCTCCTGGAGGTGCATAAAGCAGCGGCGGCGTGAGTCCGTCACCGTTCTCGAAGAGAAGACGGCGGTCATGTAGCGACGGAGAATGTCGCTGCATTTGGCCAAAAGGATTCCGAAAAGCATGAACAGGATCACTTTCAGCAGCAGAGCTTCGTCTCCGGGTTCCATGGCATTGTCCAGAAGATATTTCATGGCCAGCGACATAATGCTGGTGAAAGCGATGTCGATTAAGCCAAAGGAGTATGAGGCAAAGGCATAGCCTTTGTTATGTAGATGAAATTTTTTTATTGCGGATAGGAATTCTTTTAATTCTTTCATGTCTGACTGTCCCTTTTAGTCTTTTTTCAGATGTGTGGGATTCCCTGGAACCCCGCTACCCCTAGTATAACGTGTTTACGCAGGGATTTACTAGTAAAATCTTCAAATAATATTGGAAATTTCTGAACTCGTTTTCGAGCATGGAGAATTTTAAAAATAAATGTTGCAATGTTAATGATAATATGATATGATGATGACCATAAAATGATCAAACCAAAAGAAAGTGGAGGAATGAACATGCGTATATCAGAAAATGAGTACAAGATCATGCAACTATTATGGAATGAGACGAGACCGTTGACGAGAGCGGAGATTCTCAAGGGCACGGAGGGACGCAACTGGAATCCGTCTTCCGTTCATTTGATTTTAAATAGCATGATTTCCAAGGGAGCCATCCGCGTATCAAACGAGGAGGTAAGATATGGCAGAACCTATGAGGCTTGCTTTAGCCAGAATGAGTATGTCATGGAAGTATTAAAGGAGATTTTGCCTGAGGCAACGGGTAATAAACTTTTGACGACGGTTCTCGACGTATTTGTGAACAAGGACGGTAAGCCGTCTAAGAAGGTATTGAATGACGTCCAGAAGTACCTTGACGAAAAGAATGCAGTGAAAGCAAGCAAGAAAAGCGGAAAGTAATGGGCAAGGCAAATTAAGTGAAAAGTCATGCGCCATTTCATGCCGTACTGAAATCCGATGCCGTGATGGCATCGGATTTTTGACTTTATGGAGACGCACAAATATTCTAAGCACACTCCAATAAAGGAGGCTGTACGCCTGGAAAAGAAACGGTGAAGAAAAAACCATGACGTAGCTTGGAAAGATGCCGAAGAGGGATGATGGCACGTTAAGAACTTCTTCAAGGATTGTAAGAACGGGAGGCGTCTGGTATAATTACGATAAAAAGGATGTAAGCTAAATAGAAGTAATTACTGCTCGAGCTCATGGAATTTTATTGTTGCGACGTTCTTCGACATAAGCGGATGCCATGTTAGGAGGGAAAAGGAAATGAATAAGGAAAGCATGATATTATTGATCAGGGCTTTTGAGGCGATCGAAAGGCTGGAAAAGCATATAGAGGGACTGACTGGCAGCGTGGGACTTCTTGGATCGCCGTTTGATAACATGTTTAACGTGGCTCGGGTGATTGTAATTAACAGCGTTTTGTATCATCCTGATGATGAAGATGGATCCTTTGACAAGTGCATGGAAATATTGCGGAACGATGAAATGTCGGCAGAGGAAAAATGTGTTTTATTACTTCGGCAAAGCAATGAAGGAGTACGGATTTCATGATCTCGAAAAGTTCTCTAATTCTTAATTTCCCTTAAGAATTATCTTCATAAATTCTTAAATTGCGTATTGACTGGGCCTGTCTTATAATAAGAATGGTAAGTAAGCGTAATGGAATCTCTGTTCGTGAGGAAGAAAGCCACAAGCGGCTTTCAGGCAGAATATGATAAAAGACAATCAGAAAGTTTTTAATCGATTGCTGGTAGTGATTGATGCCATCATCACGGCTGTCTCGTTGATTCTGGGTTATGTCTTAAAGTTTTACGTGCTGCAAAAGGAACCGGGTCCCGGCGTCCTGCCGCTTCGGGATTATGTCTCACTGTTGGTGTTTATTATCCCGGGATATGTTTTGGTATATTATCAGACCGGAGTGTATACGCCGAAGCGTACCGTTCGCCGCAGACTTGAGATTTTCGACATTATCAAGGCGAATACCTTTGGAATGGCCGCATTGATCATCGTGATTTATTTGGTGATGCGGGAACTGCCCTATGCCAGATCCGTGCTGGCATTGTTTTATGTCTTGAACTGTTTTCTGACGGGCATTTCGAGGATTCTACTTCGAAGGGGCTTACAGACCATCAGGAAAAAAGGATATAACGTCAAACACATTCTTTTGGTTGGGTATTCGAGAGCAGCGGAGGAGTACGTAAACAGGATTTTGGAAAACCCGCAATGGGGCTATGCCGTCAGTGGCTTTTTGGATGACCACGTACCAGTTGGAACCTTGTATAAGGGAGTTCCCGTTAAGGCGACAATCGAAGCCTTGCCAGAGATGTTGGAGAAAAATGACTGGGATGAGGTTGCGATCACGCTTTCCCTTCGAGATTATGATTATTTGGGAGAGATCGTTGGCATCTGTGAAAAGTCTGGCGTGCATACGAAGTTTATCCCGGATTACAACAGCTTGATCCCGACAAGACCTTATACGGAGGACTTGATGGGATTGCCCGTGATCAATATCCGGTATGTTCCGTTGACGAACACGGGAAATGCGTTTATCAAGCGCATGGCAGACATTTTTGGCTCCTTGTTTGGCATTTTGATCACTTCGCCGATCATGCTGTTTTGTGCCATCATGGTAAAGCTGACAAGCCCCGGACCGATCATTTTCAAACAGGAGCGCGTGGGACTTCACAATAAGCCGTTTTTCATGTATAAGTTCCGAAGTATGGCGCAGCAGGCACCATCCGAAGAGAAAAAGGCATGGACGACGAAGGATGATCCCAGGGTGACAAAGTTTGGAAGGCTCATGAGGAAAACGAGCCTGGACGAGCTGCCCCAGCTGTTTAACATTCTGAAGGGTGACATGAGCTTGGTGGGGCCAAGACCGGAAAGACCGCTCTTTGTTGAGAAGTTCAAGGAGGAAATCCCGAGGTACATGGTGAAGCATCAGGTGCGGCCGGGACTGACGGGATGGGCTCAGGTGAATGGGTATCGAGGAGATACGTCCATTCGAAAGAGGATCGAGCATGATATCTACTATATCGAAAATTGGTCCGTTTGGTTTGACGTAAAGATCATCATAATGACGTTCTTTACGGGATTCATTAACAAAAACGCATATTAGCGTGCGGCTGATGCATGAAAATACGCGGTAAAAATATCAATAAGTAAGTTTTATGGGAGAAAAGAGAATGGCTAGGAACGGAAGGAAAAGAAGTAGTACGACAAAGATTGTTATTTTTATGGTGGAGCTGATTGTGGTGGCTCTGCTCGGCGTGGCTTGCTACGTGGTGGTGAGGGCGTTCGGCAGTGATCCTGAGAACGAAGGCATCAGCATTGTAAAGCTGCAGGAGGAAGAGCTGAAGATCGCTGAGGAAGTGAAGCAGAGCACGGTAATGAAGGGCTATATGAACATTGCGCTGTTCGGCGTGGACATCAGCCGTGAAAAGAAGAATGACAGTGGAACGACGGTTTCCCTGCTTCCTGCAAATGATCTTCGCAGAAGTGGTCTTTTGAAGGGCTTTCGAAGCGACACCATGATGATTGCCAGCGTTAATTTGGACAACGGTGACATCAAGCTGGTCAGCCTGCTTCGTGATACCTTCCTGAATACCGGAGACAATTACAGCAAGTGTAACGCAGCTTATTCCAAGGGCGGCGCGGAAGCGGCAGTCAAGATGATGAACACCAATCTTGACATGAACATTGAGAATTTCGTGACGGTCAGCTACTGGGCCCTGGTAGGCGTGATTGACGCGCTGGGCGGCATTGACATTGACGTTGACAGCAAGGAGCTGGTACACCTGAATAACTATGGTATTTGTATCGGCCAGACCATGGACAAGTCTTATAAGAAGCTGGCTAGCCCTGGCTATCAGCATTTGAATGGCATGCAGGCGGCAGCATATTGCCGTATTCGTTACGTGGGAAATGACTTTGCTCGTACCGCTCGTCAGAGAGAAGTCATTAAGGCCATCGAGACGGAGGCAAAGAAGGCAGACCTGAATACGCTTTTGGATGCATTTAATGCCGTTCAGTCCGACATTTATACCAGTCTGCAGACGGACACGATTACGTCCTTGATTTCCCATATCGCCGAGTACAGATTGGTGGATGAGGGTACCCAGTTCCCTCAGGAAGGGAATCTCAGCGTTAAGAACATGGGCGCGAAGGGAAGCTGTGTTGTACCCGAGGATTTGGAGAGCAACGTAAAGTGGCTTCATGAGTATCTGTTTGGTGATACGGATTACAACGTAACGAGCACCGTAAAGGAATACAGCAAATATATTAAAAACTATTCTTCTAAGTATTAATAGCGAGAGAATATGAAAATCGACGTAATTATACCGACCTATCGGCCCAGTGAGCAATTATTTGAACTCCTGGGCCGTCTTGCAACTCAGAGCGTTCCCGTACATCGGGTCATTTTGATGAATACGGAAAAATCATATTTTGACGGGTTGACGAAGGGCATGAATTTTGAAGGAACCTATCCCTTTGTCACGACGTATCATCTTTCGAAAAAGGAATTTGATCACGGCGGAACCCGTCATCTTGGCGTGCAGAAATCGGATGCGGACGTGTTTGTCATGCTGACACAGGATGCCATGCCTGCGGATCAAAGTCTCGTTGAGAATTTGATAAAGCATTTATCTGGGAAGGTTGCCGTAGCGTATGGAAGACAGCTGCCACGGCGGGACTGCGGCGTTCTCGAGAGGATTTCGCGGCAGTTTAATTATCCGGACAGGTCTGTGGTCAAGGGAAAAGAGGACATTCAGCGGCTTGGCATTAAGACTTTTTTCTGCTCTAACGTCTGTGCGGCATATCGAAGGGATGTTTATGAGCAGTTGGGCGGCTTTGTGAGGCATACGATTTTTAATGAAGACATGATCTATGCAGGAGGAGCCGTTCAAAAGGGCTGGCAGATCGCCTATGAGGCGGATGCACTGGTTGTTCATTCACATAATTATTCCTGCATGCAGCAGTTTCACCGGAATTTTGACCTTGGCGTGTCTCAGGCGGAGCATCCGGAGATTTTTGGCATCGTGAAATCGGAGTCGGAGGGGAAAAAGCTTGTAAAGTCCACGGTTTTAGCCTTAAAGGATCGCGGTCAGATCGGGAAAATTCCGTATTTCTTTTTACAATGTGCCTTTAAGTATGCAGGATATTTATTGGGAAAGCGGTATCGAAGGCTGCCTAAATGGTTGATTTTCTGGGCATCTGACAACAAACAGTATTGGAAAAAATAAAACACAATTAACACAAAAAGGACACAAAAAGAACACAATTCCATTCTATACTGAGTCCATGAACAGAAGGGAAAGAGATTCCTTTCCGAAGTAAGAACAGGAAAAGGGGTATGAGACATGAGCGACAACAATCAGTATTCAGGAATGAATTTTGATCCTATGACAGGTGAAAGACTAAGACCCGCGGAAGGTGAAAATCAGGCGAATGCGGGCGAAGCTGCAGATCTGGCGCATGAGTTCCGGACGATCATCAACGATGCTACGGCGAAGATGCAAGAGAACCAGACTTCGGAGCAGATGCAGGGGACCCCGATTTCGGAGCAGATGCAGGGGGCGCAGACGAGGACGGACATGGCTTCGGAGCAGGCGCAAGGAACCCAAGCAGAAGCAGGCAGACAGCCATACTTCGATCACGTCGGTGAAAGCATGGCTAGAGATACGAAGGATCCCTGGGCAGAGTTTTATGCGCAGGAGGATGCAAAACAGGCAAAGAAGCAGGAGCGGAAGGCGAAAAAGCTGGAGAAGAAGGCGCAGAGGGCTAACCGCGGCGGATTCTTAAAGAGAGCGCTGGCAGCAGCCATCTTAGCCGTGATCTTTGGCGGCGTGGCTGGAGGCACCTTCTACGGTTTCTGTTATTTTACGGGTGTTTGGGAGAAAAATGCAAGCACGACTCCCGTAGCAATAGAAGCGCAGGAGCAAAAGCAACCGATCACGGACATTTCCCAAAGCGCAGGAAGTCAAGAGATTCGCATGGCAAATTCTGATAATATTCAGCTTGTCACCACGGACATGTCTGACATGGTTCAGGAGGTCGTTCCTGCCATGGTGACGATTTTGAATACCGGCGAGAAGGAGTATGATTTCTGGGGAAGATCCTATACGCCGCAGTCTGGCGGAACGGGCGTCATCATTGGGGAAAACGATTCGGAGCTGCTGATCGTTACAAATCATCACGTAGCAGAGGATGCGCAGCAGATTGACGTGACGTTTGTGGATGACACGACCGTACAGGCACATATTAAGGGGATGGACGCTGACATGGATCTTGCCGTTTTGGCGGTTTCCTTAAAGGATATTTCAGAAGAAACGAAGAGCAAGATCGCAATCGCAAAGATTGGTGACAGCGACAATTTGAAGCTGGGTCAGCCCGCAGTTGTCATTGGTAACGCGCTGGGCTATGGTATTTCCGTAACGGACGGCGTAATCAGTGCACTTAACCGCGAGATGACGACGGAGGACGGAAACACGGGTACCTTTATTCAGACGGACGCAGCGATCAATCATGGTAACTCCGGCGGCGCACTGGTAAACATCAAGGGCGAACTCATTGGTATCGTTTCCAGTAAGCTTCAGGGAACAAGCGTTGAGGGCATGGGCTATGCCATCCCCATCAGCGCTGCAAGCCCCATCATCAAGGAGCTGATGGAGTATCAGACGAGAACGGAAGTAATTGCTGAGGCTGAACAGGGATATCTGGGCGTACAGCTGCAGACGGTAACGGACGAAGCCAGCCAGTTCTATGGAATGCCGAGCGGTGGATTTGTTTATAACGTGATCGAGGAAAGCGGTGCGGAAAAGGCCGGTCTAAAGAAGGGCGACGTTATTACGAAGATTGAAAAACAGAAGGTTTCCTCTAATGCAGATGCCAGAAAGATCCTACAGTATTACAAGCAGGGCGAAGAGGTCACGGTAAGCTTCGAGCGTATGGAGAATGGTGAGTACGTAAAGCATGAGGTGAAGGTGGTCCTTGGAGCCGCCTCCGCGAAGTAAAACATAAATAATTTGGGACACGCGAGTTTGCGCTCACGTGTCCTTTTTATAGCGAGGAAGGAAACCAAGCGACCTGCGAAGCAGGGCATTTGGTTTCACCCGAGCGTATACGAAATAAAAACATGAGTCGCGAAGCGACGACGGCTGCGAAGCAGACGGTTTTTATGAGTAAAAGAGGAAGGAAACCAAGCGGCAGGCGCGTGGAAATCTACGATTTCCAGGCTAAGCATTTGGTTTCACCCGAGCCAGGCGCGTGGAAATCTGCGATTTCCAGGCTAAGCACGAAATAAAAACATGAGTCGCGAAGCGACGACGGCTGCGAAGCAGACGGTTTTTAGGAGTGTTACATTTCCCCATACTGGATCTTTAAATGTGTACAATGTTATGATAAAATAAAACATGCAGAGGAAACAAGCAGCTGCGAAGCAGCGGACGATGGAGTAGTCATAGAACAAGGAGGGTTATCGCGTGCATTTAACAGAATTAGAGAAAATACATGCAAAAAAAGTGCGTTCCATGCTGGCAGAATGCATGGTGCTACTTAAGAAAAACGGAGATTTTCCGTTGGAGGAGCCCTGCCAGATTGCGCTGTATGGGAGCGGCGCAAGGCATACGTTGCAGGGCGGAACGGGTTCAGGTGAGGTGAATTCTCACTTTACGATTTCCGTGGAGAAGGGCTTGGAGCTGGCAGGCTTTTCGATTACGACAAAGTCCTGGCTGGATGCCTATGACGAGATTTTGAAGGAGGCGCATGTTCAGTTTGTGCGCGACGTGAAAAGACGGGCGAAGGAAAAACACGTACATGCCGTTTTGGAGGGCATGGGTGCCGTGATGCCAGAGCCCGACTACGAGCTTCCGCTGGAGGCCGAGGGCGAAGTCGCAATCTACGTGCTCTCGAGGATTTGCGGAGAGGGCAATGACAGAAAGGCGGAGAAGGGTGACATTCTGCTCACCGATACGGAGGTGCGTGACATTCTGACCCTCCAACAGAAATTTGCGAAGTTCATGTTAGTTTTGAACGTGGGCGGACCTGTTGATTTGTCGGGCGTATCAGAGGTGGAGAACATCCTTGTCTTGTCGCAGCTTGGCGCCATGATAGGCGCTGGTTTTGCGGACGTGCTTCTTGGAAAGGCGAACCCTTCCGGAAGGCTGGCGACAACCTGGGCAGCCTGGGAGGATTATTGTAAGCTTGGTGACTTTGGCGAGAGGGATGATACCAGATATCGGGAGGGCATTTACGTCGGATATCGTTATTTTGACGTGGCGGGAAAAACGCCAATGTATCCCTTTGGCTATGGACTTTCCTATACGGAATTTGAACTTACGGCGATGGGCGTGGAGCTAAATGGTGAGCTGGTGACGGTGAAATGCGGCGTGACCAATGTTGGGAGCCGCGCCGGCAAAGAGGTTGTACAGCTCTATGTTTCCGTGCCTTGGGGAAAGCTGGATCAGCCCAAGAAGGTGCTGGCTGGCTTCGCAAAGACGAAGACCTTGGCGGCAGGAGAGACGCAGGAGCTGATGATTGCTTTTGCAATGTCTGACCTTGCCTCCTATGATGCCGAGAATTCCTGTTACGTGCTGGAAAAGGGCATTTATGTCCTAAAGCTTGGTAAGAGCAGCCGTGATTTATCCGTTTGCGGCGGCATTCAGCTGAAGAAGGACTGTGTTACAAAGCAGGTTCGTCACGTGCTTGGAACAACGGACTTTGAGGATTATAGCCCGAAGGTTCATGAGGAGGAAAAGCTTCCAAAGGACGTAACGCTGCTTACCATGGATCCGAAGGCCATTCAGACGGAAAAGATCTGCTATAAGGCAGATCCGGAGATTGACCCTGGCCTACATGATCTGACAGATGAGGAATTGGTTTATTTGGCCTTGGGCGCATTCCGTCCGAAGGAAAAGAGCATGAATGGCGGCATTGGCGATTCAGGCAAGAGGGTTGCAGGTGCGGCCGGAGAAACCACGGGACAGCTACAGGAAAAGGGAATTCCCGTGCTGACCATGGCGGATGGGCCTGCAGGACTTCGTCTGAACAAGAAATATTGGGTGGATGAGGACGGCGCACATGGCATTGGCGGCACGATGCTTCCGGGCCTTTCGGATTTTCTGCCTAAGCCTGCGGCGCTGTATTTAAAGCTGAAGGGGACCAGGCGCCCTAAGAAGGGGGCAGAGATTCAGAGCCAGTATTGTACCGCGATACCCATTGGAACGGCCATCGCGCAGAGCTGGAACGTCAAGCTGGCACAGCGCTGCGGCGACATTGTCGGCAGGGAGATGACGGAGTTTGGCGTAGATCTCTGGCTGGCACCTGCGCTGAATCTTCACAGGGACATTCGCTGCGGCAGAAACTTTGAGTATTTTTCAGAGGATCCGCTGATCAGCGGAAAGATTGCGGCGGCGCTCACGAATGGCGTTCAGCGTCATCCCGGCCGCGGCGTTACGATGAAACACTTTGCGGCAAATAATCAGGAGGCGAATCGCTCCGCCAACAACAGCTGTGTCAGTGAGAGAGCCATGAGAGAGCTGTATCTAAGGAGCTTCCAGATCTGTATTCGGGACTCGCATCCCATGACGGTCATGACCTCCTATAACCTATTAAATGGCATTCATACCTCCGAGCGCAAGGATTTGACGGATTGGGTTCTGCGCAAGGAATTTGGATTTGATGGCATTGTCATGACGGACTGGCTTGTCGGCGGCATGGATCTGAAGGACGCCGTATATCCCGCGGCGAAGGCCTCCCGCATTGTGGCGTCGGGCGGCGAGCTGGTGATGCCCGGCGGCAAGGGAGATTTTGAGGATTTGATGGCCGCATTGAAGGCGGGAAGACTGACAAGAAAACAGCTTCTGATCAATGCCACAAGACTGGTTGGCCTGATCAGAAGCATGAAAGAGGATGATTGCTTTTTATAAATTATTTTTCCATGAGATAACCTTGTAGGTTGATGGAAATAATTTCCTTGGTATCCTTGTCAAAGTTTATGTTAAAGCTTGTAATCCAGATGGCGTGGTTTTCATCCACGGGGCATACCTCGTGCCCCTCAAGGGTGAAGCCTTCGTCATGGCCCTTGGTAAAGGTGTAGGCATGGGCAATCAGCCCGCTCAGATCTGCCAGGAAGGGTTCCGATGCTTCGCGCTTCTTGTAATTGGTATATTGGACGCTCAGCTTTCCGTCTCCGAGGTAGTTCTTGTCTCCATAGGTGCTCACCTCATAGATGCGGTTGTAGCCGGTTACGTCTATGTAGTCCGTGCTTTGATAAGCATGTAAGTAAACAGTTTCCCTTGCAATTGCGTTATAATCTGAATAGGATTCCAGTAGTTCCTTTTGCGCCTTGGACAGTTTTTTGTTCAGGGCGCTTCTTCCTTTATAGCCAAGACGGTTGATCTTGTTGTAGGTGCTGCGGATGGACTGCTTATCCTCATGGCTGGGAAAGGGATTTTCCAGCATTTTTTCAAGGCGCGCCATTTGGGAACGAATGGTCACGTCATCATAGTTTGTTGCGGGACAGAGCACGGTGAAGAAGCAAATAATCATGGCTGCGAACAGAATCCATGAAATGGCCTGCTTTTGACCCTTGTGATGCAGAAAATACAGGACAAAATAAATTGCTTCGCCAAGGATCAAGATGATGCCCATATAGCGATCAGGCGTGATGCCGTACTGGCCGATGCGAAGGGCGATGCTCCAGCACTGCAGGAACAAAAACGGTACAAAGACATAGGGTAAAAATCTTGCGGCCTTGGAAAGAAAATCGTCCTTTTGCTGCATGCCGTGAACCAGCGTCCAGACCGGCATGCCGATGGAGAACAGACCTGCCAGGATCGGGAAGATTTTGTTGGACGGGATGTCTCGCATAAGGAAAATCTTGCCGATGTACAGGTAAATGATGCCAAAGGCAATCAGCAGCATGGGCAGCAGCGCGTAATGGATGCAGACGCGGAAGAATTTGCCCGGCTCTTCATTCTTACCGGAGATGGCCTTGAGGCACATGGGAACGTAAATGCCGCTGGCCAGGAAAATCTCAGCCTGAGCTAAAAAATCGTCGGTATCGAAGAGTAAGGCATTAAAGATCAGGATAATCGTTGCAAGTCCGCCGGCAAAGAGACCATAGATGACGGTTGACTTTAATAATTCCAGAAAGGCCTTGGTCGCGTAGACCTCGAAATCCTTTTCGAGTCGGCGGAACATGTGCCAGATGGAGAAACCAATCAAAATGACACCATAAACGGCAAGGATTCTTGCCGTAATCTCCGCTACGACATCGCTGTCCGTTCCAAAGAGGGTATCACCCTCATAGGAGAGAATCCAAACAAAGAGGAACGCCACAATGGCGCCGGAGATATCGCCTGCAATGCGTACGATGCGCTTTCGGGGGCATGTTTCCTCAAAGAAGAGCGTTCCGACCGCGGTGATCAGAAAGAAGACTGCCGCACGCTCTAAATAGATTTCCGTGTCGGTGTTATTCCAATCAACTAAAATGGAGGCAATCAGCGCGGCAAGCATGATGGCGATCATGGTCACGGGATAATCGCGAAATACGCCGACGATCTTGGCTCCGAGGGCCTTGACTAATTCTTTAATGCTTTTCTTTTTTCCTGTTTCCGGTTTCTTTTCTTCGTTTTCCATCATTTTCCTCCCGACAGGCATCTTTTTTGCCTATTTGTCTATCTATCCTTGATGGTAATATATTTGTACGAAACGGGCAATAGGGCGAATGTCATTGCTTTTTTTAAAGAGAGAGTGACATTTGTCATGCATGCGATGAGAAAAAAGATCATTAAAGAGTTTGATCTGAGTTGGAGGGAACATATTGGGCGACTTGATCCAATGTGCACTGCAGAATTCGACATAAATCGTTTAATGTCGTGGTTGTCAGGGGTTTATTTTTGCGGAGCTTATCAATTGTGGCACTGGATATGTGATGATTGTTGATCAGAGTATAAGTTTTTTTTGAGGATCTTTTTAATGTTTTCCAAAATGGGTCATAGTTTATCATCATTTCACTCCTTATCTCTATTATGGTATAATGTGCTTTTTCCCTTGACTATAGTCACGAATCGGGGATGATTGTTATGCTAGAGGTTAGGAGAGAGAAGAATTGGAATTGACTGCATTGAAAGAATACTTAAGAATTGTGCTTGATCTTGAAGAGAATTTGAACGAGCAAAAGATAAAACTTAATCACGAATATGTATATAACGACCATTCTGATGGTGATTGGAAATTCCATACACTTGACTATGCAATTATACTCGGGAAAAAGTACGAAGGCATAACAGGTAGAGCACTCTTAATAGATGTTATTACAGAATTATTTAAGCAAGGGAAAATCAAAAAAGCTGATATATTAAAAGATGAACAATTCAATGGCATGTATAAGATAACTGACACCGATGGATATAGAGGTGCATATCACTTGGACGATTATGATGTGTTTATATCAACATCTTATGGTATAGGGGATATCATAAAGTTTATAGAAAAACTCTTGAAGTACGCTGGTGTTCGTAATGATGAAGTGAAAGTATCATTCAAAGCATAATTAAACAGCTATAAAATGTAAAAAGACCCAAGTCATTGTGGCTTAGGTCTTTTTTATTGCATTCTAGGAACAATTGTGCTATACTACATCCTGATTTTTTATGCAATCTTTACAATATTGGAGGATAAACAAATGAAGAAAAAGGCTCTTGCAATACTATTATTGTCTGTAGCTCTCTCATTATCAGCCTGTGGGCAATCAGCAAATAATACAGACAATAATAAGGACATAGCTGAACTCGAATCCAGAATAGCAGAACTTGAAAAAGAAAACAATGAATTAAAAGGACAATCAGAATCCACTCAAACCACAGAATCATCTAAAAGCGAGCTAGACAATTTTGTTGCAGAAACAAGTGGTGTTTGTGGGGAAAACCTTACATGGGAATATGGAAACGGTATTCTGTATATTCATGGCACAGGTGCTATGAGTGCCTACGATGTTAGTTCTAATATTGGGAAGTCAAAATTACCTACACCATGGCTTGATATAAGAGAGAAAATAGCCAAGGTCATCATTGAAGATGGCTGTACTTCTATAGGTGATAGTGCATTTGAGGAATGTATAGCATTAAGCAGTATAACAATACCAGATTCTGTAACTACAATAGGCAAAGAAGTATTTTGTGGTTGTGATAATCTAAAATCATTAACCATTCCAAATAGTGTTAAAAACATAGACTTGTCCATGATAGACGCCCTTGAAATTATAACATTACCAGATGATTTAACAATTATATCTGGAGCACTTTGGGGAGAAACAGCGGCAAGTGGAGACTTTGCTAAGGAAAAAGAGACAATAACATCCTCACAATTAGAACAGCTTAAACAGCAATTGAGAGAAGAAAGAATTAAAGAGATAGAACAAGAGGCAGATAAAAATAGACAATCAATGATATATGAAATGTTTAGGAGAGTTCAGAGTATAACATGGAAAGGAAAAACATACTCTTCATCTGAACCAAACGAACTATTTAATGATTTTATAAGTAGTGGTGTAATTTTTCAAGATGTTGAAGAATGGAGAACAAATCGCCTTAATAATGTAGAGCAATCCGTTGAACAGTACATAAAGAATTACTATACAATAGTTGATTGATAGAATCATTTGAAAACAAAAGCCACCATTCCCTTAGGTCTGGTGGCTTTTCTTCAAATTACAGAGCATATTCAAAAACGAATTTTGGAATTGCATGTACGATTTTAAGGGTCAGCAGTATCTATTCTTTCAATTTTAGTGATTTTTGTGCATTTTGACGAAAAGTTTAGGTGGATATACAGGTAGGAACACTTTTGTAAAAAGGGAGTTATTATATAACTTGAATTTTGCTGTTTCTCCATATGAAGCTATCAACATTCAAGTGATCAAGGATTGGATTTATTTTTGCTATGGTAAAAATGCTGATGATGGAGGATTGTACAGAATTCGAACAGATGGTAAGAAATTAACATGTTTACTGTCCGCAGACCAGATGAATGTAGTTGGAGGAAAAGGGTATATTCACAGGAATTGATGGTTATATTTATTATCACATTGGTGATTGGAGTATTTCTGATAGTACGGGATGGTATCGTAAGCCTGCACGATATAGAGTCAGACCTGATGGAACCGGTTTTGAAGATATAAGTTGGATGTATAAATGATCATGAGTAAGGTTGTTTTGGGAATCTGTCCGGAGGAGAAGTTATCATTGCATCTCCCTGGGCAGATTTTGACATATATTGTATATATAGTAGGTAAGAAGATTGACGAGATCAGAAAAAGATTGACACTATGTCGCTGCAGAGATATAGTAAAAGAAAGAGGAGGGCGTTTAAATGATTGTATATCATGGATCTGACCATATCATAGAAAAACCCACATATAACGGAAGCAAGCGGACGAATGATTATGGCTATGGCTTCTATACGACGGAAAGCGAGGAACTGGCAAAGGAATGGGCGTGCTCTGATAATCGGGATGGCTTTGCAAATGCCTATGAATTAGATCTGACAGGTCTAAATATTTTGCGGCTGAATTCTCCGAATTACAATATTTTAAACTGGCTTGCCATATTGGCTAAATACCGTAGCTATTGGCAAAACGGAAGTATTTCAGAAAGAGCCAAGGATTATCTTCAAAACAATTTTTTCATTGATCCAACGCCATATGACATCATCATTGGCTATCGAGCTGATGATTCGTATTTTTCATTTGCTCAGGATTTTGTGGCTGGAACGATTTCGCTTTCAAAGCTATCGGAAGCGATGAAGCTCGGAAAGCTGGGAGAACAGATCGTGTTAAAAAGCGAAAAATCCTTTGAATGTATTCACTTTTTGGGCGTCGAAGCGGCAGATGCGGAAACTTATTTTGAAAAGAAGGCTACTCGTGACAGGGAGGCACGCAAGGCATATAGATCGACCAAAAAAGCAGCCGATGGAATCAATGAGCTGTATATGCTGGATATTATGAGGGAGGAGATCAAAAATGGCGATCCACGCTTACTCATATGATTATCTTGCCGGAGCGCAGAAGGTTTTGGGTGATGCCGTAGATTTTAGTGTGTTGTCTCTTGACGTAGAACCGAATGCTTTTGGCAAGGCTCTGGCCGTGTCTGATTCTGCAAAGCAGTTTGCGACAGGTAATCCTAAGTATGTTGCGGGAATGAACGGCTGTGAGTTTGCCAAAAGGGTTTTGCAAGAAACGAAAACGCCCTTTACGGATGCTGAGGATGTTATGTATCTTGACAAGGGATCGGAATTTTGGGCTGGATGGGCTTTGGCTTTTTATCAATGGCATAGTAGTTTTTCCTTTATGGAGATACTGAATGCCATTTCGTTGGAAGAAATCATTCATCTATATCCCACATATCATGAAATGGATGTCATGCAGTTCGTTGACTTGATGAAGAAGAAAATGGATGAGGCATATCCTAAGACCAGATTGCGAATTCGGAGAGAACTCTGTGACCTTTCGCAGACTGAATTAGCGGCGGAAGCAGAGGTCTCAATTCGCCAAATACAACTTTTTGAACAGCGTCAGCGTGACATTAACAAGACTGCTGCTGACACGCTACGGCGCCTGGGAAGGGCGTTGCATTGCAAAATGGAAGATCTTATGGAATTGTGATCATATGCTTGAAGCCCAATGCTTAGGTATGATAGAATAGACATGCCATAGGCATGCAAAAATCTAGGCAGAATATGATGAAACAATGATTCTGAATGGAGCAAAGGCGTGTTCAACATTGAGGAAGAGTTAAAAAAGCTCCCGAAGCAGCCGGGAGTTTATATTATGCGGGATAAGTCGGACGGGATTCTGTACGTGGGGAAGGCAATCAATCTCCATAACAGGGTGCGGTCTTATTTTCGTGAAAACATTGGTCGCGGGCCAGCCATTGATCAGATGGTAAGGCTCATCGCTCGTTTTGAATATATTGTGACGGACTCCGAGCTGGAGGCGCTGGTACTGGAGAATAACCTCATCAAGGAGCATTCTCCGAAGTACAATACGCTCCTTAAGGATGACAAGACCTATCCCTATATTAAGGTAACGCTGGGCGAGCCCTTTCCGCGGATTTTGTTTTCGCGGACGATGAAGAAGGACAAATCCAAGTATTTTGGACCCTATACGAGCGCGGCAGCAGTCAAGGATACCATTGAGCTATTGAATAAGCTGTACCAGCTTCGCACCTGTAATCGTAATTTGCCGAAGGACATTGGCGTGGAAAGACCGTGTCTGAACTATCACATTAAGCAATGTCTCGCGCCCTGTCAGGGCTATGTGGATCAAGCGGAGTATCGCCGTCAGGTGGACGGTGCGATGGAGTTCTTAAACGGCAATTATGGACCAATCCTTCGGGATTTGGAGCAGAAGATGAAGGCTGCGGCGGAGAACCTCGAATTCGAGGAGGCAGCGACCTTCCGCGACCTGTACAACAGCGTGAAGTCCGTGGCGCAAAAGCAGAAGATCACGGATTCCGGCGGCGAGGACAAGGATGTCATTGCCATGTGTCAGGAGGGGACGGAGGCCGTGGTGCAGGTCTTCTTCGTGCGTGATGGTAAGCTGATTGGCAGGGAGCATTATTATATGACGCACGTATCCGAACTGCCGGGCGAGGAGTTGTTTGACGTTGGGGGTAGTGATGAAGCGAAGACTCCTGAAGGAGCAGGGCTGAGTGAAACAGGAATAGGTGGCGCGCAGGGGGAAGGCTTAGAAGAGACGAGTGCGAGTGACGAGCCGGGAGAAGGTTTAGAGGATGGAAATGAAACTGACATAATGGCAAATGCGGATAGATCAGATAATGCTTACGCCAGATTTCAAGAAGCGAGGCGGAAGGTGAAGGCGGAGACGCTGCGCCAATTCCTGCAACAGTTCTATGCAGGTACGCCGTTTATTCCTCGCGAGATCATGCTGCAATATGAGGTCGAGGATCAGAAGCTGATCGAGGAGTGGCTGACAAACCGTAAGGGTTCAAGAGTCTACCTGCGCGTGCCGAAGATTGGAAGCAAGGAAAAGCTTGTGGAGCTGGCGGCGCAAAATGCCAAGCTGATCTTGGATCAGGACCGCGAACACTTAAAGCGCGAGGAAGGACGGACGATCGGCGCGGTCAAGGAGATCGCGGCGATTTTGGGACTCAAGGGAATTGAGCGGATGGAGGCATTTGATATTTCAAACACGAATGGCTTTGAGAACGTGGCGTCCATGGTGGTCTTTGAAAAGGGAAAACCTAAGCCCAGCGATTACAGGAAATTCCGCATGAAGACTGTGGCGGGCCCGGATGATTATGCCTGCATGCGGGAGGCGCTTACGAGGCGGTTTACGCATGGCATGGAGGAGGCGAAGGAGCTTCGCGAGAAGGGTATGGATGAAAAGCTCGGAAGCTTTACGAGGTTCCCGGATCTGCTGATGATGGACGGTGGACGCGGACAGGTCAACATTGCGCTGGAGGTATTAAGCGAGCTGGGACTGCACGTGCCTGTCTGCGGCATGGTCAAGGATGACAATCACCGCACGAGAGGGCTCTATTTTAATAACGTGGAAATGCCCATTGACACGCATTCGGAGGGCTTTAAGCTGATCACCAGGGTACAGGACGAGGCACACCGCTTTGCGATTGAGTATCACAGGTCGCTTCGCGGAAAGGCGCAGGTGCGTTCCGTCTTGGAGGAGATTCCCGGAATCGGGCCTGCGAGAAGAAAGGCGCTGATGCGTAAATTCGGGAGTCTTGAGGAAATCAAAAATGCCACCGCAGAGGAGCTTGCGGAAATTCCGGAGCTCAATGAAAAAGTTGCAAAGGAAATACTAGCCTATTTTCAAAGAGTGTGATAGTATGATGACAGGGTTTCAGAGTTCTAAGACGGCAGCATTGGGAGAGCTTTGAAGAAACGGAGTAATTGGACCATCATAGATTAGGATTGGGAGGAAGCTATGGCAAGCGTAAGTTTAACTCGCGTGATCGAGAAGATGAAGTTGGAGAACATGACGCCGGAGATCGACGTTCGTAAGATCAAGGTGACACAGCCGGACATCAACAGACCGGCATTGCAGATGGCTGGGTATTTCGAGCATTTTGATGCTGCGCGTCTGCAGATCATTGGATTTGTGGAATATTCCTATATGGGAGGACTGACCGACGAGCGCAAGCGCGAGGTTTATGATCAGCTCCTAAGCTATGAGACCATTCCCGGCGTTGTTTTTTGTAGGGAACTAAAGCCGGATGACATTTTCCTGGAGATGGCAAATAAGCATAAGATTCCCGTGTTTGTGACGAAGAAATCAACCTCCGCGTTTATGGCAGAGATCATTCGCTGGCTGAACGTAAAGCTGGCTCCCTGTATTTCCGTGCATGGCGTACTCGTGGACGTCTATGGTGAGGGCGTTCTGATCACAGGTGAGAGCGGCATCGGTAAATCCGAGGCGGCGCTGGAGCTGATCAAGCGTGGACATCGTCTGGTGACGGATGACGTCGTGGAGCTTCGGAAGGTAAGTGATGATACCCTGATCGGGTCCGCGCCTGACATTACGAAGCACTTTATTGAACTGCGCGGTATCGGCATTGTCGACGTGAAGGCACTGTTCGGTGCTTCCTCCGTTAAGGATACACAGAGCATTGATCTTGTCATTCGACTGGAGGATTGGGACAAGGATAAGGATTATGATCGCCTTGGCCTGGAGGAGAATTATACGGAATATCTTGGAAACAAGGTGGTTTGCCACAACATTCCCATTCGTCCCGGACGGAATTTGGCCGTGATTTGTGAGTCGGCGGCAGTCAACCATCGTCAGAAGAAGATGGGTTATAACGCGGCACAGGAGCTGTACGCGAGGGTGCAGCAGTCCCTGGCAAAGCGGCGTGATGAAGAGGATGAGGATTTCTTTGAGAATGGCCAATAGTGGCATAGATTTCGTATTTTAAGCATAAAAGGGAGAAGAGGCATGTACGCATTTGGAGTGGACATTGGCGGAACGACCGTCAAGATGGGATTGTTTGATGAGAACGCTACGGTTTTGGACAAGTGGGAGATTCCGACCAGAAAGGAAAATGGCGGCGAGGCCATTTTGCCCGACGTGGCAAAGGCGATTCTGGCAAAGATGGAGGAGAAGGGGATTGTAGCATCTGACGTCAAAGGGATTGGCGTCGGAGCGCCGGGAGCGGTGGACGAGCAAGGCACCATGGTAGGAGGGGCAGTGAATCTCGGCTGGGGCGTGCTCAACATTCCGGAGATTCTGCATCAGTATATCAACGTGCCCGTGAAGGCAAACAATGATGCCAACGTGGCTGCACTTGGAGAGATGTGGCAGGGCGGCGGTAAGGGTTATTCCAACATGGTTGCCGTGACGCTTGGTACGGGCGTCGGCGGAGGCATTATCATAGGCGGAAAGATTCTGACCGGAGCGACCGGTGCAGGCGGTGAGATTGGTCACATTCACATTGAGGATCATGAGACGGAGGAATGCGGATGTAAAAAGAAGGGCTGCCTTGAGCAGTATGCTTCCGCAACGGGTATCGTGCGTCTCGCAAAACGCAGGCTGGCCAAGGATGACGCGCCAAGCGTTCTCAGAAGCGGTGAGGTTTCCGCAAAGACCGTGTTTGATGCCGTCAAGGCCGGAGACGAGGTCGCCGTTCAGATTGCGGAGCAGTTTGGCAATTACCTTGGCAAGGGTCTGGCAGCCGTGGCAGCCGTAGTGAATCCGGAAGTATTTGTCATTGGCGGCGGTGTGTCTAAGGCAGGAGAGATTTTGCTCTCTTATGTGAAACCAGCTTTTCAAAAGTATGTTTTTTATCCCTGCGGAAAAGCTGAGTTTAAGCTGGCAACGTTGGGAAATGACGCGGGAATTTTCGGTGCGGCTGCGCTGATTTTAAAGGGATAAATCGTTTTGCCGCTGACGGGAAGCCTTATTTATAACGGGGAGCGTCCCGTTGATGACGGGCAGCCGGGCGAAATGGGGAAAGCAGTGCAATCTTGTGAAGAAGGGCAGAAGTATGATTAGTGAGACGGTGGTTCGGGCCCTCAAGGGCTATACAAAGGAAGAAAACATTCATCTTGAGGAACCCATGTGCAACTACACCACTTTTCGGGTGGGCGGGCCTGCGGACTGCCTCATTGAAATTGGTACAAAAGAGGAACTACAACGGATTTGCAGATATTTGAATCTGACGGGCATTCCATTTTTTGTCATGGGAAATGGCAGCAATCTTCTTGTAAGCGACAAGGGGTATCGGGGAGTCATTCTTCGCGTGCAATCCGGCATGAATCAGGTACGCGTGGAAGGAAGACGCGTTATCGCACAGGCAGGCGCTACGATGGCACAGGTCGCCAGAGTGGCCATGGAGCATGGCCTATCCGGTCTGGAATTTGCCTCGGGCATTCCGGGAACCATCGGCGGAGGCGTTGTCATGAATGCCGGTGCCTATGACGGAGAGATGCGTCAGGTAGTAAGGAATGTTGAGGTATTAAGCGCAGAGGGTGAGTTTTGGAACCTGGATAACGAGACCATGGAATTTGGGTATCGCACCAGCAGCATTAAGGGAAAGCCCTATGTCGTGACGGAGGTGGAACTAGCTCTAACGGAAGGGGATCCCGCGCAAATCAAGGCGGTCATGGACGGATTTGCAGCAAAACGCCGCGAAAAACAACCGCTGGAATATCCCAGCGCAGGCAGCACCTTTAAGCGCCCTGAGGGATTCTTCGCAGGAAAGCTGATACAGGATGCGGGGCTGCGCGGCTATTTCGTAGGCGGTGCACAGGTTTCCGAAAAACACTGCGGCTTTGTCATCAACACCCAGCCCGGCACCACGACCGCCGCTGACATTATGACCCTCATCCGCCATATCCAAACTACCGTCAAGGAACATTTCAACATTGAACTAGAACCCGAAGTTATCTTTCTAGGAGAATTTTAAATAGATTAGAATGTTTTAAAACACATAGACTAAAACTTGACTTTCGTAAAACACGAGGGGCAGGTCGGATGGTCCCTCACAGGCCCGTGTGCCAAGCGTCGGTACTTAGGAGGCGTACTTTGACTCCTTAGTACCGCTACGCTGCACCCGGAGCGCGAGCGTGCCTGAGAGGGATCATCCGGCCTAGACCCGAGTCTTTAGCGAGGAGGTTCCAATGAGACTTGTTATTGTGACGGGCATGAGCGGCAGCGGCAAGACGACAGCCCTTAAAATGCTGGAGGATGCCGGATTTTATTGTGTAGATAACATTCCGCTCACGCTTGTGGAAAAATTCGTAGAATTGATTGCCATGCCAGAGAATGAGATCGACAAGATGGTGCTTGGTCTGGACGTGCGCGCCGACCTCCATTTTGAAGATGCCCATGAAATTCTGAAATCCCTGAAAGAACGGGGGTATCCGATGGAAATTCTCTTTCTTGACAGTGATGACAGCAGTCTGATCAAACGGTACAAGGAGACGAGACGGCTACATCCGCTGGCTCCCTATGGACGCGTGGAGGATGGTGTTGCGAAGGAGAGGGAGATCCTGGAGAACCTTCGAAAGGATGCGGATTATGTCTTGGATACCTCGAATCTCCTGACGAGGGAGTTGAAAGCGGAGCTGGATCGCATTTTTGTTCAGAATGAATCCTATAACAGCCTGATGGTGACCGTGACCTCCTTCGGTTTTAAATATGGCATCCCCAACGATGCAGATCTGGTATTTGACGTGAGATTTCTACCGAATCCTTATTATATTGACGGCCTGCGCGCAAAGACGGGAAATGACAAGGAGGTACAGGACTTTGTCATGGGCTATCCGGAATCCGGAGAGTTTTTGGACAAGCTGACTGACATGGTAGAATTTTTGATTCCGAATTACGTAAAGGAAGGAAAGTATCGCCTGGTGATTGCCATCGGTTGCACGGGCGGAAAGCACAGGAGCGTAACTCTGGCGAATGCCTTATATGAGCGCCTTAAGGATAAGGGCAGTTATGGCATTAAGCTGGATCACCGTGACATTAACAACAAACGAGGATAAAAAAATGTCGTTTTCAAGTGAGGTAAAGCAGGAATTATGTGGGCGCGTCAGTGCAGCCAGACATTGTCAATTGGCGGAATTGGCGGCCATTCTCCACTTTTGCGGACAGCTTGGAAAGGATGCGGAGGGGCATTACACCATCGGTCTTCAAACGGAAAACGAAATGATTGTAAGAAAATGCTTTACATTATTGAAAAAAACATTTAATATAGAGACGGACAATTTTGTGGACGAGGATCAGATGCTTGATCTTTTCCCAAAAATCGGAGATCCTGAGGAGCCGGTGAGTAGCCTGCTGTTAAAAAATGCCTGTTGTCAAAGGGCGTTTTTGAGGGGAGCATTTTTAAGCGTGGGTTCCATCAGTGATCCGAGCAAGGCCTACCATCTGGAGTTTGTATGCCCTACGATGGAGAAGGCCGAGCAGCTGCGTGACGTGATGCAGGGCTTTGAGGTTCCGGCAAAGATCGTTACGCGCAAGAAATACAAGGTTGTCTATCTCAAAGAGGGATCGGGAATCGTCGATCTGCTGAGCGTCATGGAGGCACATGTCTCGCTGATGAATCTCGAGAATCTTCGGATTTTGAAGGAAATGAGAAATTCCATCAATCGGAGGGTGAACTGTGAGACGGCGAACATTAGTAAGACCGTGAGCGCTGCGTCCAGGCAGATCAGTGACATTGAATTCCTCAGAGATCATTATGGTTTTTCCAAATTGCCGGCGCAGCTTCAGGAGATGGCGCAGGTACGCTTGGAAAATCCAGATGCGCCGCTGAAAGATTTAGGCCAGCTTTTGGATCCTCCCGTGGGGAAATCCGGCGTGAATCATCGGTTGCGTAAATTAAGCGAGCTTGCAGAGTCAGTCAGAAATTAGAACTTTTGGGTTGGTTGTTTGAAAGGAGCAGTATCATGGTAGTAAGGGACATCTTGGTAAATCTTGAACATGGGTTAGAGGCAAGACCGATTGCACTTTTGGTGCAGGAAGCAAGCAAATATGACAGCAAGATCTATATCCAGTCCAAGGATCGCCGCGTCAATGCAAAGAGTATTATGGGGATGATGACTCTGGCATTGGACAATGGGGAGACGTTGGAGGTTTCCGCAGACGGTGACGACGAGCAGGTAGCCGTTAGCGGGATCGAGCATTTCTTGAGTGGCAGATAAAGAAGCTTGCAAGAGCTGATTGGAGGGTACGGCAGAACCAATGATGGGGGCGTTGGTTCTGCCATTTTTATAGCGAGGAAGGAAACCAAGCGACTCGCGAAGCGAGGCATTTGGTTTCACCCGAGCGTAAACGAAATAAAAACAGGAGTCGCGAAGCGACGGCATCTGCGAAGCAGATGGTT
>JAFXQK010000047.1 GCA_017527205.1 Lachnospiraceae bacterium | reverse complement strand
TTCGGCTCACTGAGCTCTCCCATAAGCTCTTCAAATCGAATCAATAAATCCTCTAATTTATCAAACATATTTCTCACCTTTTCCTATCTTATCAAACACTTATCATGTTGTCTCATCGCCAAAACTTCTTGTCAGGGGCATCTTCCCTTTCCTTTTCGGCATCAGCACCGCATCATTGCACCATGCGTTGCAACGCTACAATCCGTCCTTAGGGCAATAGGTTCCGCAAACCACGCGATCCAATCCCGCGTAATCCTTGACAACATGCACTTCCTGAAATCCGGCCTCATGCATCAATTCGCTTACGGCTTCTCCCTGATCATACCCGATTTCCAAGAAAATCCGTGCACCTCCATGAAGATAGGGCGGACATTCCTTGAGGATTCTACGATAAAAATGCAGACCATCCTCCCTGCCATCTAAGGCCATCCTTGGCTCATGGTCTCGCACCTCCGGCATCAAGCCGTCCACAATTTTGCTGGGGATATATGGCGGATTCGACGTCAGTATGTCAAACCTTCCCTCCACATTTTCAAAAAGGTCGCCCTCAATAAATCTACAATCCTCCTCGGGGATCAATCTCTTTGCATTTTCCTTCGCAACCAAAAGTGCCGCGCCGGAAAGATCAACGCCAACGCCATGGCATTCATTGGAATAGTTCAAAAGACTGATCAAAATACAGCCGCTCCCCGTACAGAGATCCAAAATGGAACAACCGCCATGAAGATCGCGCAATACCTCCTCGACCAGGATCTCCGTATCCTGCCTCGGAATCAGTACGTTTTCATTCACGGCGAACCTCAGACCCATGAAATCCTGCTCTCCCGTGAGCTGTTGGAGCGGAATTCTTTGGCTGCGCTTTGCAAGCAACTCACGATAAAGAGCCTCCTTGTCAGGAAGCGCCTCCCGGTCTCCGTGGGCAAGCAAGGTGCTCCTGTCAATTTCACAGGCATATTCCAAAAGGAGCCGTGCGTCCAAGTCACTCTCTGGCACGCAGGCTTCCCGTAATGTTGTTTGTCCAATGGAAAGCAATTGCTGATATGTCATTCGTCTTCCTCATCCCAAGTATATCCAAAGGTCTCCGAAAGATACTCGCGCCAGTCAAACACCGCATTCACGGAAGCGATGGCAACCTCAACCATCTCCTCATCGGGCTCCTTCGTCGTAATCTTCTGGAACAAAAAGCCGGGCGCAGAAAGTAAATTTACAAAAAAGTTGTCGTGTTTTCCTGCCAGGCGAATCAATTCATAAGAAATTCCCGCAACAACTGGCATGAGCAAAATGCGGAAGCATACCCTCTGCCAAACACTGTCCACGTGAATAAAGAAAAACAGGACAATGCTCACGATCAAGACAAAGAAAATAAAGCTCGTTCCGCAGCGCTTATGGAACCTCGAGGATTTCATCACGTTTTCCACGGTCAATTCCCTGCCACGCTCAATACAATTGATGCATTTATGCTCTGCGCCATGATACTGGTATAAGCGGCGAATGTCACTCAAAACACCGATTCCCGCTGCATACAGAAGGAAAAGGGCAATGCGGATCACGCCCTCAATAATGAGAAGCAGTGAATGATTCCTAATAAAGCCCTCAAAATAGCGAGAAGCAAAATATGGAAGTACGACAAAGATGCCAATGGCAAGCGCAATGGAAATGATCGTTACGATCACGGACAACACCTTCTCCCCATTGCCACCGGAAACCTTGTCTAACGCCTTGTCAACAGCCGTATTCTCCTCATCCTCCTCATAAAAGGAGGCGGAATAATTCAGCGCCTTCGTTCCAAGAACCAGAGAATTCACAAAATTGAAGACTCCGCGAATAAAAGGCAACTCAAGGATCTTACTGCCGTGCAGCATGCCCTGAAAATTCTCAACCTCAACGGCGATCTCACCGCTAGGCTTACGAACGGCCACGGCATACTTCTCTTTATTTTTCATCATGACTCCCTCAAGAACGGCCTGACCGCCAATACCGGAGTAATGCTTTTTAATCTTTTTTGACATATTTTTCTCCATAATAAATTACCCGGAAAACCGTTACACAGTTTTCCGGGCTTGGCTGCATTATTTAACGCCGTACTTTCTATTGAACTTATCAATACGTCCATCAGTTCTTGCAGTCTTCTGCTGACCCGTGTAGAATGAGTGGCACTTGGAGCAAACCTCCACGTGGATCTCCTTCTTGGTGGATCCGGTAACGAACGTGTTACCACAGTTACAGGTAACGGTTGCCTGGTAGTATGCGGGATGGATTCCTTCTTTCATCTCTATCACCTCTCTATTAAAATAGTTATTATCCTTTCATCATCCGCACTGCTTATGGAACCACAAACAGCTTTATGATTGTAACACAGGATTTCTATTCTTGCAATAGGAAAATGAAAATTTCTTTAAATAAATTTGTTCTTCTTCACCATCTGCACAAATTCAGAATTGTTTCTGGTTCTGGCAAACATATCGAGAATACGGTCCGTCGCCTCATCAGGCTTAAGGCCGTTCAAGGCTTTTCTCATAATGTTAATTGCCTCCAGCTCCTCGGAGGTCAAGAGCAAATCCTCCCTTCTGGTACCTGACTTTGCAAGATCGATGGCGGGAAAAATACGCTTTTCGGAAAGCTTTCTGTCCAATACCATTTCCATGTTACCGGTACCCTTAAATTCCTCGTATACCACGTCATCCATCTTACTTCCGGTATCAACAAGGGCAGTTGCCAGGATCGTCAGGCTTCCGCCGCCTCTCATGTTTCTCGCCGCGCCGAAGAAGCGCTTAGGCATATGGAGTGCGGAAGGATCCAGACCACCTGAGAGGGTTCTGCCACTGGGCGGAACAACCTGGTTATAAGCTCTGGTCAGACGCGTAATGCTGTCGAGCAGGATCACCACGTCCTCCTTATGCTCTACGAGACGCTTTGCACGCTCGATCGCCATCTCAGAGACTCTCTTATGATGCTCAGGGAGCTCATCGAAGGTGGAATAGATCACCTCCACGTTTTCTCCGATGATGGCTTCGCGAATGTCCGTCACTTCCTCGGGACGCTCGTCAATGAGCAGAATGATCATATAGGTCTTTGGATTATTGCGGAGGATAGACTTTGCCACTTCCTTTAAGAGCGTCGTCTTACCTGCCTTCGGGGGAGATACGATCATACCTCTCTGCCCCTTACCAACGGGGCTCACCAGATCCATCACCCTCATGGCAACGCTACATCCCGGCGTCTCCAGCTTAATGCGCTTGTCAGGGAAAATAGGCGTCATGTCGCTAAAGTCCATGCGCTTTGCAGATTCCTC
>JAFXQK010000046.1 GCA_017527205.1 Lachnospiraceae bacterium | reverse complement strand
GATCACCGCAAAATTCTCGTCATCGACGGCAAGGTAGCCTTTAATGGCGGTGTGAATCTTTCTGACGAATATGCAAACGTCACGCATCCGTTTGGGCACTGGAAGGACACGGCAGTCATGCTCAAAGGGCCTGCCGTGCAAAGCTTTACGCTGATGTTTTTGCAGACCTGGAACATGATAGAGCCAAACCCCGAGTGGGATCCCTTCCTAACCTACCCCGAGGAGGAAGCCAGCGCCCACAAGGCTGGTGAGGGCTATGTCATGCCCTTCTGTGACTGCCCGCTTGATGAGTACAAGGTCGGGGAAAACGTCTACATGGACATTCTAAATCGTGCCAAAACCTATGTCCACGTGATGACGCCGTACCTGATTCTGGACAATGAATTGGAGCAATCCTTAAAATTTGCCGCAGAACGCGGTGTTGACGTGAAGCTGATTTTGCCTGGCATTCCCGACAAAAAATCAGCCTACTCTCTTGCCAAAACCCATTATAAATACTTAGTTGACGCCGGTGTTAAAATATATGAATACACGCCTGGCTTTGTTCATGCGAAGGTCTTTGTCTCCGATAACGAAAAGGCCGTGGTAGGCACCATTAATCTGGACTACCGCAGCCTTTATCATCATTTTGAATGTGCGACTTATCTGTTCCGCACGCCATGTATTCGCGACATTGAATCCGACTTTCAGGCAACCCTTGCGAAGTGCCGTCAGGTTACGCCTGAAACCATTCGCCATGAGCGCCTCTTATATCGCATTCTCGGGCGTCTCCTCAAATTTGTCGCGCCCCTGATGTAATGCTCTGGCTTACTGTTTCTCTCACGTAACATTTCATCTAACGCTTCCTCAAATAACGTTCCAGCCTACCGCCCCTCGGCAACCATGTTCAGGCAGATACCCTTGAATGACTGGATACTAGAGGGAACAGCCCTCATAGTCTCTTTCAGGCCTGTAAGAGACCATGAGGGCTGTCACCCGAGTTTTATTAATGTAATAGGCCTGAACGTGGTTGCCGCGAGAGGGCAGCGCACTGCGACGTTACTCAACGGTTACGCTCTTTGCAAGGTTACGAGGCTTGTCAACGTCGAGGCCACGTGCCAGGCTTACGTAATAGCCAAGGAGCTGAAGGGGTACGACTGCAAGGCTTGCCGCAAAGTGCTGGTCGATCTGAGGAACGAACACACTAAAGTTCGCGGTATCCTCAATACTGTAATTGCCATAGGTGGTAAGACCCATGAGATAGGCACCGCGACTCTTTACCTCAACCATGTTACTGATCATCTTCTCAAAGAGCTCCTTCTGAGTCAGCACGCTAATGACCATGGTACCCTCCTCAATCAGGGTGATGGTTCCGTGCTTTAGTTCTCCCGCTGCATATGCCTCACTGTGAATGTAGCTGATCTCCTTCATCTTAAGGCTTCCCTCAAGGCTGATGGCATAATCAATGCCTCTGCCAAGGAAGAAGACATCCTTAGCTGCCGCGAACTTCGAAGCAAACCACTGAATTCTCTCCTTGTCCTCCAGCACCTTTCCGATCTTTCCGGGAAGAGTCAAAAGCTCAGCAATGAGCCTTTCATATTCCTGCTCATCAATCTCCTCGCGAACCTTGGCAAACTGCATGGAAAGAAGATAACCTGCGATCAGCTGTGCGCTGTAGGCCTTCGTCGTTGCAACCGCAATTTCAGGTCCTGCCATGGTGTAGAAGACATTATCCGCCTCTCTCGCGATGGTGGATCCAACAACGTTTACGATGCCAAGCGTCTTTACGCCCTTTTCCTTCGCAAGGCGCAGGGCAGCCAGGGAATCGGCCGTCTCACCCGACTGGCTGATGATGACGACAAGGTCCTTCTTATTCAGCAGCGGATTGCGGTAACGGAACTCGGAGGCAAATTCCACGCGCACGGGAATCTTTGCAAGATCCTCCATGACATACTGAATGACTACTCCCACGTGGTAAGCACTTCCGCACGCCACAATGTGAATCTGGTGAATGTCCTGAATCTCCTCGTCGGAAAGGCCTACCTCGCTAAGATCAATCTTACCATCCTTGATGGCAGAATGAATGGTATCCTGAACGGCTCTCGGCTGCTCATGGATCTCCTTGATCATGAAGTGTTCGAAGCCACCCTTCTCTGCCGCTTCCGCGTCCCAGGTGATCTCCGTCAGTTCCTTCTCGATTACGTCGCCGTCTAGGTTAAAGAAGGTCACCTCGCCCGCGCGAACCCTTGCCATCTCCAGGTTTCCAATGTAATATACGTTTCTGGCATATTTCAAAATTGCTGGGACATCGGATGCCACGTAGGACTCACCATTCTCTACGCCGAGGATCATGGGGCTATCCTTGCGGGCAACATAAATCTCTCCCGGAAAATCCTTAAACATTACGGCAAGTGCATAGGAACCACGCACGCGAACCATGGTCTTTGCTATGGCATCGATGGGGCCCATGCCGTATTTCTTGTAATAGTAATCCACATACTTTACAAGGACCTCCGTGTCCGTCTGGGAATAAAATTTGTAGCCCTTGCGGATCAGCTTTTCACGGATCTCCTGGTAGTTCTCGATAATACCGTTGTGCACGGCAACCACGTTCATGTCATCTCCGCTGACGTGAGGATGCGCGTTGATCTCGGACGGCTCTCCGTGCGTTGCCCAACGGGTATGGCCGATACCACAACATCCGGGAACGGAACGTCCCTCGTTGGTCTTCTCGGCAAGGATGCGAAGGCGACCCTTTGCCTTTACGATCTCCGCCTGCCTTTCACCATCTCTGACAACGATTCCGGCAGAATCATATCCCCTGTACTCCAGTTTCGACAATCCATCCAGCAAAATTGGTGCGGCCTGATGTTCTCCTACAAATCCGACGATTCCACACATATACCCTAACCTCCTAAAAAAAAGTAAAGGAGCCCCTACCCATTGGTAAGGACTCCTTCGTCCGATAACTATCTTATTCCAAAACCTGTAAGATTACAAGTCTTTTTTTATGCAATCTTGCTCTTAGCAAGCTCTGCAAGGCTCTTGAAGCCCTCTGCATCGCTAACTGCCAACTCAGCAAGCATCTTTCTGTTGATGTCAACCTCTGCAAGCTTCAGGCCATACATAAGCTTGCTGTAGGAAAGGCCATTCATTCTTGCTGCAGCGTTGATACGAGCGATCCAAAGCTGTCTGAACTGACGCTTCTTCTGCTTTCTGCCTGCGTATGCGCTGGTCAGAGCTCTCATAACGGACTGCTTAGCTACTCTATACTGCTTGCTTCTAGCTCCTCTGTAGCCCTTTGCAAGCTTTAATACTCTATTATGCTTCTTCTTGGCATTTAAGCCACCTTTAATTCTTGCCATCTCTTTTTTCCTCCATACCTAAATTAATCATTTTCAAAACGTTACTTACATCCTGGCGAAACCTTATAAATACGGAAGAATCTTCTTCATATTCTTTACGTTCGTCGCATCGGTAATAGCAGGCTGTCTGAGATTGCGCTTTCTCTTCGTAGACTTCTTCGTAAGGATGTGGCTCTTATATGCCTTTGCTCTCTTTAACTTACCGGTTCCCGTTACCTTAAAACGCTTCGCTGCCGACCTACTTGTCTTCATTTTTGGCATGACTGTTTCCTCCTAAACTTTTCATTCTCTATTTTAACTTCTGCGATTCATCGACTAGGTTTCCGACCTATCGCTTCTCAGTTAAAAACATGGTCATACTTCTGCCCTCGACCTTGGGTGCCTTTTCCATTATCGCTACATCAGACAAATTCTCAGCGAAATCATCCAAAATATGCTTGCTGGTGTTCATGTGAGCCATCTCACGGCCACGGAAACGAAGTGTAACCTTAACACGGTCTCCCTTGGTCAGGAACTTTCTTGCTGCATTCATTTTGGTGTTCAAGTCATTGGTATCAATGTTGGGGGATAGACGAATCTCTTTTACCTCCGTCACCTTCTGCTTCTTCTTTGCTTCCTTCTCCTTGCGGAGCTGCTCATACTTGAACTTTCCGTAATCCACGATTCTGCACACAGGCGGCTGCGCGGTGGGTGCGATCAATACCAGATCCAAGCCTGCCTCCTCTGCCAACACAAGTGCTTCCTTTGAAGACATAATGCCAAGCTGTTGTCCAGCTTCTCCGATGACACGTACCTCCTTGTCACGGATTCCCTCGTTGATTAATAATTCGCTAATGGTTTTGCCCTCCATAATGATGAAATAAAAAAGGTGAATAGCATAACTATCCACCTACCTTTCAGAACGTGCCATATCATCGCATATGGTTTCATAAAAGTATGAACGCTTACTGGCCCAATTGCCGTAAGGTGAGAGTGGACACTCTGCTTTGTTATGTAGTTGCGGAAATTTCTTTCCACACACTAGGATACTTTACCACGGCTTTCCCGCCACGTCAAGTAGTTTATCTAAAAAGTTTTATTTCTTTTTTTGCTGCCTACTCATTTCCTTTTCGATATAATTAGGCACCTCATCCTTAGCTATCCCAAGGGCGACGGACAACTCTCCAAACAGACTGTCCTCCGCGATTCGGGAATACTTCGCATCCACGGCCGTCACCTTTCGCCCCATCTCCTGCCGCTTTACCTTGCGTTGATGAGTCGTCTTCAGGATTCGGATCCATTCCTCACAGAGATTGGTGCGCAGGCAGCCTCGGTATTCCTGTTCGAGAAGCTTGTCGTTCGCAATGCTGATGGGCGCAATTTCATCCATGTCATGGATCAGTTTTTTCGCCTCTGCCGCTGATAAAACGCCTCTTAAGGATTCCTTCCCCGCATCAACGGGGATGTAAACCGTGGTGGCAAAGTTATAGACCGGTTTTAGGACATAATACTCCCGTTTTCCATCCACGCCCGGCATGCTCAGCTTCGTCACGTTCTCCACCGTGCATACCCCTTTGCTTCCACACATTACGTATTCACCCTTATCAAACACAAAACTTCTCCTTTACTTTGCTGACCACTGGCTCCCAGTGGGCTTGGCTTTTCTTCCGCCATTCTCCCACATCTATCATTATAGCAGATTATTTATGGATTTGTCAGCAAATTTTCTGAAATTAAAGAAGTTTTGTTGATTTTGCGCAGAACATTCCGGTGCTCTTTTGTGCATTTTGCGTATAAGGCATCTCTATTTCATTCTTTCCGGTGATTGCCTTATGCTTCCAGGCCCCCTGGAAATAACGGATCAGGCAGACAATGCCTGTGGTCACCCAAGTTGCCCCCGTTGTCAGCCAAACACCCCAGAAGCCAATGACGGGAAGCTTCGTAAAGATCTGGGCAAAGGACAATCTACAAACCACCTCTGAGATACCATTGATCATGGAGAAGGCGGCGTCGCCGCAGCCATTCATCAATCCCCTGGGAACGTAAATCATTCCAAGTCCAAAATAGCAAAGACTTGTCATGCGAAGTGCCTTCGTTGCAATGGCAACGGTTTCTGGATTATCCTTGACAAAGAGTCTCACCAGGGACTCGCCGCCAAGGTACATCACCGGAATCATGGCCAGGCTGAAAATCAATACCATCAGCGTTGCCTGGCGGAAGCCCTTCTTCACGCGGTCCACCTGACCGGCGCCAATATTCTGACCGGAGTAGGTCGTCACGGCACTTGCCAAAGACATGTAAGGCTGCTGTACCAGCTGCTCGATGCGCGCCGTTACGGTAAATGCTGCCATGACCGTCTCTCCAAAGCCATTCACTACTCCCTGCAACGCCATGCAGGAAACAGCGATCATGGAGCTCTGCAGGGCAATGGGTACGCCCAGACGGAAGGATCTC
>JAFXQK010000045.1 GCA_017527205.1 Lachnospiraceae bacterium | reverse complement strand
TCACTGTCTGAATGCCAAATTCGAAAACGGGACAGTTATAAGGGACACTTTACCTCCCACGAGGGCTCCGTCCCTTCCGGCGAGGTATTCTCCGACAAAATCCGAGTGTCCGAGTAGCAAAGTGGCAAGCTCTAGATAAATCGCGATTTGCAAAAAGAAACCACATTTCAACTCAATGCAGATTACATGAAAATACATGGAGTTTTTAAATAATACACGTTATAATAATCACATAGTTACGAAGTATACACCAAATCTTTCTGCACTACATAAGGAGGCAAATCCATGGAAACGCAAAAATTAGTTGCTCTGACCTTTGACGATGGGCCTTCCAACATTACGGAGCAGGTTCTCGACATTCTGGAGGAAGAGGGAATCGTTGGCACCTTTTTCCTGATCGGCCAAAACGTAACCCCCGACAAGAAACCCACGATGGAGCGCCAGTTAAGGCTGGGCTGTGAAATCTGCAATCATTCCTTTACGCACAATCCCATGAACGAGATGTCGCCCGAGGTCATCCGCGAAGAAATCGCAAAAACCTCTGCCATCATCCGTGAAACGGTTGGCATCGAGACGAAATTTTTCCGTCCTCCGTACATCGCCTTAAGCGACACGATGTATGACAACATCGACATGCCCTTCATCTGCGGCCATGACAGCCGCGACTGGGATGCATCCACTTCCGCGCAGGATCGAATTGACCGCGTTTTGGCGCAGGTAACCGATGGTTCCCTTGTCCTCATGCATGACATGCAAAACAACGTGAAGACCCTTGAAGCCCTACCTGTCATCATCCATGAGCTCCGTGACAAAGGCTTCTCCTTCGTCACCACCAGCCAGATTTTCGAAGCCAAGGGGATCAACCCCCACGTTCCCCACAAACTCTGGTCAAACGTGTTTGCCTGAGCAAAGCCATGCACCGCACAAAAAAGAACAGGCCGACGAATGCTCGCATTCAGGAGGCCATTTCTTTTTTTGTGCGTGTATATGGCGCAGCCATATACATGAGCAAACGGTCCTGCGACAGCAGGACAAAGCTGCACCGCAGCGAGTTTGCGAATGGGCATGGCTTGCTTCATAACCTGCGCAAACGGTCCTGCCCCTTTCCCTACGCTATAATACACGGCAATCCATGTTCTTCAAGCTGTATATCTATTTCAATCATGTCATAAATCCCATGTTCAATAAAATACGAGAATATCACGTCCGTCTTATCGCACGGCGACAGCGCATACCCAGCCCTAGCCAACAAATCCTTTGTCTCATCCAAATTCAGCTTCGCCCCCACGCAAAGGCACAGCGCCGTCATCTTCTTCGGATGATACTCCGGATTCGCTTTGATCTTCGCAAATACCTTTTTGTCAACAATGGCACGCTTGTAGACCTCCGCATTGGTCATTCCCTTATTCTCAATCAAATAAAACAAATACTGCTGATATGTATCTGACAGATGTGTCATTCTTTCATTCAACGCGGATTCATGCTTCTCAAAATCCCAGTCCGCGCTGACCTCGTCGCAGCTCTCAACCTTTCCGGATGTCTGCGGTGCTTTCTCATGGCTCTCTTCCTCCAGATCATCACACAGAAACTCTGTGGCCTCGTTTGTCACAGTCTCAGAGAATCTTGCGGACTCGTTTGTCGCAGCCTCAGAGAATCTTGCGGCCTTGTTCATCGGCGCTTCACGCCGCTTCGATCCTTGATCTGCCCCCGGCTTCTCCGCCCCCGGGGCACTTCTGCTCGTCTTTTTCTCCCGCGTAAGCAACCTACGAAGCAGCCCAGGTGCCTTCTCTTCGCCGGGCTCTAATTCATCACGTGGCTTTACCGTCGTCATCGCTGCCATCAGTTCCGGCGATGAGACATTCATCGGTACGGCATTGCGCGAAGCCTGCTTTGGCGCGGCATCCCTGCCTTCATCCACCGGGCGCATCGGTACGGCATTGCCCGGCGCCTGCGCCGATTGCAGCACCGCCGTACCAAAAACTGTTTCGCTCCCTCTTGCCGCAGCACCCGCCATGAAATCCGTACCGACATATTCGCTTCGAAGCTTCTCCTCCACGTAATGCCGGTCAATATAGGCTTCCAAATCGGGATAAATCTTCCCACCCAGCGCTGACGATGCCTCATCAAACACCGTCAGATAAACCATCATCTCATGACGATCCAAAAACGCCCGAATCTCCTCCGCCGCGATGCCCATGGCCTCCTCGCGCGGATATCCATAGCCTCCCGTGGCGAGCAGCGGAAAGGCAATGGAATGAAACCCCTGCTTAGCAGCAAGCTCCAGGCTCTTACGATAACAGGAGCGCAGCCTTTCCTCCTCGCCCCGCCCACCTCCCCAAAATCTGGGGCTCACGGCATGAATCACGTGCGCAGCAGGCAGCCCGTAGCCGCCCGTTAAAAAGACCTCACCCTCTGAAACACTGCCAAAGCTCCTTCGCTCCGAGAGAAGGGCAGCCCTGCCCGCCGCCTCATAAATGGCCGTCTCGCACCCCGTACCCACGACAGGCTCGGGATTCGACGGATTCACAATGGCGTCCACCTGCATTTTCGTAATGTCGTTTCGTACAATCTTAAAAGGCATCCCCCAGTCCTCCCTCCTGCACGTCAAAATACTGAAGCACCATCTTTACGACCCCGTCATAGCTATTTTCCTGAAGGATGTCGCCTTGCATACTCCATCCCTTGTCCGCCACCTGCGCCGAAACCGTCTCCAGCTTTTGCGCAGGATGGCTGACCGCCTCATAGCGTTTTCTGCTAGCCTCCCGCGCCTCCTGACGATCCTTTTGCACCCGTGCGCTGACCTGCGGCTGCTCCTTATACGTGGCAATGACGGTCTCCCGATCCATCACGCTGTAGAGCGCCTCCGCATAGGCGTTGTTCAGATAATAATAGATTTCATTGTATCCCGCATAGCGGATCAACGGATCCTCGCTCTGCGTACATGCCAAAAAGGCAATAAAATTCGCCTCATTTTCCTGATAATAGCCCTGATGATGCGATGATTCATGCGCCAAAAGGAAGGGATAATATAAATCATTGCAGTAAATATTCCAAGTAATCTCCATCGTATAGGGATAGGTATACCCGCCAATATTCATCCACTCGAGGAAATCCGAAAACGATGCTCCCTTCATCGGCGGATAGTAACCGGAAAGCAGCGGATAATCACCGCTTTGCGCCTGCATGGCGGTAAAGACGGCCTGCGTCATCCTCTCGCGATCATAAATCACGCTGCCATTTTCATCCCGCAGCACTTCCTTCGCACAGGCATTGAGCTGATTTACAATATAATTCCTGACATTTTGCACCTCAAGAACCGTATAGCCGCGCTCCGTTGACCCCTTGACCTTCAAAATTGTGCCGCGGAACGGCAAAATCCAGTTCAGCGTGTAGACAAACAAGATCAAAACCATGCCCATGAGCAGCCCCTTGCCAAACCCGGACGCGAATTTCCGAAATCCCGCCCTCTTTCGCAAAAATGGCAAAAGAACCATGAAAACCATGCCAACAAGGACTGCCAAAGCCCCCGCAAAGCCCAAAATCTCTCCAAGAACAAACGGAAATAGACCTGTCACCATGCCAAGTCCGTCACTGATCCAGCCATACACGGTCAGCTTATACCCATCACAAAAGCCCTTGCTGCAGCCCAGCAGATTCAAAACCACAGTCAACGCCAGGAAAACCCATAAAATCCGCCAATATCCCCTGCTGCTTTTCCCGCCATTCAGTCTCTTATCCTTAGCGTACTTTTCTGCCTCTTGCTTCTCTACTGCGTTGTTTTCTGTTCCCTGCTTTTCCGTTCCCTGCTTTTCCGTTCCCTGCTTTTCTATTCCCGACTCGTTCGTTCCCTGCCCGATTGTCTCATGTTTCTTTCGTACGTCCTCTGACATTTTGCTCCCCATACTGCCGTTTCTCCCCAAGTAAAATCCCTACAGACTTATGTGCCATGGATATCTCCTCAGCTCAATCATTGCAAAGGCATATACACCATCAAGACATATCCATAGACTTACTTTGACTCCCATATCTTCAGTATATCGCATTTCCTCCCCGCTGTAAAAGTCCCCTCTAACAAAAAAATTGACAATTATTGGATTCCCTCCTCACTAACTAAGAAAAGACCGCCCTCTTCGAAAAGAGTGCGGTCCTTTTCTCGTAAAAGCTTCTAACAAAATTAGGGAAGCTGATAGAAACCAACCTTCTTATAAACCTTGCGCAGCGTCTTGTTTGCGATGTAGGATGCCTTCTGCGCGCCCTCCCTGTAAACATTCTCCAGATAGGTCTTATCTGCAATGAGCCTTTGTGCCTCCTCGCGGATGGGAGCCAGCGTCTGAACGACGGCATCACCAACGGCAGGCTTAAATACGCCATAGCCCTGACCCTCGAATTCCTTCTCGATCTCCTCATAGGTCTTCCCCGTGATGGTCGCATAAATGTTCATCAGATTCGATACGCCAGGCTTGTTTTCCTTATCATAACGCACACATCTTTCCATATCGGAATCCGTCACTGCACGCTTAAACTTCTTCATAATGACGTTCGGCTCATCCATCAGGAATACGCAGCCGTCGGGTTCAGACTTAGACATCTTCGAACCGGGGGTCGTCAGCCCATAGATTCTCGCGCCAACCTTGCTGATGTAAGGCTCGGGAACGCGGAAAACATCGCCGTAAATGTTGTTGAAGCGGATTGCAAGGTCTCTTGTCAGCTCCACGTGCTGCTTCTGGTCCTCGCCCACGGGAACATAGTGAGGCTGATAGAGCAGAATGTCTGCCGCCATCAGGGACGGGTAGGTAAACAGACCCGCGTTAATATTGTCCTTATGCTTCTCCGACTTATCCTTAAACTGCGTCATGCGGGAAAGCTCGCCGAACATGGTATAGCAGTCCAAAACCCAGCCAAGCTGTGCGTGTGCAGGCACGTGGGACTGTAAAAACAGCGTATTCTTCTCAGGATCCAGGCCGCACGCAATGTACAGCGCCAGCATTTCAAACGAACGGCGGCGCAGCTCCTTCGGATCCTGACGCACCGTGATCGTGTGAAGATCCGCCATAAAATAATAGCAATCAAAATCATTGACACGGTCTGCCCAGTTCTTGATGGCTCCCAGATAATTTCCCAAATGCAGGTCGCCGCTAGGCTGAATGCCCGATAACATGATCTTCTTTTCCGTTTCCATCTTAAAACCTCCAACTCCTCATCTGCCCTTCATGTGAAACGCCTTTTCCTGTGCAAAATGTCCTTCTTTACACAAAATGCCTTCCTTCGCATGAAACGCCTTGTTTCCATTATACACGATTGTTTAAATTTGTCATCCAAAAATTTCAAGGTTTTCCACAAATACTTGCCAGGACCTCAAGAAAATGCCACTTTCCTCGCCTTAACGCCTATATCATTCCAGGCGCACATGACATGAAGGCATAAAAAGAGGGTATGCGTCACGTCATCATGACACATACCCTTTTTGAAAACTGATTTTACAATCCCTTCTGTGATTCCTGTTTAACAGGTTGCTTTCTTCGCCGCGCCCGCAATCAGCGCAAGTAGTCCAATGAACACCAAAACCGGCACTGCCATAATGATCAATCCGCTCAATACCATTGCCACAAGAATCAAAGGCAGGAAGATGAATGCCAGGGTCAATTTCGTCAACCCCCAGGTTGTCTTCAGGGCAAATTTCAGCAGCTTTCCAAAAACAACAAAGAATAAAATCACAAATGCCATCGTCAACATATTCCTCACCTCCGATAATTTCTAATTTCAAACGAAGCATATTTCATGAAATCGCTTCGCGATAAACTACTTCGTTTACTGATGAACTAAGTATACCCTAACACTGGCCAAAGATAAATCCTGCTCTTTTACGTGATGATATACTTTATCGTGCGAAAAACTGCATATTATGACATATATAGTTTATTTACTTGGGCGACAACAATCGTGAACAACTCATAAGTTCGTGTACCTGTATGACCCATCCTGCATTGTCCGTCTTACATTACCCTATCCTGCGTCATCCATCTTGTACCGCCAGTCATGCGATGCCGGAATACCATTATCTGCCAGGAACCTCCATGATCTCACGGTATGCCTCCCGATAAATCTTATATCGCCCCTGCGAGGTAATATAGGCAAGCTTGTCATACAAGTCCTGACAGTCCTCGATGAGATTGACAATCCGTGGATTGTAATGGGTTCCGCTTCCCTCCTTCAGCTCAGCAAAAAGCTGCGCAAAATTCTTTCCCTTCGCATAGTTGCGGCCCAGGACGTCCGTTGCCGCATCCGTCGTATCCGCAATGGTAATGAGGTCAATACAAAAACGAATCGGCGAGGATAGATTGTCAAACTCCTCGGGATATCCATCAGACCCGTCATAATACTTATGATGACCACGCATGACGTCAAAATACGCTGAAAGCGTCTCATCATTGCCAACGATCTGCGGTCCGAGCTCCGGATGCTTTCGAATCAAACCGAATTCATGCCTGTCCAGCGCCCTGTTCTGGCGATTGATCACGTCCGTAATATAACATTTTCCGGCATCATGCACCATGCCGCACCGATAGGCATAGGTGACGAGCTCCTCCGATCTTGCCGTAACCTCTTCCGCCGTCCTGCACCCAAGAATTCCAATCCACTCCTCTGGCTGACGGTGAATGGATTTCGCCGCAATTTCCTGTGCAATCTTCGCCACCATCAAGCTGTGAATGTACGTGATGGGCTGACGACGAATGATCAGCTTTAGCAGCACTTGGATTTTTTCCTCCTCCGTCCGAAGATAGGGCTGTGCAACGTGGAAAAACTCTGCCATCAGCGAATTGATCATGTCCGTATGATATTGATACGGAATCGTAAAGATAAAATGAAGGGCATCCGAGAGGAAGCGGTCTGCATAGGCCTGTTTCTCCTTCTCCGTAAAGCTCATGCTCCCTAGGAATTCACAAAGATTCCCCGTCAGGTTCATGTAGGCAAACAGCGCCCCTACCTGTCCCTCGTCTGTTGGATTGGAAAAGTCAATTTGCGGCGTCTTTCCCTCTACCATGGAAAGCAGGTATTCAATCATCTCCTGCTCCGTAAATTCCTTGCGTTCCAGCTTCAGCAAGGCCTCTGAGATTGGATCCAAAAACCCTTTCTCCACCAGTTCCTGCATGTCGACATACAAGAAATTCTGTTTCCACGGAAGTGCTTCCTTCGGCAGCTCGCCCGCGCTAAGCAGAAATGCCAGCGTTGTCAGGCAGCATTCGGCATAATTACTTTCCAGCGCCTGCCAAACCTCTGGATTTGTATCCTTTAAGCCTGACACGATCTCCGTCTCTCGAAATTCCTGAAGCTCCCGCAGCACGGGATACGTATCCGCAAAATTCCCCAGGTGAAAATGTCCCGTAAACATAATGTAATTGCGATAGCAGCGAAAGAGCCGAATCTTTGCATCCGCATCCAGCTTCGCAAAATGCTCCCTGCATTCGATCCCGCGGTGATAGTAGGAAAGGGCCTCCCTTCCCTCTGCATCCGTTCCCGCCAGGCGGTAAAAAATCGTATGCTCCACCCCGACAATGCAAAGGGAGGTCACAAGCCTCGTATATTGCCCCGTCCGCTCAAAATAAGGGATGATTACGTTTCCAATGCGGCTCATCACGGCATAGTCATGAATCTCTTCCCGATCCATCGTAAGCAAAAGGTCATATAAACAGTCCGCTTCCTCTTCGTTTGGTTCCTTGGGCAGGCGTACCTGAAATCCCATTAGGTTCCGCTCATTTTCCGCAAATAACTCTCTTATGGCAATCGAACGCTCAGAGAGCAGCCTTGCCCATTTGACGGGATCCTTCTCTTCAAAAAGACGATCCCCCCAGCTGTTCAAGGCTGCCAGATTCTCCCGATAGTAAGAGATAAATTGCTCCGTGATCTCTCTTGGCTTCATGGCAATCTTCCTTTCTCGTCAGGAAAGCTCTCCAACATAAAGTCACTACGATACTTTATTTACGTGGAATAACAGTGACTTGTCGTAGTAGATCGGCCGATCCGATCCTACGCCAATGAAATCCTTTCCAAAGACGTCAAAAATGTTCGCAGCCACCTTAAATTCAGGAAGGCTGCCTACGATTTTTTCTCCGTCATAAAGCAGGGAATGCTGGATGACCAGGGTCATTTCTCCCTTCTCATTAAAGCCACTGGAGGTGAAATTCACGGGAACGACGCAGGGTCTCCCTCCCAGGAGCTCCTTCACCGTCTTCTCGCTCCGCTTCACCTGAACGCTCAAGCCTCCCGGTCCAGGGATATCTGAAAAGTCGTGGTACGCGGGACCCGTGTGCGGCACGCCATATTGCTTCGCCGTCTTTTTGTCCGCAAACCCCGTCTTGATCACGCCATTCTCAATTAAGACGAGCTCGTCATTGGGCAGAACGCATCCGTCGCCATCCCAGAAGGGATTGAACCAAGCCTCCTGGTCACTTACGACGTGCGTGAGCGTGAAGTCATCCGCAAAGAGCTTTTCTCCAATCTTCCCCGTCAGCAGGCTCGTCCCGCGCGCAAGCTCCTCCGCATTGAGGAGGTTTGCAAGGTACCCCGTCATGCTATAATACTTCATGTTGAAAATTAGATCCTCGGGAAGCTCTGCCTTCACCTCATGCTTTGCCAGATAATCGTCCGCCATCTGCCGAAACACGGCTTCCTCAAAGGTGCGCATGTTAAAGTCAAAATATCCGTCAGCGATGTTCTTGCTGTCCTCATGCTTATACGACACGCTAACCCCGACTGCATAATCCTGCGTGCGATAATCCATGCCGAGGTCATTCTCGGTGCGTCTGTCATATTCCGTCCCAGTGAACTTTGCCTGGAAGCGGAACCTTGGATAGGTTTCCCTGAGGTACTGCATACAGCCATCCGCAAGCTTTCGAAGCTCTGCATCCGGAAGCACCTTCTCCCGCTTATCGCGAGCGCGCGTTCCCGTCTCCAACGTAAAGGGATAAGGGCGCTGCCTTACGAGATTTTCCTCCGCCTTCCGATAACCCTCCTCGTCATCCACCTTTCCAATATGATAATGAATCCCGACAATTCCATCCTGATATACCTTATGGGAGGTCTCATAATTGCTCTCCTTGCTGAATGAATGGAGCTTGCCCTCCTCATAAGAAAAAATACTCTTATTCTGTGCCCACGTGTCCTTCGCCTTCATCATCTCTATCACCATCCCCCTTAATTAAATGCCAATCGCTTTACATGGATACTCGGTCCACCTGCGGAAACGTTCACGCCCTGCCCCATTTTACCGCAGTTATAGGTGTCAAACAGCTCAAAGTCCGTTCCAACGCCCTCAATGTCAAAGAGTGTCTGGAACACGCTTCCCGTAATCATGTGTACGCGAACGGGCTCGCATATTTTACCGTCACGAATGCGATAGCAAAGCGAAGGATTCATGACAAAGGTGGAATTTCCCGTTCCATTATTCACGTCAACCACGTAAATGCCGTCCTTTACGCCTGCGATCATATCCTCAGGATTATCCTTCCCTGCCTCCATATAGGTGTTGGTCATGCGGACGATCGGCTGGAAATGATAATCCTGCGCCCTTGCATTCCCCGTCTTTGCCTCGCCCATGATGCTGGCAGAATTAGCGTCATGAAGGCGGCCCGTAAGGATTCCGTCCTTCATCAGATAGATCTTTCCTGCCTTTGTTCCCTCATCATCATAGGGAACATAGCCGTGATTCGGCAGATCGCCCATGTCACAGATCGAAACCTTCTCTGACCCGACCTTCTTACCCATCACCCATTCCTCGCGAAGCGTCTTGTCATTTAACATGAAATCCGCCTCGCTCTTATGACCAAAGCTCTCATGTGTAAACATCGCCGTCACAAAGGGCGCAAGCACGCATTCATAGTCCCCGGGCGTGATGTCCACGGCATTTTTCGCATAGTCCAGATACTGCGCCTTCTTCTCCAAGATCTCAGCCTCGTGGCCAAGGAGCTCGGGTACGGTCATGGTCGTATATCCCTTACCGCCGTAATTGGTCACGCCATTCACGGTAAAGCCATAGAAAAAGTTCAGATTACACTGCTGGCGGTCCCATGCGATTTTCGCACCCTTACTGCTGTAAAAACGCTTGATCAGATGCCTGCCGCTCACACCGCAAAACCAAAAACTCACGTCCGGATCCTCGGGATCCGCGCACTTTTCTACGTACCCGTCCATGATCTCCTTCCACTTGGCGCGGCTGACCTTTCTTAGGTCATTCTCCCCGCTGTATAAAAACCGCTCCTCCTGATGAACCTCAAATTCCTTCACGATTCTCTCGTCTGCGATCTTTGGATTCGGCGTCGCCATCTGCGCCAAAGCATCCAGCTGACCTTGAATTTCCTCCAAGGAATTCGTCGTGGCCGTATACCACAGATTGCCGTCAAAGACGCGCACCATCGCGCCAATCTCCGCAGACTCCCCGTCATTTTTGAGCTCCCCATTTTCCATGCCAAGCCAAAGGCTCTCACTTTCCTCAATCCTGACATCCGCATACAGATCCTTTGGAAACCTAAAATTGTACTCCATACCCTTCTCCTTCTTTTCTACCAGTGTTACCAGTTGCCATTTTAAAACCAGTTCTTGCATACCCCTGTCATGAAAAACGCAAGCCCTAAGAAACAGTATACACGTCATTTCCCTTTTTGAAAACCATAACATATGCACATTACGTAGATTCATCGTTCAAAATGCCTTGGATATTGCCATATCCTCCATAATCCTTGCCAACTTTCCCCAAAAGCCTTGAAACCATGCGCGTTTCCTTATATAGTGGATACATACGACAAAAAGTTGGCAGTGAAAAGGAAATTTGAAATGAAAAAGAAAAGCTTAAAAAGACTGGGAATTCTGATGATCACGGGACTGCTCCTTGCAGGATGCGGAGCTCAGACCGCTTCAAATGATACAACAAGCGCCTCTGAGAGCACGCTGCAAGAAGACACAAGCAGTCAGGCCACGGAGGATGGCACCTCCGCAGACGATCAGAATCAAGCTTCAGAACAAAAGGAGGATCATACCATGCCAAATAACCCGATCGACGAGGCAATTGCCTTAGAAACTTCCAAGGTCGACGATGCACCCGTAGAAGCCAGCACGGAGGAGGAACGCATCCCCACCGCGGAAATCAGCGACAAGATTCCGATCAAATACATCAACCTGCGCGTGACCGATTGTGGCAAGATCGAAAAAATCACCTACACCTCCTACGATTATTTTGGAGACGGCAGCGAGGTGGAAAAGGCGGCAAACGTTTACCTTCCCGCAGGCTATGACCCTGCAAAGCAGTATAACGTCCTCTATCTGATGCATGGCATCGGCGGAGACGAGAATGAATGGGGCATGACGGGAAGCACCTCCCGCGTAAAATGCATCATGGACAACCTAAGCTACTACGGTGACATCGAGTCCTTTATCGTTGTTACGCCTAACGGCCGCTCCGCCGCAAACCATGCGGCCAATGGTTCCGACTACAATTCCTTCTATGTGTTCGGTCAGGAGCTTCGAAATGACCTGATGCCTTACATTGAGAGCCACTACTCCACCTATGCGAGCGAGGCCCTTGCCAAGGCAGGTCTGGATGCGATCACGAACCAGACGGGCGATGCGGAAGCTGACAAGACTGCCTATGCTGCCCAGAAGGCCGGCGCCGACAAGGAAGCCATAAACAAGGCTCTGCAGGATTCCCGCGACCATCGTGCCATGGCCGGACTTTCCATGGGCGGCATGCAGACCATCAACATCGGTATCGGTGAGTGCGTTGACCTGATCAGCTACTTTGGCGCGTTCTCTGCGGCTCCTACCAGCAATCCCGCAGCCAAAACAAACAGCATCCTGAAGGAGAATCCCTATCCGATCCATTATTTCTATAACATTTGCGGCACCGAGGATGGCATTGCCTACCCAAGTGCATCCGCCGCCGCAAAGACACTTCCCAGCGTCTGCGACCAGTTCGTGGACGGCGAAAACTTTATGTGGCAGGAGCTTCCCGGCAACCACGACTTCAACGTCTGGTATCTTGGCTTCTACAATTTCGCACAGATCGCATTCAAGTAAACACCTGCTTTGGGGCTAAGTTTGGATCATCTTTCTGGTAGACTTTAGAACCATGTCGCAAGCTATGCTTGCGATCCCGAACGAAGAGAGGGACGTGCCGTAGGGCACGCCAAAGAGAAAGATGATCCAAACCTTCCCCTCGGGGAAATGGTAAGCTATATTTATGACATAAAACTTAAGGCGGCTCCAAGAGGAGTCGCCTTGTTGTTTGTCTATTTTTTTAGTAGGTCCTTCAAAAGGAAATAGGTCTCATCATACAGCTTCTTCCTTCCATTCTTCAAAAGATAAGAAAGATCCTGGTAGGTCGCAGGATCCTCAAAAAGCTGCGCCACATAGGGTGCGTAGCGGGTTCCCGCGCCCTTTTTCAGTTCTTCCTGAAACTCTGCCAGCGTCCTGCCCTGGCGATAGCTTCTTCCTACGCTGTCCGTCGCCGCATCCAGACTATCCGCCACGGATACAATGTCAATGATCGCCTTGTACGGACTATGGAGCACGTCGATATTTTCAGGATAGCCGTTACTGCCGTCATACCAAATATGATGACCGCGTATTACGTCTGCGTAATCCTTCGTAGTGTCAAATCGGCTGGCTAACTCCGCTCCCTTGTCAGGGTGGCTCCGAAGAAGAACATACTCTGAATCCAAAAGCCTTCGCCCATACATCGCAATCGTATCTAAAACATAGAGTTTTCCAATGTCATGATATAAAGCCGCATGCCATGCGTAATCTAAAATCTTGTCTTTATGCTCCAATACCTCTTCCACGGTTCTGCACCCTGGAAAGCCGCAAAAAACAGCAGGATTCGCGGATAAAAGGTGCCTTGTCAGACAAAGACACAGCTTTGCCACCATGTTAGAATGAATATAGGTGGGCGGATGCATGGCGGCCATGGAATAAACACAATAATTTCGCATGCGGAATCCGCCTGGAAGCTCTTTAAAGTATTCCAAAAAGCTGGATAACATATTTACGTAGGAGGCAAAATCCTCCCGCTTCGGCGACCTGTGAAGATATCCCAAAATATCTCGGGGAATCGTGTATAAAAGCTCTTCCATTTGCTGCGACAGTCTCCCCGGATCCCTCTTATGGATCCCGCCAAGGACAACAAACAGCGCCTTCGCATAGCCAAGGTTCAAGCTCGTCCCAACATAGGAATAATCCGATTCCTCTCGCGTCTCATAATACTCCACAACCTCCCGGATACAGCGATCCAGCTCAGGACTATCCATGCGGTACGCGGCATACAACGCCATTTGATGAACGGCTGATTCATAAAGCACCGTCCCGACAAATTCAGGATCCTGCCTCCATCTTTCTTCAATCTGAAATGCACAGGAATATGCCTCCGCATAAAGCTCCTTCGAAATCCCCTCCAAAAAACAAAATGCGCTGACATAGATCGTGATATAAAACTTCGCCTTTTCCAAAAACTCTTCTGATAATAGCCCCGTATAGAAGGGATCCTCCAAAACGGATGCCACGGAATCCAACATATCCTTTTGTCGCGTAGCCAATTCCAGGTTCTCATTTCCAGACGCATTTGGCCTGGTGTTTAACATCGCCGTGCCATTGATGATCATCATGATCAAGCTTTCCCTTGCTTCCTCGGAAAGCCTTGGAAAATAGCTTTTGCTCGAAAAAACCAGTGCCTCCTCGTAATAAGCAAGTCCATCGTCTAACAGCTTTTTCCATTCCGTCGGATTGCTTCGCCCGCTATAGGTCAGTCTCGCGTAGGCCACGTCAAGTCGACGCTGTAATAACCCTATTTGAACCTCCGCATCCTCTTCGTTTCCGTTTTGAGCGTCCAAACGAATGTCCTCTTCCTGATAGAGGCAATCGTCAATCATTTCCGAGAGATGCAGGTCAATTTCCGTCGACATTTCTCCATCCACCAGGAGCCTGCTCAGCTCCCTAAGCCTTTCCACTTCCTTCTCGCTTAAGGGCCGATCCAGCTTAAGAAGTGGAAACAAAACCTCGTCCAGCATCCTTCGGTTTTCCAAGGCATATTCCCCGATTTTTCGGAAATTCTCCAGCAAAAGTCGACTATAATCATCCGCCTCCTTGATGTCATCCAGGGAAGGCGTGGACAAAAGCCGCACCTTCTGCATGCGTTTTACGTAAGAGGTAAACTGATCATTTAATTCTACTTCCATGAAGTGATCACTCTCCCTTTCGACATACCTCGTTTCGGATTGAAAATCTCTTCACCTTCTGTAGCTTTGGTGAACAAACCACGGTTTTACGACTCAGATATCCTTATGATGAAACTGCTTTTTCCCGGAGACATAATCTCCGACCAGCTGTCCCTCGCCGATCAGGCGGTACTTGTAGGTGACAAGCCCCTCAAGGCCAACCGGGCCTCTCGCATGAAGCTTGCCCGTGCTGACGCCAACCTCAGCACCAAAGCCATAGCGGAAGCCATCTGCAAAACGCGTGGAGCAGTTGCGATAAACGCCAGCGGAATCCACCATCTGTAGGAAATACTCAGCCGTCGCATCCTCCTCCGTGAGAATACAGTCCGTATGATGGGAACCAAATTTATTAATATGCTCTACAGCCTCGGCTACGTCTCTTACCAGCTTTAAGGAAATGATCAGGTCCGTGTACTCCGTTGCGAAATCCTCCTCGCCCATGATCTCCACTTCATACCGTTTTTCAAGAGGTTCCTGCACGTCGCCGACAGAATTTGCATCCTGACTCGTGCACATATTCCCCCGCGCTTCGCCAAAGCATCCTTTTGCCAACAAACCCTTCACCAGCTCCGCAACCTCTTTCGTTCCGCGGAGCTTTACGTTCTTCTCGGTCAATGCCTCCATGACAACCGGCAGCGCCAAATCAGCTATCTTACGGTTTACAAGCAGCGTCTCCACGGCATTACATACCGCCGGATACTGCGTCTTTGCGTCCACGATCACGGGAACGGACTTTGCAAGGTCTGCCTTCTCATCCAGATAAATATGACAGATTCCTGCAGCATGTCCCATCACGGGAATATTCGTATGGTCCATGATATATTGCACAAACTGATTAGACCCTCTCGGGATCAGAAGGTCTACGTCTCCCTGACACTTTAAGAGCTCATCGATCTCATTGTGCAGCTCAACCTGAAGCAGACAGCTCTCTGGAAGCCCTGCTGCCACGGCCGCGCCATGCACCAGACCAAACAGCATCTTATTTGTTCTAGCCGTCTCCTTGCCGCCCTTTAGAATCGCACAGTTTCCGCTCTTTATGCAAAGCGCCGAAATCTGAATCAGCGCATCGGGACGCGCCTCAAAGATCACGCCAATGACGCCGATCGGAACAGAAACTCGCTCCAG
>JAFXQK010000022.1 GCA_017527205.1 Lachnospiraceae bacterium | reverse complement strand
TGATGAATGGAGCGAGAGATATGGAGATTGCTAGCGGTACATATCCTACAGCGATGGTTAAGGAGCGCTTTTCCAAATTAAATTCAATGCACTTGGAATATGTTGTTGGGTGCATGAAGAGCAATTCACAGAAAATCGGAAACATTAAGAAGTATGTTCTTGCGGCCCTTTTTAATGCCCCCTGTACAATAGATGGATATTTCCTGTCTCAAGTGAATTATGATTTCCCGCAGTTTGCAGGCAGATGATGGTCATCAGAAAACTAGGGGAAAGCGATTCTAATGCTTTCCCCATGTATCTTGATCAGCGATACCTGGATAATTGTTAAAAGTTATTTTAACTTGTTTAAGTAATTAGGATTTGAGTGATGAATGTCATTGATGGAATAACATGCAGCGAGGGGAACGCAGAAATCTTCTTTTTGATACGGTGTGAAAGCTGGGATTTCTATTAGGGCACATCGATAATAATTTTCTGGTGGAATAAATTTATAAGTTATAAGCGATATTGTCTCGGAGTTACACCATACTTGGCTTTGAAGGACCTGTTGAAATATGACAGATTGTCAAAGCCCACATCAATAGCAATGTTTAGTATCTGGCTGTCAGAGCTCTTAAGGAGTCTGGCAGCCATTGTCAGTCTGTAGTCCTTCAGATAATCTATGAAGGAGGTTCCAATTGTCTCCTTAAAATATCTCATAAAATGAGATTCTGAGAAATTAACCAGTTTCGCAATTTCTGCGATGGTTATTTTGTCTGCATAATTATTTTCCACGTATTTAAGCACAGTCTTCATTTTTTCCAGATTGCTTCGGTTACCCGCCTTCGCCTCAAAATCCCTGCATTTACTGTCAAGAATATAGAAAAACTGGAAAAGCATACTTTTTATATAGAGCTGATAGCCCGCTGGCTTTGTGGCATTAATAGAATCGCAGGCGTCAATCGGCGTAATTATTTCTCCATAATTTGAGTTGTCCAGATTAATAACAGAAGGTATCGCTATTTTTCCCGCCAGAAGAGGTTTGAAAAAATATTCGTTTGTCGTATCTGATTTCTGGGAGATGAGCATATGGGGATCAAAGATTATATTCTCGTACTCCATGCGATCTTTTTCCAGCTGCTTAATAGAGTGAAGCTGTCCCGGCAGAATAATAATAAGTGCAGGTGCTTCAAGACGGTATTCCTCAAAATCCACGGTGATGATACCGGAGCCCTTTTTTACATAAATAAGTTCCATCTCGTCATGCCAGTGTGTTGGCACGATTTTAAAATCAAGAGGAATGGTGCAAAGATAGGTGTTGTATGGGAAATCAACCTGGGTGTGTTCTTTTTTCTCGTGATAGTTTTCGTATTCAAGTATATTCATAAAAACTCCTTTTAATAAGGCTTTTGTACTATGTTAACATGGCATAGTATACAATAAATGATAGAATTGTGCAAGTTTTGGGCGGCATTAGGCAAGAATTGTATCAATAAATGGCGTTAAAATGCTAGTGTCATATTTAGTATATTGGAGGAGTAAATTATGGCAGTAATGCAGGAAATTGAAACAAAACTGAATAAGGGAATAAGCGTTAGCTCAAACGAGGAAATTTATATTGCACTTCTTAACCTGGTAAAAGAAAAAGCCCAGGCGAAGACCGTAAGCTACGAAGGCGGCCAGGAAGGAAAGAAGAAGCTTTACTATATCTCTGCGGAGTTTTTGATTGGAAAATTATTATCCAACAATCTTATTAATTTGGGAATTTATGATGAGGTGAAAAAGACACTTCAGGAGAATGGGAAATCCTTAGCCGAAATCGAGGAAATTGAACTTGAGCCGTCTCTTGGAAACGGAGGTCTTGGAAGACTTGCAGCATGCTTTATTGATTCAATTGCAACACTTGGATTGAACGGAGACGGAGTGGGGCTTAATTATCACTTTGGTCTTTTTAAGCAGGTGTTCGAGAACAATCTTCAGCTTGAGACACCTAATCCATGGATTACACCAGAAAGCTGGCTTACAAAAACAGAAAAAGTTTATCCTGTTGATTTTGGTGGATTTACCGCATGGTCAGTAATGTATGACATTGATGTAATTGGATACAATAACAGAACTACAAAGCTTCATCTCTTTGATATACAGACAATCGATGAGACAATCGTCGGCGATACAATTAATTTTGACAAGGATGAAATTAAGAATAACCTTACTCTGTTTTTATATCCGGATGATTCGGACGAGAAGGGAAGACTTCTTCGAGTTTACCAGCAGTATTTCATGGTAAGCAATGCTGCAAGACTTGTAATCGAGGAGGCAAAGGCAAAGGGTTCAAACCTTCATGATTTGGCTGATTATGCAGCAGTTCAGATTAATGATACACATCCATCAATGGTAATTCCTGAACTTATCAGACTACTTCAGGTAGAAGGAATTCTGATGGATGAGGCAATTGAAATCGTTTCAAAGGTTTGCGCATATACCAATCACACAATTCTTGCAGAAGCGCTTGAAAAATGGCCTATTGACTATATCAATAAGGTTGCACCACAGCTTATGCCAATTATCAGAGAACTTGACAATAAGGTTCGTGCAACTGTATCTGATGAGAGCACATATATCATCCAGAACAATCTGGTTCACATGGCGCACATGGATATTCATTACGGACATTCGGTAAATGGTGTGGCATATCTGCATACAGAGATTTTAAAGAATTCAGAGCTTAACAATTTTTACAGATTGTACCCTGAAAAATTTAATAATAAGACAAACGGAATTACCTTCAGAAGATGGCTTATGGCCTGCAATCCAGAATTATCAGACCTTATTACAGAATTAATCGGGGATGGATGGAAGACAGATGCTGATGAGCTTGAGAAGCTTGGAGCATATGTTAATAACGAGAAAATTCTTACAAGATTAAATGCTATAAAGCATGAAAAAAAGGTTGAGCTTGCGGATTATCTTAAAAAGACTCAGGGACTTGAAATGTCTGCAGATTCTATCTTCGATATTCAGGTTAAAAGACTTCACGAGTACAAGAGACAGCAGCTCAATGTACTTTACGCAATTCACAAATACTTTGAGATTAAGGCGGGAAAGAAACCTACAACACCAATCACTCTTATTTTTGGTGCAAAGGCAGCTCCTGCGTACATAATTGCAAAAGACATTATTCATGCGATTTTATGCTTGCAGCAGGTTATTAATAATGATCCGGAGGTTAGTCCATATCTCAAGGTATTTATGGTTGAAAACTACAATGTAACTCTTGGAGAAAAAATGTATCCTGCAGCTAATATTTCAGAGCAGATTTCCCTTGCATCTAAGGAGGCATCAGGGACAGGCAACATGAAGTTCATGTTAAATGGTGCAGTAACTCTTGGAACAAGTGATGGTGCAAATGTGGAGATTGCTGAACTTGTTGGAGCGGATAATATCTATGTATTTGGAGAAGACTCTCAGACTGTAATCGACCGCTACGAGAGAGGGGATTACTGCTCAAGAGATTACTATGAAAAGGACGAGTATATTAAGCGAGCTGTAGATTTTATTGTAAGCGATGAAATGCTTAATGCAGGAAGCAGAGAAAATCTCGAGAGACTTTACAACGAGCTCTTAAGCAAGGACTGGTTTATGACATTCCCTGATTTCAAGGATTACGTGGCTACAAAGGAAAAAGCATACAGTGATTACGAGAACAAAAAGGAATGGGCAGAAAAAATGCTTGTAAATATCAGCAAGGCAGGATTTTTCTCATCAGACAGAACAATCAGACAGTATAACGAGGATATCTGGAAACTATAAATCTAATAAAAAATCTAATAAAAATGATATTGGTACCCGGACATGTATTTGTTCGGGTATTTTGCATATTAACCTTGTATACTTTGGGAAAACATTATACAATAAATCATTATGGGGTTTTCTGTTTTTTAGAAGAAACGATATATTGGGGATCAGACCATTTATGTCTGATGCTTTATTTCATTTATAAAGGAAAGCGGAGTCATATGATATTTTTTCCTAAAAGCTCTGTGAAAATAGGATAGATTGTGGAAACCTACAGATAAGGAAACATCCAGAATAGAAGTGTTCCCTTTTTCAAATAATTCTACTGCTTTTTCTAAACGCCTATTATTGATGTACTCGATGCAAGTCATATTCATATATTTCTTGAAGAATCGCATAAAGTGATAATCGCTAAAATTACAGATATCTGCAAGCTCAGACACTGTAATGACTTCTGAATAATTTAACTCAATGTAATCAAGTACTTTCTTTAACATGTCAGATGGAGTGCCTGAATCAGGGGTCTCGATTCTATTGCTGTATTGAATCAGCAAAAAACAAACCTGTAACAGCATGGCCTTTACCGCAAGCTCATATCCAGGAATTGCTTCATCATATAGATGATTAATCTGAGTGAAAATAGTTTTGAGAGAAGCATATGCCGGGTGTTTAGGCGTAATCAGGTGTGGCATAGAAAATTCCTGGTTCATCATCGGTGTGAGATATCGTGTTGAACAGATATCCGTGGAATTTCCCCCTAGAAAATTCAGATGAAAAACATATGTATCGCTCACCATCTTTTCATTGCATTCATCGGTTATTGAATGAAGAAATAGAGGTGGAATGAACAGGATATCCCCTTCTTTCACATCGTAATCAACCAAATCAATCTGGTATTTACAGGAACCGGTAGTTATCATTGTAAGTTCTGCCTCTTCATGCCAGTGCGCTGTAATTACTGGATAATTGTTATTGAGTGTAGTGATATAACGCTGTATTGGAAAGAAGGAATCGCCATGCTTGGCGTCTTCTTTTTGTTCTAATGCAAGAGAATATAGCTTCTTCATTGTTCTCCTCCTGAAAATAGTTTAGCCGTGCTCTTTATGAATATTTTATAACGCAAGAGCAGAATTGTGTCATAGTATGAAATATATATGCAAGATTTTCGTACAACATCGCTATATAATAGCAATATAATACATAAGAACAAGCAAATCAATAATTAATAGATTACACGGGAGGTAAGTTTTATGATTAGCAGATATTCTTTTGGTAAGCCTTTCGAGACAGAGGCGCTGGTAGTAAAAATTGAAGCCACAGAGGGTAAGCTTCCTTTCTTCAGAACTGATGGAGAAGGAAATTATTACTATGATTTTGATGACAAGGATATTGTATATGGACTTGGTGAGCAGATAAGGGGAATCAATAAAAGAGGCTGGACATATACCAGCTGGAATCTTGATAACCCACATCATCATGAGGATACACATTCTTTATATGGTGCACACAATTTTCTTCTTGTAGATGGTAAGGAACTGTTTGGTGTTTTCTTCGATTTCCCAGGAAAAATCACATTTGATATTGGCTATACCAAGAGAAATGAGATGCATGTTTATGCCGACAGAAATGACATGAATGTGTACATCATAACTGGTGATAATAAGAAGGATATTGTTAATCAGTTTAGAGTGGCTATCGGTCAGAGCTATCTTGCTCCATTCTGGGCATTCGGATATGGTCAGAGCAGATGGGGTTATATTACAGAAGACGATGTAAGAAGAGTAGCAGAGGAGTATGCAAAGCTTGGTACGCCACTTGACAGCATTTATCTTGATATCGATTATATGCAGGATTTCAAGGATTTTACAGTAAATCCAGAACGCTTTTCTGATCTTAAGAAGCTTGCAGAAAGCATGAAAGAGCAGGGCATACACCTTGTTCCAATCATTGATGCGGGGGTAAAGATTGAAGATGGCTATGATGTGTACGAAGAAGGTGTAGCTAACAATTATTTCTGTAAAAACGAAGAAGGAAAAGATTTTGTAGGTGCTGTATGGCCAGGAAAAGTACATTTTCCAGACTTTTTACAGCCTGAGGCAAGAAGCTGGTTTGGTGAAAAGTATGGTGAGCTCACAAAGCTTGGAATAGACGGTTTTTGGAATGATATGAATGAGCCTGCAATTTTCTATTCAGAGGAGAGTCTTTCAGAAGCAATTGATGCAGTTGCTTCACTTAAGGGGAAGAATATCGGACTTTCAGAATATTTTTCTACTATGGGAACCATTCAGGGGCTTAGCTCTAATCCTAAGTATTATGACCAATTTTATCACAATGTAAATGGTCAGATGGTAAGGCATAGTGATATTCACAACCTGTTTGGTATGAATATGACAAGGGCAGCGAATGAAGCTCTTTGTAAGCTCGAACCAGAGAAGAGGACTCTTTTCTTTTCACGGGCGTCTTTTATAGGAGCCCACAGATATGGTGGTATCTGGCAAGGAGATAATCTTTCATGGTGGAGTCATATACTTCAGGGAATGCAGCAGCTTCCTGCACTTAATATGGCAGGCTTTATATATATTGGCTCAGATACAGGCGGATTTGGAGCGGATACAACAGAGGACCTCATGCTTCGCTGGATTCAGTTTGCATTGTTTACTCCGCTCTTTAGAAATCATTCTGCACTCGATACAAGAGAGCAGGAATTGTATCAGTTTGACAGCTGCAAAGCAATGACAGAAATGGTTAAGATTCGCTATGCACTTATTCCATATCTGTACAGTGAATATTTAAAGGCTGTAATCAATAATGATATGATGTTCAAGCCACTGTCATTCGAATTTGATGATGAAGAAAGTAAGAGTGTTGAGGATCAGTTGCTTATAGGTAACGAGCTTATGATTGCACCGATTTATAAGCAAAATGCTTCTGGCAGATATGTATATCTTCCTGAAGATATGATGCTTATCAGAATGCGCAAATACGATGATTATGAAACAGAGCAAATGACAAAGGGACATCACTACATAAAGGTTGCACTTGATGAGTTGGTTTTCTTTGTTCGTAAGGATAAGGCAATTCCATTTGCTAAACCTGCAAAGAGTACCTCTGAGCTTGACTTGAATTCGCTTGGCAGATTAGGCTATGAGGGCGCAAAGTATGAAATGTATATGGATGATGGAATTAATCCGGATGTGAGTGCAACACTTAAAAGAGTTGAGATATAACAATTATAAAGGATAAGACAATGAGGTCTAGACTGATAAGCGGTTTAGGACTCTGATTACTCGTAGATATGTTTTGTGGAGGAAATTGTTATGACAAATTTTACAAAATCTCTATGTAAAATTTCTATACCGGTTACTTTGCAGTGTATGCTAGGAATGTTGTTTGTTGGTCTAATAATGTCAAGTCGCTATGGCGCAAAGATTAGAGCGTTCAAGCAAAGAATATTTATGAAAAACAATATGTAGTTGCAGCGTCAAATTGAAATTTTCATGATTCTGTATGTAGTAAAGATAAGCTTTCTTGAAGCTCATTTGAAAGAATAAAGAAAAGGTCGCTAGAGTCCTCGTATAGCTCCGATGTTTGGAGACTATCGAGGACTTTTTTTACGCCTTTTATTTTCCATAAAGCTATCATAAGTTCATCATTGTTCATGTATGATTCCTCCATTTTTTGCTTTGAGTGTAATGAAGGAATGCCCCATTGGCAAGCAATTCTCGTAAGGCGAGAACGTGGAGTAAATTTGTTCTCACATTTAAAGAAAAATGGAGTAAACATTGAGATTAGAACTCAAAAAAACGACGCAGAACATGATGATGGCAAGGCAGATTGATCTGGATGAGCCGCTTCAATGATGGAAACCGCAGGCATGTGTTTGAAAAAATGGCCCGTGATGGAAAGGAGACTTGAATATGATTATTAGATGCAAGAATAATGAGGAACCTCTGGCACCGAAATTTCCTATTAAGATAAAAGTTAATTGGTGGGATCCGCAATCGGAAATGATTCTGATGGATAATGAAGAGTGGTTTAGGAAACCTGTATCGTTATTGCGCACTGACGATCCGAAGCTGGATGCCATAAAGGCGTTCATTCCCAAATGGCAGGCAATGGCAAGGAAAATTGACAATGATCTGAATGAAGATGAAAACTTTTGCCCGATCAAACGTGCAAGCGTGGACGTGTATATATTCAGCGGCATGTACAGGATCGGCACGGAAATCATAGACGTGGGAAACGAATACACCAAGGACTGGCTGTTTGAGAGAATTGAATGGGATATAGAAAAGGACCTGCATTCCGTCGGCGCGGTTTACGTCAGGTACAACGGAATGGTCGATTAGCTTTAATTTGAAGCTGCAGTGTTTTGGACGCAAAAAGTCCATTTTAAAAAATGGGGATATAATGGGGATATCTTGTAGAAAAAATGGGGATTAAATGGGGATATCTTGTCGGTTGCATGTCTTTTTAAGACGTGATATTATTAAAATGCGAAAAGAAATGAGACAGGCGAAAGCAATTAGTCGCTGACCTCGTTTCTTTTCTTTTTTGCGAATGTTTTATGACGTGACGAAGCACCGGCCGCCCCCTCGCGGCCAGGTGCTTTTTTTGCGCCTTAAACTATGCGCTGACAATATTAAAACACATGTGGAGGGATGAAATGTATTTTACAAAGGAAGACGGGGAGGCATATCTGCTTGAAGTCATGATGCGGCAGGTGCCAGGTTTCAGGCAAAGAAGGAGCGGAATAAGAATTGTTGATCCGGATCTTTCAATCACGGGTATTTTTGGAGAAGGCGGGAAGGAGGAGATGAAACTAAGGATGGAAAGGTACGACGTGCCTTGGCGCATGAGGCGAGACGCGGAGGGCAGAAGTCCCAGGGATGAATTATTTAGGGATGAGGATCACAGAACCAGGTTTAGTGAGATGCTGGACGGTTCATGTACTAACCGGATGCTTTCCAGCGGGCGTTACCTTGCGGCGGTGTTCCTGTTAAGCGCTGACGGTTGGCTCTGGGAAAGGGTAAAGACTTCGGTAACCGACCTGGGAATATTCTTTGACAACGTAAGCATAAGGGGAGCAAGCACGGAACAGTACGTGCTGTTCCATTCCGCGAAGGAGATTTTCACGGGAGAACCATTCGTTAGCATGGAGGATATGGCTGATTCGGAGATCGTAAGCGACGAGCTCCTTTCCCTGATCGTGAGTGCATACCTGCTTCGCGTGGCGGGACTTGGCCTTGCTGGGGAGGTGAAGAATAATGGCTAAGGTTACTTATAAGGTGTTGGATGACAAGGGAAGAATAACAATTCCATTGGAAATGAGAAATGGAGCAAAAATCTTTCCCGGTGACGTGATCAAGGTTTCCTGGAAGGGTGACAAAAACGAGATCGTCTTGTCGGGGGTCGAAGTCGTTGACTTTGAAAAAGAAGATCCGGAGATCATTGAGGCATGCATTTACGCGGCGGTAAGAAACCTGACTAAGGAAAAAAAGGTAGCCCTTGCGGCGAGCCTTCTGTCACCAATGGCGGGAGGGGAGCGCAGATGAGCGGCATGGAGGAGAAAAACGGCGTCGTTTCGTACTACGGTAACCCGGCGGGATTCGTGCAGGGGGACAAGGTACTGATCGACGCCATTTTCTATAAGCAGGACCTGCTGGACTACGTTGAGAAGAAGATGGGGAAAAAGCCCGAGGCAAGGGAAGGGATCCTGAAGATCCTGTGTGACGGTGACGGCGTGCCGGTTGGGATTTCCTTAAAAAAGCTTGGCGTGAGGATCTGGCAGCTTAAGGCCGACACGCCCTTCGAGATGAGGTTCGTTACGCTCTTCGGACGGAGCGAGCGGGGCTTTGGAGCCCCGGGGAGGGACGAGTACCGAAAGGTCTGGGAGGGCGAGGTGGAAAAGTTTGACTTGGAGGACGTGTGGGAGCGCTTTGCGCGGTGCACTCCCGCGGATTTCGACGGTCACTGCCTTTCCGTGTCGGATGTGGTCGAACTGACCGACGGCGAGGCTTCCCGTTTCTTTTACGTGGAGACGGAAGGCTTTGCCGAGGTCGATTTTCAGTAATCTTTGAAAGGAGCTTAAGAAATGGCAAAGAATGAAAAGGCAAAAAGCGCAGCTTCGGGAGAGACCGAAATGGAGAAGAAAGGAATGGGGACTGACAAGAAGGCCGTGGAGGAGGCGATCCGCGAAGGCAGGGAGCGCGCCGAGGTAAAAAGGGAGGCTCAGCCGGGAAACATTTCGGAAGCGGAAAGCGAAAAAACGCCTCAAAAGTATGACGTGCGTTTTTCCCTGTTTCCGTCGGAGGGGCCGGTAAAGGGCGTTTGCAGCGTCACCATTGGCGGGGAGTTTGCCGTAAAGAACGTAAAGCTTGTCGAGGGTAGCAGGGGACTGTTCGTGGCAATGCCTTCGTACAAGTCGGGTGAGGAGTACAAGGATCTTTTCTTCCCCGTGACGAAGGAGGCAAGACAGTCGCTGCAGGATGCCGTGATCACGGAGTTCGACAACCAGATGATGATCCACAAGTATGACGCGCATTACGGACAGACGGCTCCCGAGCCGGCAATGGCGGGGGACCTCCCTGGGAATGTGATCCAGTAGGGACCGATTACAACTGAATATTGAAAACAACCAAATAACGGAAAAATGAAAAACGAAGGAAGAAGAAAGTGAAAAAGATGATCGAAAACGGAAAGAATGCGGTAAGAGGTTTTGTTGCAAAGGCAGGAGAACTTTTTAAGGACAATGCCGGTGAGAACTATGTGGACACCGCGGTGAAGATCCTGATTGCGGTGGTGCTTGGAGCGTTGCTCCTGGCCGGCCTTTACGCCCTGTTCGGCGACGTGGTGATGCCCACCCTGTCCCAGCGCATCCAGGACATGTTCAATTACGCGGGATGATGAAGGAAGCGGCGGTGATGCTGGTGCTTTTTGCTGCCGCGGTCAGGGACGCAAGGGTAAGGACGATACCTAACGCGTTCTGTGTCTGCGTCCTTGCTTGCTGCCTGGTCCCGCCGGTGAGATTTTGTCCCCTGGGAATCCTCGCGGCGCTTCCGCTTTTCGCGGCGGGAGTGACCTGCGGGGGAATCGGGGGAGGCGACGTAAAGCTCATTTTGGCCCTTGGAGCCGTTTTGGGGCTTTGGACGACGATTTATGCGACCGTCATCGCCATGGCCCTTCTTGTGGCATTTCACGGCCTTAGAAGGGCATTTGGAAGGGAAGGGGCCTCTTACCCCCTCGTTCCCTTCCTTTTTGCGGGGATGGCCGCGGCGGTTTTATTTGGATGAACGGAGGAATGAAGAGTGAGAAACAGAACGGTTTTGGGGATCCTGTGCATAGTGGCAAGCCTGTTTTTGGTTTTCGGGGTAACGCCGATCGTTAGCCGAGGGTTTTCGGCGAAGACGACGGTGGTCCGGATGAAGTCTGACCAACCCGCCGGGACGATGCTGACGAAGGGAATGCTCGAGGAAGCCGAGGTTGGTAAGTATGGACTCCCGGAAGGCGCGGTCAGGACGATCGTCGAAGCGGAGGGAAAGTACCTGACGGCCGACGTGGTGGCGGGAGACATGCTGCTTCCCGGAAAGACCGCGGACGAGCCCGCGAAGGAAAACGAATACCTGTATCGCCTTGACGGGAAGAAACAGGCAATGAGCATTACGATTAAGAAGTTCGCAGAAGGCGTTTCGGGCAAGCTAAAGAGCGGCGATGTGGTTACGGTCATGGCAACCGACTTTCAAAAGACGGGAGTCACGGTAATCCCGACGGAGCTTAAGTACGTGGAGGTGATCGCGGTAACCGCAAAGAGTGGGTCCGACGCGAACGTGAAGGAAGGCTCGGATAAGAATAAGGACGGCGAAGAGGAAACGAGGGAGCTTCCGACTACCGTCACGGTGCTGGTAACGACGAGGCGGGCGAAAGGGCGAGCATGCGAATTGCTAGGGAATTGCGTGAGAAGGGCGTTAACGACGTAAGGAGGCTGTGCAGCATCCGAAAGGACTGGAACGAGGATCTGTCGTACGTTCATATGCATGATTCTGAAACCATTGCGGAGGAACGGGCCGCGGAAGGGATGCACGGCATGGACGCAGTGCATTCGATGGTAGCCGAGGAGGGAGGAAACGCATGGAATCAGTCACTATGTTAATTGTGGCAGGTGTGCTCATGTTTGCGGTGATGGGGGGACTGTCTTTTTTGTCAGGACATTTTGCCCTGGACGGCATTAAGAACAAGACGGTCGGCGACGGACAGTACGGCACCGCAAGGATGGCGACAAAGAAGGAAATCAGGGACGTTTACCGAAAGGTACGCTTTGAACCAGAAAGCTGGAGGCAGGGGAAAAACCTGCCAAAGGATCAGGGCATTTTGGTGGGATGTGAGGAGGCGGGTCCAGTGACTTACGGACTGATAGATTCCGATGACGTGCATTGTCTGATGATCGGTGCGGCGGGCGTCGGAAAAACGGCGTTCTTTCTTTATCCGAACATAGAATATGCCTGCGCTTGCGGAATGAGCTTTCTTACCACGGACACGAAGGGTGACCTGTTTCGAAATTATGCTGGGATTGCGAAGGAGAAGTACGGATATAACGTGGCGGTGATCGACCTTAGGAATCCAACGAGGTCCGACGGTGACAACATGCTGCACCTGGTGAATAAGTACATGGATGCATGGATTAAAAATCCAAATGACCTTGCCAGTAAGGCAAAGGCCGAAAAGTACGCAAAGATTACTTCCAAAACCATCATTGCGGCGGGAGGAGACACTTCGGCATACGGACAGAACGCGTTCTTCTATGACGCGGCGGAAGGACTGCTTACGGCATCCATACTTTTGGTTGCGGAATTTGCTAAGCCTGGGGAAAGGCATGTGGTCAGCGTTTTTAAGCTGATCCAGGACCTTCTTGCTCCGTCGCCTGTAAAGGGGAAAAACAGGTTTCAGCTTTTGATGGATCAGCTTCCACCGGAGCACAAGGCGAGATGGTTTGCCGGGGCGGCACTGAATACCGCGGAACAAGCCATGCAGTCCGTACTATCGACCGCAATGTCGAGGATGAACGCATTCCTGGATTCCGAGTTGGAGCAGGTAATCTGTTTTGACACGGCGATCGACGCGGAAAGGTTCTGCAGTGAAAAGACCGCGATCTTTCTTGTCATGCCGGAGGAGGATAACACGAAGTACTTCCTGATATCCCTAATCCTGCAACAGCTCTATCGCGAGATCCTGACGGTGGCGGATGAGAGGGGCGGGAAGCTTCAGAACCGAGTGATCTTCTTCTGGGACGAGGTTGGTACCATCCCGAAGATAGAAAGCGCGGAAATGATGTTCTCCGCGGGCAGAAGCCGCGGCATTTCCATCGTGCCGATGATACAGTCGTTTGCCCAGCTGAACCGCAACTACGGAAAGGAGGGTGCCGAGATCATCGTTGACAACTGTCAGGACGTCATTTTCGGCGGGTTTGCGCCGAACTCTTCATCAGCGGAAATCCTTTCAAAGAACCTAGGCAACCGAACTGTCATGAGCGGGTCGGTTTCTAAGGGTAAAAATGATCCCAGCAGGAGCCTTCAGATGATGCAAAGGGCGCTTTACACGCCTGACGAGCTTAAGAGCCTTCCCAAGGGTACCTTCATTGTGGAGAAGACGGGAAGCCACCCCATGCAGACAAGGCTAAAGCTGTTTACAAAATGGGGCATAAGGTTTGAGAAACCTTACGAGTGTCCTGAGAGGGCGGCAAGGAAGGTGGAATATGCGGACAGGGAGAAGATCGAGGAGGAAATTGTAAGAAGGTATCATTGCCTTGTGGCGGATGAAGGTGATGATGAGAAGGACGATCCAATGAAGTGCGGAATAAAGATGACGGAACACAGGACCCCAAATGTCGGAGAGAGGCTGTCACCATTCATGGGCGGACTGACGCAGGCAATGCACAAGCGGTAAGGAGGAGCGGATGGAAGTAAAGTCATTTGAGGTATTAGTTGCTATTTTAGAAGGCCTGGAGCCGGGAGAAATGATCACGGTAACAGCCGCCGCGGACACGGAGGAGAATGATGGGGGAGATGTTCGAACTGAAGCGGGTTAACGTAAGGCTTAAGCTTACGTCAGGTGAATCACTGCATTCGGATAGGGAAATCACAAATCCTGCGGACGCGGTCGCAGTTATGGCAAATGCCATGGCGTGCCTGGATACGGAAAGGCTGTGCGTTGTTAACATGGATGCCATGGGGCATCCTTTGTGTTTTAATGTGGTCAGCATTGGTGATGTGACGAATACGATCGTCTCCATGCAGAGCCTGTTTAAGAGCGCCATCCTGTCGAATGCAAGCTCGATCATTGCACTGCACAATCATCCGGCGGGCAGTATTCGTCCGACGGGAGCCGACATTGAGGTTACCAGGCAGATGTTCGAGGCGGGTAGGATCATGTCCATACCATTGCTGGATCACGTGATCGTGGCGGGCATTACCGGAAATTATTACAGTATGAAGGAGAACATGCCGAAACTATTCGAGAATAACACTGGCAAGAAGATTTGCTCGGAAGAGGCTTGTTATGGAAAAGTGGAAGATGGAGAAAAGAATATGAGATTCTAAGACTAGGCAGGTCACCGAAAGGTGGCCTGTTTTTTACGTTGAAAGGAGCTTTGTGAAAATGTTACAAAGTTTTGGAAACGTTTCTTGTCAATAATTACCTGAAAAAAGTGCTTGCATTGGAATCGTTTCCATGGTATAGTGATGGCATCGGAAACGATTCCGATAATTTCACTAAATTCATTTAAGGTGAATACTTTTGTAAAGACAGATACCTTCAGTCTCCCCAGAGGAGAGATGTATGCAGGCTTTTCAAACTTCATAAAGGGAATGACCTTCGGAAACTATCCTTTCTACAAGAGCGTTCTCTACAGCGTTGAGATCACATTTTTTTCGGTTGCTCTCATCCTACTGTTTACATCCATGGCAGCCTGGTATATTGCAAGAGTAGACAACCTTATATGCAGGATAGTATATTTTCTATGTGTATTCTCGATGGTGGTTCCGTTCCAGATGGTGATGTTTACACTTTCAAAGACTGCAGATAAACTTAAACTCAACACCCCCTATACGATCCCGATAGTATATCTCGGATTCGGTGCGGGGCTTGCTGTCTTTATGTTTGTCGGCTTTGTAAAAACGATACCTCTGGAGGTTGAAGAAGCGGCTGCGATCGACGGATGCGGACCGATAAGGACATTTTTCCTGGTCGTTATACCCATGCTTATTCCTACCCTTATTTCCGTAGGCATCCTGGAGCTCATGTGGGTATGGAACGACTATCTGCTTCCTTATCTTGTTCTAGATATCAATGAATACAGAACGATACCTATCCATATACAGTATCTGAAGGGCAGCTACGGAACGGTGGATCTCGGTGCGACTATGGCACTTATCCTGCTCTCCATCATTCCGGTCATCATCTTCTATCTTGCCTGCCAGAAGTATATTATTAAGGGAGTTGCCGCAGGTGCGGTCAAAGGCTGAACATGAAGGAAAATATTACCATAAAAGATATCGCAAGAATGTGCAACGTGGGAGTTGCCACGGTTTCACGTGCGATAAATGACGATCCGGGCATCAATGAAAATACCAAAAAGAAGATCCTTGAGACTGTAAGAAAGTACAGGTATGTACCGAATACGAGTGCAAGGAATCTCAAGATGACGGAGTCCAACACCATAGCATTGATAGTCTGTGGTGTTGGGAACATCTTCTTCACATCGATGTATGACGATTTTCAGAACGAGCTTGAAAAGAACGGTTATGACTTTTTGCTT
>JAFXQK010000010.1 GCA_017527205.1 Lachnospiraceae bacterium | reverse complement strand
TTTAGGTATTCGTTCTCTGAAATCTCAGAAATCAGGCTGCCTAAGAGCCTTCTCTCTGGAATCTTCAGGGTTGCATTGTTGTTTACTTATCAAGGTGCGTTGCTGTCTCAGTTCTTTGCGACAGCTTATTTACAATACCACGCTCGCAATCACTTGTCAACAGCTTTTTTAAAGATTTTTCAAAATTTTCAACTCTTATGCTGTTGTCTTTTGGAGCGGTGGAATTTTATAATATCACGTTGGGCCTTATTTTGTCAATCTCTTCCTTACGTTTTCATGTAAAAATCTTCTAAAACCCAGGAATCCTTTGACTTTCCTCAAGATTTAGTAATAATACTGTCTCCAATTCTCTATAATTACGCTGGCCTCTTCCATGCTCATTCCCGTAATCTGAGCAAGTTCCTGCGCCGCAAAGATCTTCTCCTGACCCTGAACGCACTGATTTACGTGAGCAAGCGTTGCCTTTGCATAGCTTACGCCATTAATCATGACATAGGTTTGCGCCGCTGCCTTATTGATCTTAACGTTCTCCGACTTAAATCCAATGACAAACAGAACGCCTCCAACCACGATCAACGCTACGGATATAAACAGGAACGGTACCATGGTCTTCGGAGAAGACAGGGGATCCAAATAATAAGGGAGCGCATACTCCTTCATCTCAGCTTCGGTTTCAAACCACCCAGCATCTTTCAGCGTGCCATAGTAATAGTCCTGCATCTTCTTATTCATCTTCTTCAGGCAGCCCGTCTTTTCTACGTGTTTTGTCAGTTCAAAAATGTATCCATCATAATAATCCCAGGTATCATCATACATTTGGCCGAAGAGGTCGTACTCCTTCTCATTGACCTTCACGCCAATATAACGAACATCATCCCCTTCATAAGCAGGAATCAAATAATAAGAGTCCTCATTCGTCTTTCTGCCGTTTTCCGTCTGCGTGCGCGTTGCATATGAACCATACACCTCATAAATGTCGGCAGTTACCATGTCAAAATACCCAATCTCGGAAACATTGGTCTCCGCTGCATACAGATCCACGGGCGCCTTCAAACCGGCAACTCCCTCACGAAATCCCATGATTCCCAAGATCAATCCAAAAATAAAAATAGCTCCTCCCCAACCCTTCATCTTTTCTTCATCCTCCCGTAAATGTTCTTTCTTCCTATCTTAAGCCTTCTTGGCTTTCGATGCATATTCCGGTAAAAGCATTTTCAGCTTTTCATATTCCTGCTCCTGGAAAACGCAGAGCGGTCTGTCCGATTTTTCGATTCCATTTCCCTTGATCACGGGATCAATATTGATCGGCATCTTCTCTCCCATGATCTTGAGCGTAATTGTTACGCCATTCTTGCGAAGCTTATACTGAAAATCCGTCATATTCCAGTCCACGTTCAGGCGATTTCGAACATATAACTGTCCTTCCTTCTTAATAAAAGGAAAAACGATCAGCTCTTCAACCGTGAATGCAAGAATGTAAGGGAAATAATAATAGGTTGTCGTGTTTAGCTTCTGCGTTGTTTTTGTATAATAGCCCACGACATAGGTATAATTCGCGTACTGCTCCTCCATGACCCTGGACATCAAATCCAGCATGGCGCGCTTTTCCGTATTGTTTTCCCTCTGTGCATTCAAATATTTCTTGTTCTTGGCACCCATGACGGCAAATGCCACGACAAAGACGACCACCATGATCGCCATAAAAATGAGATATCCCAAATCACTCATAACTGATTTCCCCTGCTCATTTATATTTTTGAGTTAAAAAAGGAGTGTTGACTAGTCAACACTCCTTAACTTATTGGCAGAGGAAACGGAGAAAGAGGGATTTGAACCCTCGCGCCGGTTGCCCGACCTACACCCTTAGCAGGGGCGCCTCTTCGGCCTCTTGAGTATTTCTCCTTATCCGAACTTCGTCTCTACCAATATGCAATTAGGCGCTAACTCATAGCGCATTTATCATTATACATAAGGGCCTGCCGTTTGTCAATCTCAAAATTATTTTTCCGACATTTTTATGATTTGTCTTCATACTCCGCAATGGCCTCAACGATTCTTCGCTTCACCTCCGCCGCGATCTCCACGGTCTTCATGTCCTTGTATTCCTCATAATACATGGGTTTTAAGTAAATCAGCTTCACCGTAACCCTGCGGATGGACTGTACGTCAAACGGAATAAAACAATTGATCAGGGCACAGGGAACAATGGGACATTTTGCCTTTTGCGCTGCCTTGAAGCTCCCAGGCTTAAATTCCTGTACCTTGTTTCCCTCATGGCTGCGATGCCCTTCCGGAAAAATCAAGTAATTCCTGCCAGCCTTGACCTCCTCCGAAATCTGGTTGATCACCTGCATGGACTGGCGTACGTCCTCCCGGTCCATGGCCAGCGATCCCGTCGCCTCGATCACCTGCTTTAACAGGATAATATTCCTGGCTTCCTTTTTGATGACTGCTGCGAACGGCTTAGGGCTAGTTGCAAACAATGTCAAGGAATCAAAGAGCCCCTGATGATTCGGATAAAACATGAAACCATCTTCCTTCGGTACATTCTCCACGCCATGCACTTCCAGCTTAATGTTTCCGCCCCAAATGGCTCGTTTCGAAATAAATTTTGCCATTTTGAACCCCGGATTATAATCGCCGTTATATCTTTTTGCCGTCCACAAAAGCTTTATAAACATAAAGGGAACCAGCAAAATATTCATGATGACCATCAAAGCAATTCTCATGTCGACCTGCGCGCCTTATCGCATCCTGCGTAAAACTAAGCGCCTTCCCCCATCCTTCATTCCTTGCAATACGCCGCCGTAGCGGTTTCATACAAGTTATTTCCTTCCGCGTCGATCACAACGATCACCGGAAAATCCTTGACCTCCAGCCTTCGAATGGCCTCCGTGCCAAGATCGTCATACGCGATGACCTCGGAGCTTAAAATCGACTTAGAAAGAAGCGCACCCGCACCACCAACGGCAGCAAAATAAACTGCGCCATTCCGAACGATGGCATCCTTCACGGCCTGAGAACGCTTTCCCTTTCCAATCATGCCCTTCAGACCAAGATCCAAAAGCGCAGGCGCATACTTATCCATGCGGCTCGCCGTGGTCGGTCCTGCAGATCCGATGGGGCGCCCTTCCCTTGCAGGCGAAGGCCCCATGTAATAAATCACGTTATTCTTTAGCTCCAAGGGCAATGCCTCACCGCGGTCCAGTGCCTCCTGCATCCGCTTATGCGCCGCATCCCTGGCGGTATAAATCGTCCCCGTGACATAAACATAATCCCCTGATTTTAAGGATCTCGCATCCTCATCACTCAAAGGCACCGTAATATATCTGTCCATTTTCTTAAGCCCTTTCTTAAATTAAATCGCTCGCTCCACTAAATCTCCCGCACGGCGTGGCGATTGACGTGACAGCAAATGTTGATCGCCACGGGAAGCCCCGCAATGTGCGTAGGATAAGTATTGACGTTCACCGCCATCGCCGTCGTGCTTCCACCAAGGCCGCCAGGCCCGATGCCGGTGCGATTGATCTTCTCAAGCATCTCTTCTTCAAGCTCCTTGACCCAAGGAATCTCCGAGCGCTGATCCAGCGGCCTCGTCAGAGCCTGCTTAGCCAAAATGGCGCATTTTTCAAAGGTTCCGCCAACGCCAACGCCGACCACCATGGGCGGACATGCATTTGGCCCCGCATCCTTGACGGCCGTAAGGATTGCCTGCTTGACGCCCTCTATGCCATCCGCGGGCTTTAACATAAAGACTCTGCTCATGTTTTCGCTTCCAAAGCCCTTCGGTGCCACGGTAATTTTAACCTTGTCGCCGGGCACAATGTCATAATGAATTACGGCAGGCGTATTATCCTTCGTATTCTCACGAAGAATCGGATCCTTCACCACGGATTTGCGAAGAAATCCGTCCACGTATCCCCTGCGAACGCCCTCATTCACGGCATCCGTAAGGCTCCCGCCCTCGAAATGCACCTCCTGGCCAATCTCCATAAAGATGACTGCCATGCCCGTGTCCTGACAAATGGGAATCATGTCCTCCCCGGCAATCTTCAAATTCTCCTCAAGCTGCTCCAGAATCTGCCGTCCCAGAGGCGCTTCCTCCTCCTTTGCCGCCGTGCGAAGTCTCTCTTCCACGTCCTTCGACAGAAAATGATTCGCCTCAATGCAGGCTTCCTTCACCGATTTTGTGATTTCCTCAACATTTATTGTTCTCATGATTTTAGCTCTCCCACTACCTTGCAACAGCCCCTGCCTTATCCGACCAGCCGGAGCTCTTTAAAGACTTCACCGTCTCCTTCAAGGAAACATAATCTCCACCGCCATCCTGTACAATCCCCAGCTTCACCAAGGACTTGACATTCGCCCTCTTGTCCAAATCCCTGTAAATGATGGAAATCACCAGACTTGAGCCTTCCTCCTTCATATCAAAAGAAATAAAGTCATAAGCGTCATATTCTTTACCATATTCCACCAAAAATTCCTTAACAATTTCTATCTCTGCGGAGGAACGATTTGCAATATTCCATCTATCCTCTTCTATAATCTGCTTCACTTTGTCGCCTGCCGCCAAAATGCTCATACTTTCCTCAATGTCATTCTTCGAATCATAAGTATATAGCGTTGTGATCTCATCCTTCAGCTTCGTCGCCGTATCTGCGATGAAAATACCGAAAAAGACAACGATTGCAATACCCGCCATGATCAGAATGGATTGCAGCAAAGGCATTTTATCAGAGCTGCCCTCCGCATATCCCGAGGATCTGCCGGCACCATTTGGCCCATAGCCGCCTCCCGAAGCGCCATAACCCGCATTCGCTCCCGCACCATAGCCATATCCATTATTACCATAGCCATTGCTGCCATAGCCATTATTGCCATACCCATTGCTGCCATAACCATTGCCTGCAGCCGAGCCAGAGCCACCCTCCGCATCCGAGGCAGCACCCGCACCCGAAAAGCTTTGGTCAGGCTCTATGCCGCCCAAAATGCTTGCCATGTCAACCCCAAAGGGATTATCCATATTGCTGCCAGAGACACCCTCAGACCCGCTTCTCAAAGCATTGCCCGATACATTTTCGGAACCGCTTGCCCCAATGCCGCCATCACTCAGAATTCCATTCCCGAGAACGCCATTTTCCCCGAGGACGCCGCCGCCTAAAATGCCGCCCGTACCTGCTGCCGCACTGCTTCCAAAGGACCCAAAGCCATTGGACGCATCATTACTCCCCGATCCATAGCTCTCGGACGATTCCTTCTTCGTAACAGGATCAACATAGGCCCCGCAGCCCATGCAAAAATTATCTTCCATCAGCTCCGTTCCACATTTCGGACAAATTTTCTTCTGATTCTCTCCCATGATTCCTCCCCACAAATCTGGCGCTTCCGCCATTTATTCACTCACCGAAGGTTCCTCTGCCGGAATTTCCTTCACTTCCCACTCTTCCCCATTCAAAGCTTCCAACAGCTTCTTCAGGGAAACAAAGCTCTTTCCCCGCACGGTCACGACCGCAGCCTTATCGAGCAGTCCCTTGCTCACTGCCTCGACCATATTGTCCATCAAATCCAGCTGATGAACGCCCCTCTGCAAAACCACTGCCTGATCATCCCGCGTGACGCTCCAATCAATAAACACGGAAAACTGGTATGGCGTACCCTGCTGTTCCAAATGATTCACGACGTTCGCAACGGAATTCTGATTCGCATCCTCAAATTGCCAAACCTGCCGCTCCTCCCATGACAAGACCCGATCTCCCTTGGCATAGATGGTCATTTCTCCCAAAAAAGAATATACCTTCTGAGGCTTTGGCTCTTCCTCCTGCTTTCTGGAATCCTTCGAAGCCTTTTTCTCTCCCTTTGCATTCTGCTGTTCCACTGCCTCCCAGAATGCCGCCTCAAACGGATCCTTGGGCGGATCGATCCAATCCACCCTCGCCAGCTCCGTCACCGGTGTTTTCTTCTGTAGGGTGACGACCACGTCCTTTGGCGCGAAATACAGACTCAGCATATAGGCACCGATTCCTACGCCCAATAAAAGCCCCAGCATCAACATCAACAACAAGGACAATCCGCTTTCGTCAAAAATGTTTTTCTTTTGCCTGCGCTTTTGCCTGGCCGCCTTTTCCCTTGCAAGATACTCGGGATTTAAGTACCGATTGCCGAAGCCTCGATTATTTTCGCGCGCAAGACCCACGCCGGCAGCCGGTTCTTCCTCTGCCGAAAGCTCAATGTTTCTTCCACAGCCCATGCAATAGTTGTTTTTTCCAACCAGCTGCATGCCGCATTTTGGACAAACCCTGCTTTCCTCCATAGTGGCCTTCGCGCCTTTCCTCAAATCTCGAACGAGCCCTCGCTACTTCAGCTTTGCAAGCACGCCGTCCAGCTCCTCCGCCGCAGGCTCCGTGGGCTTCCAAAGAATCGTCTGCCCATCACCCTCATATCTGGGAATGACATGCAGATGAAAATGCTTTACGGTCTGCCCGGCCACTTCCCCATTGTTCTGCACCAGATTCAGGCCATCACAGCCAAGCTTCTCTTGCATCAAAGCTGCAATCTTCTTCGCCACGGGAAGCACCTTCGCCGCCGTCTCCTCAGGTAACTCATACAAATTCGCCGCATGCTCCTTGGGAAGGATCAGCGTATGCCCCTTCGTCGCAGGTCCCAAATCCAAAATGGCGCGAAAATCCGCATCCTCGTACACCGTTCTCGAAGGAATCTCCCCATTTGCAATCTTACAAAAAATACAATTGTCCAGCTTCATGCTCCTCACCCGTTCCTTTCTAATAAAATCGCTTCGCGATATTTTTTTGCTACATTCCTCTCGGCTCCATTACGGCGAAGAATATTTCGTCGCAAGTTCGTCGCCGTAAATATTCTTCGGTCGCCTCGCTTCATTTCGCTTATGAAATCGCTTTGCGATAAATTATTGCTACATTTCTCTCGGCTCCATTACGGCGAAGAATATTTCGTCGCAAGTTCGTCGCCGTAAATATTCTTCGGTCGCTAATTTTCCTCGTCGTCATCACGCGGCTTCGGCAGGGGCAAGCCCTTGGAATAGCGCCTGATCATACAGAACAGCGCACCCGTGATCAGTCCCACCAAAAGACCGCCAATATGCGCCGCATTATCAACGTTTCCTGCCGTCATGCCGCCATATAAGCTCAGGATGATCATCAGGCAGACCCGAAGCGGCGTCACCATGGGCATGGGCTTTCGATAAAACAGCACCATGGCAAGCAAAAGTCCGTCAAGGCCAAAAATCGCGCCGCTGGCTCCCACGCTTCCAAAGGGATTTCCCTGCACTAGCTTGACATACAGGGAAAGCAGCCCGCCGCCAATGCCAGAAATAAAATAAATAATGCCATAGGAAAGATGCCCGATTTCCTTTTCAATCATGGTTCCCATGAAATAGAGCATCACCATGTTATTAAAAAGATGCTCGATGTCGGCATGCAAAAACATACAGTAAATAAATCGCTCGTACTCCCCCTTGATCAAGACGTCCTCGACATTGAGGGCTCCCGCCTGAAACAACTCTACCTGCCCAAGCTCCTCGATCAGAAACAGGACCACGTTGATCACAACCAGGCCAATGCTGACATATGGAATTTTTTTCCAATTCTTTACTCGCGACAGATTCATCATTCACATTCCCCGCTTCTTCAATACTTTACCACTGAATCACCATCTTCGTCAACCTTTGACAGGCACCCATTCTGCGGAAACGACATAATTTATACTAAATTCCAGATTGGCCCGTGCCAAACGATACTCTATGGATCACAGAGACATTTGCTTAATTGGCGGCGACCGCCGCATCGCTTATATGGCGCCCATCCTCCTGCGGGAGGGATGCCGCGTCCTCAGCTTCGGCACCTGGACACCTGCTCAGGAAAAAGATAAGGAGCAGGGTCCAAACAGGAAACCAGATGCAACAGAGCCCAAATCCGCCACCTCCCTAAAGGAAGCCCTAAGCGACGCGGGAACCGTCATCTGCGGCATTCCATTTGAAAGGGACGGCCTTTTAAACTGCGAAGGACGCCTAAGAATTCCCATTGCGGAGCTCCAAAGACGCCTTCGAAAAAAGCAAAAAATTTTTGGCGGAGTTCTGCCAGAGGAATTTCGCCGCCACTGCGAGGAGCGATCCATCGACTGCCATGACTTTATGAAGGATGAACCCCTGACCCTTTTCAATGCCGTCGCGACGGCTGAGGGCGCCATCCTGGAAGCACTCTCCCACAAGGATACCCTGCTTCATCAAAGCCGCTGCCTGATTCTCGGCTTTGGGCGCTGCGGAAGCCTGATTGCAGATCGGCTGGGCGGACTGCGTGCCGAGGTCTTCGTCACCACGGAAAACCCTGCCGAGCTCGCCCTTGCAGAAACAAAAGGCTATCAGACCTTCCCCCTGCGGGAGCTCGCAAAGTATGTCGCCCGCTTTGACTATCTTTTTAATACCATCCCCGCCTGCTACCTTGGCGAAAACTGCCTGCCACAGATGCGCCGGGAAAGCCTCATCATCGACATCGCCTCCGGCAGAACCGGCGTCGATTATGAACTGGCAAAGGATCTGTCCCTCCATGCCCTGTTCTGCCCGGGACTTCCCGGAAAATACGCCGCAAGGAGCTGCGCAGAGCGATTGGTCAAATATGTATTAGAAAACATTTAGGAGGTGTAACCCTATGGAATTAGCCGGAAAAAACGTCGGCGTGGCCCTGACAGGGTCCTTTTGTACCTTTGAAAAAACCTTTCGGGTTCTGGAGGAGCTTCGGGATGCCGGTGCCAACCTCTACCCCATTCTCTCCGACAGTGCCCAGCAGATCACCAGCCGCTTCGGCTCCCCTGAAGGATATCTTAAGCGCATTCGGGAAATCACGGGCCGCGACCCCATCTTAAGCATTGAAACGGCAGAGCCCCTCGGCCCTTCCGCCTTCCTTGACATCCTTGCCATCGTGCCCTGCACGGGAAATACCGCGGCAAAGCTGGCCGGAGGCATCACTGACAGCCCCGTCCTCATGGCGGCAAAGGCCCATCTTCGCGTCGGAAGCCCCTTAGTCATTGCAATTTCCACCAATGACGGCCTTGGCATGAACCTCAAAAACATTGGACTTTTGCTAAACAGCAAACACATATACTTTGTACCCTTTGGGCAGGATAACCATGTAAAAAAACCGAATTCTCTCGTCGCCCACCTGGAACTCCTAAAGCCCACGCTTGAGCTCGCCCTCGAACACAAGCAGTACCAGCCCGTGCTCATTTCTTATTCATAACCATTCCTAACCATAGCAAAGCCATATTTAAAAAAGCGAAACACGCTCCATCACAAAGTGACTATATTCAGAAAGGAACCCCTAACATGTGTGGCATCGCCGGATTTTGTAATTTCCACGGAAACTTCCGGGAGGATCCCGGGAAATACTACCAAATACTGCAGACCATGGGCAGAGTGCAAAAGCATCGCGGCCCTGATGGGGACGGTGTCTATCTGCAAAGGCACGTCGGCCTCTCCCACGTCCGCCTCTCCATCCTCGATCCCGAGGGCGGCGCGCAGCCCATGGTGCGCCAGTGTGCCGGGCAGGGTGGCCGCCGCGGTGCCATTGTCTTTAACGGAGAAATCTATAACAGCCCCGCCCTTCGCGAAGAGCTGCTTCGGGAGGGCGCTTTCTTCGAAACCACCTGTGACACCGAGGTCATCCTGCAAGGACTCCTTCTCCGCGGCCTTCCCTTCCTCTCCTCCCTCAATGGCATCTTCTCCTTCGCCTTCTGGGAGGATGCCACGGAGCAGCTGATCCTCGTCCGCGACCGCCTCGGCGTCAAACCCCTGTTTTATGCCACGCTCGGCCAGACCTTTCTCTTTTCCTCCGAAATCAAAGGCATCCTTTCCTTCCCTGATTTTCCCGCAGAGGTGGACCGTGAAGGACTCTGCGAAATCTTTGGCCTCGGCCCCGCAAAGACCTATGGAAAAGGCGTTTTCAAGAATGTGCATGAGGTTCTTCCCGGTCATGTCCTGACCTACTCCGCCTCCGGCATCAGGCAGACACCCTATTGGCAGCTGGAAAGCCATCCCCATGAGGATTCCTGGGAGCAGACCAGGGAAAAGACAAGATTTCTAGTGACGGACAGCATCCGAATGCAAATGCTCTCGGATGTTCCGATCTGCACCTTCCTCTCCGGCGGCATCGACTCAAGCCTCGTCACGGCCGTCTGCAGTCAGGAATTAAAAGAAAAAGGGCAGCTCCTGTCTACCTATTCCTTTGACTTTCTCGGAAATGACAAAAACTTCCGCGCCAATGCCTTCCAGCCCTCGCAGGATCGCCCTTACGTCGACCTCATGACGTCCCACTGTCACACCAGGCACCAGTATCTTACCTGCGACAACCACGACCTTTATGCCAATCTTTTCAAGGCCGTGGATGCGAGAGACCTGCCCTGCATGGCCGACGTCGAAAGCTCCATGCTCTATTTTTGCGGCCTTGTCGCCCAAAACCATAAGGTAACCCTAACCGGCGAATGTGCGGATGAAATCTTCGGTGGCTACCCCTGGTTCCATAAAAAGGAATGCTTTGACGCGGACATCTTCCCGTGGTCGATGGACTTTTCGCCCAGGATCATGCTGCTTCGCGAGGAACTCTTGGAGCTCCTGCCCTTGGAGGACTACGCGCGAGCCGCCTATGAGAAGACCCTGCGCGAATGCCCTGCCCTTCCGGGAGAAAGCAAGGAGGAGAAAAGGCGCCGCGAGATCTCCTACCTTAACCTTCGCTGGTTTATGCAAACCCTCCTCGACCGGATGGATCGCACCAGCATGCACGTGGGCCTGGAGGCAAGGGTACCTTTCGCGGATCATCGCATTGTCGAATATCTCTGGAACGTGCCCTGGGACATGAAATGCAAAAACGGCGTAGTCAAGGGCCTTCTTCGGGAAGCCGCAAGGGGCCTTCTGCCGGACGAAATTCTGGAACGCAAAAAGAGCCCCTATCCGAAAACCTACGACCCTGCGTATGAGGGTCTCCTTCGGAAGGAGCTCCTGGAGATATTGTCCGACCAAACGCAGCCCTTGAGCGGTCTGGTGGATCTAAAAAAGGTTCAAAACTATGTTGCAAAGCCCAGCGACTACGGAAAGCCCTTTTATGGTCAGCTCATGGCCGGCCCACAGCTTCTCGCCTACCTGCTTCAGGTGAACTACTGGCTAAAAACCTACCATATCCGGTTGATTCTTTCCTAAGCTCAGCCGAACATGCTTTTCCCGACTTACGCCTGAGGTTCTTCACCCCTGATCTCCTTGATGACCTTGACAACGTCATCCACCTTTAAGGTGATGCTCATGGTCAGGGGATCAATGACGACATATTCCACGTGCTCCGGAACAAAATTCCTGATCTGGTCCATTGCCACGCGAACCACGCGAACCTCCTTGAGGTGGTTTCTACTGTGAACTACGACCTCATCCATGTTGGTAAACAGGCCCAAAGCTGCGATCTTCGGCTTCTTATCTTCGCCCTCCGCCTTCTGCGCCTCACCGTCTGCCTTTGCCGCATCGCCGTTCTCATCGTGAGGCGTATAAATGGGCAGCATGCACTTCGTCAAATTCAGGGAAGGATCATCCCTATGCGCCTCCTCGGGGATGACGGGCAGTAAAAGCTGCGCCCTTGCAAGGTTCGCATAAAACTCCTCATAGCGCTCCTTCGCAAGCTGTACGTCCTTCTGATTTCTGCGAATATACTGCGCGAAATAAAGCCCCGTCAGCTTTAAGCCAACAAGCTCCGTCTGCTCCTTGTTTACTTCCGCCTTTACCTCTTCCGGCAGCACGTCATCCAGGGGCAGACTCTCGCCGCGATCCTCCGCCGGCTTGAAGAATACCGCATTAATGCCAAAAAGCGGGAATTTCGTTAAATGCTCGCGCACCTGATTCCGCATGAGCCTGCGCATGGGAACCACGTTGTCCGCTGCTCCCTCAGGACGCGGCAGATCCACAATCTTTAACTCCGTAATGCCCACGGGATCCCCATTGTCATACATTCTCTTCGCCGCTTCCTCGGCATCCTCTTTCGTCTCAAAGAGGAACGCCTGATCATAAAAATTCGCCTGCTCACACTCAACAAAAGGAACCCTCGTATACAGGGAATATAAAATATATGCCTTCGTCAGATTTCTTAATTTCTCAATTTTCTCTTCTCTTGTCACTTGAATTGTCCAATCCTTTCATAAAATGACTTCACTTTCAACATCTTGTATTATAACTTGAATTCCAAAAATACGCAAGTCATTCCACATAAGGATTTCGCAATGAATCATTTATGATTATCACAATCTCTTAACAATACAATATCATTCCACATTCAAAATAGTTCTCACGGCTGGAAAGGATGAGACGCCCATCATATTTTCCTGCTATGTAATCAATTGATTTCAACCCGTAGCCATGTCCTTCTTCCGTCTTCGAGGACTTACAGAATCGTCGATCCATGGTAGCAATAGTTCCCTCCACTTCATTACCGACCTTAATGTTTAGAACCCCCTTTTCATAATGAACATGTATGCGTATCTCTTTGGAACAAGCGGGATTCTCTTCTAAATACTCCATGGCATTATCTATCGCATTTCCCATCATAACGCATATGTCTTCACTAGCAACCTTCGGCGTTTCCTCCAAGAAGTATTCTGGTAATAGCCTTAATCCGACCTTCTCCGCGCTTGCCTCTTTGTATGCAACAATGGCATCTAAAGCATACCACCCACTTTGGGGAACATCCGAAACGCCTACCTCTTCTAATTCTCCTTTAATAATTCGTCTAGCGTCATTTATCCTTTGTGAATCAAGGCTTGCTTGAATCGCTAAAAGCAAATTTTTATAATCATGCTTCACTTTCCTAATTGCTTCATGCCGCTTCATTTCTCCGTTATAATGCTCTTGTTGAACCTGTACAGTCTTTCGAAGTGCCTGCGCTTCCTGCTCTGTTTGATATGCAAGTGTTTGGCGATCAAACAGCCATACCGTAATCAAATTCAATAAAACGATGGCCGAAACTGACATAACAGCTCCAAACGAACCCGCATTTAAAATGGTATTCTGATCAAACTCGGCTAAACTAAACACATATACCACCAAACCAATGGAAATCATTGGGAGGAACATAGTCAGTACGGAAATATACCGTATGGGTTCCCCCTCTCTATGGTGACTGATCAGCTTTGCCGAAAGAATCGCCACAAAAAAGAAGAAGAATCTGGCCGATACAAGCGCGGCAACCAATGCATTCTCAGAACTTGTCAGTCCAATTTTACCCATGAAAAAAGATACGACATAGGATGCCAGAAGTTCACCGCAAATTCCAAAAATCAAAATCCAAAACGCAGCTAAAAAATTCCTGTAATCAATCCTACATTGATATGTTAAAGTTACAGAAAAAAACAATATAAAACTGACTATGGGAAAAATATAGGAATTAGAAATCAATAAATATAGTATGAAATCCAAGATCAAAAAAAGAATCAGCGTTAACCATTTGGCCCACTTCCCTTCACTCTTTGGGAAAAATTTGGCATAAAACAGATGCATGCCATAGGCAAAAATGACATTACTCATTAAATACGCAATCCTACTAATTAACATGGTTTCCTATAACCTTTCATGAAGTTTCATGGTGACTTCCGTCCGAAATCTAACGCTAACCGGAAAAACTTTGTCCTTCAAATAAACCTCATTATGCATGAATTTCGTGATGTAACGCCTGTTTACCGCATAAGAAGCGTGAACACGCAAAAAATCATCACAGATGGCCTCCAATTCCAAATACAAATCATTTAATTTGCCATAGCAATAAAGCGGCACTTCGCTCGTACTCACCTTTACTTCCAAACGATGCCCCTGTGATTGAATCCACATAATGTCATTTACGGGAATACTGACTTCCTTCCGGTCAATAATTAAGGTACAAGTTTTTTTCTCCTTATCCATGCGTTCGTTAATCTTATCCAAAATTTCATAAACGGCTTTATCCTTAAACGGTTTCACCAAAAAATCAAACGGATGCAACGCAAAAAACGGGGCAAGCCGTTCCGTATGGGATGAGACATAAACGACAAACGTACATTCATTAATGTCCTTCTCCCGTAACTTTCGAACGGCATCTTCCCCATTCATGAAATCCATTTCTATGTCCATAAAAACAATGTTGGGCAATCCCTCCGACAGACTTTCAACAAACTCCCGTCCGTTTGTAAAGTCCTGTTGAATATAATTTCCTGTACCATAATATCGCTCTAAAATTGCGGTAAATTTGGCAATTGTTTGATAATCATCATCCACTACGGAAATTGAAATCATTCTTTCGTCCTTTATTTCGTTTCATTTAAGTACAGCCACACCCTGTTTTTTAAGTGATCTTCCAACGCCTTTCCATCAATCCTGCCCGCAAGATAATCTCCCAATTCCTCGTCAAACACTCGCTGCAAGCCTGTTGGAAAGGATTTCTTTACCACACCGTTTTCTATTAGATCGTTTAAGAACTCCCTGTCTTTTTCATCAAGCTCCGGCATGTAATTTGGATCATAGTTTTCTCCCAGCTTCATGCTTTCCACGGTAGCTTCATAGTTTATTAGCTTTTTCTCTAAAACATCCTTTCGAACGGGAAACATCATGGTGGATGAAGTTTTCTCCATGATTTCTTTTGAAAGCAACATCTTCAGGAAAGTGTATGCGATCTTTTTTTGCTCTTCCGTTGCCGTCGAGCGCATTGCGAGCGGTGCGTTAGCCACTAAAAGATGCCGTGCTCCTTCCTTTGTCGGATAACCGATGGCCCGTTCGCCATTTACCTCCATCCTCCTTCTCAACCGAAACACCTGCGCCTCAACCAATAGGTCAACATGTTCACAAAGCGCCGTACCCTTCGCAAGTGCCTTCCCGCCCTCTGACGGGGGACAATTTTTTGCCTTTTGGGAAAGCCTTAACATCCTTTCGAAATCAGACATTCCAAAAACCGTTTCTCCAGTACTTGCGTCAAAATATGCATTATCGGAAAGACCGTTTTGCAAGAGATCGAAATAATGTTCCCTCCAATCGGTAAGCGACTCCACATATTCATAAGTAAACGCCGCCCCGGTGTTTTTTTCCAAGGCATTTAAAAACTCCTCATAATTCCAGTCCTCCGGTCCAGCCTCTGAAACCAATAGCGTTTCTATTCGAAAATCCCTCACGATGCCATATGTCACATCCCCGATTTTTCCAAACTCCAGAGCCTTTGGAATGATCTCTTCCGCCAGTCCCGCCTGTTCCATGAAGAGATCCAGCGGTTCCCAAAGGTACTCGAGATTTTCAAACCCCGTCAGTTCCGTGTCAACAAGCGCGGGCCCCGTACCTGCACCCAATTGTGTTAACAGACTCATTTCGTCGTAATCATCCCTCACGTTGATGACGTACGAAGGATACATTTTCTTAAAGTCCGTTGCGGCCTTTTCATATTCATTTTTGTTGTGTGAAGAAACGGCGATCGTGATGGAAGTAAGTTCCTGTTTTTCATCGGTATGCCTTAACAAAAGATACTTCAATCCTTTTTCATTTGCGTCTCTGTATAAAATGGCAAGCGACCCGTCCGCCGTTACGGTCATGTCTTCCACGGAATCCAAAAAAATGCCGTGGTTTGACCATTTGTATACCGTTTTTGTTTCCTTGTCCCGCAGGTCGTATACATAAATTCCGTTGCGCGTACACCAAACAATCCTGTTATCATCAACGGGGACTGCATGGCTTGCGTTGCCTTTTAATTGATTCCTTACCGTCTCGTCGTTTGATGTTGCCAGTTCCAAAAGTTCCCCTGTCTTCAGATTTGCCTCGTAACACCAGATTTCGTTAGGACCCGTGGACATGTTCTTTTCACAAACGGCAACACGGCCTCCTCCAAAGGCGCAAAGACTGACGGAGTGCTGCAGCTCTTTTTCAAAAATTATTTCACCTTCCGGCGAAATAATGACGTAAATGTTTTTTCCGTTTGACTTTGGATACGAAGCGTGATAATTTCCGTCTGCATCTCCCATAATGTGTCTGACGGCTGAGTCCGTAACGTAACCCGTTTGAACCTCGTGAATTTTTTGATACTTTGAGTCCAGCTCATAAAAACAGTATTCCGAAGCTTTTCCGTTCGCATCGTAAACGTAGGAACATGCGATGTATGCGTCTTCCCCTGAAACGGGACCAAGGTTCAGAAACTGTAATCTTTTTTTCTCCGGAAGGATTTCCAATGTAAGCGAGAATTCTTCGCCCTCGGGCGTAATGCCATTCACGCCATCCCAATCTTTCCTGTAATCTCCGTAGGAATGATTTCCGTGCCGCGTGCATCCTCCTTCGCCAACAAAGACTACCCCTCCGCTTACCGTTTCCCCTTCCGTTTTGATGCTTTTCACGGACAGGTTGATGACGGCATGAAGATCGTCAAGGGCATTGTCCTGCCAGGCTGCGTTTCCTCCACTCATCATACTTTCCGTCAAAAATTCAATCTGACCTGTGGACGAAGAAGTCGCTGCATCCTTTGAGTTCTTTCCGAGACAACCGCACAATGTAAATAGGAACAAAAGACATGTCATCCAAATATGTTTCATCCCTTTCTTTTTCATGCCGCCATTTCTCCCATCGCTAAATTATGATCACATTATTCGTTATAATGCGGACACATGTAGTAGTCATGCCATGAATTAAGTAATACTTGACTTACCGGATGATCATAATCAATGTATCCGCACACGGTACATCTTAAATAAATTTCATCATACAAACCTTTTACTGTACAGGTTTCATACATCGGACCATAGGTACCATTACCCAAGAAAACCGGATGAGTATACATTACTCTGGTCATGGTTCCGGCATGGGTTCCATTCATCGTGTGTTGCGCGCACCCTCTTGCCTCTTCCGCACTAGCTGTTACAGGCGTTAAAATGCCGCATGCAAGGATAATTGCTGCCGTACAAAAGGCCAAAATAGTTCTTCTCATAAATTGTTCCTCCTATTAAATTCTATTTAAGTTCCGTGTCTTAGTCAAGTTCTTTAGGCATTTCTGGCTCATACAGTACTAAGCAGCATGCGGAATTTACCGCTACCGCGGTTGCCACTCCCGCGAACGCTGCAAGCACGCTGAGCAATCTCAAGTACACTGCCTTCATAAGCTCCACCTCCTTCAAAATCATCCGTGCCATTTGGCATTTTCTTGTAACATATGGATCACAATATAACAAATCCATAATTCCATGTTACCTTTTAAAAGATGATTTTTTCTGAAGTGACAAAATTATACGCTTAATTGACAAATTTAAACATTTCCGTCATTTGTGCCATGATTATATCACGAAATAAGGGATTTTTTAAGTCTTTCAATCCCATATAGAATTAACAAAATTGCTTCAATCATCATTGCTAGACTTATTGCTATTTTTATCAGATTCCAGCCTATCCAAAAGGCCATTCCATAACACGCAACATTAATAAAGCACAATAATATGGATATGTAACGAAATTTCTTTCGTTTTTGCTGGCTTAATCGTCTTTTTTCATTTTGAGACGGCGCAAACAATAAAACAGCAATCATACACAATAATATGGCTAGTATTTGCAGCGTCTCTTTCCACAAATTCCATTTCCAAATTAATTGTGCCACTAAGAGAATCATTTCTGTCAAAAATAAACAAGCACCTCTGCTTGCAGCATGCACGCCTCCTGCATATTCACGAATCGGAATAAGAAAAAGTAATAAAGCAAAGAGAAAAAGCGTTGTATTCAATGCAATACTCACAATGATTGCAATTAAACCAGCAATAAACTTTAATACAACTAATTCCAATCCATAGACATAGACATTATATTCATCGTTTCTTATGATCCCATGTTTTTTCATTTCACCCGCTATTCTTCTTGCAACCTTCATAACTTTTAACCTCTTTTTACAAAAATAGTCGTCACAAATCACTCATTTCGTGATTTCATCATTTTTACCGTGATTTTATTTTTATATATTCTCATCTAAAATGTAATAAATGGTATAAATTAGGTGTAATACTTGGGTGAGGATTGCAATGGATATAAACAATAATGATATTTTCAAGTTTATTGGAAAACAGATTAGAGATCTCAGAAAAAATCGAAACATTACCATTGAGGAATTGTCATTAAAAACAAACATGGCAGAAGGAACGCTCAAAAACATTGAGTCCGGTGCTTCTGCTTCCTTTTTGACATATTACAATATTTCAAAGGCATTAGACATTCCTCTAGATGCCTTCACTACGGATCTTAAATCCTGCGATTATACTTCAGAACTCTATTCTGATGACATTCATACTTTCCTAGAAACCTATAAAAAGCTTCCTTACGAAGAACGAAAAAGATTAATGAATGTTATAAAAGCATTTCTTCTCCCAACGATTACTAATGAACGCAAGTCTTAATGGTTATTTTAGCTTAAAATCCGTATCAAATGGTAAATTGACAAAATTAAGCGCTTAATGAGCAAAATTAACAATAATTCTTAACAAATCTTAAATTTTAAAATGAATTAGGCTCCCCGAAGGGAGCCCAAGTACATATACTTCTTCTATTGCTTTTTCCCTGTTTTAGGCGTGATCAGCCCCTCAAAAATTTCCATCCTCTTTTGCATGGCCAAGAGAAACTTCTCTTTAAAATCGTCAGGAACATAAGATGCCTTGATCTCCTCCGCAAAGCGCTCTTTGTATTTGACAATTTGCTTCATGAGCCCAAGTGCAACCTTTTCCGTAATCCCTAGGTTCTCTGCAAGCTTCAAAAAATCTTTTTTCCTAAGGTTTCTTTTCTTACCGTTTAAGGTAAGCGCCGTCTGTTCCTTGTCCGCCAGCATGATCATGTTTACGGGCAACATGTCATAAGCAGCGGAGAGGGAAAATTTCCTGCTCCCGGGGCGATCCTCAATAAGGGAAAAATTCTTAAGATGCATGTCGGAGTTACAGGTGACAAAACAAAACAGAAGACGATAGAAAAACTCCGCCTTATCAAGACCCACCTTTTGAGAAAACTTTTGTATGACATTTCCACAGCTTTCGTAAGAGCTACGGTATTTATCCTCCGTCATTCTTCCTGACAACTGGCAGAAATCCTCCATGGCATACACTTGTTTTTCCTCTCTGTCAATCCGCTTCGTAATGTAAGCGTAGGTTCCCTGAAAGAAAAGCAACGCATTGGGAACGGTTTTTATTCCGGCGATTTCTGCCATTTTCATGGTCAGGAATTCAGCCTCCGGCAAGCATGCATACTCCTTTGATTGTGGCTTTAATATATATCCTGTTGGATATCCCACCAATGTAAGCCTCAGCCTTTTTCCGCTTTTTTCAAACTGCAAGGATAGCTTTTTCTGCACGCCAGGTACCGTAAGTCCCTGATTTACCGACTGATTAGCCAACTGCACCAGCGCTTCTTCCGAAATATCGATTTCAGGGAGTGTTGAGGCACCAAAAAAGCGCTTAATACACCTTTCATGCCACTGAATACCGCTTTCATATTCCTTCGAATTTGTCATTTCTTTATTGCAGCATAAGCATCTCATTGCGTCACCTCAATGCGAACGTCTCCAATGCAATCCCTACAGGCAACCAGCATTAGTCCAAACCTATCCCTGCCATCCAACTTCCAGTTTCTCTCCACCACGTCCAGCAGCCATCCCTCTGGGATCAGTCCGTCAAAAAAGGGAAATAAGGTGTTTGAAACATAAGCTTCCTCTCGCAGTGGCAATGTTAAACTGACGGGCAAAGCGTTCTCCTTGGCAAGATAATCCTGATCATACAGGAATTCATAACCTTGATCCGTCTCCCTGATCAGACCGGCAAATTGATCCTGAACATATACTTTTCCCTCTCTGGCCATGTTACAAATCCTCTCTGTCCATCTCGCCCGGAACCGTTTCCATGCCAAACATTCTTAGCGCCTGGTTTACTTTGTCAAGCCGCACGGTCTCCTTTCCCTGCTCCAGATCCCTGACAAATCGCAAGCCCAAACCAGACCTAAGCGCAAACTCTTCCTGCGTCAGACCAGCTTTTATTCTTTCCGTTTTTACATACTTTGCTATCTTATTCATGGCATAAATATACACCCGTTCGGGTATATTTTCAACTAATATTTTCAATATTATACCTGATCGGGTGTAATTTTATTATATATGTTTACTTATATACCCGTTCGGGTATATTGTGGTTTATTCTTGTCTCTTTCTCTGCTTGCTACAGAAACCGCCATTTATTTGATTTCTCATCAATCGTCTTTCAGTAGTTCCCGCATGAACTCTGCTGACTTTAGCATGAATCCAAGCTGGTCTGGTGCGCCAAAGTGCTCGATGGCCATGTAGCCCTGATAGCCCTGATCCTTTAGCTTCTTAACAAGCTCCGCGATGGGCATGTAACCATCTCCAACGGGCACGGGCTTCATGCCGCGGCGATGTGCCAGTTCCTCGCCGAAGGGAACGCCGAGGCCCTTCCAAATCTCAGGATCCTCCTCCTTTTCTTCGCCGCGATCCTTGCAATGCACGTGACCGATCTGATCCTTAAAAAGTTCATAGGCTTCTGCGGCGCTCTCGTTGCTGAAGGCATAATTTCCCATGTCCAGGGTATGCTTTAGTCCCGGTACCTGTGTCAAAAACCACTTGATGGGATTCATCCTTGCAATAGGCGAATCAAAGGCATCAAAATCCTCCATGGAGACCATGATTCCCCGCTCCGTCGCATATTCCGTCAGCTCCGCAATGGCATCTCGCATCGCAAGAATCTCGGAAATTCCTTCCATGTACGCAGCTGTTTCTTCGAAAGAGCCGCTGGCCTTCGTGAGCTCCTTTGCCTGCTCCGGCGCAAGGAAGCCCGGGATGATCATCACCCGTTGAATGCCCATGGCCTTCGCCGTGTCGATCATCTTCCGCCCCGCATGCATGCCTGCCGCATAGTGGTTCCCAAAGTCAAAGAACTGATAAAGATTCGAAATCTCCATCCCCGCATTCTGAATGATCCGATGTAGCTCCGGCTTCTTCACCAGCGTTGAAAATTCCATCTCAACGCCGCTGATCCCGGCCTTCTTCGCCTCCGCAAGAAGCTTCTCCAAGGACTTTCCCGTCTGCTCCATGGCTTCGCGCAGGTGCTCATAAAAGATCGAGAGCTTGATGGGACCCGCAGGCTCCATGCCATCGTCGACCGCATTCTCCCAACCGGCATCCGCCTTACTTCCATGACTGATTACATGGCTTGTTACATTCCCCTGCTCTTCCGTAGCCTTCCTGCGTGCCTTGGCTGCGTATCCGCTGATTTCCTCCGGCGTCATCTTGACCTCCTGATTATCCATGGGCTGCTTTAGGCGGCGCGTGGGCGCGCACCAGTAGACGGCGTTGGTGATGATCCTCTGAATATATTTGTCATAATAGGTCGGATAGGCCTCATGGCCCGGCTGAAAATAAAAGATCTTGCCCAGTCCCCTTGTAAATGTACAACCGCTCCGGAAGATCTCCCCTCCAGCAAACCAGCCCGTAAATACGACGTCATCCGGCTTCGGAATGTCAAAATACTCCCCGTACATTTCCTCTACGGGCAGCTCAATATACTCCGGAATGTACTGGGCAATCGGATGTGACGGAGCCGTCACAAAAAGGCGCTCCCGATCCCCATGCCGCCATTTCAGCGTCATCGTCGTTCCAAGAAGCTTTTTCATCATCTTGCTGGCATGCGCGGAATGTAAGGCGATCAGTCCCATGCCATTCAGAACGGCTTGACGAATCCTCTCTGCCACGACGTCGGAAAACGCCTCCTGTGCCATGTGGCTCCAATAGACAAGAACGTCCGTCGCATCAAGGATCTCCTGCGTCAGACCATGCTCCGGTTCATCAAAGGTTGCCACGTGAACCGCAATATCGTCGTTATAGCTTAAAAACTCCGCGATACAGCCATGGATTCCGTCCGGATACACCTGACGAATCTCCTCCTGCAGACGTTCATGTAGATTTTCATTCCATACCGTTACCTTGATCATAAGGATCCTCCTAAGGGTAATTGCTTCGCAGCAGCCTTATTCTGCTTCGCACTTAGCCCGGAAATCGCAGATTTCCGTGCGCCTGAGCTTGTTTTTCTATTGCATGTTTACATTATATCTTTTCAGGCGGCAAATGAAAAGAGCAGTTTTTTTCTTAATTTCTTAATTTTTGTTATTGCTTAAAGCTGGGTTTTGCTTTATATTAGTATATACAGACAGTTTTTGGGGGAACTGGCTGCCAAGCACTAAAATAGCAAAAACAATTGCCTTAGACGGCAGGGATTGAGAGGGAATTTTTATGTTACGATTAAACAAAAATAAGGCCATCACCTTATTGGACGAAAACGAAAGAGGCATGATCTCCAAGCTGGCAGATCGCTGTAACAGCTTGGAGCCCATGGAGACGAGAACCTGTAAGACGGGCGACTTCATTCTGATCGCCAAGAAGTCTGACCTTGGTGATGAAAAAGAGATCCATCTGATGGCTTTTTACGAGACGGACAAGGCCTACGAGTACGTAGCAGACGCTTACGTCAGCAGCACGATGGACAAGAGCAACTATTATCAGTTCCTCTTTAACTCCGTTTGCAACTATAAGAAGGATAAGGAAATGACAGAGGAAGCGCTTGACGTGTATAAGGAAAATGCGCGGAATCTGTTCCCTGGCGAGGAGCTTTCCTTTGCCTTTGGCGGTCAGCTGACCATCTCCGTCCTGAACAAGGGCGACATTCGCAGAATCGGCCAGTCCAACTATGTTGTTTCGATCAACGTCAACTTCCTGAAGACGGACTCTGAGGAGGTTCTGGAGAAAGATCTGAATAAGACGATTGACAAGGTTTATGATGCCCATAAGGATGACATTCGCCTTGCGACTGCTGCCCAGCACATCCTTAAGCAATCCCTGAATCTTTCCGAGCGCGGCGCTGCCCAATTCATTTATGAATATGAGTATTTCGTTGTTACGAGAAATTCTGAGAACTCCGAAAAGTTTGACGTAAGCTACGGCAGAACCAAGGAAGGCTTCCAGAATGCAAAGCAAAAGTGCCTGCAGGATAAGGATTTCGAAAATACCGTAGTCGACCTGACGCCCTTACAGCTCTCCAAAAACATTTACGAGTTTCTCCAAAAATGCGAGATGACAAAGTTTTTGGCTGACGAGATCATGAAGGCCATGCCCGAGCAGCCCGATGAAGCCTCCGAAAATGCTTAGAAAAAACAAACCCACTGGAATGGTAATCCTTCCAGTGGGTTATTTTTTCTTTACAGCTCTGAATAACCGAAGCTATTGACGAGAGCGTCTATTTTCTGAGCGCTTCTGCACATCGGGCACTCATGAGATTTATAGGTTGAATACTGCGGCACGTCCGACGCATTGAAGATTGAGTGAACCTCCTGCCCTTCCACCTCGGATACGGCGGAGAACAGTGCGGAAATGCCTGCCAGCGTACCACCATAGTACTGAATGCACTCAAGGCTTGAAGAAATCGTCTTACCCGTAGTCGCGGATGCAAGAAGCAGCAGCACGTGCTTATTCTCAATGGCGCTGCGGATGTTATCACGGAAGATCAGCTGATTCTGTGCGTTAATTTCGGGCGTAACGACATAAATGGTCTTATGGGAATTCATGGACATAATGCCTGCATTTTCAAGAGCCTCCGCAAGATATGCCCCGATAACCTCACATCCGTCCATGCATACGATCGTATCAACGACCGTGCTATAGGAATACTGCTCCGCAATCGCCTGCGCAACGGCCTGTGCCTCACTTCTGCGGATCTTCATCGTCGTCATGTCAAAATAAAAGTTAATGTGGGAATGGCTGGTTACAAAATGTCCGGGCACCACCCGCATGGAAATATTCCGTTTCGTCTTGTGATTAATCTTTATGCCTTCCTTCATGTCGCTTACCTCCTTGCGTCTCGGTTTCTGTCCTTCCTCCGACGTCACGCAATAATATTATAAGCCCCCCAACCCCGCTCCGTCAAGGTTTCCTGCGATAGAACCTCCAGTATCTCGCATCCTCCTCTAGTTCATACCGCGCGTTTACCCACTGCATGATCCAGGTGTCCTCCGCGACGTTTGGCGTACCAAACCAGCTCGAAATCGCGACCAGCGTCGGCTCCTTTTCCGGGTTCAGCTTAAGATACTCCTCCAGACATTCATTGTACTGCGGCGTGTCAATTGTGGAATAATTGCTGATCTCTGCCTTTGCATAGAGGAATACCATCGGATCGATCAGCTCCTCCCCGACAAACAAAACCCTGTCGTCCGGCTTGATATATGCGTCAAAATCCTCGATGGTCCAAAGCGCCTGCGCCTTGCTCACGTGATCACAGACGACGCCGACGGCGGGTCCTGAGCGGATGATGTTTTGAACCTCCCAAAGAACGTGAACGCGGTCATTCGTATTGGCAATGCCCCAGACCACCAGTCCCCTGTGCAGGAATACCAGCAAAAGCAGCATCATTATGACATATTTGTCATTTTTCATCACGTGCTGAAGCAAAAGGAGTGATACGCCGCCGCCAAGTACGAGATAGGCCGTGATCGTGATCATGCCAAGATCCGTCAAAAGCAATGTTGCAAAAAAGGATCCTGCCGAAAGAAGAACGCCCGTCAGCCATATTCTTCGCTCCTCCTCCGTTGCCTTGCGGTAGCCAAAGCCCGCCAGCAGAATCAAGATCACCGGCAGTACGTAAATGCTGCAGTTCCAGTCGATGCCCGTCCTACGCTGGAGCGCCAGCATGACAAGCTCTAAGACAAGAAAAACCCCTACGCTAAGCGTTCCCAGCGTAAGCTTCGCCTCTCCTGCTCCTTTCCCTGAAACACCGCTTCCTTCGCCTACCGCCTTCCCTTCCATGCCGCTTCCTTCGCCTGCATTATTTCCGCCTGCAGTACTTCTGCTCCCGGCTTGTTTTGTATCGCTTTTACGCATCATACCGATGATCCAAAGGATCACCGCCGCAATCAGGATGCTTCCCAGGGCTGCGCCCATCATGACGCCAAACCCCGTCCAATACCCGCCGAACTTAAACGATGAATGCGTGTCCGAAAGGAAAATGTTCCGAATGGCAAGGAGAAAGGTCTCGCTTCCCAGCCGCACCAGAAAATACGCCAAATAACAAATACCGCAAACGCCTGCCGTGCCAAGAAATAACAGGCTATTCCTCCATTTCTTCTGTGTCTTTAGAAAGAACAGAAAAACCACCGGAATCGCACAAAGAACGCAGCTTGGATAGGAAAGCGCCTGTAAAAAGGTAGTGATCCCAAGCAAAACGGGATACTGCCATTTCTCCTGCGCCTTAAAAAAGCGTAGCAACAGGCAAAAGCTCAGGATGGAAAACCCGATTTCGAGATTTGCAAATTCCGGGAATGGCGTCTGTTTTGCCCGAAATACAAGCAAAAACATCCAGATCGCCTGCCCGACGAAGGGGCCCGTGACCTCCTTCACCGTGCGATAGGTAAGCCATCCGAGAAACCCGTATAGCAGGGTACCGCAAAGCTGTAAATAAATGACGACTCCCGTATAGGATGGGATGAAAAGATGATACAAGCCCATCAACAGATCATTCATAAAAATAGAGGTCTGATGCGGCTCCCACATTTCCCGAAGCATCGCGTCCCCCTGCAAATGACGGTAGGACATCGCCACCTGATAGGCACTGTCCGCGCCAAAATCCGTAAAAATACTCTTGATGCAGACTAAGATCGTCAGAAGCCATAACCCCTTTCTGATCAAGTCCTCGCTTTTTTTACTCATGTTCTCTATTTCCTTTTCCCTTAACTCCCGTGATTTCTGAGGATCTCGCCCAAGCGCTTCCTTGATGGGGCTTCCTTGACAGCATCTTCTTACACACATATAATGAAAGTGGCGGCTCCATTTCTACATACAAGCTTTTGCGCATTGCTGACACGGAATGATCCTAAACTTCTGCTTACCAGTGCCGCGTTATCGCAATCATTGTATCATAATTATCTTCACAATCCAATGAAAAACAACAGGAATTCGCAAATTCAAACGGAGGAAAACCTATGGCACAGACATCTGAAGCTTATCTATTCGGACAAATTCTCGGCACACATTCCTTTTTGTTACAGGGCGGCTTTCTTCAGCCAGATGAATACTCAGAGATCAAGGATCAATACTTCCTGCCCGGCGGTGAAACGGGCACGGCAGCAACCGTTCTCGATTCCCTTGGCGTTTCCGTAAAAATGGCGGGAACCTGGATCGGTACGCAGGTGGCGCCCATGCTTAAGGAGTTTTATGCCAATAAAAAAGTGGATCTCTCCCTGCTAGAATACATGGAAGACGATCCAGGCGTGATGGACTATGTTGTGATCGCAGGACTCGTTCGCTCCCCCATGGGAAGGTTCCAAACCCTGTTCTCCTCCGGTAAAAAATGGTGGAACACCCCGAAGGAAGAGGATATCGCGGGCTGTAAGGTCGCTGCCATTGATCCCTTCTTTGGCGAAGATACCCTTTTGGCCGCGGAGCTTTGTCATCATCTTGGCGTCCCTTATGTCACCATCGACTGCCCGCATACCTCGGCTTTACACCGCCAGGCGGCCGTCAACGTCGTTTCGAAGGAATGCACCTCTCAGCATTATCAAGGTCAGTCCCCCGAGGCCATCATGGAACAGCTGATGCAGGAATCTGAAGGTCTCACCATTCTGACCCAGGGCGGCGGCGAAATGCTCTATGGAAGAAAGGGGGGCGAGCTTCATCGAATGAAGCCCTTCTCCGTCGAAGTAAAGAGCACTCTCGGTGCCGGCGATACCTTTAAGGCCGGCTGCACCTATGGCCTGCTGCATGGCATGGACGATGACGAGCTCGTGCGCTTTGCCAGTGCCTGCTCTGCCATTGCGATCTCTCGCTTCCCCCTGCCGCTTAAGCCCCCGACCCTCTCCGAAGTGCAGAGCCTCATAGACAAAAACTGACGCCAGCGTGAAATACTTACGGAGCATTGGAGCATTCTTTTCTAGATGCCGCCAAACTCAGCCATGATCCTTACTCCGTTGTCCTTTAACCATTTCCGCCAGATTTTATATTCCGGGAAAATCGCAGCAACCCTTTCCCAAAATCTGGCGGAGTGATTCATTTCGAGCCTGTGGCAAAGCTCATGGACAACGACATAATCCAGCACCTGCGGGGGCACCTTCATCAGCGCAACATTGAAATTGAGGTTCCCCTTCGTGCTGCAGCTCCCCCATCTGGTGCGCTGATTCCTGATTGTAATGCGATGATAGGTGACGCCAATGAGCGGTGCATAAAAAGCGACTCTCTGAGGAATCACCTCTTTTGCCTGCTCCGCCAGAGCTTTCAGCTCATCCTCCGTAATTTTCGGAATGGATGCCAGGGCTTCCCTGCGCTGCTCCATCTTCGCAAGATTCTTTTCAATGAACTCCTGATGCTTTTCCAGAAAATCGACAACCGCAGCATTCGATATCCATCTCGGCGCCCGGACAATGACCTCCGCATCCGCAGTCACTTCCACGGAAATACTTTTTCTCTTTGATTTAACGACTTTCACGTGTTTCATCTTATTTCTGCCATACTCATCGTTTTCTCGTTTCATTTCGATTTACCTACGCATCCTGGCTATTTTTTCAGTTGCTCTTCGAGCCCTGCATAATTTCGGGCACCCAGTTTTCTCCTTATATCAATTGGAATTCCAGCGGCTCTCCGTCGCGGCTGTCGTTGCAAATCCAGACATGGAACTTTCCTGCTTCACTCTCCCATGTTTCTTCCGCAGTCCAAAAACGCAGCATTTCCTCACGGATGACGAAGCTCACTTCCTCTTCTGCCCCTGGATCTAAGGAGATCTTCTTAAAATCGGCCAGTTCTCTGACAGGACGAACGCGGCTACTTGTGAGATCTCTGATATAGAGCTGAACCGTGACGCTTCCCTTCCTGCTGCCAGTATTTTTGACGGTTACGGAAGCCGCGATCGCACCACGTACAGACATCGTTTGCGCGCTCAGCTTCGGATCGGTAAATGCAAAGGAAGTATAGGAAAGACCATATCCAAAAGGATAGAGCGCTCCGTTTTCACAGTCAAGATATCTTGACGTATAGGGGTAATTCCCTTTTTCGTCGGGTTTTGGACGCCCCGTGGGATACATGTCGTAATGCAGGGGCTCCTGCCCTACGGTATACGGAAAACTCACTGTCAGCCTTCCGGAAGGCGAGACCTTTCCCGTCAAAACGTCAAGTATGCCATGTCCGCCTTCGGTACCCGGCAGCCAACAGATCATCAGCGCATCCGAAAGCTCCCGCACCTCCATAAGCTCAAGTGGTCTGCCCGTAAATATCAGCGTAACGATTCTTTTTCCTGTTTTTTTGATCTCCCTTAACAAATGAAGCTGCACCGCCGGAAGCTGAATCCTCGCCTTGCTCGTCGCTTCTCCAGATTGCGTACTGTCTTCTCCAAGACATAAGACCACGGTATCCGCCCATGCCGCCACGCTCATGGCCTCAGCCAGGAGCCTGTCATTTTTCTCCTGCCAGTCCTCCTCATGACAAATCTCCCGCGCCGTCACGGCATCCTGATCGAGCATGGTACAGCCCGTGGCAACCCTTCTATTTTCCGGCTCGCATACCTCCGAAGCCGCCTCCCATACGGTTACGGTGTTCTCATCCTCTCCCGAAAAAGCCCAGGAGCTCTGAAGCCTTTTGGTATCTGCATACGGACCGATGAACGCAATCTTTTCTTTTCTGAGCGGCAGTGCATTTCCCTTGTTTTCAAGAAGCACAAGGCTTGCGGCAACCGCCTCCCTCGCCAGACGCCTGCTCTCTTCGGTGACCACGGGGCCATCCATCGAAAGTCCCCTGTAAGGATCCTCAAAGAGCCCAAGGTCATTTTTCATGGTAAGAACCCGCAAAACCGCCTCATCAAGCATCTCCATGGACACGGCTCCCGTGTTCAAAAGTTCCTCAAGACATGCGCTGTAGCAACCGGAGCACATGTCAATGTCCACGCCTGCCATCATTCCCTTCAGGGCGGCGTCCCTCTGATCCTCGGCAAACCCATGATTGATCATTTCTCCTACGGCGCCCCAGTCAGAGATGAGGACTCCCTGAAAACCAAACTCTTCCCTTAAGATCTTTTTCATAAGGAATTTGTTGCCCGTCGCGGGAATACCATTGATGCTGTTAAAGGAAGTCATGACCATCGCAGGTTTTTTCTTTATGGCTTCCCCATATGCCCGCAGATAGTGCTCCCTGAGAGTATGCTCGGAAAGCTCCGTATTGTTATAATCCCTTCCGCCCTCGGCAGCGCCATAGGCCGCGAAATGCTTGACGCAGGCCGCCACGTGGGCATTGTCTCTTAAATCCTTCCCCTGATATCCCTCGACCATGGCCGCAGCCATGCGTGAATTTAAGAGCTTATCCTCGCCGGTGGATTCCATGATCCTTCCCCATCTCGCATCCCTGCAAAGATCCGCCATGGGAGAGAAGGTGGCATGAACGCCATCGGCGGCTGCCTCCTTCGCCTGCATTTCGGCGCCTTTTTTTACCGCTTCCGGATCAAACGTCGCTCCCTGGCCCAAGGGGCAGGGCAGAACCGTTTTATGTCCGTGTATCACGTCAAGCATAAACATCAGAGGGATATGATGCGGATGCTCGCTCATATACTGTTCCTGAATTTTTCTAAGTCTTTTGCTTCCCCAGATCCCCAGGGTACTTCCGGCAAGTCTTCTTACGTTGTCCTTTGCCTGACCTCTTTCCACTCCGGTGATCTCGGCGGCTGCCTCATACTCAGACCCCGAGAGCTGTACCAGTTGCATGACCTTCTCTTCCGTTGACATATCATTTAACAATGCTTCCAATGCTTTCTTATCCATACTAACCTCACCTTCATCAACCTAAAAACGTTTTCCCAAATCATTTTACTTATGAACCCATTTCAGAAATCAGCTCCCCGTTTTACATGTCAAACAAACTCATCTGCTGAAACCTGTCCGGCAGCTCCTGCATAAACTGAAAGCACTCATTCGGCGTCCGCAAAATTCCATGCTCCTTACAAATCCTTTGAAAAATCATCCTCAATTCTTTTGCCTTCGGACTTGGGAGCTCATACGCATTCCCATACCGCCTTCTCGTTCAACATACTAAACTTTGCACTATCTTAGGCTTTCCTATGTTGCTTTCACTTAAGTTCTCGATCCCTTTCACGTCACATTAACGTCTGCTCATTAATGATCAGATGAAAGTCCAAATTTAAGAATCTTGCTGCCTTGCGGCAAAGCAGCATGCGTTCCATAAAGATTTCAAAATATTCACCGATCTCGCCGTATCTCGTGTCGATTTCCAGCTTTAGCTTGATCGCCGTATGCTCCTGATTGATCTTGAGTACGGAGGACGTAACAGAATAATTCACCCGGTCATGAATGTCGTAGTTCTTCTCATCAAAGTCCTGCACGCGGCTTCTTCTGACATCCGACTTATCCGCCAAAATGAGAGCCGCAGCGATGTTGCTGACCGGCACGCCGCTCCCCTCGTCATGATTTCCAATGGCACGGATGATAGGTGCAATGTCCTCCGCGGGTACCCCCATTTTATCCAAAAGATAAAATGTCATCAGCGCCCCGGACTGACTGTGATCCACACGATTGATCACATTCCCGAGGTCATGCATGTAGGCTGCCGTAAGCGCAAGGTCGATGGTATGATCATCCCATCCGAGCGTTTCGAGAATATACCCGATTCGATCCACCACCATGCCTATGTGCGCGAAGCTGTGCTCCGTATAGCCCAATGCATACATGGACTTATTTTGTTCCTCGACATAAATGTTGATGTCATGATCCTTCTTTACTCTATGATATAAAGGAAACCTTTTTTCGTCATCCTGAAGTTTCATACGTCGCCCTCCTGTTTCCATATACAAAACCATTATCACATAATTCCCACAAAATGACCACCAAAAACTACAAAGATTTTTAAAGCTCTTCTTTATTAGAACTTTTTTTGATAAACGTCGTCTGTATCTTCAAAGGGTCATAACGACTGAAGATCAACAAGACGAGGTATAAGAGATGGTAAAGCTATTACGCATATTATCGACAATGTTCCTTTTAGGATTCGCGTTCATGGTAAAGATCATGGATGCACCAAACTCTGCCTGGGTGGAAAGCGTGGATTCCGCGCCTGGCATCGTGGAATCCTGGACAAAAAATACGGCTTCTCTTCTGGATTATGTGGATGAGGATGTAAAAAAGACATTGCTGGAGGAAGACATTGTCGCCTTTGAACTGGGGCTTTGCTGGGAGGACGGGTATCACAGACATCGCACGGAGGATGCAGAATTGATCGATCAGATCACCGATAAGGTACGCTCACTTGAGATCCGGCTTGACAGCGTAAGTGATCAAGCCGCCTGCGATGCGGGCACTGAACTGATCTTTGTCACAAAGGATGGCAGGATGCAGGTGATTCAGCTAAATGAGTGGAGATTCGAAATCCGAAAGGATAATTCCTACATGTTCTATGAGCTTGCAAACGATGACGGCCTGTGGGAGCTCTGCCAGGAGGTCTACGTTCACGGAACGGAGGTTGATTATTGAGAAAGCATGATCCAAAAAAGCAGCCGGTCCTCGCGTGGATCTGCTGCTTTGTCACCTTCTTAAGTTTTCCGGCATTGCGTTCACTTAATTATGCAATTCCTTTCACGCCGCTGATCTGAGACAGCCTGAACAATTTCTCTTTCTCCTCTTTCCTGGTTACGATCCGTACAAAGACCCATTCCTCATCCACGGCCAGGACGGTGCAGGTATTTCCCGGAACGCTCAGATCACCGTCATACTGTTCACCGCGAAATTCCAATTCCACGTTTTTGTTAACATAATCATTCAAAAGCTTCCTAAGTGCCGCTTTTTCCGCATGCGCGGGACTTCCCTTTATGAAGCTCAGTTGATCTTCCAATCTGCTGATGCGGTTCTTGAGATCCCCTATACTTAGAAAGGCAAATAAACCAAGAATGGCCGGTATCCATATGATATATTCCATTATTCGCCCTCCTTCACAATCTCGATGGAAAAGATGGACGACAAGGGAATCAGCTTCTCTATGTCTCCCTTCTTTGTATGTCCCACAACCTTGATCCAATTACCTTCAAAACCCGTCACCGTGCAGACCTCGTCATACAGATCGACGTCTACTTCCTCTTCGCAAAAATCGAGTTTCACGTTCTTCCCCTTCATCTCCATAAGAAGTCCACTTACTGCGGAGGGGATCTGTTTTTCCGATGCCGGATCGCATTCTTCTATCTCATCCTTCAGAAGATAGTCGCAGCTGACGCCAAGGATCCTTGCGATGTCGCCGATCTTATCGATATCCGGCAAAACCGTTCCTGCCTCCCAGCGCGATACCGTCTGCCTTGTGACCGCCAATGCATCTGCCAGGCTCACCTGCGTCATGCCAAGTTCTTTTCGCCTACTGGCAATTTTATTTCCCATTTGATCCATGATCATTCCTCACTTTCCGATGACTTCACCACCTAAATTTTTCATCAGCCCATGGTGCCTTTGATGATGTCATCGTACCGCATCAGGAAGCTTACAGGCAAGCAACTTACACGTGCAGAATGTAACATACCTTGTTACGTTGCCTTATTTTAGGGCTTTGGGGGCCATAAAAATGTCTCATAATCGTTACTATTCCTCGTCTCCACAGTAATGCATCATCTGGTCAACGATCTCAGGAAATACCCAGGTAAGAGATTTCCTGTCGATCAGTCTAAAGTTCTCTCCGCTTGTCTTATAAGCATTATTATCCCAGAACAAACAGGACATGCCATAATGTCTTGCGTTGTAGGTATAATAAGCCGCGAACTGCATCCTCGAATCGATATTGTTCTTGTCAAGGGCGCCAAACTCTCCGATCAGAACGGGAATACCCTGAGAAACGAACTTGTCGTAAAGCTTCTTCATAAAACCGTCAATGTCCCCGGTACCCTTCTTGGTCTTAATGTCAAATACGTCCGTTGAACCGCTCCCTTGATTGAGTGCAAAATTATAGGGCGTGTACGCATGCACTGATACGATGATCCTATTCTCAGCGGTAGCCTTGGGATCCTCCGGCAGCTTGTAACCGTCAGCGATCACGTAGTCAGCGGAAGCACAGTATCCGGGAGCCATGATATATCTGGAAGTATTGTATCCCTTGCCGTTATCACGGATCACGTCAACGATCGCCTGGTTTAACTGGTTGACGCAGTCCATGCACTCCTTTCCAACATCTGAGCTTACGTTGATCCACCACTCGTTATTGGTACCCACCTGTCTCGGCTCATTCATTGTCTCATAGATCAGATGCTCGTCATAATCGGCAAACCGGTCTGCAATCTGCGACCAGATCTTGGTAACGTATGCCTTTGCATGGTCAAGCTTGTCATAGGACGGATACTCAAAATCTTCGGCATTGTCGTGATGAATGTTGATGATGACATACATGTCCTCATCCAGAGCCCATTTCACAACCTCCTCGACCCTGTCCATCCAGGCCGGACTGATATTGTAGTTCTCGTCAATATGATTGTGCCATGACACGGGAACCCTGATCGTCTTGAAGCCGGCATTTTTCAGCTCCTTAATAAGACCCTGAGTCGTCTTGGCGCCACACCAGGCACTTTCATAGTCCATCTCATTGCTAAGCCAGTTGCAATCGCTTGCTTCAAAGGTATTTCCAAGGTTCCAACCGATCTCCAGGTCCCTGATAAACTGAAGCGCTTCGTTATCGGGAATCTCAAGAGGCGCTTTCTTGGCAACCACAACGATTCCGTCAACAACGTCGCCCGGCTTCGCCGTTTCAAACGTAAGAGCCTCCTCTTTTGATTCTTCCGACTCTTTTGTCTCTTTTTTTTCAGTGCTCTCTGCAGTACCAGCCGTTTCCTTGCCAGCGCTCTCACTCGGCGTAGTTTCCTGCAAGGTCTCGGAGCTCTCCGCCTTAGAGTTACTAGCTTCTCCCCCGCCGCCACATGCACATAAAGAAACGGTCATCATCATTGCCAAAATCAAACCATATATTTTTTTCTTCATATGTTCACACTCCTTTTGTCACAATAATCAAAAGCCATTTCTTAAAGTATATCAAAAGCCAAACCTTTGGTCAATCGTCAGCAACAGCGCGGAGGTTGCGCCTCATCAGAAAAAAAGCGCGGGCATTGCGCTGGCGTCCAGGCCCATCGGATGGGTTGATGGAGCTTCATACTCAAAGGAAATCGCCGTATTCTGAACATAATATGCATAGATTTCGGCCAGTCTCCCGGCATCCTCCTTTCTTACTTCCCTGATAACATACTCATTCATAGGAATCCTCCTTTTCGTTATTGCGTGAATCTCGTCAGACCTTTCCTTCGTTATTTGCTCCCTTTTCTTCTTTCCTTCTCGCGTTCAACGTGCGTCTCAAGATCAGCAAGCCTCGTTGGCACGGGGACGTGACTGTCCTTATCGGTCAGCATCAGCGCAAGCTGACATGCCGTTTCAAGTGAGATATGATTTCCAACGGAAACAAAGATTGGCCTGACGTCCCTGTGAGTTCTCAGCGCCCTGCCATAAACTTCTCCGTCAATGACGATATCCGTAAAGCTACCGGCTTCCTTTTCAGGTTCAACGTAATCGGTTTGTTTATCGACGCGAAAATAAGACTTTGCAACTCCGAAGGTCGGTTTGTCCAAGTAAAACGAAGCATGCGTGGCTATGCCCGCGTGGCGCGGGTGAAGATAGCCGTTTCCGTCAAAGACATATATGTCAGGCTTTGTTTCAAGCAGCTCAACCGTTTTCAGGACAAGCGGAAGCTCTCTCATTTTCCTTCTCCTTGTTTCGTCAGTCCCTCTCCTTGTGCTTTACAAACCCCCTGTTACCATTTCGTTTTCTTTTGTCCCTACAATAGATTTTCAAAGGCTTCCTGCGAGATCCATTTTATGTGTGCATCCCATAATTCCTTGCTATCCCGTTCAAAAAGCCACAGGTCAAAAAGCATCACCTGGATTTGCAAAAGTCTCCAATCTCGCCAAGAATTTTTCCGAGGCTGTGATATTTTCCGGAGTAAATCACCGGGTCAAGTACCGTCAGATCTATGTCAAATATGTCCTTAGGACAAAGCGTCTCATCCATCTGAATGTTTCTAATATGACAGAAAAACGTGGTGGAATCTCCCGTCTCCACGGCTCTGGCAACCTCACATTCATATACCCAGGGGCTCTCATCCAAAGTCGGAACGTCTAAAACTTCCCCACGAGAAACTCCGTACGACAGATCATTTTTCTTTCCATCCTTGGCATGCTTCGATCCAAAATAATCCATGAGAGGAAGCATTTCTCTGCTCACAAGATTTGCACTAAACAAACCTGTTCTAATAACATTCAGCTTTGTCCTTTTGGTACCAAACATGCTGATCACCAGCAGATATTTATCACCCTCTTGGCAAGTAGCACTGACCCACGTAATAGGTGCAAAATTGTCGGAACCATCTTCATTATGCGTTCCTATGATAAAAGCCGGCTGTACACACATGGAATAATTTGGATGAACCGATTTTCTTTTCATTTTCATGTCCCCCCAATCAAAAACTTCACCATTTCGAGTATATCAAAAAATGTTTGTATTTCAAATACTATCATAGTAGAATTTGGAAGAATGTGATTTAAATAACGAAGACAGAGAGGAAAAATCATGAGAAAAAAAATATAAGCTTTCTTCTAATTTCCCTGACGATGACCTTCGTGTCGTGCGGTGGAAAGAAAGCGGAAGAGAGCAAGGATGAAAGTCCAAAAACAGAAAGCGTATCCACTTCGGAATCAGCGTCCGCTACGGAAATAGAGTCCACTTCGGAATCAGAGTCTGCTACGGAATCAGAGCCTGCCGTGGAAGAAATCGTCGAAGTTGCAAAGCTTTATGATTGGAATTCCCTTATGGAGCTGCCTGATCCGATCCCTGCAGAAGACAATCCCGAAAATCGCATGGCGCATAATATTTACGTAAATCCCGATCTTTCCCAGACCAGTGGTCAATATACGGGATTTCTGATCGATTTTTGCACGGACTGTGAAGCAAACTGCATGTCCCAAAAAGCTCCCAAGCCAATGACTTGGGAGCTTTTTTAGAATGAATCATTACAGTCGCCTGATTTCCGGTACTATACTATCTGATATCCTTTCGTATATCGATGGTTTCCAATCACAAACCGTTTCCCATCGATCTTGCCCGGCAATTCGCGCGTTGTAATAAAATCCTTGGTAACCGTCACGAAATACTGCCTGTTTCCTTTTTCCACCAGATAATTCCCTACGACCCCCTTCATCCGATCAAAAACCTCGGCAATACCGGGCTGAACCACAAAATCAACGATCCATTCACTCTTTGAAAGCTTCCTGTTGCATATCAAAGCATAAATGGCACTGGCATCCGGATGCTTTGCAAGGCAAACTGCATCCCTTTTGTCCCTGCATTTCCTTGATTTTTCATAATCATCAAGGTTGATCGGCTCCTGGATCTCATTAAAGCTGATCTTCTCTTCATCATTTAATAAATAATCAACGCTCACGTTAAGCAGCTGCGACATAACCTTCAGATTGTTTATGTCCGGCATCCCCTTATCCGTTTCCCACTTCGCGATCGCTGATCTGGACACGCTCATTTTTTCAGCCAACTCTTCCTGCGAAAATCCAGCCTCTTTTCTTGCATTCCTTATTTTTTCTCCAAACGTCATTTTGATTTCCTCCATTTTCCGTCGGTCACGTCCGACTGCTTTTTTATGAGGCCATCGTATGATCAAACCCTCGTGACAGTCAAGAAACGAGCCGTAACAGGAGTGTTACTTTCCGTAACGTGCCTGATTTATGCGGTATGAAGCCATGGCATTCATTCACAAGTGCCATTCTATCTCTTTATAATCGTTTTAAGCAAGAGTGCTTTTCATCAATCACAAATCCGTTATTTCTGTAGAAATTCAAGGTGCTTTCCTTATTGGAACCCGTCTCCAGGGACACCTTGTAACAGCCTTTTTCCCTTGCAATTTCTGAGGCCCGTTCCAAAAGTGCTGATGCATAACCCCTGTTTCTGTAATCAGCATGCGTCACCACGTTCTCTATGACGGCAAAGGGGCGAACGTTATGCGTCAGGCTTTCAATGATTGCCATTTGTACGGAAGAGACTGCTTTTCCATCCTCTACGGCGACAAGTAAATACATGTTGTCATCTTTTTCAAACTTATTCAGCAAGTCCTGCCACTCTTGCATGTTTTGTTCTTCCCTGGGAGGATAATGCGTTAAAAAATCAAAATATAACGTTTTCAAATCATCCGCGTCCGACCCCTTTGCTTTTCTAATGATCATCTGTTTGCTCCTTTGTTTTATTTTTTATGATCTGAGATCAAGACAATCCCCAAAATTCCCGTTCATTGGTGATCTCTTTACACTCTCTCACCTTCTTATAATCATATCCCGGAGGAATCAGACATACGTAAGAATCGCCAACGCGTCTCCTGCTTTCCAAACTAAATCCATACGTCGTATGTCTTGCGAACCAATATAGATTCTTCGCCCAATAACACTTAAGATACTCTCTTCCCTCAGAGGATCCGTACCACGTATCCTCAAAACCCGGAAGAACGCATATTTCAAAGTCACCACCGGAGCAAATGCATTCGCGCATCTCAAACAAGGAAAGCTGGGTACCTTCTTTCGTGACGGCGTACTCCGTCATGTCACTGTCGATCATGGCCCATTTTTGATTCTCCGGAAGCCAGACGTGATTTACCACGTGACAATCTCCGTCATTTTTGTCTTCGGGAAGGCACGTGATAAACGCATTTTTGATCCCGACGGCTAAAAGCAGCTCGCTTAGCATGATGGAATGCCACCTGCAGTTGAAACCCGTTGGCGTCTTTTTTGCGTATTCATACAACGTTATGGCATTCAGCTTACTGATCCATTTTTTCTGGTTGTCATGCGGAACGTGCTTTGCAACAAATTGCGCGAGCTTTATCGCTTTTTCCCAGGTCGTTAACGGTGACTTTTCGATCACGTCAAGATCGAGCCCCGCTTTTTCTTTATAGTACTTCCTGATAACGTCTTTACGCCTTTTGTCAGGCTTTACCATATATTTTATGCCAGTGTTGTCATCATTGTAGGGCGTTGCCTCCCGAAGGATCTTGGCATAATCCTCGAATGTTTTATTGTTTATTTCCATACGTGCATCTCCTCACCTGCATCAAACTTCCTTGTGATCCGTCATTCTTCTAAGCCAAAGTTTACTCGGGCAGTCTGTCGCAGAAAGTCAAAAGCTGGCTGGTCACCATCTCTTCCTTCTTCAGGGGCTGGAAGATGCCTTGGTCATACATTTCATCCAAGACCATGAGCGCCTCCATTGGGCCAATGAAGCCAGTGGTATGGAAAAACACGACGTAATCCTGCATTTGCGACGGATATCTCTTAGCCTCTTCCATGGCCTGCTCTAAGGCAAAACCGGCGAATTCCTTCTTGATCTCTTCGTCGAGCTCGGGGATTTTTGCAAAAAACTCCGCCGCCTTTTCCTTCACGATCATCACGTTCACCCTGCCATCTGCCGTGATATATTCACGATCGCGAAGGCGCTTCACCTTTTCCTGATTTGCCACGTCTCTCTTGATGGTGCCGCAGATCCACTCATACAGGAAGTCATAATCCTCGTTCCGATTGTTTTCCCAGGCTCCCTTCCTGCTACAGAATCTCGTATCGATGGACCAGGAATATACGCCCTCGTATTTTTCGGATTCTCTGGTCATGTTGCCGCAGGCGAAGTAATCCTTTCCCGTATCCTTATGCTTCATTTCATAATCTGGATCCTCGGGCTCCTGTTTTAATTGCACTTGTGCAAAGTATGCGCCGCCGCCAAGCGTTTTGATCCAATACTTCCCGAGGTCCTTTTGTATCGGGATCTGGCACTTATTCATGATCGCATAAAAGATCACTGCTGCCTCAAATAACTCCCTGTTACCGCTGGGAATATAGACGTCCTGAACGTCAGCAATAGCCGCCCGGACCTTCGGTACGTACTTTTTTAATAGCTCCTGAACGACCTGAAGCCGCACTTCCCAGCCCCTGTCCATTTGTTCCAAGGAATATTTTCTCGGAGAAAAACACACGTAAGTAGTATAGCGGTCGCCACTTGTTCTTACCAAAAATCCATTGTTTTCCAAGAGCGCAATCTTGTCCTCCAGAAATACGGGCGTGATTCCCAGCTCCTGCGCAATCTCTTCCTTTGTGCGCGGCGTCTCATATACACTGTAAGCAATGTTCAGATTGATGGGATCCGACAAGTATTTCTCCGGTCCACCATCAGGATCCGGCCGTCCATTATGTCCAAATTCGATTGCTTCAATGGGAGAAATTCCCAAGGTTCCTATTTTTCTTTCCATTCCAAAGCCCTCCTTCAAGTCATTTCTTGCCTTGTTTAGGTGCCATTTTACGGTACCCTCGGAAAGGCCCATCTCGCCGGCAATGGCTGCAATGGACTTTCCCTCGTAGTAGAAGGAGAAGACAATTTTTCTGCGGCACTTTGAAAGATATGCAATTTCCCTGCGAAGTCTCGCATGCTCTTCCTCCGCCTCGCCAAGATCATATTCGTCGTAATAAGGCAGCTCCATTCCGTTCAAGGAAATACCTTGTTTCTTCTTTGTTGAAACGTGCCTGGCAAAAACGTTAGAACAAATGCGCCACACGTAACCATCCGTATTGGAGATTGCTTCCGCGCCAAGAAGGGAGAGGTAAACCTCCTTCACCATCTCCGCGCAAAGCTCCTGCGCCTCATCATCCGAATATGCTTTCTTCACCGCAAATCCGTAGATCTTATGGAAGTATGTCTCCGTCATATGATCTACCAGCTGTTTTTCCATCTTCTCCTCCAAGTTCGAAAGAATCTTTCTTTTTAGGCCCTTATGACTATATAGTGAGGATTAAATCCCAAAGGTTGGTGACTCTCAAAAAATTTTTTCACCCCTTAAATCCGGAATCTGAAATCGGTTCATCTTCGCATAATAGATGCGCCACCACGCTAACCGTCGCTTCCTTTCCAAGTGGTGAAAGACAGGCGTTACAAGTCTGCTGAGCCCTGCCGAGCGGCGATACGTAGTAGGCCGACACTTGTGGATCGATCTTACTGATCCTGCTCCTTATCTTTAAGGTCTCTTTTTATTGTAACAAAAAAGGCGGCATCAAGCCACCTATTTTGTTACTCATGCCATGCATTTTTTCTGCCGTACCGTAGGGAATTTCTCAGAAGAAATTATACGTGATTTAGGTGTAAATTCCGTTCCAATAACGTTCGAAGATGATTTCCCCCGTCTTTGCATCCACGTCTACCGTGCTATATCTGTTGATTGTAAAGCGGTAGTAAAGGGTACCCGTTGAATCAACTGCGAGAAGGTAGGTGCCCGTTATTTCGTCCGCGCTCTGTCTGACCTTATCAGATTGCGAAGCCCTCTCATAGACTTTCTCAAAAACGTCTTCTGCCGGGATCAGACCGTTCTTGCTGAATTCGGTCCGCCTGAACTTGGAATAATCAATGCTCCAGGCATTGCTTTTTGTTTCATCATCATACCAGCAGGTCATGTCAGCGGAATCATAAGTAACACCGTCATTCATCATCTTGCCAAAGAAGCGGAATTCGCCCTTCTGCTCTGCTTCGCCTATGCCGGTCACGTACACGTCATCATGAAGATCCTTATCAGCTTTTTCAAGCTGCGAGATCATGTAGTCCTTAAATTTCTCATTGCGGCCGCCGTCATCAAACATCCCTTCCTGATAATACGTGTGCTCGCCGATCTTGATCAATACTACTGCCTGAAAAGCTCCGTCAGTCGCCTGATTCTCATCCTTCGCGGCCGACGGTTCCTCCAGTGCCGGGGTTTCGGTTACTTCAGAAGTCGTCACGATCTCAGATTCTGTTTTGAGCTCAGAACTCTTGGACTCTGAGCTCTTTGGCTCTGGTTTCCCGCAGGCAGTAGCGCCTGTCAGAACAAGTGCTGCAAGAAATAAAGTGAATGACGTCTTTGTTTTGATTTTCATGGAAGTCTCCTTTCAAGTTGCGCTTCTTGTCATATATAGTTACAGGACGTGAAATCTTTCTCTGAAACTATAGACGGTTTTTGCAACGAAAAGTTTCATCCATTTATAACGAATAAAAAGAATAATCATTCTTCCCCCTCACTGGTGTAGGTGGTGACAATCTGTATGCCAGACGGCGTATCGTAAAGATTCCACTTCACTTGATGGCCGTATATGGTTCCCGTTCCTTCTTTTGCCAGCTTTCGTCCATTCAAAAGATCTTTTCCGTCTGCCGTTTTCAACATCGTTATTGTCATGCTGCCGTCATTACTTTCGTAGGCCTCCTCAACTTCGATCAGGCATGGCGTCTGGCTTCCATTCAAGTAATAGGCTTCAAAAAGCTCTGCAACGTCATAACCCTTCTCCGTGACCGAACGACGCGTCGTGGCTGTCGTAACCACGCACTCCTTTTGTTTGCCCGGGATCCCGCTCATCTCGCGAAGGGCATTGACTTCCAAATCGTCTGACTGAATTGTAGCTCGTTATGGCAATTGTTTCCCGATATAAAATGCGCTTCGGTGCAGGGTAGTCTCAGCTCTTCGCCTTCGCCTCATTCATCATCTGGCGCGGCCACTCCACTTCATAGGTGAAGCCTCTGACGATCAATTCGTCCACAATCCGTTTCCATGCGATGACGTCAGGCATGGTCACGCCGTTTTCCCACTTGCTCACTGCCTGAAAGGTGACTCCCAGTTCATTTGCCAGCTGCTCCTGCGTCATCCGCCTTGCTTCCCGAAGCCGTTTAATGTTGTCTGCGATATTATTGTGATTCATCATCTTATCCTCTCAAAATCATATTTCAAGCTTGATAAGTTTATTATACTTTCCCCGCATTTGAATACAATAACTCCACCATCGAACCTGACTCATCTGATGGTTGAATCCAGCCTTATGTCCTGGTGTCGCGCTACAATGTCTGTCTCACTTTTGAAATCCACTCTTTCTCAAAATACTTTATCGTGGGAATGTGTATCAATACGGCATTTCCTGCATATTTCTCCAGCAGGTGCCAATATGCTTCATTACAAAGATACTCCGTCGGATGGGAAGCCACGGTTGCCTTCAGTCCGGCCTTGAAAAACCTCGCCGCGAGGTCTTCCACGTCCAGCTTTGTAGAACGACGAATACCGTCTTTTTCCGCAACCCGCTCGATCCGGACGGAAGTCTCCAATCCTTTGTCAACGCCAAAAAGCCAGACCTCATCATAACCTGGCGACAAATTTTCTATGTCATTTTTCAAGCCTTCAAAGGAGTTCGTCAGCAAACAAGGCTGAGATGACAACGCACTTACTAAAATGGCAGATGAGTTTTTCTTCCCCTTAAAACCAACAAATAATTGCTTGATCGCTTTGCATTCCATGATTTGGTTACCTCTGGCAAAGCCCTTCTATTGATCAAATTCCGAAGGGTCCAATATCTCTTGGATCGTCTTCGCCTCCATCACGCGGGCATAGACGTCACTGACAAGATATTTGAGTTCCTCGCTGATCTCAGCGTAATCCTTGGTCAGCTTATCCTGAATGAATTTTAAGGACTGTTCATCGTCTAATCCCATGACCTTATGCGCCAGGGAATATAAGCTCTTGTATGCATCGAAATGCGCCAAGCCGTCAGCACATGCCAATAGATCTTCTTCCCGCGTGGTCCGATACTGAGCACGCTTACTACTGTGATTCAAAATGCATTTTGCAACAAGCTGAAGCTTTTCTTCCGGATAATGCTGCTCCCTTAAAAGCTGCTCCGCCATGGCACTACTAAATTCATTATGCTTCGAACGGTCTAAGCTTGCATCCGTCATGGATATGTCATGAAGCAGGGCGCTTAACTCCACGATCTCCTTGTCTATGTCTGCGTCCTTCGAGAGCATGACGGCATACTTATAAACATATTGCACGTGCTCACGATACAAATTATACTCATCCTTCGTGCCCCTTGTCTGCTCCTCAAACAGGTCGCTTCTGCGGATGATCTCCTGTCGCATTTTCTCGACGATACCATTTTCATGCAGTATCTGATCGAGTACGTCCGTATGAGATTCCCCTTGGATCAATTTCTTACTATAATACTCCACATCGAAAATCGTCCCATCCGGATATGTCTCCTCGCCGGTTTTCAGATATTCCGTGAAACCCCAATGCTCGTACATTTTTTGATGCCAATCATCTGCTACGGCCACCCCAAGGATTGCCTTTGTAAATCCCCGCTTCCTTAAATCCTCCAGCATAAAATCCTTAAGCTTGGAGAAATACCCCTGTTCCTGATATTCTGCATTGGTCCGGAAGGCACACAGATAGACCGTACCCTTGTCCATCATCCCTTCACTGTTTTGGACGCATTGCGGATCCGTCACTGCCGTCGCCTCGCAGATGATGGTTCCATTCAGGATGCCATAGTAGGGAATGGACACTCCCTTCTTAAAATTCTCCACGGCCTCCTCTTTCCAGATGAGCCAATTTCCGTCCCCTGGATTCTGAGCGATCTCATAATCCCATTTCCGGTTCAGCTCCTCCGCGGACGCAATCTTACAAACATAGTTTTGCGCTTTATGATAACAATCCCATATCTCCATAAAATCATTCCCTCCTCCCGCCCCATGACATTTTGGGGGATATAAATCATCTTATCACGTAATCACGGTTTCTAGCAACAAACCTACATTCGCATGACTTTAATTCAATTATTGCTAATATTTTAGCAATATCTTGACATAGCCACCTTATTTTACTAATATATTAGTATAAATTGAATGGGGTGACAACATGGAAAACTATGATCAGCTTTTGTTCGCGCCATCCGACGTGGCAAAAGAGTTGGCACAGCGCTTAAAAAGAATACGAAAAAGAAAAAAGATCACGCAAAGACAGCTTGCATTGCGATGCAACGTAAGCTACGCTTCCCTCTGCAGGTTTGAGCAAACAGGGCTTATATCGCTCGAGGCGTTCATTAAACTATCCATGGAACTTGGCGTGATAAATGAGGTAAGGGATCTTTTCACCCGCCCCGTTTATGCCAGCATAGAGGAGGTAATCAATGACGCGCACTAAAAAACTGGAAGTACGTTGTTACGGTGAACTGGTCGGATACTTGGCTGAAACTCCCGATCACGTGATTGCTTTTCAGTATGCGGACGCATGGATCAGGAATGGTTTCTCAATCAGCCCCTTATCGCTTCCCCTTGGCAACGGCGTCTTTGTTCCGCCTGAAAAATGTCGGGACCGATTTAGCGGGTTATTCGGCGTGTTCGCAGACAGCCTTCCCGACAGTTGGGGGCAACTTTTGCTGGATCGACGCCTGTCTTCCATCGGGATTGACAGGGGCGACATATCAACGCTTGACAGGCTGGCTTTCGTCGGTCGTTCTGGCATGGGTGCACTCGAATACCATCCAACGAGGGAAGCGGACTTTCGCATCGAGACTGCGGGACTTGATTATGATCGAATTGCGAAAGAATGTGATAAAATATTGTCTTCGAAGACTTCCGACCAGCTGGACGTACTCTATCATTTGGGTGGATCCAGCGGCGGTACAAGACCCAAGATACTCCTCACCGAGAACGGCAGGGATTGGATTATAAAGTTTCCCGCAAGCAAAGATCCAGCAATCAGCGGAAAGAGGGAATACGATTATTCACTGTGCGCCAAAGACTGTGGCATCTCCATGACGGAAACGGATCTGATAAAATCTTCCGTCTGCGAAGGATACTTCAAGACGGAAAGATTCGACCGCAAGGCAGGTGAAAAGGTATTCAGCATTACGTTTGCTGGTCTTCTCGAAGCTGATTTCCGCGCCCCGTCATGTGACTACGAAACTTATCAAAAGCTTGTCCGCATGCTGACAAAGGACAACGCTTCTGACAAGGAACAGATGTATAGGGTCATGTGCTTTAACTGTTTCACCCACAACAGGGACGATCATACGAAGAACTTCTCCTTCCTTTACACAAACAATTACGGCTGGAGACTTGCTCCCGCATATGATCTGACATACAGCGACACTTACTGGGGAGAGCAGACAACCTCGGTAAACGGCAAGGGAAGCAACATTACAGACAAAGATCTCATAAAAACAGGCAGGGATGCGGGATTGTCCAAGGACTTTTGCGAAAATAGCTTAGAAGAGATAAGAGAAAAGACGGCTACCCTGGAATCATACCTTCAAGTGAAAAATCTCCAGAAAGTTGGCAAAACACCGCCAGCAGACAGGATAACAGAAATCAATAAAGGATTTATTATATGATACTATGATGCGTAAATCCTATATGCAAAAACTCCTCTATCGGATGAAAAAAATCCCGAGAAGCTTGAATTCTCGGGATTTTCTAACAGTGCTGGCAGCCGGACTTGAAGGCTAGAATAAAACAAAAAAACCAATAGAATAAGGAGGTTTGAAGCACCGATTTTTCAAAATTCACCTATTGGTCTACCTTTTGCCAAGTTTTCTTTTATGCATCTGCTGCCTTCTCATTGGAATATCAAAATAGACTTTTGAATTAATAAATATCCGCACCCCCGTTAATTCCGTTCATACGCGATCAGCCCTACTTCCGTAGGATGATCCATGATGATCACATTCTTACCCTTAGTCTTGTATCGAAGCAGCATGCTGGTTACCAAAAGATCTCCCGCCCCTGCAAATATCTGGCAGACGCCGATTATCATAAGCAGAAAATTACCCGTGATGACACCGGCAATTCCAAAGCCGAGTCCAATAATCGTCGCAGGCATCAGTGAGCCAAGAATATACATGCCCTTCGTAAGGGGGGCCTTGCTCGTACAGTATGGGGTTATTTTCTCCTTGATAAAACCGAATTCAATGTCCTTAAAATGATTCTCGGTTCCTATCGCCCAAAAGACAGCGTGAATGCCTTCGTGAACGACCGCTAGCACAACGCCGGAAATGGCAAAGACAAACAGGCCAATTATCCAAAGAATAAAATTATTCTTTACTACTTCTATCGTCCCACTCATTCCGTGCAAGACCAGGAACAGAATAACTATCACCGCCGCAAAGGGAAGCGGGTACAAAAGCCCTGCCGTATTCGCCTTCTCAATGCTAGTTGTCAGGTCATGTCTGACATACCCTTCCGCAAAAAGCTTCTCCTCCCTCTGTTTCAACAGTTCCGCCCTTCTGATCTCAGCCGGCGTTAGCGTGCGCTGCGTCTTTTGTTCCTCGCTCATTTTAATTTGTCCCCCTTATTGCTTTCATATCCATTCTTTTTTTAGTATCGCATACTGCATCGTATTCTCATAAATCGGCACACCGTCTTCATCATTCACAAACGATACAAATTCCATGAACATGCCTTCCCTGCGCATGCCAAGCTTTTCGCAAAGCCGTTGGCTTGAGAGGTTGTAATCTTCCGTGTATGCATATATGCGCCTTATGTTCTTCACATTAAAAAGATAATCAAAATATGCTCTTGCGGCCTCATACGCATACCCTTTTCCCTGGAACCTCTCATTTAGCATCCAACAGGGACTAAAGGTGTCCATTGTTTTGTCTTCGGGTCCCGTCCCTTCCGGATGTCCAAATAATTCTCCTATGACTTTTCCAGTCTCCTTTATCACTATGGCAAAATAAAAATCCTCATCACCCATTCTATTTTTAATCTCCGCCTCGGCCTCGCTCATGGAATGAAGTTTCATGCAGGCAAAGCAGTTGACTGTCGGTTCCTTCAAATATTCGTATATGTCAGCTGCATCTTCTGCCTTGAAAGGGCGAAGCAACAGCCTATCCGTTTCTATAGTCATCTGATCCCCCTTGTGACATGCGTTTAGTCTTTTTCTCGACCGATCCTCATGAACAAACTGTTAATATTGCGTTCAACCGAAAAACCATTCAAACCGCACTTCAACTATTCTATCCGTTTTGCCTGTCGCAATATCTCATCGTATGACTCAGCGCGGATCACGCGGAAGTTCTTCTCAATTTCCCTCGTCCACAGGTCAATCTCCCCTTCAATGTCGGACACTTTCGGAAGAATAAACCCCCAAGTGGAACAACCCGTCTTTTTTAGTTCTGGAAGGAAGTAAGAAAATCCCCATTCGACGTCTTCCTTCACATCCTCAAACCCGTTTCTCGCGTCAACAATAAAGAAACTCCCCTTGTGCACCCTAAGCATCTCCAGCGAAGCAATGACGGGGTTTCGGTAATCATCATAATGTGCTTCCTTTTTCCACGCATGAAAAACCACGTTGTCTTTTTCAACATATTCACATTTTGCGAAATCACTCTCAAACATATATTGCTCCCCCAAATGAGACTCATGAATAGATTGTTAACATTGCGTAAAACCGGAATTCAAAGTTACTGCTTGTTTATAAAAATCACATAATAAAGTATAGCAAAAATGGAAACTATGGTCAAACGCAATTCCATAAAAAAGAGCTTAGATTCAATAATCCAAGCTCTCCGAATTTACATTTTCAGTTTAGGCATGTAACATCTTATTTATGTATGTACAACCGTGTCTGATCTGGTTCACCGTCACCTTGCGCCATGCAGTAAAACTCCCATCCATATCGTTCATAAAAACCAGTATGATCAGTCACAAGATAGAGCGGCGACACACCTTTTTTCCTCATGTCTTCCACAACCAAATTAAGAAGCTTACCAGCTATGCCTTGTCCGCGATGAGCTTCTTCCGTATATACCGCGCACACGTTGGGACTCAAATCTTTTCTGTCATGAAAATCATTCTCAATGACACCCAAGCCTCCGATAATTTGATCTCCATGCATACACAGATACCATCCGTATTCCGTTTTCTTTTCAAGATATGCCGTCATGCATTCAAGATATGCTTCCTTGGGAACGCCCCATTTTTTATGGAACCAGTCTGCGGCCATGTCTTTGCATTCCGGTTTTTCTCTTAAGTCAAAATAATCATATTCCGTGTTCGCATTGATCACTTTTAGCATCTCTACAATCTCGATGTCTCCATCAGCCAGAATTTCTACGATCGGCTCACATCCATCCTCATTCGCCTCATTCTTCCAATAAATTTCTGCCTGTCGTAGATTTTCTTTTTCGTCTATCACTCCGTCAAAACACTTATAGGCATCTCCTTCAAAAACTCTTCCCGAGACTTTTATCTTTGCAATTCCGTATGTAGGTCTTCCTAACTTAGCAAAATAATCCCCCCACAGCTCGGCTTCCTCAAATGTTTTGGATACATACAAAGAAGCCATTCTCGAAGGATACTCTGGATACATTTCTTTTCGGACTTTTTCCAACGCAAGCTCTCGCAGCGCCACGTCTACCTTGTGCGTCAGCTCTTCATTCTTATATTTTCCAGGATGCTCGTAAATATCCTTTACCGTTTCCATTTCCTCATATACGCGCTTGTACACGCCATTTGGATGTTTGTCATCCAGGATGACGTGCTCACCGACCTTCTTGGGAATGTCCGATATTACATGATAAAAAAACTGTTCTTCCATTTTCTTCTCCCTATTAGAAACGGCCGGACTTTAGTCCAGCCGTCATTCACATGAATTCAGCATTGTTTTTCTTCAAAAAGTCTATATTTCTGCCATATTCCGTGGCAGCATCCATGTCGTTATTCATAAAGCATTCAAACAATTCCATCGGAATCCTTCCAGGATTCGTCCTCTCATAAATCGTGAGGTTTTTGGAATGCTTACATTTCTTACAGCGATAAATCAGCCAAACGTCTACGCTTTTGCCATTGGCGTTTACCCTGAATCTCCCTGAATTGACAAATTCCTGCTTTTTCCCACAACCTCCGCAGCGAAACATCACTCTCGATTCTTTATTCTCAGATACTTTCAATGCCTTCCCTTACGGCAAATCTCTGGTCTCTGAGAATCCGCTGAATGCTTTTCTCCGACAAGGAAAAACTGCGGGCAAGATCTCGTAATCCCATTCCGCTTTTGTAGGTTTCATAGATTCTTTCGTTACGCTCACGAAAGAATGCCCTGGCGGAAGTGGTCGTGCCCCACTTTTGCTTCTCCTTGCATGGAATATAAATCATTTTTCCGTCTACATATTGCTGAATCGTCTCTATTAATTCCCGTGGCAGTACGTTCTCTGCCTTTATATAGCTCATCATGCTCCTCCTAACCTTATTACCCTTAGGATTCGTCTGAGCTTACGATTCAACCATTTATTTAAGCTCAGACTACTGAGCCTTAACAACTCTAATTCTCATAAAATTATGCTCCTTTCCAATGACATAAATATCATACTAGATTATAATGTGGATATGCTCTGAGTGTCAACCTCAAACATGATTATAAACAAACTTGCGCAGCCAAATAAATTAAGACAATTTCCAAACTGACTTATAGACTTCCCGTTTCTCGCCCTGATAGTCCCCAATGCCTTCAAAAACAGTCTCAAATCCGCATTTGCGCAGCACGTGCTTGGACGCAACGTTCTCACTCAGGCAGATGCCCTGCACTGAGTCGGTTCCTACCAGCTTGACAGCCACTGGCAGAAAGGCCCTGACTGCTTCCGTGGCATATCCGTTTCCCGTATATGCCTTTGCCACATGGTATCCGATCTCCCAAATGCCGTCATCCAGCGGAACCATTTGCACGTATCCAACGTTCGTGCAATCACTTTTTAGAAGGATCGGATATACCAACGGTCCCTCCGTACCGCCATACTGTGACATTAGGAATTCGATGGTCTCCTTCGCGTCCTCAACCGTTTCGAATACTTCGTCAGGGACAAACCTTCTGTTGTCTTCGTCCAGCGAATTCTTATGTACGTCCTCAGCCATTTCCAATACAAACTCGGTAATCAGTAACCTTTCCGTTTCAATTCTCATTTTTGGTCTCCTTCCCGTATGTGTATACTTTTTCTTTGCAGGCAAGCCTCCTTGATATCCCCAACAGTACATTAACCCGAAAAATAATTGTTCATTTAGTTACCAAAATAGGTTTCTTAAAGCATAGCAAAAATGGAAACTATGGTCAATTGTCTGCCCACTTGCCATCTCGACATCATCTTTTTTCTATGGGCATCCAAATCTGTATAAAACGCTCTGACCTTGGCATCCAATGCATCACCACGATCTCCGGTGCGTCTTTGAGCTCAAAACCCATTTCCGGCATCCATTCCGTAATGATCTGCACCCTTTGTTTTAACAACTCCTGATAATCATGAACCGTGTTCTTTTCACTTTTTGCTTCCAGGATCAGATAAGTAGATTTAGGCACGACAATGTTTTCCAGCGCCAAGCCTTCCACAAAATCCACTCCTGTGACCGCATGGTCAAAAAGATGCTCCCTGTTCCATTTTTCCAACTCATGGCAGTAATAAAAGTCATATCCTTCGCCGTCAACGTTCGTTACAAGTTGGTATATGTCACCGCCTGCTGCCACGCCCCGCAAAAACCATTGGATTCCTCGCGTTGTTACGTACCAATTCTCTTCCTGCCGCGCTCGCTCCTCTCCCCACGGCTCTCCGTGAAACCTCACCTTTGTGCCCGTTAGGATCATTTCCGGTTTTTCTTCAATTCTGTAATTCATAGACGCACCGCCTTCCATCGATAGTTTTAGTACGATCTTGGAAAAGGATTTTAAGGTTGCGTCTCCTGCTTTCACCTGAGATGGCAAAACGCCGTGAAATCGCTGAAAAGCCCTTGCAAAACTGTCTGGATTGTCATAACCGTATTTCATGGCAACGTCGATTACCTTCACGTCTCCCCGTGCCAAATCCGCTCCCGCCAGCGAAAGCCGTCGGTTTCGAACATACTCTCCTATGGTCATGTCACATACAATGCTGAAAACTCTTTGAAAATGATAGCTGGAGGAAAAGCTCTGCGCGGCGATGCTCTCCAGATCCAAGTCCTCAAGGATGTGCTCTTCCACGTAATCAATTGCCCTTTGTAATCCGGTCATCCAATTCATTGTTTCGCTCCTTTTCCAATCGTCTGACTGAATTGTAGCTCGTTATGGCAGTTTTTTCCCGACATAAAATGCGCTTCGGTGCAGGGTTGACATCTATGGCTTTCATCATCCCAAGTATATCAAACCAAAAAACAACGGTCAAATTAGTTTTCTTTTCGAAGGCTTTGCCTGCTTGCGAAGCATCTTGTTTCTAATTAAATTATTAACTGACGGTTAAGTGCCTCCGTCTCGTCATTATCTTGTCATCACTTACCAGTTTGCTATAATGTAATTACGACGTCGAATAAAATGAAAGGGAAAAAATCTATGAAACTATTGATTGGGGAAAACATCAAAAGATTACGCGTTCAAAAGAGCGTTACGCAGGAACAGCTGGCCGAATCCATGCACGTATCGGCCGTAGCCGTCAGCAAATGGGAGCGCGGAGATACCACGCCCGATATTTCCATCCTGCCTAAGCTCGCCTTTTATTTTCAGGTTTCCATCGACGAACTTATGAGTTATGATGCTTGCGCCGTGGAGTTGGAAATACAGGAGTTCCTGCGGGATCACAAGACCGAGGCGGAAGCATGTCATCAAAGAAAATGCAAGTCTCTTTCTGCCAACGCATATCGCAAGTATCCTAATGATTACCGCGTTATGGAATTATACATGTGGGATCTGATCGGCGGATATGCCGATAATGACAAAAATGACGTAATAGAACATGCTGAGGAAATCGATAAAATCTGCGACCGCATCCTTGATGGTTGTAAGGACGCCTTTATCCGTGCGGATGCCGTCGTGATGAAGGGAAAGCTTCTGCACGCCGCCGGGCAGACCTCGGAAGCCTTAGCGCTTTATCAAAAGGATTTGCCCGACTGGTATCAGACCTCCGGTCAAAAAAGCGAGCAGCTCTTCGCCAAGGACACGCCCGAATTTGCGGATCTGCTAAACAAAAACATTTTTGAATTGAGCAAATTTGTACTGAACAAGCTTTCCAAACAAATTTGGTTTTGCTATCCGGAGAAAACGCTTCGCGAGAAGACCGAAGAAGCAGTCACGCTGTGTAACGCCGTAAAGGCATTCCAGCCCTTTACGGCAGAGGAAAGCCTGAACGCATTGCTTACAAGCTTTGCCTCTGATTTCGAGGCAAAGCTTAAGCTTGCAAAAGCGCCAAAGGATTTGACGGATAAGATCCTCGCTTTCCAGATGAAATGATTCGTGAACATAATAAAGGCACGCGGTTAATCATGCTCTTGTTAAACCCGTGCCTTTTCATACCGCGTGATTCCATGTGTGTTTCGGTGTAGGGTTTCCTCAGCTCCTCGCCTTTTGCTTGCAATAGTCCGCGTTTGAATACAATAACTCCTCCGTCGAGTCCGGTTCGCTTGATGGTTGAATCTCGGCGTCCCATTCACGACTCAACGTACTCCCATATCATTTTAAGGATTTTTCCTTTGATCTCCGGCGTGATTTTGGTATTGCTTCCGAGGCGAATCCAGTTACATGCGTCTATGTCCTTAAGAATGTCATATAAAGCTCTGATCTCGCTTTTTGTGCAAGGATGTGTGCACATCCCGTGGCTGGCTTCATCATACCAATGAATCGTAGACCCTTTTGTATACATAAAGTTTGAAGCCAGAGTAATGGAACCCAACCGGCTCGTGTCGATATAGGCCGAGCACCTAACAGTATCAAAGACGATGCCTTTCACTTCAACATGAATGTTTATCTTCGCGTCTCCAGACTCTTGACCCATCATGTCGCTCCCTCCGTTTTTTTGGCTTTGGTACCAGGGGACGGGGTTAGTGGCTCATTTATTAGGCCCATCATTCCCATCCCCGGGGACCAATATAATACATATTGTTGGTTATATTCTCAAACCCAGTTCGAACGCCAAAAACATGATTTTCGTCTTATCATCCAAGCGCGAACCATTCGATAGACTCCTTGGATCCCATGAGGAATGATCAAGATTGTCTCCGGCATAGAAAAACTGGAAGAAGTCCGTTCCTCTGAAATCACACAGCGCCTGCATGCCGGCACATTCCATTTCAACACAGATGGCTCCCTGCTCTCTTCTGCGATTTACTTTTTCCCTTGTTTCACGATAGCAGGCATCCGTTGTCCACGTCATGCCCTCAACGTAAGGATAGCCGCAATCTTCCAAAACCTTCTTGAAAATGTCTCTATACTTTTTATTTACTTCTATCACGTCGCTTGGCTTGGCATAATGAAAGCTTGTCCCCTCATCTCTTAACGCGGAGGTTGGTATGATAATGCCACAATCCTCAATGCTTTTATTCAGGACCCCGCAGTTACCGAGCAATATGAGACGCTTACTTCCCATTGCCATCAGCTCTTCATACTGTGCAACGCATATCGGTTCGCCCACCAATGAATGGAACAGCGCAAAGCGCTTCCCTTTATACTCGACTTCATATACCGGATTGAGACCCGTGGCAGAATGGATCTCCGCTATTTTTCGAGCCTCAAACGCCGCAAGCACACTGTCAAACAGCATCCATGAAAAACAGGATATGGTTACTTCCGGAAAATCCTCTATTCTCTCCGCACACATGTCCGGATTGATTATGGCATTGGTTTCTCTGTCAAATTCTTCAAGCAGCATGGTAAATACCTCCTTCTTGCCATTGGCCTGTTTATCTCTGTATGTATTCATCCCTTAACGCCGTCAAGTGATCTATGACATTAGCATTCCATGAAATGATTGCCGGAAGCTTCTCGCATGGAAACTCCTTGCAAAACCCACAGAATTGTACGCCATGTTCCCTTGCACATGCATGTACTTTGCACCTGCCTGACTCAGCCCATTCCGGAACCCGTCCATCAGCCTCAATACAACCAGGGCACGAACCCTCAATCTTTTTGGAACAACCTACGCAGCATTCACCGCAAGCAGTAATCGTTGTAAAATCAGTCATATCATTCTGCCTTTCTATTCTTTGAATGCTTTCTTTTCATTGAAATTACTAAAAATAGAGCCTTTTTACGACTTGCTCAGGTCTACGCTTTGTTAATCATGCTAATGGTATTTCGTCTTATGATTAACAAGTGTCTTTCCAGCATTGCTTTTGGTTTGCTTTCCTGTTGACTTACTGGCTAGTTTTTTTGCTACAGCGCCAACTTTTCCACCATGATGTACTGGCATAACGCATCACCTCCCTTTGCAAAATCTCCTTGCAAAAGAAGTTTATCTTTGTTATTATGTGTTTGCGAGACAAATAAGTCCAAAGATCTTCTTTGGCAAGGGAGAAGTCAGAGTTATGCTCTGGCTTTTTCTTATATAGAGTAATCTCTATATAACCAAACATATTCCATTTTGCGATTTCATTATTACATCATTTCCTTCGATTGTCAACTATATATTGTATGTATTGTAATATCATGCACAATATATAGTGTTTATGGGTGCTCAATTCTCCTTTGCAACTCTTCATCTGGCAATCGGACTTTTTTCCCATTATTATTTTTTAACAGCTCCAATCCGTTGACATAGTCATCCTTTTTTATATATCCACCGTTATACAATTCGTCTAATATTCCTATCGTCCCGATAAAAGACACACCCTCTTTTTGAGCCGCTATTCGTAGAGCGCCATCACCCGTCATCAACTTTATTTTTCTATTTTTCGCAATAGCCAAGGCCACGCAATCATACAACGAAAGTCTCGAATATTTTTCGCCAAAGCTTTCCGTTAAATAAAATTCTTCTTCCGTTAGTTCAACTGGTTGTAAACCCAAACCAAGAAGACTCTTCTTTAGGCCTACGGGTGATAATAATTCATTCTCTACGGCATCCTTGTTCATAATATATTGATAAGGCAACAGAAAAGGCCAAGCCAGTTTATCAATTACCGAAAAATCCAACCAGACATTTGTGTCACTGCTAATAAACTTCATCTACCCCACCTCCATGGCAGAGCAGATCCTGTTCACCTCATCATAGGGTTCCTTTAATAATTCTGCCCCTTTCTGTAACGATATTTCATCCTCCGTCACGGCGCGGTAAACTAATTGATGAAACAGCGTTGATTTTTCCTCATCGATCCTTGACGGTTCATGCTTTTTCCATCCGGCCTTATTTGCCTTAATATAAAAGTTCCTGGCCACATTGTCATTAATTATCCCATCCTTGTTCGCCCGCATAACTAACATATACATAGAAATACCATATTCTTTACATATTCCTATCATGTCGTTCGTTATGGCGCGCCTCCTAATTCCGAGCTCGCGCTCCATGTCGCCCGTCGGAAACAAAAAGGCGCCACTTATTGCATTTGCTGCTTTTTCGATTTCTTTTTCATCCATGTCATCCGGCCATTGAAACATGAAATGCGCTAACTCATGGATCATAGTTGAACGAATTCTTTCCGCCGTCATGTTTTTGTTAACAATGATATAAGGCCTGTCATTTACCCTTCCATTCATTCCTGAAAAATCATCATTGTCAATATCGCAAAAATACAATAAAATACCTCTGTTTTCAAGAATCTCTGATATATTTCCAATAGGTCCTTCTTGGGATAATCCTAATTCTTTTCTTAATCGCAATGCATTTTCATCTATGGAACCCGAAAATTCAATTGCATGAATCCTCTTAATTTTGGGAAGTACTTCACCACCAAGAATACGGACAATCTGATAAAATCTGCTAAAGTATTCTTCAACGGATTCTCGAACGTACTCTTGTTGCTTCATGTTTAATTTCGTGCTTTTTCTAAACTCTTCATGACTAAAAGAAAGTGATTCATCTCTATATGCAAGAAAATCCGTCACTCGAATCTTCAATACGTCAGCAAGCGCTTTAATGGTTTTCATGTCTGGCTTGCGTTCTTCTTTTTCATAATAGCTTATCGCCATTGCTGAAATATGCACGGAATCAGCAAGTTCCTTCATTGACATATTATTCTTCAGTCGATAATATTTCAAATTTTTCCCAAACATAACACCATCTCCCTTCTGTTTATATTTTACCATATTTTTGTGTTTTGTAAACAGCTTTTGTCAAATCATTTCATAAAATTCTCTTAATGTAAACTGAAAAATAAGATAGTACTATAAAAGACCACTGTGAAAATACACCTACAAGAAAAATGACTAAGAGCTCCTAAGAATTAGGTAACACCTGCTTCAAGGCTATTTGGGCAAAAAAACCCTTCTTATCCCTCTGGATCTCCGCATCCTTATCCATTATGGACAGTCCAGCAGCAATCTTCTCATCTTAATGCTGTCATACCAAACATTACGGAACATTACAAGAACATTGTTAAACATTACAAAGACATTGTTTAGCATTGTGCGAACATTACAAAAAGAACTTGACATGACTCCAATTGACTTTTATCCTAGAAATCTTAACATCCTATTTCAAAATTAACTCTTCTGCCACCGTGACGGCAGCATCAAAGCTTTGGGGGCATAGATTTCAAATTTAATCAACAAAAAAGCCTTGAAATCTCATCAATTTCAAGGCTTCTCACAAAAATATGTTACATGCTGGCAGCCGGACTTGAAAGAAAAACTTGCTTAAAAAAACAATAAAATAAGGAGGTTTGAGGAACCGACATTCCTTAGAATACCTATTTGCATACCTTTTCACTCTCATTATTATTGCGATCTCAGATGTATTAGATTTTTTTCTCTTATCCTCTCCGGGATAACAATCTGTGTAACATCCACCAGCGTTTCGGGATCTACCGTCCTTACATCAACCGCTTTCATTTCTTCTATAGTCATAGGACATCCACCTCCTACTGGGGAATGGAGATAAGCGGCATGATATGCACAACAGGATTCGGTATTAATTTCAAGGCACAAAAAAAGACCGGCAGAGAACTTAATCTCCACCGGTCATACTTGTTACTTGCATGTCTTATGCTATTATTTTTTCTCTCTTGATTATCTGCAATCTTTGAGTAATCAATCTTATTTCTTCTTTTTCTTCTCCGGCAATTCTTCCCACATACTCTGAATCAGCTCACATAGGAACTCTCGATTATCAACATCATCCACTAGGATCATCTCTTTCGCCCCTTCATATGGCAGTTCCCTCTCTGCATCCGGCATCAGTTTGACTGCTACCGGAACCGGCTTTACAAGAAGCCTGTCATCGTATATTCCGCCAAATACCTTTCCGCGATAATATAGGATGTATTCTCCCATCATCGCCCTTGAGCTTACTTCATCCAATTCTGATAATTGCTCCAGAACAAAGTCCAGATACTCTTTTGTTGATGCCATACTTCCCCTCCTATCCATTCACGAGCTTCAGAAACTTTTTATCGTTCATCTGCTCATTCGTAATATATTCTCCATCATAAAACATCGCATAGTTTGTGATCGGAGTCGGAGCGTTCTGTGCTTCCTCTCTGCTTTCAATATGAACCGCATGAAATTGTATATCATTCTCTTTCGCTGTCTGCTCTAAAACCGGAACATACTTCGCATTGAACGGACACTGGCTGGTGTAGTACAGCACATATCCTTTTTCTTCTATGTGAGGATGCTTTGCGCATTCCCTGAACCCCGGCTTTTCCGCTTCCTTCTCAAAGGGCAAATACCACAACTGGATTCCGTTATCTGCCTCATCACACACAGTAAAACCTTTATATTTCAGGAATTTGGGATCAGCAAGGAATGGTTTCTTCTTAGCTGCCGCCAGTATACACAGCCCTTTCTTTCCCTTTTCTTTACTATCTTCGATGCAGGCATCCAATAATTCCGTTGAGTACCCATGCCCCTTGAAGGAACCAGACACCCACAGACAGTCAATATACATATATCCATCCGCCTTAATTGGAACCCATGCATTTTCTGCCGGAATATACTCAATGAAGCACTTTCCCCGCTCCACACTCTTAAGAAAAACAAGCCCATCATCAAATCTGTCAGCAAGCCAGGCCTTCTTAGAAGAAACCTGCACATCCTTATTATTGGAAATGGCACAACAGATGTGCTCCTTTTCCAGATTATCGTTTGTAACTCTGATGTACTCCATATGTACAGCCTCCCTCTTTATAGGTCAAATATACTCATCTGCGGATATTTCTCCGGCAATTCACTCATAAACCGGAAACAATCCTCCGGACTTGAGAGAATCCCGTTTTCCATACAGATCCTTTGAAATATCTCAGTCAGTTCCCTGGCTTTGGGACTTGGTAGTTCATACGCATTTCCATACCGTTTGATATAGCGTTCCTTCATCCCCGGAAAATGCTTATCAAGTGCTTCATAATAGTATTCCCGGTCGCCCTCTCTAAGCGTCAGTCCCATGCCAAAATCTACGATTCCTTTTACACCGACCCGAACGCATTCATTCAGGATAGATGTTATATTTTCTTCCGTATCATTGATGAACGGCAGAATCGGAGTCAACCAAACCACAGTAGAAATTCCCCTTTGCTGCATTTCTTCCAGCACTTCAATCCGCCGTTTTGTATTGCAGACATTCGGTTCCAGTACCTGGCACAAGTCATCATCCCATGACTACATCCCCGATAGATATTCATTCCATAATGACCACCACTACCAGTCAGTATTCCTTTTGCATTAACAAAATGCATATTATCTGATTCCCTTCATTTTAATCGGATGCCTGACCACAGTCTTTAACTTCTCCGGAGCTACTTTTCTGGCATCGCTCAAATAAATCTCGTGGTGCATTCTCTGATCCGTAATATCAAGAACATATCCCTGCTCTTCCATAAACCTGTGCATTGCCTCTACTGTAGCAGGCTCATCGTCATATGCTCCGATATGCATGCACTGAACACACATGCCTTCATCATAGGTAAAGAATTCGACCTTTGAGAAATCCTGCTTCTTCTTTGCCGTTGCTTCTCTGACAGCCCAGTCAAAATCTTCTTTCGTTACAAAGTCAGGCAGGCGGATGACGGAGATCCACCGAAAAGAATCCTTATTGGCATAATCTACTCCGACCACACCGTCCTGCCACCAGAAGCCTTCCAGCGGCGGCACAACATAATCAAAGTATCCATCGATCTGATGATTGCCCTTCTTACTCATCTTGATCGTAAAAACGATCCCATACAAAAGACCTATGGCCAGTTTGTATTCTCCGTCTTCATCATTAGGATTGCCGCTGCCCCTAACTGCAACATAATTCATCTTCGGAACGGTGACGATGGAAGGCGTTCCCTTCGGCATATAGAATTCTTTGTATTCCTTTTTATAATCAAAAGCCATCCACTTACCCCTCCGTCAGATCTTTCTCTTCATAAAGCTTATTCCAGGAACCGATCTCAATCAGGTTTCCTTCAGGATCAGCAATATAGCAGGTTCTCTGTCCCCAGGGCTCAAGCTCCGGTTCAAGCACAGATGTCGCACCATTTTCAACGGCCTTCCTGTATGCCTCATCCACCTCTTCGAATGTATCCACATACAGCGCAATTTCAAAATGACCGTTCAGCCCCTTGATATACTCATATCTCCGGTTTGTCATCTTCTCAAAATCTTTCCTGCCATAAAGCAGAAATAATGTTCCGTCCTTCACAAGGTAAACATTAGACGTGTTCTCTTCTTCCTTAATTTCGAATCCAAGCACATCTCTGTAAAAACGGATCATCTTTCCCATATCCTCAACAAGCAGCCCAAAGCCATCTAATCTCATTCTGTTAATCCTCCATAGATTTTTAATGTTTCTTCAGCATTCCTGCGGATAATATCCCGCGCTTCTGCCGGCTCTAGCACCTCGGTCTTTGCCCCAAAGGTCATGAGCCATGTCACAAGGTTCTCCATATCTGTATAATCTGCCGTAAAGAGCAGCCTCCCATCATCGGTTTCAGAAAAACAATGCGGTCCGAATTCTTCAACCAGCCGCCACTTCATATCCGGTGTAAAAAGAGCCTTTACTTTTATACCGCCCGGAAAGATCTTCTCATTCGACAGATCAGGCATAGGTGCATTCCGACAAGCAAATTCCTTATCAGTTTCAGCAACCCGATCCATACGATTCAGCTTGAACAGCCTGTAATCTTTGCGCTCTAAACACCAGCCCCATACATACCAGCTTGACCATTGAAAAACCAAATAATATGGTTCTATCCTTCGATTGCTATCTCCGGATGGTGCATAATAATCAAACCGTATAAGATGCCTGTTCTCTATTGCTCTCTGGATGACCTCAATCTTTGGAGCAAGAGATCCTTTATACCATGAGGATAGATCGATCAGCATAGAGTCCCTGCCACTGATAAACTCTGATGATCCGGTCTGGATCTTCTCCATCAGCTGGCCATAGTAGCTGCTTCCACTTACACTGTCCAGACTGCGAAGTCCGGCAAGTATCATCTGCATATCCTTTGATGTCAGAATCATCCTGTCCATACGATATCCATCCATAATGCTGATGCCGCCGCCGGTACCCTGAACAGTCCTTATAGGAATTCCCGCTTTACAGAGATCCTCAATATCCCGGTTTATCGTCCTGCGGGATACTTCAAACCTTTCCGCCAGTTCAGGAGCCGTTGTCTTTTCTTCCTGCAGTAAGATTGACAATATCCCGATCAACCTGTCTATCTTCATAATCTCTCACGCTCCGTTCATATCATAACAAACACAACATGACAACTGTATGTCATGTTTATTATACCACCCATACTATTTTTTCGGAACAAAAAAAAGAACGGCTAGCAGAGAACTCAATCTCCACCAGCCGTCATTCTTAGATCCTACGGACGAAATCCAACGAGATCCATATCTCCACAATGTCTTTGATAAAGTAGGACTTGCTAAGACGAGCTATACGTTTCGGCGTACCGTCAACAATCGGCTCGAAGAAGGTTTTACTCCTTCCGAAAGGGCGTTACTGTTGGGGCATTCTCCCGAAACTAACGTAAAGCACTATACCAATCCCCATAAAAACGCCACTCTGGAGAAGTTTCGGAAGACTTTCTGTACCGAGAATACCAAAATCATACCAAATAACGTGATAGAATTTAAAAGGAAAAAGCCCAAGAACCGCGAATTCTCAGGCTTTTAAGTAAATAGCTATAGTGCTGGCAGCCGGACTTGAAGTAGAAGGCGGCCGCAGAATACCAGAAAAGAAAGGAGATTACGGCACTGGCTTTTCTGGTCAGCAGGATGGACAGCGTTGAGTTTTTGACTTCATTTGAGACATAGTTTTTCACTTATCACAATTGTCTGAACTGTCTCTTAGCAATACATTTGCCTGCACATTTTCGCTTTCCCACTTTGTGATAAAATTTTATTCCGATTCTTAGAAAATCGGCTGAATAACATCCTGATTCTGAAAAATAAAATGTCCACCCAAAAGATTCAGCTCAAAAAGGGGCAAAAATTTGTGACATTATTTTCTCGGTTTTGCGCAAAAGTGTCATTTCTTCGTGATATACTTTTTTCGTGTAGTAGATAGGATTAACTGAATTGACTCATTTTTTTATACAATTCCAACTGGAACAATATTCGTTCTCCACTAGTGTCACTTTCTTTTTACAGGTAAAACTTCGTAAATCTAATTTCTCGCGTTTTCTTCGTGACATCCTTTGTGACATTTTCTGTGACATTTTCTAGCCCATTCTCTGGTCCATTTTCTGGTCCACTATCTGGGCCGTTTTCGCATTCACATATTCTATCGTCACTGGTGACAAATCGATTCGTTCAAATCATACAATAAACCGATATTTCCCTTTTCCAGCACCAGTAATCTTCTCCGTCAGTTCAAGAGAATACATCTTTCCAAGCAATGTGGAAGCTGGTCTTTCCGTAATTCCCAACACCTTGACAACATCTGTTCTACCGAATATCTTTTCAATTCCAAAGTCTTCATGAAGCTTCAAAATATTACTCTTCATTTTTGAAGAAACCGCTTTGTTTTCTAACACCTTCAAAATACGGTTTTCATCCGCAATGTGCTGTTGAATGTGCTGTTTTTCGTTTGAATGTGTCGTTTCGTCCCATCGAATATGCATATACCGGTTTTTTAGCTCATTCTGTTCACCCATCAGAAGGTTACGAAGAAATGCTTCCAAAAAAGACATATCCTCATAAATGCCATTCTTCACGTTCCTGTAATTTGCCCTTACAAGTGAATTTCTAAAGTACCATGCATACTTGGCAAATACGTCGTTCGTCACATGAAAGCCCATTGACCTCAGATATTTTATGAAGAACACCGCCGTAGTCCTTGTGTTACCTTCACAGAAGACATGAATCTGCCATAAGTCTGATACAAAACGCGCCAGATGACTGACAATCTCACTCATCGTCAGATTCGCATAAGAAAACTCCTGCTCGGTCTTAAAGTCATAGTCAAGAGTCTCCCGAAGTTCAAGCGCTCCACCGTATGTCACCGATTCGCCATCCAGCACCCATTCGTCCTTTCGAATGTTATAATCTCTGATCTAACCGGCATGAGAGAATACCCCCTAAAACAGTCTCCGATGGATGGATATATATTGCGTTGGAGAGAATACAAAAGCCCTGTCAGACAGAATCTCCGCAATATGCACTGAAACCTTATCCGCCTCTTCCGTTCCTTCCGGAACATGATGAGTCGACTCTTCATAATAACTGTCGATCCTTTTCCTGACCTCATCCATGCTGATCTTGCCGTCAATATTCTCTTTTGCCGTATTCAGCAGATATTCTGACGGCCGCAGCTTATCAACATCCTGCAGGCCCACCGCAGTCTGCCATGCATAAGCCTTGTCTGCCTTATCCGGTTCACCCAGTTTTATATACTCCTCGAAGGGATCTTTCTGGATATCAGTTATTTGTTTTGTTGTTTTATCCTTCATTGGACTCTATCCCTCCTGATAGTCTCGCTTCCCGTTTTTGGATTTCAATCATCCCCCATGTGAATGATGGCTTATATCATATTTACGCTTTCATTAGCTCCTTTAACAATTCCATAAAGAGCGACAAGCACCCCTGTCTTATCACAAGCATCACTAATTGACTAGATTATTTGTGAAAGCTATGAAATATATTCATATTAATCGAAAACTCGATACCTATTCTACCTCATCAAGTTTATACATAAGCGAACTAGCAAACATGATACGCCTCATTGCTTCCCTAGCATCCAATACTACCGTATTACTATGTGCTTTGGGATTTCTGAATGCAGACATCGCTCCAGCAAACAGAAATTGATATCCTTGTTGAATATTTCTACCTGTTTCTGTACTCGTGTCACCCAACACGATAACTGGATTCTTCTGCGTAAACATCTGATTCATTAGAGTAACACCATCCAGCTCCTGTCCGCTCGGAACAATCTTCTGGTAAATTTTCTTTACCCTTTCATTAACCTCAATGAACGCATCTTCTGCAGCATTAGCATAATGCTCATCTAAGTATAAACGCATTGAAGCTTCTTTTATCATCGGATGTACACACTGCCAACAAATCGGCTCATGCTCCTCTTCAACGATCAAATCTAATAGACTAATCAATTGACCAACCGCTATAGGATTAAAATATGCCCGTCCTGCTGAATCTACATATATTAAAGCTTTGATTACTTCTTTGTACTTATTTACATATAATGGATAGTCTTCTTCATACTCATCCAACTTCACAATCTTAGCACGAATATCCATCACTTCTGCGACTGATAATGGTCTGTAAAATATGCCTGGTACCTGTGAATAATCCCTTAGTATTTTGATTCCTTCTTTCAATTCATTTAGCATTTTATATCTACCTCATTATACTGATACAGGTTCTTTTTCTTACCCAATTCACTATTTCTAGGGGATACACAAAGAATGGCCTATGTTCCATATATCATTCTAGCAATATATCATATTGTACCTTAGTTAACTAAATCAAAAAATGGGATGCATGAATTGGTCAACAAATAACACCAGAATTACAGCCCTTTAAGGATCCTCGTTAATTTTTTCAGCTTCTTCTTTGACTGAATCCTTAACAAAATAATGACGTCCTTGACTAAAAACTCTTTTCTTGACTCAATCTAAAACACAAGAAAGCTTTGCAATGCCTGCCTCTTTTTCCCGAAAGCTTTATCGAAACTAAAACATGAAGGAACTCAAATATTTATGGTGATAAATAATGCTTTCTTTAGAAGATTTCCAAGTTTTATGTTTCGAGTTTAAATGACAAAATAGCTTGCTGTGCCACCATAGGATCATCATCAAGGATATGCGTGCTTACAACGCGGCTTCCAGCGTACATAAGATACTTCACACCGCTTGCCACTGCCATCTCCTCGGCTGCAGCCTGTTTTGCTTTAACCACAGCATCATCTATCTTATTATCACCCTTGACCTCAATCAGCTGATAAGAGCCATCTGCCATCTTAGCGAGGAAGTCCGGATAATACTGACGAATCCTGCCAGTTTCTGGATCGTAGTAGTGTACAGAGAGATCACCCTGGTTGGATGTAAACATACCAGTGAAGTATACTTCGGCAACCTTACCGCTCGTGATATACTGCATGAAGCATTCCTTTTCTGGAATAGAGTCGAAACAGTACGTGTCAGCGTGGAAGCTCTTCTTAATCTGCTCTGGCGTAAAGCCCGGATAGCGGTCAGTGATAACGAGGTCATCCTTAGCTGAGAATTCATAGTATCCGGCATCTTTCGGCTCACGCAGCAGAACAAGTTCCTTGTCTTCTGTCTTCAGTTCCGAAGTTATGTCAAAGAGTGCATGGAACACAGTCGGGATGATGTAGTCATCCAGAACAGCGTTATAGCGATTGACCGCCTCAAGAACTGTGTCGATTCCATCCACAGATTCGCGGAGGATTCTCGCGGCGAGTATGCAGGAAATATTCAGATAACGAGCCACTTCTCCTACAAGAGAGAATTCGCTGTACTTCATGTTGTCCTGGAGGTAGTCGATATTTTTCTCCTTGACCGTGGTATCGCGGGCAAGGCTGTCACGCTCGTACATAATACTGGCATATTTGGAGAGGTCAGCATCTACCAACTTGAAGTCCACAGGTTCGGAGTATTCCTTCTCATGGAGTGTGTACTCATGCCATACGCGCTTGAGGGTAATAGTCCTCGGCGGAGGCAGAACACGAACCTGGTATTTATGACGGTCAGCATTGGACGGATTCTTGATGTCCTTAATCTCCATGTTGAAGTTCTTATGGAGCTCATCGTCCAGAGTGTCGTAGTTCTCTTTAGAGAGGAACACCGTGGCCGTCAGGCGTTCATCCGTAATTGCACGGAGGCAGCGCATGGTAGCCTGAAGAACGAATATCTTTGACTTCGGACTGCGGAAAAGAGCCACAGCAAATAGAGACCGGCAATTCCATCCTTCCTTGCCTTTCTCAACAAGGATAATGAACTGCTTCTCGTTACCTTCCGTGCTAGGAACATCAAGGTTATTGAAGTCCCTGATGTCATCGTTTTTTGTATATTTCGCATCGCCGACATTCAAAAGAATCTTCGATGCCGGGATGCCAAGTTTAGCAAGTATCTTCTCAAGGGCAGGTTTGACTTCTGTAGCCGCTTCCTCCACGCCTGCCGCATAGATGGCGAGTTTAGGATTCAGCCCTTCATAGGTGTGACCACCGTATTTCTCCCAGAAGGTGGTAACCACATCGGTGAGGAACTCATCGCTCTTTACATTTTCAAATCCGAGCGGATCGGCATCCTTCAAGAAGCCGTTCCAGATAGATTCACGCAAGCCGTAGGCATAAACCACTTCCGGCAGAAGCTGATTCTTTACATACGGTGTACCCGTATAGTTATAGCAAGCAACGATGGAAGTATGCGCCGCAAGCAGATTGATGGTGTCTCGGAGGCTCGTCTTATTCGCTCCGCTTGACCTTATCTGCTTTTCGAGGTCTGCGCCGAAGAGGTGATGCGCCTCATCGACATAGACGCCGAGCTGCGGAAGGCGGCAGAGTTTCTTGAAACGCTGGTTATCCATCAGCGTGGTATCATCCCATGCATCATCCTCGTCATCATTGCTTTCCGCACCATAGACTGCGGAGAGCAAAGAACCGGAACCGCTGAAAAGAGTCTCCGCAGCAGATGTTTCCTTGCGCTTTTTCTTTACGATGATCTTCTGCGTATTGGATATAATGATATTGAAGTCTGAATCATCAATCGTGTGCAGAATCGTTCCCGTCTCGTCAAGGAAGTGGAACTTGATATTTGAATCAAGCACACGGGCGTACTCCGGCGGGACAACCTTAGTTTTATCAAAGGTCATGATTTCACGAAGCGACTGAAGGACGGTCTTGTCCGGCGCAAACACGAGGGCATTATGGCAGAAACGCTTGTCCCTCGGATACTTCTTCGCAAGCAGGAACTCATAGAAGATGCAGGTAGCCATGAGAATGGTCTTGCCAAGTCCCATCGTGAGGGCATAGATGTAGTTCGGATAATCCTCACGGTATTTCTTCATCTGCTTGAAAAGCGTGTCCGTTTGCTTTTCAGTAGGCGCATCAAAGAGCCGCATCTGACCATTCTTCTCCAAAGCGTAATAGGATGCATCAGAGAAATGATTTCTTTTGTGACGCCAATCATCGAACATCTCATAGACCTGCTTATTGTTCATGAATTCCTTCACGAAAACATACATTTCAAGAGCCTCGAACTGCGGCTTTCGCAGAAAGGCATGGGGATTCTCCTCACTATCATTATAAGCGAGAAACTTCCTCGTAAGGTCATTATATCGGGAACGAATCTTTCCACGGTTCGAGCTATAGTAATACCATAGCTGCTGGTTAAAGGAAAATTGCGAATCAAATTCTACTGCCATTTAATGCACCTCTACTTCTAATGACTCTGAAAGCAGGTCAGTAATTTTAACTTTAATAGTGCCACATCCTTCCGGGATATCGTAGATACCCTTGACCATCTCGTTCTTGCCGGGAACATCCGTCACGGTCGGCTGCATGACTACGCCATCGTAGTTCCAATCAATCATGATGGAATCGACAAGCTGACGCCAGTCCTCCACGTATTCCTTCTGTAGTGAGAGCTTCTGCATTAGGTTCATCGGATAGAAAGCACGGATGACCAGTTTACCACCTTCACGGACAATTTCTGCCTCGGAATCACGCTTCAGCTGAAGATCTGCCATATCACGAAGAATATCCATAATCTGGATATCCACCTTGTACTCAATTAGTTCCTGTTCCAATGCTCCCTTGAGGTCCGGCTCGTGTCCCATGCAGACGATGGTGATACGCTCCACAGGTTGGTTCGGATTATCTTCCTTTCGCTTTTCGTATGTCCTATACGGAAGGTTCGCAAGAAGCTCTTTTAAGTCAGCCTTGGTAGCAATGCGGTTAACGGGCATGATTTTTACCATTCTGCCGTCAAGCTCACCATCCCAGACATCACTCTGTGGGAAAGGCTGTATTTCCAGAGCGGAAATCAGTAGTTCGCGGGCTTCCACGGGATTGCGGAAGAAATCGTAGTTGTTCACATTATAAATTTCAAAGCCAGTGTATTTTACATCCTTTTCCAGAGCGGTGGTATCCATTCCCTTTGTCTTAAAAAAATCGTTCCCCTTGCTACAATCTTCAGCACTCAATTCTGTGCCGCTTTCTACATTTGCCACCGCAAAATATGCCGACTCTTCCGCAACCATCGAAAGCTGGGGCTGAATCATCTCATAGGTTACAGGCCTGTGAGAGGATTTCAGTTCAGCCGCAATCGAAAGCAGACGCTTGGTAGTTGTCTGAATAGCACCAAGGTTGATGTCTGCCCCAATAAAGCGTCTACCAAGTTTCATGGCAACAGCCTGGGTAGTTCCGCTGCCCATGAAACAGTCGAAAACAAGATCACCGGGGTTTGAAGATGCAAGAATCATTCTCTCTATCAACTTTTCTGGCTTTTGTGTTGGATATCCAACCGGTTCCACCTTATCGGCAGGCTGTAACATTGATATCCTCCAAACATCATCTATCCTCTTTTCGTATGACATTTTATACATGACATTACCATTTTCATCACGTGCATTAATGGCTTTGCCATCAACAAACTTTCGAACAAGTTGCTTGACAGGTTCGTCTCTTTTTTCATACTGGGTATTAAAGGTATATCCTGGGCCTTTAGAATAAAGAAGAATTTTATCAGTAGTTCTTGGAAAACAAGCTGATTTTGGAGCCATTTTATTGTAATAATACCATGTAATTTCATTGACGAAATTGTCGGCACCAAATAGTTCGTCCATTAGAAGCTTGAGGTAATGGCCTTTGTGCCAGTCACAGTGTAAATAAATACAGCCATTTTCAGAAAGTAATTCCCTCATGAGAATCAATCTCTCATACATAAACTGTAGATATTCATCGTTTGTCCAAATATCTCCATACTGTTTTTCCTCAAAAGTTGAATTATCTGTCTCCGTTTTCCCTACACCTTTTACCTCGACCTTCTTTTTGTATTCGACGCGACTATCAAATGGAGGATCTATGTAAATCAGGTCAACTTGACCCCTGTAATTTTTTAGCATATGGCTCATGACCTGGAGATTGTCTCCCCAGAAAATCTTATTTATCCATCCGTCCTGGGCATCACCATAAGATTCCCGCAGCTGTGCAGGGTAATACTGCGTGGAGCGGTAGGGGCGTTTGCCCGTCCAACGAAGTTCAGGGAAGCCCTTGATTGTTGGTCTCTGTTCAAATTCAAAAGTAAGCTGCTCATCCATTGTGGTTATCCTCCATTTTATCGTTTCTTGCGTCATATCCGTATTTCGAGGCTATTTGCGTTATTTCGTCAGCTCTGATAGGAACGAGCTGCTGTTCCTCATATAAATCCCTTCCAAGCAGACCGTGAAGCACGATATACTTATCCGTTTCAAGCAAATTCGGATTCTCGCTCAGAAAGCCGTTTACACGTTTCAGCATTGCCTGGTCTGTCAGCTGCGCCAAAGTCGAATCAATGTCTATTTCCCCAGCATCGTGCAGTTTCTTAAGGCTGCTCAACATTCCAAGCCAATGATACAGAACCTTTCGTTTTTCGGCATCTGCCTCTTCCTGCGTCATCTTTGTGCCGGTCTTCGACTGCCTAACTGCCATATCGGTGCCCGCTTTCGATTTTGCAATGACAGCATCCGCTTTTAGCTCCTTTGAGGTCAGAGCCTCTTTCGCGCGGTGGTAGAACGGCACGATATGCTTATGCCACACATTCGGCAGCACCTCGTAGAAAAAAGCGTCCACAGCTCTGTCGACTATGATTTCAGTAGCTTCCATCGCGGTCTCCCGGACGCTATCCTTGATGTATTCCTTGACCGGCGAACTGTTTCTGACGGGAGCTGCGGGAGGTGCCGAAGTCCTCTGCTGAACCATAGGTGTATTATCTACATAGTGCTTCAGTTCCTTCAAAACCCTGTTGGGCTTTCGATTCATGAGCCTTCCGTAATCATCGATAAAAGCCTCATCATTTCTCCATTTTGCGAATAGCTCGTCATCGGGGATGATGTATATGATGTTATTTTTTCTGACTCTGTGTTCAGCCATATCATCGCTCCCTTCCTCATTTATTCTTGCAGTAGAAGCGAAAGTCACACGCATTGCAGACCTTTGGGTCCTCGGCGCAGCGGTGGAAATCCTTCTTCATTATTTTCTTGACCGTATCATCGAATACCGCCATCGTTCCTTCCACAGCTGATTTCGTGTACGGATATGAGATTGTCGGCACTCCGTCATCCTCGCCGGTATAGTAGAGGTGCATCTTGCTAACCTTCTGCCCGGTGCGCTCCTCTACGAGATGTGCGTATATATGAAGCTGCCGCCTGTATCTCTCAAGCCTTTCTCGCATCTTCTCCATGTCAGGCTTTCGCTCGGCTTTGAAGTCCACAATCTCAACTGTGTCTCCCTCGCCGCGAATTAGGTCAATCTTACCTTCGATGATATAGTCCGGCTTTACCAGGGAAACATCGACCTCTGCCTGTTGTATCTGTGACCAGTCACCGTGCTGCCGCTCCACATAGCGAAGCACCTGCTTCAAAGCGGCCTCACGCTGGGGACCGGCGAGGTAAGTATGCTCGGTCTTCGTCAGAGAAACATAGTTTGAATCAAACCAGCGGCTGACATTCTCCTCGGTGATTGTCTGTTCCTCATGCCGAATTGCAGCGCGGTGAATATCCTCTATTGTTTCATGAACGAGCGTACCGAACAACATAGCGTTCGCACGAACGGGCATGAATTCCAGTTCCTTATAGAACTTGTACTGCAGGGCGCAGGTTTCGTAAACCGTGATATGTGATGTGAACGAGTAGGTATTCTTGATGTTCATGTCCTTTATCGGTTTGAAATCAAACTCCCTTATATCAAATTCAGGGCTATCCACAGATTGCAGTTCCCCATAGATATCTTTGAAGTAGTTGCTCGGCGTTCTTTTGTCCTCGCAGCAGGTCAGAATCAGCAAATCCTGTGCACGGGAGAAAGCCGTGTAATAGAGACGCCAGAAGTCAAAATACTTCGTGACATCATACGGTTCGAACGCCGGACGCTTGAAGTAACGATCCTCAATCTGCATCATGAGGTCGTTCGTGTTCTTCTGTGGTACGTTCGCCAAGGAATCCACGAGAACAATCGGAAACTCCATCCCCTTGGACTGGTGAATGGTGAGGAAGGAAACGCAACCGCTCGGCGCATATTCCGAATCGTCCTCGTACTCCGTAATGCCGCCATCAAAGAGCAGACGGAGATACAGATTAAAGAGCATCTCGGTATTCTGATCGATTCGGCGTTTGCCTCGGTATTCTCCGGCATCCAAGACGTCCACTCTGTGGAGGTACTCAAACTTACCTATGATCTGAGTCAGCTTTGCTATGTTCCTTGCAGGTCGGATGTCAACAACACCGACATTCATCTCCGTGTCGAGTATCCCCGCGAATGGTTGAAATTCAAATAGCTGATACATCAAACCGCAGTAAGCGTAGTCTGTTGCGCCTTTCAGTCCGACATGATCTTTGCCTCTGCGTCTTATCCACTTAAGCAGTTCAGAATTCTCCGGCTGCGTGAGGTACTCGTTCGCCGTCACGATGCAGTTGCGGTAGTATGTCAGATGCTCCGGCTGAAGGAAGGTATAATCACCGTTCTCCAAGCCCTGGATATAGCGTGGGAACATCAGCATGAGGCAACCGAGGGCAAGTCTTATCTCGTCACGCTGAAAGAACATATCCGAACGTGGCGAATATACATTTATGTGGTTCTCCTCAAGGAAGCGTGCAAGTTCCGTCACTCGCGGATGCTTCACGGAATTGAAGAGAAACGCAATCTGATTATAGTCTGTAAGTTTGCCAGAGATTTTCAGGTCGTTGATAAATCGAAGTATCTTATCGTGCCACTCGTCCGTATCGTCCACGCCGGTAAGTTTTACGACAGTGGGACTGTGGAGGGTAGTTTTCTCGTGAGGTTCGATCTTCTTGTCGTAGCGGAAGTTGTCCCAGCGGAATTTGAACTTCGCACCGCTTGTGGTAGCCATCCATTCATTGTAGAAATCAACGATGTCGCTGTTGGAGCGATAGTTGATGACGAGCGGGATGACGCGGCATTCGCCGTCTGCAAACTTCTGCGGAAACTCCAGGATGTTACGGATGGTAGCACCTCTGAACCGGTACAAGCCCTGGTCATCGTCTCCGACTACGCAGATGTTCTTACGCTCTCCAGCGAGAAGGAATACAAGTTGCTCTTGGATGAAGTTCGTGTCCTGGTACTCATCCACCATGATGTACGTAATCTTGGAGCGCAATTCCTTCAAAATCTTGGCATTATTCTGGAGAAGATGATAAGCTTCGATCTGGATAGACGAGAAGTCCATCAAATTTCCTTCGATAAGGATTTCACGATATTCTTTCAGCATCCGTCCGAGAGCGGCAATCGATAGGTCAGAATCAGACATCAGTTCTTCTGGCGACACCAATTCTTCGGATAGGTTGTTCACATAGTTGCAGACGGACTCCGATTGTTTCCATGCACTACCGTTCGGGAGAGCAATACCCACCTTCGGTATATTTTGGAAACGGTGAATATTTTGGAATACCATATACTGCTGGTCGAAGGCGTCCAGAAGACGGTAGTTCCTGCGAAGCCTTGTGAATTCAAGATGCTCCTTTAGGATGCGAAGGCAGAGCGAATGAAATGTGCCGATATACATCTCATTGATGTTCGCCACGATGTCTCGATCTGACAGTTCATTCGTGATTCTCGTAATGAGCTCCTTCGCCGCCTTCTCCGTGAAAGTGGCAATGAAAATGCTTTCTGGCTTTACGCCGCATTCCTCTATAAGGTAAATCGCTCGTTGAACAAGTGTATATGTCTTACCAGTTCCAGGTCCCGCAGTAATAAGGACGGGGCCTTCTGCGGTAGTTATTGCTTTCCGTTGTCCATCATTTGCATTTCCAAAGTCAAACATATTGATGTTTTATCCTTTCTCGTGGCTATTCATCATATTTGAGAATCATATACATCAAGACATTCTACTCGATGATGCTTGTCATCTTTTCATTGGTAATCATTATAACAACAAACTACTCTATGCAATAGAAGCAGATTTTTTATTGTCGTTTCTACAGTCAATCAGAAAAATGGATTCTCCAATTGATGTTCCGTAACCTTTATCGTTAATCATTTTTATCGAATCTGACATTTCTTCTTCTGAAAAACAGAAAATTGCAATTAAACTTCCCTCAGAGCAATTTGCCGCCTCATAGATTTTTACTTGTGTAAATACATGTTCGAGTTTACTATTGCTAGCCAATTTGAATTCTATAATATTTTGATTCCTACTCCCTTTAGAAACAATAAAATCAGCTTCCCCTCTACCATTATTGGGTTCTGCATCTACTTTATAGGATGTACCGTACCACACAAGCTTAAATAATCGTTGTAAATCTGTTTCTTTTGCTATTTGTTTCCCATTATAATACAAGGCACGATACCCATCGCAATCCTCAATTATATGCTTAAAAAACTTAAGTCTACATTTAGCTTCTTCTCTTGCTTCAAGCTTTTCATTAGAAATATATCCTAGTTTATGAAACATAGATATCAAAGTTTTTGAATTCTCATAAAACTTCATTAATTCTTCATTACATTCTTCCCTGGCATCTATACACACCTGCTCAGAATTATTTTCTACATATTTAATATAATAATCGTATAATATCGGATATTCCCTCACCAACTCCTTAAATGCCTGTTTTTCAATTTTCCTAATGCTACTTTCAAGAATGGCTTTCTTATTCTGTTTCTGTTTATTCTCATAATCAAAAACTGCCTTTCCAATATAATTATTTACATAAGCTCTAAGAGATTCATTATCTATAACTTTTCTAACATCGTCATAACTATCAAAAAAATCTTTACGATTAATGGCTGGTTCGTCCTCACGAAGCATGTCCTTTGGAGTCAGGAGAACATACTCACATTTTCCATTTTCATTTACGATGTATGGCAATTCATATTCTCTACTTACGAAGCTTTCCGTTCCATAGTTAAACTCTGCTTTTTCAACGACCATTTTTTTGATATATTTTGGTTCAATATATTGCTTTGCAAATTTCTCTGTATAACTACATAAAAAACCCTTTATTAGATTTACCGTCAAATCACTAATTTTATCTTTCCCACTACCATCATACAATAACATGATTTTTTCAATATGCCTGGATTTTGAAATATTATTGCTATTAACTGCAAATCTAATATGTCTATAAAGGAATCTTGCATATTGTTTACCTAAAGCAGCACCTTTATTACCAGTCAATGAATATCCCAACCAATTATTAGGCACTTCATTAAATTTAAACCATGCTTTTAACTCTTTATCAGAAAGTCCTTCTTGTGCTTTGGTATATCAAAAATGAAAATACCTGATGATTTGCGCGTGTAAACTTTTGTATTCTTCTTTTTCGCTGTTAAATATTAGCATTGGATCTACAAATAATGGTATATCACAAACTAAAGAAATATTGACTGCTCCATATGTTTCAAGCAATGCAGCATCTATTTCAAAATACTCCGAAAAAAACATAACAAAAACTCCTTCTCTGTAAAAACAGCTATCCTTTTGCAACTTGTCTCATATTATATTGCAAAAAGATATCCCCATCTCGAACTCCAAATTTTTCGTAAAATTTCTTTTATTTGCATGATGATTTCCGTATAATAACTCTTCAAACAAGTAAGTCACAAAATCAACTATCCCTTTTCTGCCTATTTCAATCAAATCATTTAAGCATTATTTTTCGAAAATTATTCAAATCGTATTTCTTCCTGGCTGGATGCATAAATGTCCAATTGATTCTTTATATCTATTCGATTAACAATCCATCCACGCAGTGTACATGCCTTTATAAAATCATCAATACGATTGATTCCGTTTACCTCTTTCAAAGTAATAACTACTCCGAAATTCAATGGGGTACGCGTTTGCGTACTAAGCCTCTCTTTAGAAACCACAGATAGTCCCCACAGGCGATCATCATATGCTTTGACTGGTTTATTATTCTTTACGACCCGTGAAATGAATTTGATATTGTCCCACTTACGAAACTCTTTTCTTGACTGTCGCTCATCCATCCAACTTTCAGCATCGTCCTGGACATTATCATTTATATCCATTATTGTCCCTTTATCATCTTTAATCCGTCCAAATTTTAATGACAATTCTCTATCTGTGTAATCTACTCCTTGCCTTCTGGAACACTCGGGAAAATAACACAAGGTGGCGCGTGCTACATATGGATATTTATTATCACTATCTTTTGGAACTGGAATAGCGTAATTAGCGGTGCGATAGGCTTCGGATGTTCCATAAACAACAAAGCGGATTTCATCGCTCTCCGTTTCCACAATCTTTCTGATATTGATGGGAACAACGCCATATCCTATAACCATTTTTGACAAAGGCTTCATGGCCTTATAATCCCAGTTTGCCGCCGCGTCAATAATTAATGCTTTTGCAATCTCTTTTGGCATTCCCATGACATCTATTAGATAACATACTTTTCTACTAATCCATGGCGCCGCATATGACGTGCCATATTTTTCATCTCTTCCGTATGGGGTATAGGCAGTAATTCTTTCATCATAATCTCCACCATAATAAGAAACATCTGGCTTATTGTAGAATGATAGAATATTACCTTTACGAGAATAGCTGGCTGGCTTCCCATCCCTTCTGACCGAATTTACGACAATAGAATTAAGGGAATCGGCTGGTGAACCAACCCTTAACATGTCAGTTTTTTCTGTGCGATTGTCATTTGTCCCGGACACTACAAAAATCACATTCTTTTTTGCCTGTATTTCATCCAATGCTGCCGCATCAAAAGAAACAAAGTTTCTCGACACTTCATCATCGGTTCCAAGTGATAAATTCCACACGTGGATGTCCGGGTTGTCATTCACGATATCCCTAATCTTCTTAACAAGTCGGACGGTTGATATTCTATTGGAGCATACCCCAAAATGCCGCACTCTAAATCTTCCACAGCCATCATCCAGCCATGGATTCATTCTCGGGCCATCAACTATTAAGGATGTCACTTCGGTTCCGTGCTCTCTCTGATCTAAGTCATGCTGATACTTTTCGATGTCATCAAGGTAATCATAGTTCTCTACCCATTTACTAAAGTAGACCGTATCATCAAAAAAGGTATCTATTACACCAATTACAGGTTCATTTTGGGGTGAAGGAATATCATACTCGTCCCGTGTTTGTTTCGGAGATAAATCTTCCAAAACAATTGAAGATAAATCTGTCGAGACCATGGATATCATGTATGGTATCTTTTGATTTATAATTTCAAACAGTTCCTTAGTAGCTGAAATCGTATCATCCCCATAAGGCGTATATGGCAATTGTTTATTGTCTATCCTCAACTTTTCAAGTATCAAAGATAATGAAAGTTCAGACTTGTAAAACGTAATCAAAAAGTTATCTCTTTCAGGTATACTGGTTACTCGAGGAACATCAAAGCTTTCTACCACAGAGCAATCAATAACTAGATCCCTTAGTTTGGCTTTTCCTATTTCAAACCCACTGTAATCAATACTACTGTTAGGTTCCTTAAAATTCAAAGCAGTAGCCGTGCCACCCAATCTCTTTTGGATAAAATCCCTAACCGTTAACAATTCCTCAATAGTTTTATTAACCGTCTTCTCATCTACATAGTGCGTAATGATATGATTTTCTTCTCCTTCTGCCGCATCTGAAAACCTTGCTCCCACAACCGTATCATTGGTCGAAAGTCTTTGAGGCTTCAGTATTTCCTTCACGCGACTAGATTTCGCAATGATATCATTATACCTAATGTCAACCATGAGTTTTTCGGTGATGCGAGAATTATCTTTGTAAAATCTAAGAACCGCGCGTAAATTATCAATTAATTCATCTATCTTTTCCTGAGAAACTTCTGCTTTTGCGCGCAGATTTCTTGCGGATGGTTTTTGATTATTTTTTTCTCCCATAAATCTGAGTTTTACCTGAAGTAATGGGTTCATATTAGTTCTCCTTTAACTTCCTAGACACACTGCTCTTTGGAATACGAGACAAAATTTCAATTTCCCGTGTCGTATATCCTTCATCGCTTAGTTTTTGTATATTTATTTCTCGATTATTGTTCAAAGCCATGTAGATTTTTCTCAAATAATCATATTCGTTTGCTCCATTGGAAAACGCAACCGCCGTTTTAATGATCTGTTTCAAATCACCTGGATAAGGAATTACATCCAAATTTTTTAGAATTTTATTAAACAATCTCATATCCTGTTTTGAATTAGCATTTTTCTTTAGTGACGAAGAAAGCAATGCATCCGCAATTTCTATTAAGTCAGTATTTGAATATCTGTCAAATGAAACTGTGGCATCAAACCTTCTGACTATTGCTTTGTCAAAATTTGAAAATAGATTTGTAGTTGCAATGATCACTACATTCTCATTGATCCTATCCAATTCCTTTATAAAAGTTGAAGTCACTCGACCCATCTCTCGTAAGTCGTTGCCATTTACCCTGTCCAAAACCAACGCGTCTATCTCATCCAATAGTATTATCACTTTGCCATAAGAAAGATGGTTTATCTCATCAAACAAAACCGTTACATTCTTCGCCGTTTCCCCAAGTCTGCTGTCAATTAGTTGTTCGAAATCAACTCGTAGTAAATCTCTACCAAGAATACGCGCTATTTGATAGGCGGATTCCGTCTTGCCAGTACCAGGAGCTCCATAGAATAGAAATTTAGTCAAATCCGACCTTTCACTAATTGCTCTCGTGATACCCAAAACATCTTCTTCTATTATATCTGGAAGTAACAGCGGTGCATTTGAATAATCTACTTTGGTTAAATAACGCAAATTTTTATAGGAGTTTTGCGGCACATAATAGTTTGCACTTGACACTAGCTCCATAAGGTAGTTAGCCATGACATAATCACCACTTTGATCAAATTCTTTTGCTATTTCAGCTACTTCAGAAACGAAAGCCTCTTCATTTTTCTCTACATGATATCTTACCAGATTCATAATACTTTGCTTTTTCATCGTCTCATCCCTCTCGTGCTGATATTCTATTTCATATTCTTTAATTACAGTATAAATCTATGTGGGACAAATGTCAATATAATTGGGACAATTATTCTTTTTTTAAAATGAAAGATCAACATAAATCTATAAGCTTTCTTTTTTTTAATCATGCCCACAGTCTATTTGAATCAAAATGCAAACCCTTTGACATTTTTATCAAATTTGCCGTCATCTTTGTCAAATCCTCTGCTTTTTTCTTTCAAATCTGCTGCCTTTGCTTTCAGTTTCGTTGCCATCTTTATCAAATACGCCGTCATTTTACTCTGATTTACTGTCATTCTTTTCAAATCTGCTGACTAATAGTTAATAGCTTTTGTTCATAAACAGTAATTCGTTAAAACCACCTAAAACGCTCAAATCCCATATAAACAAAGGGCAATCACAAAAGTAGAAGAACAGAAATAAAGTAGCATCTATATTATCTTGAGAAAACCTCTCAGGAAGGAGAAACTGGAAAATGAAACACGACATAACCGAAAACATGGAGGATAAAGGCTTGGAAATCTTAGCAAACTGCTTGAGTAACTGTACGGAAGACGATATAATGCATCTAGCCAGTGCCGTAGAAAATCTAATGAAAAGAGGAAAACAGCAAGAATATCAAAAGAAACTATCATTTGTAAAAAAGTATCATGTAAAGGGAAATGGTGACATGAGATCCATTATTACCATAAACCGCGATGGAAAAGAATATTACTACACAAGGTTAAAAGGCGAAAAAACGATAACGGCCAAGACTCTCGAGGAATTGATCGACAAGCTCTATTTGCATTATTCCAAGGAAATTCAGCCAGAGGATTTCAGCGTGGGAAAGGCTTGGAAAATGTATGTGGCAGATTATCGGTCTATGAATCCTACCAAAACGAAAACCCTTCGGAACATAGAATCCGAGTATGATCGCTTTATCTCAAAGGAATTTGCCGTGCAGGACATTCGAAAGATCACCGCAGCGGACATCGAACGCCATGCACAAAAGCTCGTTGCGGAAAATGATCTAAAGAAAAAGGCATTTTTGAATTTTAAAAGCCTGCTGAACCGCATTTTTGACACTGCAGTTTATGAGGGCTGGATTTCCTATAATCCTGCCAAAAACATCCGAAACAATCGCCTGTTGGAAATGTGCGATCAGAGTCTTTCTGCAAGGGAAACCGAGGATGTGCTGCTATCGGAGGAAGAATGGAACGCCGTGTTTGCCGAAACCGCAAGGCGAAAGAATCTAAAGCGCAATAAAGGCTATTACTATTTCGATGCCATGATCCGGCTTCATGCCGAGATCGGCTGCAGACCCGGTGAATTGTGTGCCATTCGATGGAAGGACATTAAAACGCCAAGTGGAAGTCAGGGAAGTCCCTCCCTGCACATTCATGCCCAGATCAAGGAGAACGGTTCCGCGAAAAACCGTTATGAGTATGTTCCCGTTACAAAGAATGAAAAGGGGATCTCCAAAGGCGGCCGATACTTCCCTCTGACACGAAAAATGATGGACATCCTAACGGAAGTGAAGACTATGCAGGAAAGCAAGGGAGTCAATACGGAATATGTCTTTTCGCATCTTAACGGCTCCTTTATCCTTCCTGAAGCCTATGCAGAGTATGTCCACAGCGTTTTTCAGAGTGTTGGGATTCAGGGGAAAACCAGTTATGTCTTTCGGCGTGGTGTCAATCAGCTTTTGGATGAGAGGGGCGTATCTCCTACTAACCGCGCGAAGCTTTTGGGGCACACGGTGCAGACAAACCTCACTTGCTACACCTTTGGCAGCCGAGATATCGTGGAAATCGGAAGGCAGGCGTTGGAGTCGAAATAACCCTTATTCCACAAGCCTTCCCCAATCCACTCAGCGTTTTTCCCGCCCTACTCAGCAGCAGATTTTAATATTTTCAAAAAATGAAAGAGCCTTGAACGCTTATCATTCAAGGCTCTTACCCAAAAACATATAGTGCTGGCAGCCGGACTTGAAGTAGGACGAAGAAAAAAACACTATATAAAATAAGGTTTCGCGGCGTCGGCATGTCCTACTCAACCTGTTACTCAACCAAATATTTCATTAAAAATGTCTCATCTTATTAACCATTTTATTAACAAATTTCATTCATTCATAATTTTGTTAATAAGAAAAGAACGATAACTACTGCGTTTTCGGCATTTTCTCTTCCAAAAACTATTCTTCTATTATCCATTCTTTTTCACTTTATTATCCAATTTGTCATTTTCTTGCTTTCTGCATCCCGCACAATTACCCCTTTATTCTTTAGCTGCGTAAGCAGATACAGAATCTTTCTCTCCTTTTGTTCCTCTGTCATAGAATCTGGAAGCTTGTCAGCCAACAACACCCTAATTTGTTGCTTACTAGCTTTTCCAAACTGACGAATGTAATCCACAATTAGATCTTGATAATATTTGTTATCAAATCCCTTATTTTTTATATATCTCGCTTTTTCGTCATCAGATTTAGCTAAAGGTGCGGCAAGATACAGATTTCCTGCCCTACCCTCGACAAGATGGTACTTTCGTAAGTGTGCCATGGCCTCCTTCGACAGCTTTTTCCCTTTCTGAACTTGATCTAACAGATATACAGTCGTAAGGTCAAGATTTTCATTATCATGTAACAGATAAGTGAACTTTTCATCAATCTCTCGCCCAAATAAAGTAACTTCAACCTTATTCTTTTGAGAAAGGTCATAATCCGGCAAAGGGAAAAAGCGCTCCCTTTGAATGTTAAACACTCTTCGAATGCCTGTAGTCTCCGTATCAATCATTTTGAAACGCACCATGGCATCCGCAAGAAGCTGATTTCTATAAAAAGGCGAGGTATAACTGGGTCTTAAGATTACCTCAATACTCTCTGGGATAAATGTACCTGGATTCGTCAGAATTAATTTATCTTCAAATTCATTCACGTAAATTCTTCCGCCAATACTATAATCAGAATGTGCAATGCAGTTGTTTAGCAGTTCTCTAAGCACCCACGGATCAAATTGCCTAATCTCCTGCGGAAACAATGTCATCTGATCAGGCATATATCGGTATGTAAGATTTCTGATGTTGGCAGTTATGCGGTCACTCAGCGTTATAAAGGGAATCTTGAATATTTTATAGTCTCTCACCATTTCCTTCGAATCATATACGCGCCAGGATGCCTCAGGCATGTTCTGCATCAGATAATCATACTTTTCATCCCCCAAAAGAAGCATTGCGGCATTAGTGACCTTTCCGCTTACCATGAGCTTCCGCGCTTCAAGGAATTCCTCGTCAGACATGGAATCCACTTCAGCTGATACATGCTCATCAGCCATTTTCTCCTTGTACTTTTCTCTGGCAATCAGGATTGCTTCCCTATTCAAATGCTTAACAGATGCTCCATTTACAAATTGCTTTGACCAATCTTGAAATGTTTGTCTCCTTATGCGTTCCCTTTTTTCTTGAGATAAAGGCTTCAATGACTCCCCTTCTCTGGCATATTCCTGTCCTTTCCACGCCGTAGGAACTGCCGTAATAGCCGCAGGAATCTGAAACATCACTACACGCTTTTTCTCCCCATCTACCACGGGATATACTTCATAAATGTCAATAAAGCCCATGGCACCAGATGTCTCCTGAGAAATCTCGTTCTTCAGCGTTTTTAATCCTTCCGTATTACGATAATCCGTACCAATAATCGCTCTATTCTTGTTTCGTACACCGAATATAAGCCATCCGTGCTGCATGGCTCTTAGATTTGCTTCATTGCTAAGAGCTGAGAAATATTTTCCAATCTTTTCCTTGTCATAATCGTTGTTGGCTTCCTTGAATTCAACAACCTCATCCTCCCAGTTCTTTATCAAATCATAAAGAATAGTTTCCATTTCTCTCTGTTTTTTTTCTTTGTATTCCACGATCTCCATAATTTATATCCATTCTCCTAACAATAGATTCAAAAAACTTGCTGTACCGAATTATTTCCAAAATATCCTCTGATCTTCACACCATTTGGGCAATAAATCATACTAATCCTTCGTTATATTATCAAAAGTAGCTGTTTTCTTACATAGCAATGATATCGTGATGTCTTTTACAATTCCATTAAATGTAACAATCCCTAAAGGTGACAGGTACCTCTGTCCAGCATCATCTCTTCGATACTGTACGAGCGATTGTTCCATTTCTTTCTCAATTTCTTATAGGTTTTTCCATTCACTTCAATAGTACAAGTCCCCATTTCGGTTTTTTTGAACCGAGCAAACCACACTTCTCGACGGACACCTTCATATTTATCTTATGTTTCATAAAGATTCTCACAGGAGGATTTTCTTCAGCGCCTCAACAATGGCATTGACATCTTCCTCTGTATTGTTTTTACCCAGCGAAATCCGAATCGTTCCTTTGGCAAGGCTCTCAGGCATACATAGCGCTTGTAGCACATGGGATATTTCCGTGTTTTTACTGTCACATGCAGAACCGGTCGAAATACAGATTCCCATCAGATCCATCCGATGGAGAATTGCCTCGCCGTCCTTACCGTCAAAGGAAAGGCTGATGATTCCCGGCAGAGTATGATCTCCACCGTTGCGGGTATAATGAATACCACTCTCATTCAATGAGTCAAGGAGCATCTTCTGGAGACCCATAATATGCTCTCGATTTGCTTTCAGGTTTTCGACATTTTTCCTCAAAGCAGCAGCCAAGCTAACAATTCCGGCTACATTTTCTGTTCCTGCGCGAAGACCGTGCTCTTGGGCTCCTCCGTCTGCATAGACAGTGATGGGTGTCCCTTTCCGTATATACAGAAAGCCGACACCCTTAGCACCATTGAACTTGTGAGCGGACGCAGACAGCATATCCACGCCAAGGTCATTCACATCTATGTCGATATGACCGACAGCCTGAACTGCATCAGTATGGAACAGGGCACCATGAGCATGGGCAATATCGCAAAGCTCCTTTATTGGCTGAATACTCCCGATCTCATTGTTCGCAAACATCACACTGACCAACAGTGTTTCATCTGTGATATATCGCTCAAGCATCTCCGGAGAAATATATCCTTTGCTGTCTGGCCACATGTAAACAACCGGACAGCCAAGGCGCTCAATTGCCTCGCATGCATGGAGTACAGCATGATGTTCAAACGCAGATGTAATCGTTGCGCGATGATCATAGTTCCGAAATGCCGTACCTTTGATCGCCCAATTGTCGCTCTCTGTCCCTCCGGAAGTGAAGAAAATTTCCTCCGGGAGCGCACCTATACAAGAGGCAACGGTCTCCCGTGCCTCTTGTATTGCTTTCTTGGGCTGTCTGGCAAATGAGTACGGCTGTGATGCATTACCATATTCCTGAAGCAAATACAGTCTCATCGCCTCAAAAGCATCAACATCCATTATTGTTGTGGCCGCATTATCGGCATAAACGATCTGTGTCAAAGCACTCACCTCAATACTTGTACTGGATATCCGGAATATCCTTCTTTCCAGGGACATTAAACTCCTTAGGATCAATTATGCAAAGCTGCTTTTTTATCACACTTCGCATTTCCTTAGCAGGCTCCAAACAGTACTTTATAAAGTCCTTTGGAGAAATATCCTTCTTGCAAGTAGCATTCGGGAAAATTAGCTTCATGAACGCGGTGCAGAGCCGTTTAATTGCTGTGAGGTCACGCTGGTCTGGCTTAGGTGGAAGCAGCAGACAATCATCTACGATAGTTGCGTAGCTCAGATCATCTCTCATAAGATGCAACACCTCTGCAAAGTATTCTGTGTTTAGAGCCCAGCCATTAGCTACAAGTCCTTGGTGCATTCGTGGAAGCTCCCAGCCCGGAATAAAACCATGAAAGCGGTCAAGTGAAGCGGATTCCCTGAAGACAGGGCTGATCTCCTCCATCATATTCTCATTTACATTAAACCTGCTGGCATCGATATTGCCCAGCACGATGATTCCCGCATCAGCCACAATGGAGGCATCAAATCCCTGAACTTCACCAAATTCCATGTAATCCTTGAGTGCCGTTTGGATTTGGGTAGGCTGAACAAAGGACATTGATTGGATTTCATCAAAACCAACAAAATCGAAGCGAGTAATAAGACCGCCAGTCTTCTTGGCATTGTCATAGACAAGAGATGCTCTGGACACCGTGCCACCAGAGATCAACCAGCCTCGCTTACTGATCTTCTGATAAACATAGCTCTTGCCGGTTCCTTTCGGAGCCAGCTCCATGAGATTGATTCGTTTTTCAACAAACGGCAATAAGCGTCGCAGAAAACACAACTTTTGTGCCTCAGATTCATAACCTTCTGGATTATAGTCAGCTGCCGCAACGAGTAAATCGATCCATTCTTCCGTGGTGAAGGAATATCGCGCATCCTTATAGAAGTCCAAATCCACAGTATACGGGCAAAACGGACTATATTCTATGAGCTTTACTACGCCCTTTGCTTTGCTGCCAGAAAAGTCCTTTCCCCAGATAAGTTCAATTATGCCCCAGTTCTCACTTTCTTTAAGCAATGTGTCTTTCCAACGGCTTACGACTTCATTCGTTACCTCACCAGAAGCGCCTGCTTTTGATCCGCCAAAGTCTGGCAATTCAAACATGGTTTTGCCAGTTTTGATATCAACAGCCACACGCACTCTTGCAAGAAAACGGACGGTTTCACCGTTGACCATTTCAAACTTAAATTGCTCATAATCCTCTCGGCTGGGAATGTACTGCCGAATATATCTAAGCACGCTATCGTAGTCAATTTCTCCATCTTCGTCAGAGAACTTCATAACAAGCCAGTCTCGCATATACGATGGAAGGCTTAAATTTTTGAAGAATTCAGCACGCTCTGGGTTTTTTAAGACAACCATGTCCGCAAAAACATCACGGATTTTAGATTCTAACATTCTACATTCACCTCGCTTACAGGAACAGCGTACAGCCTTGTTCTTTGAATTCCTGAATCTTTATTTCAAGATCCTCTTTTGTGCATTCCAAGTACTCAGACAGGCACTCGATACAGTAAAACTCTTCGATATCTGTGCCGAGTAGTTTTTTACACAAAGCGATTTCATCGTTCACTAATGTCTTACCGCATTCGCAGCAAGTTATTTTCTTTTTTTTCATAATCCCATACCGCCATCCGGATCGTCATTCTTGCTAATACCCTGTGTTTTCACTTTTAACGTAACATCAGGAAGAAGCCTTTCGTTTGCGACAACAGAAAGAACGATCTTATCCACTGTTACATTATCAAGTATAATTTTCCATTCGTCGGCTGCCGTTTTGCTACAAGATGCCTTGTTGCTGCCCAGCGAGACCTCAAGAGAAGTAACAGCTTGGTTGAAGGATAGTGATGTCTCCACATGTCCATTTTTTTTGCTCACATATTGACTAACAGGCTTACAAGTCAGAGGAACCATTTGATGTTTCCTTTTCACAACAATCACTGAGACAAGGCGTTCTTCGGCAGTGTTTCCTCCATGAGTTTCTCCCACCACATCATTCTCATCTGTATTGCCACCAGCTACATTTCCACTTACAGAGAAATGTCTGTAATTATTCATGACCAGGTACTTTTTCCCGCCGATTGCCGCAGTCACTTTTGTGGTTTCTGGTAATGCAATCATATCTTCAGATTTCTCGTCCAATTCGCAGAAGCGTCCGAAACTGCATACGGTAGACTTATTGGGAGCTGCGACCGGGATGACACTACTTTCATGAAAAGCAAGTGCAGCGAATCTGCTGCTTCCATGGTCACCTGTAATAGCTACATATTCATGTGATTCCAACAATTCCTCAACCTTTTTTGCGGCATCAGAGAATACTCCTAATTGATGAACAATACAAGAAAAATAGCTCTTGTCATCCGGCATACCCTTGTGGGAATAGGAATCCAGTCTATTCCATTTCACAGTCATAGGATCATGCTCATCCCATTGATGGTTGAAGTCTGTCTCCGTCGGAAGCAGCGCTGTTGCAATGTCAACTGACATGGGTACAATCCCTCTCATTTTTAGCTCATGTAAGAAGAGAGGTGTATATTCAACACCGAACCCATCAATCCAGAAGAAAATACAATCCTTTCCCTGATACTTCTGCAACAGTTTTAAACGGGAGTCAAAATGGTCAAAAGATACGGACACGGAATAATCTCGGGGAAATCTGTTTATAAGCTTATTGATTCGATACCAAGCCATGTACTCATCTACTGAGTCATCACGGCCAGTTTTCTCCCTCATATAGGCTGCCAGTTCAGGAAAGCCATTTGCGATCAAATTGGACACCGCATCTGGCTCAGCGCCAGTCCTGAGAAGGCCGCTGATCACTTTTATTGCATATGTCTTTTCTTCATGTGTCTGGTAGGTCAGGAGCTGGAGCCTCGTCTCAGCTAAAGGCAACTTGTCTAAAAGAGCAAAGTAGGAATCGTCAAAAGAAGAGAACCTCAGCGCTTTCATAGCATCCTTGCGCTGCTGAATCCATAATTCACTTCTGCTCGAAACCAGCAGAATCTCATCTCGAATCCTTGCTGGGATGTCATTTGCTGTTACTGCCTTTCGGCATGCATAAGAATAATAATCTCCCGTCGGGTAGGCGCGATACCACAACCAGACAAGTTCTTTTTGAAACTCATCTAACATCTTCCATCTTGCGGCAGCTGATACAAAATCAAAGTCCTTAACATTCAAGGCCTGTGCTATGATCCGGCCAAAGGAAACCTTTTCATAGAACTTTGAAGCATATGTTACCATGCGGCTCCAGAAATCGTTGTTCTCCCATTTCTCATCAAGGATGTCTCCATCGACAAGATAATCTGTTAAATAACGGAACGGGCTGTTGATCGGTTTAATATTAACTGTCCCGAACGAGGTTTCAACATTTCCTTCCTGAAGAGTTACAACAGAGCATGGTGCGTCCTTACGAAGGAGTGTCGGCCACTCCCGTAACCATGTTGATAAATTATCCGCATCAGGATGAATGGCTTCCCTGAACTTCGGAGAGTAGACTGACACCGTATAGCTCTCCATCGATGGCTCAGAATCGAGAGTCCACACATAGTCTTGTTGACGCTCGTCAACAGTTCCAACAACACGATCAAAAATATCTCTGCAGCTAAACATAGGCATAATTACTCTTGTCTTTGATGCCTCTGCCTGCTGGCTCTCCCAGAACGATAAGAACTGGCGACGTTCTGCATTCAATTCCCGTTTTATGCAGATGCGGAGATATTCACCGACAGAAAGAAGCAAAACCTGTTTTCCCTCTTGTTCCTGCAGCTTCGCTTTAATCTGATCAAACTGTGGAACGGTGTCCGGTGCTCTGCAGAAGTCAGCTATATTGATCGTAACATCACAGATGCCCTTCAACTGGCTTTCGAGAATAGAATATGCGTCAAGACTCTCAGTGAAAATAATCCGACCAGGAAAGCGAGAGCCAAAACCTCTCTCCTGACCGAGCTTATCTTTTATCTCGGTTATCTTCACGAGTCACGCCTCCTTTTTATTTTTTGATAAACAGGGTGTAAAGGTCAGGATTTTCATCGAGAAGCTGAACGACTGTATCTCGCAACTTGCTCTCAGACATTGTTCTCACATTCTCCTTAGCCTCTCCGCAATACTTATCCCGAAGGAAGGTATCAATCGTTTTTCGGATTGTACCAACTTTATTTGCCCAAGAGTAAACATCCGATGTAAGGTTTGCGTTTGTCTTCATGCGGGAAATCAGAACAGCACCAGAAGCTTCAAATGCTGCTCGGTAGCTCTCGCCAATTTGCCCAATGAATGAGTCCATGATTAGTTTTTTATCCCTTAAGGCACTAATCTTATGGTTCTCAAAATATTGAGTGGCATTGTGAAGTGTGGTGTTATCCGCCAGCTTTCCATCTTGGACTGTTTTCAAAACTGAAATATGCGGCAAAACTTCATCACTAACAACCCACTGAATAGGTACAGCGTAGTTGTCGCACCATTTTGTCACTGTATCAAATCCACTCTGCGCCTTCCACAGTTCCTGAATGCGCACCTTATTTCGATTGTAGTTAACCTTGTTCAGCTGCGTCTCGATTCGTGTATCGAAATCGGAAACCGGAGAATTGTAGCTTACGGCTTTCAACGCAGCGTAGATATCGTCCAGTTCTTCCTCTGTGCAGTTATCTCCACGCTTCTCCATATAATGCCGCAGGATAACTTTCGGTGATGTAAGGCTGCTCCACGCCTTTTGCACATCGTCATTAAGTCGCTCAACACAAGACTTTCTGTCTGCCAAGTCAATTTTTGACCACTGTGTAGTTGAAATCTCATACATGGCCTTCATCGCAGGAATCCATGAAAAATCCAACTTCTCAACGACGGAGCCGGGTACTTTCATGTGATCAAAAGCATTCTTGATATCATCGCTTAACGCTTTTATGCTCTTGCGTTTCTGATTTAGCGCCGTGTTCAGGATTGCGACGGCCTGATACTCCACACACAGCTCAGCAAGCTTTTCTTCCACCTGTGCTTCTGTCCATGTTGAGACCTGTCCCTGCATCATCTGATGAATAGCATCGAAAAGATCATGGCTGGTCAGACCAATGCTATCACGCAGCTTCTGTAGCTCAGGTGACTTCTGGGTGATGAAGGCGCTGAATGCATCATAAACGGTATTCTGATCAAAATAGAGGTTGGTCAGCGCTTTACGCACAGTGCCGTGTCCAGTAAACTTTACGGTGATATTACCCATAACCTGTTCTTGATCGCCATTCTCGGCCATAAAATCGCAGAACAGATCGATGATTTCATCCGCTGTTTGTTTTGCCGCCATACCGCCAAACTTATCTTCTGAGACATACTTGAGTACCCAGAACGGTGCGCCAGCGCTCTCTGTACACTGCTTAGACATGTACTTTCGAGCTTCTGTTTCGTTAACAGCCTCGCCGTCCTGAAGCTTGAACACTCTCTGCACATATGGTTTAAACTTCTGCCAAATCTCTGAACCGGGAGATAGGTAATTGTTTACAACTTCTTCTTTGCAAAGAGCCGTAATCATCGTAGCAAGTGTCTGCTCGGTAAGAGGCCAAGGATTGTTATCGCCCCTATTCCAGCTGAACTCGCTATTGACATATTCTCGAAGAAGGAAGCCCAGGATATAACCGCATGTCATGTTGTTGTAATATCCATACGGTGCTTCCTGCAGCTCCTGCCAAAGAGCATCTAGCTTAATCTGTGTTCCCTGAGAGAAGCGCTGCAGCAGATAGTTGGCAACCTTTCCAATAGCGTCTGCGCCATTGCTCCCAGTTGCCTGCGCAAGGTTGCTGAGGCCTTCAGTGTCCCAGACACCGACGATTTTCAAGCCATTTACGATACTACCCACCTGCGTATTTGGTGTTGTTTTCTGCACTCCAGCAAGTGATGTGCTTTGCTGAATCTTCTTAAATGCAGTATTGGTTGTGACAACAAGTTCTGGCGCAGCAGTAAAGACTGACCCAAACAGAATATCCCGTTCGAGCTTCGGAGCAAAGTATTCCGTTCCATACTCGGATGGATAGACCTTCTCTCCGCAAACAGCCATCAGCTGATCATCCTTGGCTGTACCAGACCACTCCTCGACAATTGTGCTTGCCTCGTCGCTGTATTTATCCGCATCGCCGCTTTTACCCTCTTCAGCGGCGAGCTCAGAGTGTGTCATGGCATTGTACCAACGATCCAAGTCCTCATCGGTAAGCGGAGATTTGATCAGGTAGATAGCCATGCGGCCTGTTGTATCTTGCGCAGCAAGCGTCTTTACCTTGTCCTGCATGGCGGCAAACTGGCTGGACTCAGAGATCGCAATCGCTAGGATGCCGAACTTATAGGATGACTTCTTCAGTTCAGCCTGAACCTCATTGAATCTCGCGTTTATTGATGTCGTACCTGCATCGCAAGCAGCGATATACATTCTGCCGTATGATGCGCTGTTCTTATCCCAAATCTTTGACTCCATGGATTTGGCAAATATCCCGTTCTTCTTGAAAAGCTCGTAACGGGTATACACTTTCATCAGCATTTCCTTACGGACATCAAACACATCGGCATTACCGCTATATGGAATCTGAAGACGCTTATCCCCATTGGTCATCGCATCAAGACGCAGGACACCTATCTGTTCAAGGTCTGTAAGATAGCCTTCCACATCTTCTTTGGTCAGCTGACCTGCAAAGCACTTATACAAGGTACTGCTCGTAGCAGAAACCTTGCGCTGCGTCGCTTGGCTGTAAAGATTGCTAACCGTACCAGAGGACATGACAGCGATCAGGAGCATGGCGGCCTTGAACACATGCATGTGGTAGTCGTCCGAGATGAACTCCCGCTTGGTCATATAATGCTGATAGGCGCTTTTTGCCTCGGTGGAGAAGCTACGGACATCGCTTTCTCTGGTAAAGAAATAATCCCAAAGGAAATCAGGAGTCAGCCAGCGCCAGTCATCCGGGCCAAAGTTGTTGATGTAGTAAATAAAGCCCACATTCTTCTCGGATTCTTTGGAATCCTTCATGAAGCGGAAGAGCGTGCGCTGAGACGCACCAAAGTTCTGCGCAACAATAGCGAGGAGCGACAACGTCATTGGATGCAACGGGCATAGCTGACGCAAACGCTCCTTCTTGTTGCTCATATCCAGATTGTCAAAGTCTGCAAAGTTCTTGCTGATCGACTTCATCAGCTTATCTTTCTCAGCGTTCCACTGATCGTCCATCCCTGCACGGGTGAGGATCGAACTACCGATCAGTTCATAAGCTGCGCTCTCGCTAACATGGAAATCAAGCGAATGAAAGCGGTGAACGATACGGTCATATACCTCTTCTCCAATCTGGCTTACCCAGCTCGGCGCACGATGCACAATGAGGAACATGAAGAATGGCTGTTCCTTACAAAACTCGGAAAGAGGCTGAAGTATATCATCGGTAGGATTGTTACGAAGATAAGATGTAAACTCGTCCCAAATGAAGATAATACCTGTATCCTGCAGGTGATTTCCTTCGATGACGTCGGAAACCCAATCCTTAAACATCTGAAGAGAGGTAAAGAATCCCCAGCCTTTATCGCGATAAATGCGTGCAACAACATTGGCAGCTTTCAAGCTGCCGTTTGCCACTTCATCACGGAACTCATCCACAGAGCCATATTCCTCATAAAGAGCATAGCTCTGATTCATAAAAAGCTCATCCCAATTGATGGATTTATCATTCACAGCATCCCGCGCTGCGGCAATCAGTGAATTCTTTCCATAATAAGCTTTAGTCCCAAACTTCTCCTTCAGCTTTTCCCGAATTGCATCTTCCATTGTCATCATGAGCTGAATACCGCTCTTGATGTCCGTGGCCTGACTCTTCCATATGACAAGGAACTCGCCCTTTTCACGAATGGAAATGAATCGCTCCCTGTAAGGAATCAGCATCTGGTTTGAGAGAAACTTTCGAATGCTGGGGACATCGTCTTCGAAGAGGTGCTTCAGCACGATAGCGGCATAACTCTTACCTGTTCCGTATGCGCCATGAATCCAGAAAGATTTCCTTGACTCCAGCTGCTCGTATTTTAAAGAGTCACAGATAACCTCTATAGCTCCTTTCATATCTTCGTGGACAATGTACTCCTGCCACATTTCAGGATGTCTGGTTTCCGAATCAATATCAACAACCGACTCGTAATGTGGGCTTAACTCTATGTATGTGTTATATTTCGCCATGACGCCTCTCCTTACTTGACAATCAGATCCAGAATATCAATGGATTTGAACTCCGGGAAAAGTTGCACATTGTCCAAATCCGCAACGAATGTCGTGCGAATATTCTTATCAAATTGCAATGCGATATCCTGCAGAATATCCTTAAAGCGGTCTGAATTGATTCCAAAAATGGAGACAGGATCAACGCCCTTGGCATTCGCATTCCCTCTCGCAGAGGCCATCTGGCTGAGAGTAAATGAATACCGGCCTGTGGCTTCAGCCCACATGTACAAAGCGTAGAGGATCGCCACGGCATCTGGTGTATTCCAGCCTTGCTTCGAGAATTTGTAGCTGTTTCCGCTCGGAATGGGAATGCCCTGTTTTAGCACGGTTCCGATGGGACTGTGACGGAAGGTTTCAAGGAGGGCTGTTACAGCATTGTCTCTTGTGGACTTCGAATAATCATCGCCGAGAAGAAATACCAGATCGTTCTTCTCATAAACTTCTCCGACAGGAGCATTCAGCATATACCATTTCACAATGATGGAGTTGTAGGCGAGGTTTGTCCAAATAATCGCCCAGGTCAAAGGATTCCCTGCGCCCAAAGCTTGCAGTTTTTCAAAAAGCGGTGTAGGCACACCAGACTTTTCACCCTTTCCAGAAGCGGTTAGCAAACCCCCTTCTCGAAGCCATACCTTGAGAGAATCATACTGGCGATTTCCCAATACTCCCATGGTAAAGCAATTCTCTTTGTTCGCAAAGAAATGCTCCAGCCAAGGCCTTCTAAGTCCAAAATGCTGGTACCTGTTCATTCCTTTAAGATCCATACCGTTTTCTCCTCCTGTGACAGAAAGTGATTTTGCCGCAAGGCATCCCTTCCCGTTTGTAAACTCAATGCAGTTATAACAATGAATGCATTTCTCTTCCCGAATGTATATATGCCCATCGTCTGTAATTGTAAAGGCATTTACAGGGCATTGTACTTCACACGCCTTGCACCCGAAGCAATATGCGGTCTTATTAGCAACACCCCTTAGATGACTCAACACAAATCTATCCATCTTGGAGTAAGGCCAATAAGTGACTGTCAGGTTTTCGCTTTCGTTTATTTCAAATTGAAATTCCAACTTTTCAATTATTTGTGTATATGCCTGCTCATCTTTGTAAACAATCGGGCCAAGAATGCTACATACATCAAGCCAATTTTGTGTATGAGCTATGAAACTGAACGATATTTTATCATCTACTATTTTTTCGACTACTCGGTTTCCACCATTGCGTAGGCCTCTACCACCCATCCGTGCTTTCCAACCACCTTGCTCAATGAACTTTACAACCTCATTCTTAGGTTTAGTGGCCTCTACATACTGCTCCACTTTAGAAAGGAGTGTACGCATCTCGCTCGGATAAGAATCGTTCACGATACCATCCCACCACGCAGAAGACATGGGGCAAACAATACAGCCAACTCTAAACAAACCAAGCCGGTACGCATCATTGAAAAGGATTTTATTATGAAGCAGATAAATAAACAGCTCCGCAGTTCCCCACTTAAGAATAGGACTACAATTGATCTGGTTTATGTTTTTCGCACCGACACTAATTTCATCCCGGTCAGCTCTTGCGGCACTTTCTTCTGCCCTCACTCCATCAAACACTACAGCCTTAACATTGTAGTCGCCTGTTATTTCACGAAGGAGAAGGATAGTAGGAACTGATTTGTGAACAGCGCAGCACCACCTCATTCTGCGTCCGGGAGGGCCAAATTCTTCCCAGCTGTCATTTGGTTCAAGATGGCTTTTTGCCTCATAAAATTTCAAGGACGACCAATGAAGCTTCGCCTTCTCTATTGACAAAAGTGTAGGGGATAATTCCATTCCTGTGTTGCTAAACACTACTGAGAACTTTTCTGGAGAGAGCGTTCTTGCAACAAGGTCAAGAAGAACCAGTGAATCTTTGCCTCCGCTAAACGCAACCGCGAAAGCCATTCCTTTTTTGTCATATTCATTAAAAGTCTTCCTGATAAAATCCATGGAAGTTTTCTCAAGGCCAAGCATAAGTCGCTCGTTTTCCTTCCAGAGCACTTCCACATCAATCGGCTCAAGAGAAAGCTCATCCTGATAGTATTTGATTGTGGGCTTGGTGTAGAAACCTCCTCCGACAGCCTCTGCAACACAAGTGCCATTTAGCATATAGCGCCTGATTCCCTCTGCCCACAGCAGAGGCGCTTTTGTATCCGGATATGTCCAATGTTCGTTGAAACCGAAGTAATCGAGCTCCTCCTTAAACACCGGTCGGATCTCCTTTTGTATTTTGCTGTTTACGGACAGCCGGTATATACCATTCTGATCCGTCCACTCATATCCGTACATATGTTTACCTCTATTCTAAAGCGCAAGTCTCTTATTTGTTTCCTCGGACAAGCACTGTCTTATTCTCATCCGTCCACGCGAAACGGTAATCATCAAGAGCCTTTGGTAATGAGTAAATCATCTCGTTGGCTTCCAGCATACCCGCGTCGCGCAGCTCCAGCCGGAGATTCTCACCCGGCATCCGCATGGGAAGGTTGTGTCGTTCCTCCATAAAGAGCGTCACCACATCAGGGAACGACTGAAGAGGTGAATCCGCAGGAACAAAAGCCGCTGCCAGCGTGCGATGTGACTGATTGAGATCCGCTGATATGGATTTGAACCCAATCACAGGGTACTTGTCCAACACCTGCTGCAGCAGGAGCCTTGTCCAGCTAAGGTTATGAGGTAGAGCGGGAAGTGTATCCAACCAAGCTATGCTGATATCTCGTGGGATCACATACGCCACATTCGCTTGTCGGAACAGATCATCAATCTGATCATGCATCCTGATGCACCACGCCTCATCAATACCAATTGCCTCACTGAGCAAGTATCTGTCATCGTCATAAATCAGGAATGTGTTGGCGGAGCCAATCTTGAGTAATTGCCCCATTCCGCCGTAGGTTAGCATGGTCTTCTGAAGGTAGCTTTTCGCGCTTTCTTCCTGAAGAATGCCTCCATTGTTTCTTGCCAGATGAATCATCAGTCCATGCAATGTCATCGGATAATCCGGCTCCGTCTCAAAGATGTGTGGTGTATAAAACTTGTACGGCTTCCCACCGACCGCCTTCTTCTCAAATAAAAACCTAGCAATCGCAAACACGGCATCAATATTTTCACAATCATTGTCGTTCAGGAACATTGAGAGTTCCTGCGAAGCTGCTCCGAATAAGAGCTGATTGTTACTGTATCCGCCGAATTGTGAAAAATGCGTACGGAGGATCTGTCCGAGGACTTCCTCAGCTTCATCCATATCAATAAAGCTGTCCATGTGAACATAGCGATTCCCGGGCATTGACATAATACTGAGATTCTCTTCTAAGGAATTTTTTGTCGGCCAGACTGATGCGCCGGGCTGAACCGCATCAATCAATTCCTGCACTGTATGTCCCCGCAGGCCAGCACTTTTTAGATAATCCTCTGCCTTCTTTGTGTCAACGCTATGACTCCCTGTTTCCTTGGCAGGAGATTTATTACTTTTAATAACCTTGCCCTCTTTGGGGACACCATATAGAACAACCTGCTCCTTGTCATACCCGCAATGCAGGCAGAACGCCTTAATAATATCCATCAGGCACGGAATGCTCCAATTCAAATTGATCCAGTATCCATTTGATAGCTTGGAACAATTCAAGCCTTCGATACTATCCTTCATCAGAAATGGCCTGTCTGCTCGGTTGGCGTACAGAGGCTTTTTATACAGCTCATCCAGCTTAGGATTTTGGTTGGCAAGTTCCTGCTCTATAATCGCCACAAGGACTCTAGCCCAGTTTCTTTTTTCTACTACTGAACCATTTATGCTGCAGAATGCCGGAGAAGTTCGTTCAAATGACTGAGCATTTGTAAAGTCGAATCGTATCCAGTCCTTTTCTGATTCAACAGAGGCATCCACTTCCGATTTTTCTTCGCCTAATGCTAAGGATTTCAAATAGCTAAGATACAATGAGAGAACTTTGGTTGCGGCGTTTCGTATCCTCTTATTTCTAAAATGTGTCTTAACCTTTGGAATTAGCGCCTCAATTTGTTCAGCCTGTGTAGTTAGAAGCAATGGTTGTTTCAATGCTTTCTTCTGCATTAACATAGTGTTTATGGAAGGATAAAGCCGCTGTACTTCGTCGCAAATTTGGGGAGAGGATTCTTTTATCAGCCATGAAAAGAAATCCTGTTCAAGGTTTGGCTGAATCTTCATATCTTTCTTTTCACGCTCCCTTCGCAAATCGTTAGAGGCACTCAATAACGAGTCAAACTTCATCCTATCGTTCTTATACAGCGACACTGCTTCTTGGAATACCTTTGTCGCTGGAGCAGAAGCAGATTCCGTGCCAGCATATATGTGCGCGATACTACGCAGGCGATTCTGCAAGCCAACAGGACTCCGAAAGGAATCGTCGACTGTCATGCCGCGCTCACTCGCCAAGTTCCTAAGGTGTTGTGACGCTACTACCGCTATATCCCAGTTGGACATTTCTGATTCTGCACCACGCAAATAATCATCGAGAAGGACAACTGCCTCCTGCAAGTCGAAGGGCTTTCTTACGAATAAGTCGGTGTTTTGAGGCAATGTAAGCCCTCCTTTCCAAGTAAATAATCAGTTCAGTTCGTATTTTTCTTTTCGACAGGTTCTGAGAAGAATCCATATTTGGGTCGAGTAGCGTCGACAGGTATCAAATAGTTTTTTCCCAGGGTCACCACACCGGGAATTCTTTTCTTTTGGCAATGAATCTGTACCTGCCTTTGAGTAATTGCCCACTTTTCAGCAGCTTCCTTTGTCGTCATATAGCCTTCCACAGCGCACCTCCGTAAAAAAGAGCATACTAACACATGATTTATTAATTTATTCTACAACTTCTCAAGCGAATTGTCAATTCGCTTGAGCGAAATATCCAGTTCGCTTATGCGAAAAATAAATAAAATTTAACCAAGGTATCAAAAGCCGGGAACGGCACTTCTTCCTATTGGAAACTTGCCAAAAGCTTGGCATACTTTCTTAATCCTGCACAAAATTAAGCCATCCGATTTTTACTCTTCAGCCCCCTTGGATCACCATTTTCCGGCCTGCCCAGCCTCCTTGGGTCATATTTTTCAGTCCATGCCAGCCATCCCTTGGTCGCATTCTTAAACCAACACACCCTGTCTGTATTATTCCAAAAACAAAAATGGAGGCAGGGGCGCGACCCGTTTCGGTCTCCTTCGTGCCCCTGCCGTCATCTGAAATTCTCACCTTCCCCTACCCCTCCGACTCGTGAAAATTCCAGCCGCCACCCCTGGCTCCGTGACTTAAATCGCCTTGGGAGGGCAGGCATCCCGGGCTCACAAAATCATGTTAGGGTAGCCCCTCAAGGTCTCCAAATGGAGGAACCGGGAGGGCTCCCAACTGGCGTTTAGGCTGGCTGATTTTTTTGCAGGATAAAGGAAGTATGCCATTCTTCGACTGTCATTCTTCGAAAACCCTTGCCGGCAGCGCCTGCAAGGCTATTTTGAGATTTATGCCAAACTGAGACTATTCGCTCGGGAACACCTGCTCCCTGAGATGGTGAAACTTCGTGATCAGTTCGTCATGCTCCTGCTGTCTTTGGATTCTCTCCGGCTCCGTTTCAGTCTCAGGATAGCGGTCCATCCAATCCTGGAATTCTCTCCCCGCAACAACAAGCTCGTTCCCATGCTGTACAAACTCATCTACCGTGGCGTAAGAGTCTTTCTCCTCTGGAAATTTCTTCTCGTAACTGCAGTATTCTTCATACCACGACTTCATAAGCTCCAGTTTGGGCAGCGCCAGGTAGATCTCCTCGTCCCCGTTCTCGTTCTTCTCCAGCTTCATCTTTCCGCCGTACGCGTTAAATAACTGGAAGAGCCAGTGCATGGCGGTAACGCCGTCAAACTCCGAGTTGGCGAGCACCTCCACGTTCACGCCAAGGGCATTCGCAATCGCCTCCAGACGATCCCTTTTGGGGTTTCTTTCGCCGATCTCGTACTTGCGGATCAGTGCGGCGTCGCACCCGATCTTTTCCGCAAGGGTCACCATGGTCATGTTTTTCGCCTTTCTGATCCTCCTGATGTTTTCTCCTATCGTCACGGTTCGTTCCTCCTGTAATTTCGCGTAATCTAAGCAGACCTGTCCCTTGTTACCATCATAGCACAGGTCGCTTCATTTGAAAAGTACAAAATGTACTATTTCCCTCTTGACAGTACAAATTGTACCTGTTATAATGGATTTCGTGAGGTACATTTTGTACCTCTGTTTTGGCGTTCACCAAATGAAGAAAGGAGAAAAAATCATTGAGGAAAGGAGGCGTCGGCATGAGAGACCGCAATAGGGACATGATCCCAGTCATATACAAAAACGCGGAAAATTTCCTCCAGGCATTGTGGGAAGGCGAGTTTGATGATACACTAGGAATTGCCGACGCTGCAATGGAGGTAAAAATGAGCGTCAGAAAGGAAAAGGAATTCCGTTTTAAGGAAAAAACGGTAAAAAGGATCCACGTGAAGAAGGACGGCTCCTTTAGGGCAATCTCGGAGATCAGCAGGGACGGCGACTCCTATTTCTTTACGAAAACTGCCGACGGAAAACAAATCACGGCAAAGGATTATGACGACCTGATCGGCAAACTGTATGATTTTTACGGCGGCGATTACCTGCTTAACAATCACAGCGTCGCCAAGGCCTGGAGCTTATACGTGGCTGATTATCGGCGGATGAACCCCGAAAAGGGAAAAACGATTGAAAACATGAGCTCCGAATATCGAAGGTTCGTGTCGGATGCGTTTTCAAAGCGTGACGTAAGAAAGCTGACGGTACAGGACCTGGAACTGTACTGCATGGAGCTGATCCGGGAAAAGCAACTCAAAAAGCGTGCCTTTCTTAACTTCAAAACAATACTGAACTGCATATTCGGAACGGCCATGTACGAGGGCTGGATCGTCGTAAATCCGGCGAAGCTCGTTCGCAACCACCGCCTGATCGAGATGTGCGACCAAAGCCTCTCCTCCCGGGAGGTTGAGGACGTAACCCTCTCGGACGAGGAAAAGGAATTGGTCTTTGCTGAAACGAACAGGAGAAAGCTTCTGGGCCGAAACAAGGGGTATTATTACTTCGATGCCATGGTGCGTCTGCACTGTGAGATCGGGTGCCGCCCCGGTGAGCTGTGTGCGCTCCGTTGGGATGACCTGCGGTGCGGTTCGGACGGAAAGCCAATGCTTCACATCCACGCACAGATCAAGGAGATCGGTATGAAGCGCAAGTACGAGTATGTGCCCATTACAAAGGACGAGAAAGGCGTTTCAAGGGGCGGACGGTATTTTCCCTTAACCACGAACGCACTGGCCATCCTGGACGAAATGAGGCATATGCAGGAACAGTATAACAAGGACGACGGATTTATTTTTTGTCACAGGGACGGAAGCTTCATCCCTCCAGACAGCTACGCGATCTATGTAAAGAGCGTGTTTAACAGCGTGGGAATCAAGGGAAAAAGCAGTTACGTGTTTAGGCGGGGCGTCAACCAGCTTCTCGACAGCAGGGGCGTATCTCCGACAAACCGGGCGAAGCTTCTGGGACATACGGTGCAGACAAACATCTCTTACTACACTTTCGCGTCCCGCGAGGTGATCGAGGAAGGCAGAAAAGCACTGGAAAGCCTTAACGTATAAGGACGAAGCAATTTACTCAACCAAAAAAATCCGTCTGTTTTTTCAACGGAAAAGCCATGAAACCCTTACGGGGCAAGGCTTTTCCGACTAGCAACCTTTTGTACTGGCAGCCGGTGTATTTTGAAAAAGAATACCAAGGAGAAAGGGTCTTGAAAGTTGCTCAACCATAATTCCACCACGAAATGAAGTCTCGGGGCAAAAAGAAAAAGCCCTGAAACGCATTCGTTTCAAGGCTTTTCTCATAATTAGATAAGTGCTGGCAGCCGGACTTGAACCGGCACGGTGTTGCCACCGAGGGATTTTAAGTCCCTTGCGTCTGCCTATTCCGCCATGCCAGCAAACGCATCACGCAAGCTTACTGCCAATGTATGCCTGACGCAAACCTTGCAGATTGCGAATCTCGACATATCGGAGCACCTTACGCGAATGGATGGGGGTGGATTCGAACCACCGAAGCAATTTGCAGCAGATTTACAGTCTGTCCCCTTTGGCCACTCGGGAACCCATCCATGGTCGGAAATCCATTTTTCAATGGTCATTTATTTCCTGACACTGTGAAATTCTACCATAAGTCTTAGCAAATTGCAAGTAAAATCATCGGCCAATTATATGATCTACAGGATGAAGCGTCTCTTGCGGCGCATTTCCTCCTCAGGAGTCAGGATCTCAGGCTTTAGCTGTGCATTGACGGGGGCGTCCTCCATGACGAAAGGTGCGTGTCTGTCATATTTCAAAATCGTCGCGGAGGTTTTTGGCAGGGTAATATGCAGCCGGCCTGCATGTAATACATACTCCGGCCCGCCCAGGGAATAGCCTGCCTCGTCCGTCTGGATCAGGGTGCGCATGCGGCCTGTCTTGGGAATGCCGATGACCCAAGCATCAATTTCCTTCTCCAGTGGCCCGTCATTGTTGTTGATCAGGATCAGGCAATGTCCGTCCCGGTGAAATCTTCCGTAGGCCAGATAATTATAGCCTGCATCCACAAAACAAATAGATCCCCTGCGAAGCTCGTCATGGACATTGCGAAGACGGATGATGTCCTTGTGGAAATTAATGAGCTGCAAATCCTCCCTGTTCCAGGGATAGGTACGGCGATTATCAGGATCCGTAAATCCGCAAAGGCCCGCCTCATCACCATAGTAGATGGTCGGTGCGCCCATCCAGGTCATTTGGATCACAACGGCTTCCATGAATACCGGTTTACGAATATCCTGTTCTGCAGCCTGTGGTCCAAGGGTTCCGGTACGACCCACCTTATGATTCGTTCTGGTAAGAAACCTGGAGTGGTCATGATTGGAGAGCTCATTCATGGCTACCTGCCAGCTGGGCATGGCAAAGTTTGCGCCATGATGGCGCATGGCACCCCAAAAGGCCTCTGCATTCCCAAGCAAATCCTCGCGGAAATCGTCACTGTGCTTCTCCATGCCCGTAAGAAACCAGGTGACCGGCTCCATGAAGGCATCGTAGTTCATGACGGTATCCCATTCATCCCCCTGCAGCCAATCCCTGGCGCAGCCATAATGCTCAGCAAGGATGAGGGCGTTTGGATTGGCCTCCTTTACGGCCTTTCGGAATTCCTTCCAGAAGTAATGGTTATATTCCGAACTATGACCTAAGTCTGCTGCCACGTCCAGTCTCCATCCATCCGCATTGAACGGTGCGGAGACCCATTTTCGACCGATGTTCAGCACATATTCCTCCAGCTTCTTGGAGCCTTCATAATTGAGCTTTGGCAGGGTGTCATGTCCCCACCAGCCATCATAAGTAGGATTATAAGGCCATTTCGTCTCGTCCCTAAAATCAAAATAATTGCGGTATGGGCTCTCGTTGCTGACATACGCCCCAGGCTCATAACCCTTGGCATTTTCATAAATGCGCTCGCGATCCAGCCATTTATTAAAGGATCCGCAGTGGTTAAACACGCCATCAAGGATGACCTTCATGCCGCGGCGATGCGCTTCCTGCACGACCTTTGCAAAAAGCTCGTTGCTGGCCTCCAAGTTTGCCTTGTTGGTCACGCGGTCAATATAGCGGCTTGCAAGGCGGTTTTCGTTCTGGCCGGGATGCAGCAGCTCCCCATTGTCTGAAACGATCTTTCCAAAATGCGGATCGATATAGTCATAATCCTGAATGTCATATTTATGGTTCGAAGGAGAAACAAAGAGTGGATTAAAGTAGATGACCTCGACGCCTAAATCCTTCAGGTAATCCATCTTATCGATGACGCCCTGCAAATCTCCGCCATAGAACTCGCGAACGTCCATGGCAGACGGGTATTGATACCAGTCCTGCATCTTCTGAACCGGCTCCTGAATGTATGAATATTCATTCGTCAGAACGTCATTGGAGCGATCACCATTGCAAAACCGGTCCACGTAAATCTGGTACATGACTGCACCCTTTGCCCAATCTGGCGTCTGAAATCCGGGAATGATCGGAATGTCATAATAATCATTTGGCTCATGGCAAAGACCGCGCACATCATAATAAGCAACCAACGTACCCGTGCGAACCTCAAAGTGATAGCGCAGGATTTCATTTTCCAGCTGATATTCGCAGGAATAATAATCAAAATCATCCTCAGAACAAAATTTAGTCATGGAAATTTTTTTGCCCTTCGTGACAAGCCATACGTTATCCACGTTGTTTCTCGCCGTACGAAACCGAATGGTAACCAAGTCATACCCGGCAGGCTCCGCCGGCGTGACAAACTGTTCCGTCGTGTCTGAAAACAATGCCTTCAAATTGAAAACCGGCCTCATGGAGCCGATATATTGCAGGTCGAATGCCATAACTTTATCGCTTCCTTCTTGGTACGAAAATTTTCATAAACTCGAAAGTCCGCTGCTTCGCAGCCGCTTGTTTTTCAATTTCATGTTTTATATTTTATCATTTTATGAGGGAAAAGGAAAGAGGCTACAAAGATTTTAAAAGTGAAACAGGCTACTTGGGGGTAGCCTGTTTCAGAGAAGGTATTTCTTTCTTATGGGGTATAGCAAAAACTATAATGTATTGGGGGGTTACGTGTATTATAATAGCATCCCCTATATTTTTTGCATAGTCTCAAAATTCACAAAGTTTACAAAACCGCTCTGCTATTTTTGTGCATTTCTACCAATTCTATTTTGGCTAAAATGTTGCAACAACGGGAGGAAAGAGTGCCTCGAACTCATCTCTGGTGATTCTTTCCTTCTCTAGGAGGAGCTTTGCACAGCTCTCGAGAACTCCCTTGTGCTCCAAAATGATCTCCTTTGCCTTCGCATAGCAACCGTCAATGATCTGTTTTACCTCGACGTCAATCTGTGCCGTCACATTCTCACTGAAGGCCTTGGCATGAGCGAGATCCCTTCCGATAAACACTTCATCGTCATCGCTGTCATAGCTGATAACGCCAATGTTTTCGGACATGCCGTATTTGGTCACCATTTTGCGCGCGATCTTTGTTGCCTTCTTGATGTCGCTGCTTGCGCCTGTCGTAATGTCGCCAAAGACGAGATCCTCGGCAATGCGTCCACCCAGGGAAACCATGATTTCCTGAAGCATCCGGTTCTTGGTCAGGAACATCTCATCCTTCTCAGGAAGGGGCATGGTGTAACCAGCGGCGCCCTGTCCGGTCGGTACGATGGACACCGTATAAACGGGACCCACGTCAGGAAGCACGTGGAACAGGATCGCATGACCGGCCTCGTGATAAGCGGTAATCTGCTTTTCCTTTTCGGATACGATGCGGCTGTGCTTCTCCGTTCCAATGCCAATTTTGATAAAGGCCTTGTTGATGTCGCTCTGGGAGATAAATGCCTTATCTGCCTTCGCCGCACCGATGGCTGCCTCGTTCAACAGATTCTCGAGATCTGCTCCGGAGAAGCCAGCCGTCGTCTGGGCAACCTGCTTGAGGTCTACGTCATCTGCGAGGCTCTTGTTTTTGGAATGTACCTTCAAAATTTCCTCACGACCGCCGATGTCAGGCACGGATACGGTCACCTTTCGGTCGAACCGTCCGGGACGAAGAATTGCGGGATCCAAAATGTCCACGCGGTTGGTCGCCGCCATGATGATGATTCCCTCATTCTCGCCAAAGCCGTCCATCTCCACGAGGAGCTGGTTCAAGGTTTGCTCTCTCTCGTCATGTCCGCCGCCAAGACCCGTACCTCTTCTTCTTGCCACGGCATCAATCTCATCGATAAATACGATGCAGGGGAGGTTCTTTTTTGCCTCCGCAAACATGTCCCTGACTCTCGCGGCACCAACGCCGACAAACATCTCAACGAAATCTGAGCCCGAAATGCTAAAGAAGGGAACGCCTGCCTCTCCGGCAACGGCCCTTGCCAGCAGAGTCTTACCAGTTCCGGGAGGGCCCTCTAACAGAACGCCCTTCGGAATTCTTGCGCCGAGCTTGGTATATTTTGCAGGATTCTTTAAGAAATCAACGATTTCTTCCAGTTCTTCCTTTTCTTCCCTGAGCCCCGCCACGTTTTCAAAGGTGACCTTCTTATTATCCTTGGTCAGTCTCGCGCGGCTCTTGCCAAAGTTCAGCATCTTGTTGTTGCTGGCGTTGGCCTGCTCATTGCTCTGTCCAAAGAAAATCATGAAGAGGAAAAGACCAACAATAATGGCAATAATCAAGGGGAGAAGTCTTGTAATCACCCAGTTCTCTCTCTTTACGTCAGAAATGCTTGGTGAGATCCCATAGCCTCTGATTAAGGTCTCTACCTCCTGCACGTCCGTAACGTAGACCTTGCGGATGCTACCGTCCTTTAGGGAAACCAGAACGGAGCCCGTAGGCGTTTCACTGTTCGGCGTGATCACAACCTGCGAAATCTTATGATTCTCTAAGTCCTGAATCAGTCTCTCCTTAGAATAATCCTGTGCACGATCCGTGATCTTGTTGATTCCCAGTAAAATCAAAAACAGAATCAATAAAAATATAATATAAGTTCCTATTCCACTACTCTTTCTCTGTGGCACTGCCCTGTCCTCCCGTCTCAGTCAAAACTGATTACGCCAATATAAGGAAGATTACGATATCTCTGGTCATAGTCCAGGCCGTAACCAACTACATATGCATCCGGTATCTTAAATCCGGTATAATTTACGTCAACATCAACCACCCTGCGGTCTGGTTTGTCCAGAAGCGTGCAGAGCCGTAGGCTTGCAGGCCCCCGATCCCGCAGCATCTCCATGAGATAGCTTAGGGTTCGCCCGCTATCGACAATATCCTCTACCACAAGAACATCCTTACCTTGAATGGATTCATCCAAATCCTTCACAATTTTTACGACGCCGCTCGACTTTGTATCGCTTCCATAGCTGGAAACGCTCATAAAGTCTATTGACACCTGTGTCGTAATTCTCTTTGCCAGCTCACACATAAAGAAGCTTCCGCCCTTTAGAACACAAATCATGTGAATCTGCTTTCCGGCATAATCGCGAGTAATCTCTTCTGCCATCGCCCGAATGCGTGAGTTGACGTCTTCTTCAGATATCAGTACCTTGACACTCTCTGCCATCCTTCGTCCTCCATTTTCTTTTCCATTCCACCCGTAAAATGGTTTTCGTATGCTCCTCCACCTTGTAGGCTTCGCTGATCCGATGTCCCGTAATCCAGAGAACATGCCCCTCTTCGACCAGAAGTGGCAATGTTTCTCTGTAACTTCTCGGAAATTTTTCTGTTATATAATACTCTTTTAGTCGCTTTCGCACGGGTTCTCCGTCCCCACCGCGAATCATCAAATAATCACCTGATCTGCGAGTTCGGATAGAAAGCGTATTTTTTATTTTATCATAATCGAACCATTTCGTATAGGTATTTTCTGGAATTCGCTCTTTTTTTTCATAAGGAAGGATGCGAAACAGAAATACGCCCTCTCCCCAAGAAATCGTCACGGTTCCTTTTTCCGATAACTCGGACAATGAAATTTCCCGTACTCTTTCGTTCAGTTCTTCGGACGCTCCATCGCCATACGCTTCTGAATCAAGGGCTCTTTCTAAAATGACCGATTCATATTCCCGTCTTGCATGGATCCCAAAGGGTAAATCTGCCTCTCGGCCACTCTCCCCATCAAAAAGCTTCTGAACCATCTCCACGTGTACCGCACCAATGTCCTTTGCACCTGGACTTAGCTCCAAAAGAAGCTCTAAGAGAAGGCGCTTTTGGATCAGGGAAGGAAAACCTACAAAGCTATCACGTGCTATCCAAAGCGCTTCCGTGCCCCGCTCAAGTTCTCCGTTAGACTCATCCCCTTGTCCTTTGCATATATCACCGCGAACTGTTTCCCTTCGCGCCGGATCGGGCCTTACACACTCCTTCCGCACGGCATCCGTCTGCTGCTTCAGATACTTTTCCGTCTCCGCAAGAAGCTCTGCCGCCTGATTGATATGTATCGTAGCGCCATGGCAGATTTCCTGCTCCGCATAGGGAAGGACATGATGGCGAATCCGGTTTCTAGCATAGTCATCTCCCACATTGGTCGCATCCTGGCAGTAAGCGATTTCCTTTTCCCTTAGGTATTCCTCAATCTCTTCACGCGTTAGACAAAGAAGGGGGCGGATCACCGTCACGCCTGCTGCCTTCGTCTCCCGCATGGGCGGAATACTGGCAAGCCCTTTTAGGCCGCTTCCGCGAAACAGGTTGAACAACAAGGTCTCCGCCCGATCTCCTGCGTGATGCGCCAAGGCGATTTTAACGCGCCCGCAAACCGCTTCCGGTTCCATGCTTTCCGTTGTCAATCCCTTACTTTCAGCCGTCGTTTCCTTGCTCTCGGTCATTGGCTCTTTACTTTCCATTGCCAGTTCCAGACCTTTCGTCATCTCTAGGTTTGTCTCAGCTTCCCTCTGCCATGCCTTGGCCTTTGCCTCGAAAATCTCATAGCGCGCCTTTCGGCCCGCCTCCTCCTCAGAAAGACCCTCGCGCTTAGCCAGCGCCGGAACGTCGACGTCCACCCGTTCAAAAGGAATCTCTAGTTTTTCGCACAAACCTTCCACAAAATCCGCATCCTCGCCTGCTTCCTTCCGAATGCCATGGCAGACATGAACGACTCGCAGGGCAATCGGAATGCGTTTTTGGATTTCATGCAACAAAAACAAGAGGCAGACGGAGTCTGCCCCACCTGACACTCCCGTCAGAATTCTGTCACCTGCTTCCAGCATCCCGAGGGATTTACTGTATGTCCATACCTTTTTCGTGATATTATCCGTGCTTTTCATGATATATAAATGTATCTCAAACTCGCAAAAAAGTCAACGTTTTCAAGGATTCTTCCACAGCGTGGCCACAAGAATCGTCATGTCATCCCTGACGTTTCCGGCAGTTGCAAAAATGGCCAGCTGCATCAGCTTCTCCGCCATCTCCCTAGGTCCAATGTCCTCCATGCTGACCAGATAATTTCGCACGGCCTCCTCATAACCCTTTTCGCAAAAGGCCTCCAGTACGCCATCCGTCATCAAAATAATACTGTCTCCCTCCTGTAATCGAAGGTATTGCTTTTGTGGCTCCAAATCCTGAAAAATGCCAAGCGGAAGCTGCCCGCCCGCGATCTCCTCCACCTGCGAATCCCGCTTTCGGAAGGAGACTGCGCCGCCAGCCTTGCAAAACATGCAATCTCCCCGCTCCAAATCCAGCTGGCAAAGATCCAGCGTGGGATGCCCAATCTCCTCTCCCTTCGTCACCGCCGTCGCATTCACCATTTTCAGAGCCGTCTCCGGACTATACCCCGTCTCTAAGAGCTTTTCCATCAAATCCAGTACCCAGCTGCTGCCGCGACAGGCATCCTCCCCGGAGCCTGTCCCATCGGACAACAGCATGGTCAGCGTTCCACGTTCCGACTGCAAAATGGAATAATTATCCCCGGAAATTTCTTCGCGCCCTTTCATGACGCGGGCAAAACCCGTGAGTGCAACATACTCCGGCTCCTCCACAAAGAGATAGGTTCCCTGCTCCCTCCAAACCTTTTCCGGTGAGGTTAGGGAAAGGCAGTACTTTTTCCCGAGAACACTCTCCAGCACCTCCTCGGCCTCCCTTGCCATGATGCCCTCCTCCAGATCCGTCCTAAGGCTCAGCCCCAACTGGCTTCCCATTGCATGCCTGGATACCATTCCCGAGGATCCACCGCTCTCCGAAGAAGCATGTCTAAATACCATTCCCGAGGATCCACTGCTCTCCGAGGAAGCATATCGGGATGCCATCCCCGCTCTTTTGTCCTCCCAGGAAGTCTGTCCGCCGAGTGCCATCGGAACCCGGCAGGCCCCCTCCAAAAGAAACCCTTTTCCGCGCAGGGCATGCGCCAGCTTTCTCCAGGTTTTCTCCTCCAGCGGCTCTACCCCCGCCATTTCATCTGCCGTCTGTTCCATGATGTCCGCCAGTTCCAGTAAGTGTCCCGCGATCACGCCGCAGTTTTCCCGAAGCCGCTCTTCCTCAAAGAAGGTGCGCCGATCCAAGCTCGGCGATGGCTGCTCTCTCTGAAAGCTCCTTGCCAACTCCCGAAAACTCTCAGCATACCCGCAAAGCCTCCCGCCGCAGACATCCGGCATCTGGAACGGATATTTCGCCTGCCTTGTCTTTTCCTCCAAAAATTGCATCCTCTCGAATTGCATGCCCATTTGCCCCCTTTACCAGTTCTTTTGGTTGCAATTATAGGAAGAACCCGCCTTTCTTTTTGTCAAATCTGGTTGCGATTGCCTTAATATTTAGCGACAAAAAAAGCAGGAGCCTTATTTCTCCTGCTTAAAAAGAATCTCACCTTCATATACCAGTCCGAGCTGATCCTGAGCCACTTCCTCAACATATCCCTTTGTCTGAGTATACTTTCGAAATTCCTCTAATTTCTTTGCCCGTTCTTCTTCCCTTTGAATCTCCGCCTGAAGCTCCGCTATTTTCGTATCATAGGCATCAATCTTTTTCTGAAGTCCCACGGCACTGATGGCAATCACTGCAACAATCACCAGAACGGCAAGCGTCACCAGAAACATGCTGACACGGTTCTGCTGGGGCTTTCGATATGCAGCTCTCCTTCTCCTCCTCGCATTGACCCTTTGATTCCTTGATCTCGCGCCGTTTTGTCTTCCTGCCATGGCAACTCACTCCTTTGCCTATTATTTTAATCACTCCAAAAAGCCCCGTCAACAGCTTTTTTAGAATGAGGGTTGCGTATTTTAAGAATGGAGGACTCGCAATGCTAAGGTATGCCCAGATGCCTGCCATGGCAGCAAATACGGCATACCAGCGAAGAATCCCATGATGATCGCGGTGCAAAAGCCTGAAAATTTCACCCGCGCAAAAACACCAGTAGAGCAAATCCTCCATGGAGGTCAAAACGATCCCACGCGGAAAAACTCTTCGGGACACCCGCAACAGGTCATAGACAAAAGCCAAAAAAACACCCATTTCCAGGGCATGAAGCATGAAAAGGTTTTCCTGCGACATAGGCCGCCCCGCCTATCGGAACAGGCGGCTAAGCCAGGAGGTTGCCTTTTGCTGCCCCGTGGGAACCGCGTCCGAATAGGTAAAGCCGTCCAGCCTTCCGTCGATGTCCACCTCTCCCTTTTCGAGCGTAAGTCTGCTGACGTGCAGATCGTCTCCCCTGATCTGAAGCATCCCCTGCTCCGTCTCCAGCAGGATCTCATGCAGGTCAAAGGACAAAACGTCCTTCACACCGCTGAGCAAGCAGGTCTTTCTCCCCGACATCGTAAGCTTATGCGTCTTAACGGGCGCGTTTAACTCCTCCATATGGCATCCTCCTATAAATTCCATTATAACTCGGGGTTGACTTGGCAGTCTCCTCAGGTATGCTCGCGCCATGGGTGCAGCGTATCTTGGGAGACTACCAAGCCTTCCCCCCTGAGTTTATGGACAATTTTTGTTCTGTGACGTTGGTAGTACGTATCACAATATATGCGTAGGAGAATACTTTATGAATAAAATAATGCGCAAATCTTTATGTGTGAAAGCTTATATGTCAAAGCTTTATACGAAAACTTACGTGAAAATATATATGGATAATTTTATATGGAAATATGTTTCTATAGATATTTAAACATGTCCCCGGCTTCTTCCTTGCGAACGGTCTCCTGGATGCTGAGAACCTCCACCTTGACTTCCTTGTTGCCAAAACCGATGGTAATGACGTCGCCGACCTTCACGTTCGTGGATGCCTTTGCCGGCTTGTCATTGATCATGACACGGCCGCCGTCACAGGCCTCATTCGCCACCGTGCGCCGCTTAATCAACCTTGAAACCTTCAAGTACTTATCTAATCTCATAACGAACCCTCCCTAAAATACTATCTTTTCATATATTTTGGCAGTCTTAAGCTTCTTCTCATCCCAACTTTAATTTTCCTGATCCTCGAGGGGATGGTTTGGATTGTCTTTCTAGGTCAAATGGTTACTAGAAAGACGATCCAAACCACGCCCCGAGGCTTACCAGAAAAAAATAAGGCAGGGGATGCTTTCCCCTGCCCGCCATTTTGAATTTGTGTTTGCAATGCCTATCAAGGCTGCGAAATGCCTGATCCCAAGGATTACTCGTTGATTGCGTCCTTCAGGGCCTTGCCAGCCTTGAACTTAGGTGCCTTGGATGCAGGAATCTTAATGGTCTTATTGGTAGCAGGGTTTCTGCCCTCTCTAGCTGCTCTTACGGAAACCTCAAAGGTACCGAAGCCAACCAGGGCAACCTTCTCACCCTTCTTAAGCTCTTCCGTTACGATGTCAGTGAAAGCCTTCAGAGCCTTCTCAGCATCCTTCTTGGAAAAATCTGCGCTCTCAGCGATTGCTGCAATTAATTCTGCCTTATTCATGTTTTAGAACTCCTCCTGGTAAAATATAATGTCGTGCCTGCCCTCAAGCTTCCCGAAGGCGAGCCTAAACATGAATATATCCGTTTTTACGGGCTTTGTCAAGGGTTAATCCTCACGATTCATCTGCAAATGATAGAGTTCTTCTAAGGGCGATTCCCCCTGCTGATCCATAGGAGCAATTTCCAGAGTGGGCCAATATCCCATAGAATCATTTATTTTTCTAGATGAGCTGATGACATGGTAAGAATCCTGCAAACCTTTTTCCTGAATCCAGCGATTCATGGCTTCACTGAGACCCATGACATTCTGTTCATAGGATCCGCCCATGTCCGCACCGTGAGCAATCGCATTCACGATGATGTCATTTATCAATTGAATTTCCTGTTCCATCCCTTTTCCTCCCAATCCATGAAATCTCTTTCCCAAAAGAATTTTAGAACTTCCTCCATTATCGCATGCCATAAGGTCAAAGTCAATTCTTCCTAGACCCCACAAACAGCGTTCTATACTCACTCGGAGACATGCCTTTTTCCTCATGAAACACTCTGTTGAAGCTTGGAATGCTCTGAAAACCAGAGGACATGGCAACCTCCGTCATGGACATGTTCTCCTGTGCGAGCAATTCCGTCGCCTTTTCCAGTCGTATCATATTCAACCACTTATTATAATTCATGCCGACCACGTTCTTAAACATTCTCGAAAAGTATTCCTTGCTGATCCCAGCCATTTCCGCCATGGTCGCCTGCGAGAGATCCTCCGTCGTCAAATTGTGTTTGACATAATCCGTAACCATGATCAAACGGCGCACAACATCATCCATGGATCCACTTTGGGAGCTCATGCTTAGCTCTGGCGCAAATTCACGGCGATGCTCATCCAGCGTCAGCATAAACTGCATGAGAAGCATACAGCATCTCATCTCTCGGTCCAAGCCATCGGAGAAGAAAACCTCCTTCATCTGATAGGCCAAAGCCTTTAGCTTCTCCACCAGTTCCGGATGCGCTTGCTTACTGATGACATGCAGTCGCCTGTAAAAATGCATGATTCTCTGCAGGTCAAACAGGGAATTGATAAATGCATGGCTGAACTGAATCACCAACGCCTTCTGTCGATCCGCATCAATGATCCCGTGCATTTCCATCGGCCACACCAGCACAAAATCATCTTCCTCTAAGTGATATACATTCTGATTCACGCGATATACATTCGTCTCTCCGGCGCCAACCAACAGAATCTCACCATAGGAATGCCAATGCGTCTGATAGCTACGCTCCTTATAGCCCGTTGAGAGGTTAAAGGCACTCGTGTTGTCAAAGTTGTAGATTTCATATTGACTATAATCCATGCAATCATCCTTTCCTAACTGAAACTCTCTTTTAAAAAACATTTCTCAAAAATAAATCCTAATAAACTATCACAAATTCAGCTTATCATTTTTTAACTATAATTTCAATTGGAAAACCATTTTTTTATATATATTTTCCACTGGCATTTTGAAAAACACCGTAAAATGGACTTTCTTTGCCTGGCATGTATTTTCTTGCTTTATGATTCGTTTAAAACATGAGATAAAATAAATCAATTTTTGAGAAGCACATCTTATCATTTTATTCTATACTCAAACCATGAAATGCAACACAAACAAAAACATTGCAAAGATAAATGGTTCGATGAAGAAGAAATAAGGAGGTAATCACATGAAATTATTTAGTAGAAAAGAGCAGATCATTCTGAATTCTGAGCAGCAGAAAGACACAATGGTAGAAAAGCTAGAGAAGGCTCAGGTAAAATATGTACTTCGCGAGAAGGAGGCAGACGGTTATACCGGAAGACCTACCTTCATCATCCGCTTGGATGCGGATGACCTTAAAAAAGTTGTATAGTGACATTTCTATACATAAATTTTATCCCCTTTCCCCCCTACAAAATCAGGGTCTCTTGCGAGAGACCCTGATTTTTTGTCTTCTTATGCGCTAAAGCCCATCCTTCTCATCGTTTTGGGTTCCTGACCAAGTGGCCTAAAATCTTCCTTTTTCAATAGGCACAGTTCTTCCTTGCCAAGCTCCCTGTCGGCAGACTCCTTGATGATTCGTTCCGACTGGCGAAGGATCGCCTGCTCCAAAAGATTTCGAACATAGCGTCCGTTACCAAAATTCTCTTCCGTAAGGGCAGCCTGAAAATAGTCCTTGCAGGCGCTATAGGCATCCTCTGTGAGGGTATACTCCCTCTTCTTCGCCATGAGCCTTAAGATGCCAAGAAGCTCGTTGGCGTCATAATCAGGGAAGTCCATGTGGAAGGCAATACGGCTCTTTAAGCCTTCATTCTGCTCCAGAAAGATCTTCATCTTCTCCGTATAGCCGGCAAAGATCACGATCACCTCGTTACGATAGTTCTCCATCAGTTGAATGATGGTATTGATGGCCTCGGCGCCATAGGTATTGCTGTCGTCCACGAGGGAATAGGCCTCATCGATAAACAGGACGCCGCCCTGTGCTTCCCTGAACTTATCTTCCACAATCTTTGCGGTCCAGCCGACGTACTTTCCGACCAGGTCCTGACGGCCACACTCCACGAATTTACCCGATTTCAGGACATCCTCGTCCTTCAGGATCTGTGCGATCAGCCTTGCAACGGAGGTCTTTGCCGTTCCCGGATTTCCCGAAAACAGCATGTGAAGGGATGCTCCCTCGACATTGAGTCCCATGCGCTCGCGCGCCCGCACGACCTTCGATGCGGAAATGATCTGGTCGATGACTTCCTTGGCCTTGGTCAGACCGATCATGGACTGCAGCTCCTCATAGGGCTTGCTTTCCTTCTTTGTCAAGGCAACCTTGAAGGTCGTTTCGGTCTTGTAAGCCTTGTATACGTGAGTTTTCAGACCGCTTCCGTACCAAGCGTTGTACGCATTAAAGATGTCCGTCACGGTATAGGTTTCCGCCTCGGGAAGATAGCGAACCGCGTCACTGCAGTCCTGCACCTTGAAATCCGCCTTCTTGGTCAGCGCCTTCAAGTAATTCTTCGCTTCCTCATAGGTGCCGCTGCCCTCCGTTACCTGAATGATGTCAGCCTTGTTCAGAATGTTGTTCATGGCATCACTGCCCTGAAAGGATTTTCCCATGATCTCGACAAAGATAAACAGCGTGTCCTTCTTATTCTGCTCCAAAAGCTTGCCTGTCAGCTTCGTGAATTCATGGAAATCCGTTGCAAATCTGCCCAGATCGTCTTCCGTCTTCATTTCGATGATGACAACGCCGCCTTCGGCAGCCTCCAGAACCTTGCGATATCTCTCGTCGCGATAGGTTCCCTTCTTGACGTTGCGAATGACAACCTGCCTCGTCGAGAGCAGTCGACCGTTGGAGTACAAGGCTTCTAAAAGGAGCTCAAAAATGTCCCTCGCCGCCTCCCATTCTCCGGCGCTGACAAGATAATGTACAGGATGCCCGAAATACTCCTTCCGATTTTCCTTGTCATAAATTCTGTCGATCTCTTCATAAAGACTCTTAGAGCCAAGGATCTCGTCCGCACGCTTTTTACAGCGCGAGAGGGACTTCTTACGGTAATCGGGAACGAACTCCTCCAGCTTAAAGGGAAGGGGATCAGCCCAGGAGCTCTGATATTTGACGTTCAGGCGATCCATCACCTTCGAGGCGGAACCGAAACGGTTTAAGCTCAGCTCATTTCGATAATCCTCGACCGTCACTTCCGTCTTTTTCAGGATGTCACAGTCAGGGAACTTCTCCAGAATCTCAGCTTCCCAACGCTCTTCGCGAAGGGCATCCAGCCTTACGGCTACATAGATACTCATATCGATATCCCTTCTTTGGGTCACGTTGATGACATACCTTCCATCCTTTAGGAAATCTCCATAGAATTCCTCATTCATGGAACTGATTTTCGAGTCATTATATAGACTGTACAGGGATTCCGGACGCTCAGAGAAGGCACCGTGATAACCAGGTCTCCTCAAATCCTCCTCCCTGCCGACAAAACCAGAAAGGCTCTCATAATGTTTCCAGCGCAATTCATATGCATAAAATAACATGTCTGCATCCTCCTTAACATAATCTCTTCACGATGTTTATCATCTTTCGCTTCCTATCCTTGCTTCTCGACATTCAATTCATGAAACGCAGCTTCGTTTAGCAATGAATTTTAGTGTCCACTTACGACCTTGTCGATCAGCCCGTACTCTAAGGCCTCCTGCGCCGTCTTCCAGTTGTCGCGCTCGCAGTCCGCCGCAATTTGGTCCATGCTCTTTCCCGTGTTTTCCGAAAGGAGCGTGCAAAGCCTTTGCTTCGTCTGCAGAATATGCTCTGCCGCAATTCGCACGTCCGTTGCCTGTCCGCTGGTACTGCCGAGGGGCTGATGAATCATGACCTCCGCGTTCGGAAGGGCATAGCGCTTTCCCTTTGCGCCGCCGGCGAGCAGAAAAGCGCCCATGCTGGCAGCCATGCCGACGCAGATCGTTGAGACGTCGCACTGGATAAACTGCATGGTGTCATAGATTGCCAAGCCTGCGGAGACGGAGCCGCCAGGACTGTTGATATAAAGGCTAATGTCTGCCTTTGGATCTATGGACTCGAGGTACAGAAGCTGGGCGATGACAAGGTTCGCCGCCGCATCATCAATCACGTCTCCCAGAAAGATGATCCGTTCCTTTAAGAGTCTGGAATAAATGTCGTAGGCCCGCTCTCCGCGGCCAGTATTTTCAATGACGGTTGGTACTAATCTCATGTCATTTTCCTCCTTGTCTCTACTATGAAATAAATCATTCCTATCTTAAATTTGTTTGCCCTATCATAAATCTGTTTCCCTGTCATGAACCCGCTTGTCCCTGTATCGCATGTTCGCCAAATAGGGTTTGCTCTAATTCCGTGATTGCCTCGTCCGTCATTTTTTCACCGGAAAGAATGTCCATTATAAATTGCGATAGCTGATCCATGAATTTGGGACTATCCTTCAGGATCGTGCCGTGAGTTCTTCTTCGCTGCTCCCCCCAAAGAAGAAAAGGGATCATCGTAACAAGGCAGACGGTTTTTCTGGCATAATAGATCCGCCAAGAAAAGGGGCTCTTCGTATCGTTCGTTACTACGGTATCCGCTTGATACCTTGGAAGAATCCGTGCATTCACTTCATTCAAGAATCTAAGAAGCTCCTCCTTCTGTTCGATCCCAACATATTTCTCCAGACAAACGGGAGGAATAAAGAGCTTAAACTCTGCTGCCAGATCAAAATATTGGATAGTTCCCCGCAAAATGCCGCCCGGGACATGCTCTGCAGCAAAAAAGATTTCTTGCGTTGTGAGTCCTTTTTGTTCCTCTTGCCGAAAGGCAATTTGATGCATGGACATGTCAAAAGCAAGACTATGCGCGTTACGCCATGCAGTATCCCTTCTTTTGCTTTCGATCGCCTTATGAACCTCCACGGGAATGGAATAAGAAGGCAGCGGGATCTTTGGAATTCCATCATAGAGCGAGCGGGCCTCAAAGGTTACGTCCTGAAGCTCCTGCCCGGTCGAAAGCCTTAAGTCATTGATGGCAAGAAGGTCCTGCACGCTTTTGTGGTTTACATATAACGCATTCACCCAAATGGTACGCTGGAACCTTTGTTTCCTTCCATTTTCCAGATTTATCAGTATGAGCTCGACCCATTCATTCTTACTGGTTGGTAACTCCATGCCCATATTATCATATCCACCATAGATCAACCCTTGATCCCCAATGCGAATACTTTCAACATAAAATAGCTCGTCCTTTTTCTGTCCATTGGTCCGCGCTTCGTAAAACAGATAAGGATTTTCCATGGTGTAAAGCAGCTGATAAAGCTCCCAAAGTACGTCACTGGTAATCTCTTTTGGTCTACGAATGGTCACTATCATTTGTACGACCTCCTTTCATCCAAGTGTCAGTATGTTAAGATAAAGAGGAACTCGGGGTATTGGTTTGGTTTATTAGTTCACTAATTCCACGGACTTCCCGCAGGCATTCAGCGCAAAAGCCTGCGCAAGGTAAGTCGCCTCTCCCCAAAGGATCACGGACGGTGCGCCAATGGTCACAAGATGACAGAACCTCCTAGCCCGAAGGATCAGGTGCTTCGCCACGAGGTCATTCTTTAGACTCTTTTCCAAGTTCGTGAAATACTCTTCCTGTTCCGTTTTGGTATTCTGAATCTCCTCGCCCAGCTCCAAAAGGGACGTATAAAGCTCCTGAAAATCTCGAAGTACCTGCTCCAGGTCCATCTCATCCCATGCCATCTGGCACTTGTAAAAACGGCCCGTATCAGGAACGTCGGGATCCGTAGACCACTCAGGAAGGAAAAGCGTTCCGTTTTCATCCGTTTTGTCATACATCCCTTGGATGGTGCGGATTGCGGAGCCTTCCTTATGGATACGAACCGCATTGCCGGAGTAAAAGAGGCTTTGGGCCGCGATCGACTTTGCAAAACCCTCGCCCAGATAACAGTATTCCAATGCCATGTCCAGCACGGAACGCTTTCCTTTTATATCCGGAAGCAGCGTCTTTTCCATTTCTTCAAGCTTTCTTGCTACCTTCCTGGCGATTTCCTTTAACTTCTGAAATTCCCTGGCCGAAGGTCTAAATGACTCATCATGGAATCTGTCAGCAAATCCCCGATAGTCATACAATTCACGAATCTTGGGCATTCTGACAAATGTCTGATCACCAAATTCCGTGTTTAAGGCAGCCTCCAGACTCTTTTCATCCTTGATGCTTTCTGAGATACAAAGGTCGTCCAGGAAGCTCCAGGTACAGCTCTTGCCGATACCGGAAAGCTCCGGATCCACTAAAAGCTCCGTTGGAATGATTTTTTCCACCTTCGGCAGAAGATTCATCATTTCAGAGGCATCCCTCTGCGCTTCCTCTACCAGATCGGGCGTCAGGTCAATATACTCGCCGCGAAGCTCATCGGCAATGTCACGGCTGTTCATGGGATCATCCCCATCTAAGCCCATACCCATGGCACAAACATCCATGAAAAGCTCCGGAAGCTTTTTTACCTGCTGCTCCATGGTGTCGATTACGTCCTGCAGTTCATCCAATACGTTCTGATTCTTTTCGTTTTTCATAATCTTGTCCTCCCATGCTATGTCGTTGGGATCAAAAGGCTTTTGACCTCAACGGATGCTGCGGATCACTCCGCAGTTTCGTGTTACCACTGGGCAATAGAATTTGGTCGCCGAATTCTATTGTCCATATTCAATTTTCAAGGTACCTGTTTTGAAAAGCGTCACGTCCTGTTCCAAATTTGCGTGACAAAACGTCACAAAACCCCTCATTGCGATCATATAATATTTTGTATTCTCGCAATTTTGATTTTGTGTTTTACTGTGTTCACAAAATAGCATATTCATTTGCGTTTGTAAATAGTTTTTGAATAGATATTTTGCGTTTGCAAAATATTTGTGAAATGCATATAAATCTACACGCCTTTTTTTGTGTATTTTTCATGCTTACAGAGGCCTGCTTCGCAGCTTTTGATTTTATTTCGTGTACGCTCGGTCGAAACCAAATGCCTGCTTCGCAGTCGCTTGGTTTCGTTCCTCGCTACACAAAAAAGACCCTTGCAATTCCTTGCAAGGGTCTTCCTCATCTATGAACCTTATTCCATCCGTTTTTCCAAAAAGATACTCGTCATTTGCTTCCCATCATGCCTCTCAAGGAAGCTTTCCTCCACGACTCTGCCCGCGTCCATATCTACCAACAATGCCGAAACATAGTTATGCACTTTTACGCCAGACAGCATGGAAAGAAACACCTCATACGCCGTTCTCTCCACAAAGACAAAGGTTTGCATCACGTCCTTCAGCGTTTCAGGTTCCCATGCATCCCTTAAAAAGAAGGAATGATAGGCCCGAAAACCTGGTAATACTTTGGGCCTTCCACCCCTGTTATCCAAAGCCGTCAAATTCACGACATAATTCCAATACAGCGGCTCATATCCCTGAATTCGGATCGCAAACGAGCTGGGAACGATCAGTCCAAACCTGCTCTTTGGAATGTGATTAGGAAGCGGATTGCTCCCATCCAAGGAAAGATCTTCAAAAAGCCTTGGAAAATACTGAATCATGTGTCCCCTGGCCAAATGCTCGTCGGCAAGAATATTTCTCACCTGAAGATCCTTGTTTCTTCGCTCAAGCACCTCCCAGTAGGTTGCTTCCTCCGAGGGCTGTTTCCCTTGATCCTCCGGCACCATGCCATTCGCCTGCATCATGCTTTCATAATCCACGCGGGCTCCCGGCGCGGCATTCTTCACGATCGACTGTATAATCTCCGCGGACAAAGACTTCGCGAGATTCCCGTGAATAATCCGCGAGAAGGAGGACGCCGTCAGCGTTCCGCACTGCTCCGCGAACTCCGCCATGGTCCTCCCCGGCCCCTTCGCTTCCTTAATGTAAGCTGCTAATTTCAATTTATCTGGCAACCGCGTCGCAACGTACTTGCGGCTGAAATCATTTCTCTCATCCATTGCCTTCACCTCACGTAAGCTTATCTCCATAAGGCCCTTCAATCTTTACATTAACGTGAAGGCCTAGGCTTGTCAACAAAACATTTTGACTTTTTGCAATTTTCTTGCATGATTATATGATTATATACTATTCATCATTTACAACACATGATTTAAGATTCTATTTATAGTCTCGGGGTCTTTTACGTCCCTTTGATGTCTATTCCACCAGCTAGCAGTTGGCTGTTCACTTAAAAATACGTAAGTACCATCGTCTAACATGACATATTCTTTTCCTACTGCAAGCCAGTTCGAAATTTTCTTATTTGGAATGTAAACATACTTAATGCTTTTATTATGTGCCTTTAAGTCATCAATATGATAACTTAACATTTTTTTACAATACTCGACTCCATCCCAATTTTTCTTCATTTCAATTTCTGTCGAATCAGTTTTATGCACATAAAACATATCTCCGTGATAAACCGTAATTTTTCTCTTCTGATCCCGATCATATTGTTTTTTAATATTCAATTTATTATGGTTTAGCAATGCATCTGAATCAATTTGCTTTTCCAATACTGCCCATGATTCCTTGCTCCATGGCCACCGTCCTTTTCCAACAGTATGATCAACGATTTTCATAATTTTGCGATAATAGCCATTATTTACAATGCGCCCTTGTTTTTCTTCAGCATAACGATGGATTGCTAAATCATCGTCAACTGAAAATAAGTATAACCGTTGATTTCTTTCATCATCAGCATTTTTACTGTCTCCTGCTGGATTAAGACCGATAGTTAAAACACAATCTTCTGGATTCGTATCATCATCTGAAATAAAAAAACCAGTAGAAAGTGAATCCTTAAAATCCCATTGTTTTTTTAATCCTTCTTTTAATCCATTGATAGTTAGTTCCTGATATTTATTCATTTATCAATACTCTCCATTTATTAATCTGTTTCGCAAACAAATGACATAAACTTATCCTTTTATAAATGTAAACTTCGCTAATACACTTTTCTTAGTATGTTTCAATAATTTTTTCGTTTTACTGCAATGCTTTTTTTAGTTCATTTTCTAGATCCTCTTGCTTAAAATACCCGAATCTACGACTGCTCGGATGATGGACATGAAGAAACCTGTCCTTGTATTTTCCTTGGTAAGCATGCATTGCCAGAGAAGACGTCACCAAAACCACTTTAGGATCAAGCACCTCGATTACCGTATCCAATGCCAATTGTGCCTGCGCCTTATTATTCCTATTGAATTCTCTTGAGGGATATTTTTTGTTTTCTTCCTCAGACAACTTTTTTCTTCCTACGTTTAAGCTTATGTTAAAAGCTTTTCCCTTATAGAGGGAAGGCATTTTATAATAATCCGTAAAAGCAAAATATTTATAATAATACTCCCGAATATTTTTTTCAGACGGTTCCACTTCCGGAAATTTCAATTTCAACAAGGCCGTTCCCATGGCCTTGTAAATATCAAAGAAATCTGAGAGCCCGGTTCCAAATTCCTTAATCACGTTTCTAGTCCAATCGCCATCCCAGCATGTCTCCGGGTATACTCTCATCAGTTCTTCCATGGTATATTCCGTATTCCACCATTTTTCCGCAAAAAAAGGAATCCCAAACTGATCAGATTCTGTTTCAGCATCCTGCCCTAAGTAGTTACTTTCACCCACATGTAAAATACGAAATTTCTCATACTCTTCGCCTATGTGTGGCAAAGAAAACTTATGGATTGCAAACAATGGATCCTTTTCCATCAGTTCTTTATCATACTTTGTTTCTTTCATGACTGGCTCCTCCGTTGGTCTCGCATGGAATAATAATATCATATATTCACGGCTATCACAATAAAAAGACCGCCTTCCTTAAACTCGGAAGACGGTCTCCAAAAATGATTTCTTTTCAGTTTCCTGCGACAGCAGTTTTTCTAGTTTTTCCAAATTTTTTCCGGGGATCCAAGCCTTCCCGGAATTATAATAAAAGTTCGCGATCTTCCAAAATTTCTCGGGATAGGAAAGCCGATAATACAGGTCAATCCTGCTGATTGCCGAAAGCGGCCTGATCCTTTCATACTCGCGAAGAAGCTTCTCGCCAAGCTGCGCGGACCAGCCGCTCTTCTCCAAGAGCTTTCGAAGCAGTAAATGCAAATCCCTCACGGGGTCATCCTTGATGCAACGCTCAAAATTGATCAGATACCAGTTCTTTTGATCCAAAAGGATGTTGTGATATTGGTAATCGCCATGACAATATGCAAGCCGATCCTCCCGCTGCGCCGCATTTTGATAGGCTTTCCAGCCCTCCTGGGCTTCCCTCGCCTGATCATAAAACTGATCAAAACACCCTAACAGGGAAATCTCAAACCAGGTCTTTTGGCTCCGCCCGAGCAGGAACTTTCGAATGCGCCGAAGCTCGCGATTACGCTTCTCATACTCCGCCATAACATTGGCCGGCGGAAGTTCGGCTTCCTGTTCTTCCTTCCGCACGGTATTTTCCGTGCTTACAGGATCCTCCTGATCAGCCTCGGCATTTCCCCATCCTTCCTTTGATGGTTTCTTCGATTTTTCCAGGGCTCCTTCCACTCCTTGGACGGATTCACCTGCTTTCGTCACCAACAGATCCGTATCCTGATCGCCATGGGTTCCATCCGATGTTTTACGTCTTTCCTCACCCGGCCCGGAAATCAGTCCCTCCTGCGTGCTCAAGTGTAGCTTTGCAAGCTGCCGAATGGCCGCAAGGCATTCCTCCGGCTCACGGATATTGCACTCCCGTCCCTCGCGGTAGGTCTTAAGAATGTACGATATTCCGTCGTGATCCTTAACGGAGAACTCGCCCTCCTTCGTAGGAATGAGCTGCTCTGCCTCCACGAGACCCTTCTCCGCAATGGTTCGAAGAAGTCGGTCCTGCACGCGAAGATGCTGCGGACTTCCCGCATATTCCTTAAAAATCAGGGTGCCCCTGTCGGTGTCACATAGGATCGCACCCCGTCCCTTACGGGTTCCTGCCACCTCTATTTCATATTGGTCCAACAAACTGACAGCCCTGTCATTCATGCTCCATCCTCCGATTCCTAGACTGTGATCGAAGTCCAATCTCTTCATCGCGATTGCTTTCCGCACCGCGACTTCTAAGCTTTCCTTCGGGTCACACCTAAACTTATGAATCAAAGGATGGTTTTATGCCAAGATGAAGCTCTTTATCAAATCCTTACTCAGACATCCATCTCTTCTATCGGTCTTTTTCCCTTCTCAGGCTTCCGCCTCATCTGCCAATCATTTCATTTTCTCAGGCATCTGCCCCTTTATCCGCTGTCTCGCTTGCTCCGTCAAGTATTCCTTCGTGTTGCGCCCCGGATCCTCCAAAACCTCCTCCAAGAGTGCCTGCAGGCAGCTTCCCAGCTCGCGTCCTGGCTTCATTCCAAGCTGGATCAGATCATTACCATCGATGGCCAGCTCCTTTAGGCTCACACATTCATGCTGCTCCATGATGGCCTCATAAAACTGCTGCCATTTTTGCGCGCGCGCCAGTTTTTCCTCACGCAGGTATTCACTCTGCGCCAAGATGTCAGCCCGGCAAACGTCAAACATCATCGGAAAAGCATCCTCGCCGATCTTATTCAGAGCCCTCCGCATCGTCCTTTGATCTGGCGCATCCTCATTGCAATAATCATGATATTTCACCAGCTTACAGACAAGCGCTGTCGTATCATTGTCAAACTTAAGTCTCCGAAGGATCTTCCGCGCAATCTCCTCACTGACTCTTGGATGTCCATAAAAATGAGTGATTCCCTCCTCATCCACGGTAAGACATGCAGGCTTCCCAAGGTCATGAAAGAGCATGGTCAGGCGCAGTACCTTATTTGCCGGAACATAGGTCATGGATACCAGGGAATGCTCGCCCACGTTATAACAATGATGGGCATGCCTTTGCGGCGTCTCCATCATAAGATCAAACTCCGGCAACACCACCTTTGTAATCCCCGTCTCATAAGCAATCCTAAGATACTCCGGATGATCAGAAACCACAAGCTTTACCAGCTCCGTCTGAATGCGTTCCGCGCTAATGTTCCGAAGCGTCGGGGCCAGCTCCTGAATTGCCTCCTTGGTCTTTTCATCAATTTCATATCCAAGCTGCGCCGAAAAACGCACGGCGCGCATGATGCGAAGTGCATCCTCTCCGAACCTCGCCTTCGGATCTCCCACGCAGCGAATCATCTTTTTTTCGATGTCTTCCATGCCGCCAAAGAGATCCACCAGACCCTCCTTGTCGTTATATGCCATTGCATTGATCGTAAAATCCCTGCGCTTTAGGTCCTCCTCAAGGCTCGGGGTAAAAATGACCTCACTGGGATGACGACTGTCCTCATATTTCCCGTCAATGCGGTAGGTCGTCACCTCGAAGCCCTCACTGCCAATCATGACGGTGACCGTTCCGTGCTGGATCCCCGTGTCAATCGTCCTGCGAAACAGCGCCTTGACCTCCTCCGGCCGTGCTGAAGTCGTGACGTCCCAATCCTGCGGCTTTCGCCCCAAGATCGAATCCCGCACACATCCGCCAACCACGTAGGCTTCGTACCCCGCGCCGTGCAGCGTCTCCAAAACCTCTCTCGCGCCTTCTGGAATTTCAATAACTACAGACTTTAAATTCATAAAATACTTTACCCGTTCTAAATTCCTTCTATCCTATCTTCCTCAAACCAACCACTTTTTATCCAGTTCATAAAGCTTCTCGTAACCAAACCAGTTGATTCGTTACTTCTTAAGGCACAAACTTCTGGATGACCTCGACAATTCCGTCCTCATCATTGGTCGCGGTCACATAGTCGGCGGCCTCCTTGACCTCCGGCTTCGCATTTCCCATGGCAACGCCAAGTCCCGCGTACCTGATCATGGAAATGTCATTGAAACCGTCGCCGCAACAGATTGCATTTTCCCTCGTCATGCCAAGGCTTTCCAGCATGCGGTCCAGCGAGGATGCCTTGTCGACGTTCTCCGGCATGATCTCGATGAAAAATGCCTCGGAGCGATAGACGCTGGCGATTCCCTGATACATTTCCCGCAGCTCTTGCTCATACCCCGGTGCAACCTCAGGCGGCGCCGTCACAAGGCACTTATTGATGTCGAAATCCACAAACTCCAGGAAATTCTCCACCACGCGGATCGGAAGTCCGTTGATCCTTGCCTCCAGCTTTACGTATTCATCCGGCTCAAATGCCGAGATCACCGTATCTCCCAAATAGGTAATCAGACCACACCCATGCTCCTTCGCAAAGTGATACAAACTGGGCAGCACACTCAGCGACAAAAGCCGCTGGTAAACAATCTCCCCGCTGCGACATTCCACGATTCTTCCGCCATTAAAGGACAGCAGATACCCACCGTACTTTTCCAGCTCCAACTCCTTTTCATAGCGGCGCATGCCCGGCGTCGGCCGTCCGGAAGCCAGGATCACCTTATGCCCCCGCAGCAAGATTTCCTGAATCCCTGCCTTCGTGGCAGGCGTGATTTGCTTCTCTGAATTGGTAAGCGTGCCGTCAATATCCAGCACCAGTACCCGTTCCTCTTCTCTATTCATTCGCATCTAAACCTTTCCGTCCAATGATCCAAGTGGCATCCTCTATCACCTTGGATCCATGCTTTCTTCCTTCTTAAGCAACCAATGAACAATCTTTCATCCATCATACAACAAAAGTGATATCTTCACTATAAACAATAGAGAAGAACATCGTCAAGTCTTTTCGTTACCTCTTTTACTCATAAAATCCAGCTGCCGCTGCTTCGCAGTCGCTTGTTTCCTTTCCTCTTTTACTCATAAAATCCAGCTGCCTTCGGCATCTGTCGCTGCTTCGCAGCTTCTGATTTTATTTCGTGTACGCTCGGTAGGAAACAAATGCCTGCTTCGCAGTCGCTTGTTTCCTTTCCTCGCTACAAAAAACGGGGAGGTGCCAAGCTCGCACCCTCCCCGCATGTTTTTAATCATTTTCTATTTGGTCACATGGAGACTTGTCATCCATATGAACTAGCCTGTATTACTCTGCTGCGCTTTCGTCCGATGCAGAAGAACCCTCTTCGCCCTCAGTGCTCTCTGCTTCACTGCTCTGCGCATCGGAATTCTCTGCTGCCGCGCTTTCTGCTGCCGCGCTCTCGGCTGCTGCCTTCGATTCTTCCTCCTCGATGATTAGGTAATTCAAATTCTTGTCAGGATCCGATACCTGAACCGTCTCCTTGATCTGCTCAATATAATTATTGACTGCCGTATTGCGAAGATCGTTCTCGATCGTATGATACCATGCAGGCTTCGACTCGCCAACATAATAGGTTACGAAGCTTGCCACGTCAGGAACATTTACGACCTCACAATCTCCCGTCTTACGTCCCTCTGCGAAGATCCAGCCAAGCAAATCCTCATACAGATCATCATTCTTTGTAATTCCCTGCAGAAGTCCATCCTCTGCCACGGCGTACTCTGCATACTTGCCATTGCAAAGATCAATGAAATTCTCTTCGGTAGCACCATTGCCATTCCAGGTATTGTAGACTTCCTGCGCCTGCTCCTGCGTATCGGTTACCATGATACGCACGTCTGCCGTAGGCGTCTCATCGCGATATTTCTTCTCAAATGCCACGGCATATACGACGTGAGAGCTCGTGTCCTCAAGAACCGTGGTGTTTCCAGCCTTTCTCGCATCGTCAAACAGCCAGTCACGAATCGTATTATTCGCGGATGCATAGGAAATGCCAACAACCTGCTCTCCCTCGGTCTTTACGGTCGCAAGCGCCTTCGTTGCAAGCTCCCTTGCATCACTCATTGCCTTCTCAATCTCAGCATCGGAAGGCGTATAGGTAGTCTCCTCGCTCTTCGTACCGTCCTCAGACTCCTCCACGGGATCTGCAAGCTCCGTGGGCTCGGTAGGAAGCACGGCGTCAAACTGTTGAATCCGATAATCTACGCTGTCATAGCTCTTAGGATCCTCCTCGTACTTCGCCTGAACCTCCGCCTCAGCAGGCGTATTGTCATCAGAAAGCTTCTTAAGATATGCATTTACAAACAATGCCTCCTCCAGGAAGGGCTTAATTCTTGCCTCGGTTGCATAGGAACCGAAATTCTGCTGCAGGTACTTATTCATGGAAAGTCCTGCTGACTTGGCATTTGCCTTCTGTTGCTCAAGGATGCGATGATAATCCTCCGTTATGTCCTTGGTAAAGCCCTTTGCCTGCGCATCTGCCTTCAGTGCCTTGTTCTGACGCAGGGTATTCACGGTCATCTCTTCGAAATAATCCTTCCAGGAACGGGTTCCGTCATAGGACTGGGATGCGAGATCCTTCGTGACGTCAAGGCCAAACCAGCTTAAATACTGAGAATAGCTGTTTACGTAATTATTCACGACCGTCCAGTAGGAATAATCAAATTCTACCTTCGTGATGTCTTCATTTCCCACCTTGATATAAGCCTTGTGCAGGCTAAGATAGGTACGAATTGGGAAGGAAAGCACAAAAGCAGCCAGCGCCAACAGAATGATGACACTAACGGCCGTCGTTACGTCCTTCGTCCTTTTCTCCTTTTCCTTTTCCGCTTTTCTTCTCTGCACCTTCAGGTCATATTTTGTTACGACCTTCTCCGCCTTTTCCTCCTCGGCGGCTGCATTCTTTTTTACTTCCTTAGACATAATACATGTCTCCTTCCTTGTTGGTAAATCCCAGAATAAAAACATTCTATCCCATTCTTTCAAAAAAATAAAGCCCTTTCACGTAAATTTCACCTGCGAAAGGGCTTTTTTCTTGCAAAAAATCACTTTTGGGGTCACGAGAAAACGTTATCTTTGCTTTTTGAATTGGAGCGGCGTCACGCCATATGCTTTCTTGAAGAGGCGATTGAAATGCTCCACGTTCTCATATCCAACGGCCTCGGACACGCTCTCCACCGTCTGGTCGGACTCCTTTAGGAGCACGCGAGCCTTCTTCATGCGCTGCTCGCGAACAACATCCTGGAAGGTCTTACCCGTCTTCTCCTTGATGAACTTGGAGAGATAAGGACCAGACAGATGACAATACTCAGAAAGGCTTTCCAGCGTTACGTCCGCATAGTGCTTCTGTACGTAGCTGATGATCTCGACGGTTCTCTCGTCGCGTCCCTGCGTAACGTGCTGCTCTGCAGTCAGCTTGTTCGCCGCGGAAACCAATGCCGCGATGGAAGCCTTAATGATATCCTCATCCACGCCAACGCCCCAATAGAACTTGCCCTCGGAAAGAATGCCGACATAAGCGGCTGCCTTGGAGGAAGATCCCTTGGAAATGGCATGCTCCTCATAAACGGAGAGCTCATAGGTAATGCCAAAGTAGGTCTTAATCGCATTGCTCACGGCATCGAGACGACCATTACCGCTTGTATTGATCACGCGACGCACGCCATTCTGCTCCACGGTAGCCTCTGCCTGAATACCATTCTCCTGCTTAAAGTGGCACTCCGGAATGCTAAAGACGCTTCTCGGCTGAATGTAGGTCTCCTCAAAGATCCGATAAATCTCCTTCGGAGGAAGCTCCTGATGCCTTCTGTCAGACACGCCCTTGATGAGGTAACCAACCTCCTCGCGCATGGCAAGCGGCAGGGAGAAACCAAATTGCTGCTTTAACACAAATGCCACGCCGCCCTTACCAGATACGGAATTGATGCGGATGACGTCGGACTCATACTCACGGCCAAGGTCGGTCGGGTCGATGGGCAGATAAGGAACGTCCCAGCGCTTGCCGCTCTTGCCGTCCTGGCGCCACTGCATGCCCTTACTGATGGCATCCTGATGAGAACCAGAGAAGGCCGTAAATACAAGGTCTCCTGCATAGGGCGTTCTCTCATGCACCTTCATGTTCGTAAACTTCTCGTACTTCGCGCGCACTTCCATAATGTGGGAGAAATCCAATCCGCTGTTCACGCCGTGCGTCATCATGTTCATTGCCAGCGTTACGACGTCAACGTTACCGGTTCTCTCACCATTGCCAAACAAGGTTCCCTCTACGCGGTCCGCACCGGCAAGCACGCCAAACTCCGCATCGGAAATGCCCGTGCCGCGGTCATTATGAGGATGTACGGAAAGGACAACGCCGTCCCTGTACTTTAAATTCTTATGCATGTACTCGATCTGGCAGGCAAAGACATGGGGCATTGCCACCTGAACCGTGGAGGGAAGGTTGATGATCGCCTTGCGCTCCTTGGTCGGCTTCCAGACATCCAGCACGGCATTGCATACGTCCAACGCAAAATCCACTTCCGTCTGAGAAAAGCTCTCCGGGCTGTATTCAAAGGTAAAGTTGCCTTCCGTCTCATCAGCAAGCTTCTTCAAAAGCTTTGCGCCGTCCACGGCAATCTTCGTGATCTCCTCCTTGCTCTTCTTGAATACCTGCTCACGCTGCTCCACGGAGGTGGAATTATACAGATGAACCACTGCATGAGGCGCACCCTTCACGGCATCGAAGGTCTTCTTAATGATATGCTCTCTCGCCTGCGTCAGCACCTGGATCGTCACGTCATCAGGAATCATGTCACGCTCAATCAGTGCGCGGATGAAATTATATTCGGTATCGGAGGACGCGGGAAAGCCCACCTCGATCTCCTTAAAACCAACGTCCACCAAGATCTTGAAAAATTCCAGCTTGCTCTCAAGGTCCATCGGCTCGATCAGCGCCTGATTGCCATCGCGCAGATCCACGCTGCACCAAATGGGTGCCTTTGTAATGCACTCCTTCTTTACCCAGTCATAGGTCATCTTCGGGGGTAAATGATAGCTCTTCTGATATTTTTGCTTGATCTCTTTGTCCGTCATGTCTGCTACCTCCATCTGGCAACCCTTTTCCTTAAAAATTCTTCCTCGGTCGCCATGCGTTTTGTTCTTTTCGTTTCTACATCATAGCACTAAATTCACAGACAGACAAGTGGTATATTTAATCTAATTCTTGATTTATTTTAATCTATTTATCACGACGCAATAAACAACTCAATTAAATATATACCTTTGAATCATTAAAAAATCAAGCTTTTCCAACCTTTTTCAAGGCATTCACGGCTGTAGTTTTGTCCCATACAAAATCGTATAAATTTTAATATTATTTCCTTCATTGATTTGACTTTCCCATCAAATCACATACAACCGTTTATGGAATGACCGCATCCAATATGTGATGGATCTCCTCCTCCGAAAATCCTTGGAAGCTCAAATACCCAAGATCCTTTTCCCGAGAAATCAGGACGATGGTATACTGTACCCTTTCCAGGTCATCCACTAAGGTAAATTCTGTTCCAGAACCAGAGAGATAGGTACGTACATTGCCTGTTTGTTGCATGCTAACACCAAATGCATCATCCTCCGTAAAGCCTTCGTCTGCCATCATCTGATGTGTACAGAAAATTTTGTCTTCTAAATCAAAACAAGCATCCAAACTATAACTAATGACATCACCGTCTTCTTCCGTTATGCTATAAATCACGCTATCAAACACCCCCTGCTTCTTCCCTGGCAGTTCACTGAAGAGGCTTTCAAACCTCGTGTCGCCAATTGCTGTTTGATAATCGGGATAGGTATAATAGGTATTGAAAAACTGACCTGAGACCTTTTCTTTCTTCATCGAAAGCCACTGATCGCCCTCTCCTGGCTCCTGTGTGGCCACTTCCTCCACGGGGGCATATTCCACAGGCTTTGCCAACTCTTCATCAATAATATACTCTTCATTTCCGATGGACACCCCATGATCGGTTACAATGATTTTGTTATAAATATATCCTGCCGCATAGACTGTTCCCGTGCCAATCACCAAAATGGCGAGGACAATGGCTGCTGCCTTGGGAAGATTCCTTTGGAAGGCTCTCCCCTTTATGCCTTTTCCCGTCATGTCTTTTCCTGTCATGCCGTTTCCTGCCTGATCGTTTCCGATCCCGTCGCCTCCTGCATCGGATGGGTCTGCCAACCTTTCTAAAATTGCCCTGTCAAGGCTTTCCTCTGCCTGGATGGCAGGCTGTAAGGACTGTTTTAACATTGCATCCAACTCTCTATTTTCCATATTGCAATCTCTCCTTTAACACATTTTTGGCTTTGTTCATCCTGCTTTTTACCGTTCCCGCAGGAATTTTGAGTGCCAAGGCGATCTCTTCAACGGACATGTCCTCCATGTAATACAGTAAGATCACGACCCTGAGCTTCTCTGGCAGCTTTAGCACGTTCTGTCGAACGAGCACCTCCTCCTGCCTTTTCTGCACTTCCTCCTCCACGGAGCATCCCCTGTCAGCAATCTGCGCCAGTTCTTCCTCTCCAAGATAGGAAACATCTGCGATCTTTTTTCGCCAGGCCGCCTTTCTCATCTGGTTTCTCCAAAGATTCATGGCAATGGTAATCAGATAAGAC
>JAFXQK010000021.1 GCA_017527205.1 Lachnospiraceae bacterium | reverse complement strand
TTACATCATGCCGCCCATGCCGGCGCCGGCGGGCATTGCAGGGGTCTCTTCCTTGATGTTTGCAACAACGCTCTCAGTGGTCAGCAGGGTGCTTGCAACGCTGGTAGCGTTCTGCAGTGCGCTTCTGGTAACCTTTGCGGGATCCAGAATGCCTGCCTCTACCATGTTTACGTAAGTCTCCTTCAGGGCATCAAAGCCTACGCCAACCTCAGACTCGCGAACCTTATTGATGATAACGCTTCCCTCAAGACCTGCGTTTGCAGCGATATAGAACAGAGGAGCCTCCAGTGCCTTTACAACAATGTAAGCACCCGTCTTCTCGTCTCCCTCAAGGGTATCAGCCAGCTTCGTAACTTCCTTGGCAGCGTGGATATATGCGGAACCACCACCACAGATGATGCCTTCCTCAACGGCTGCTCTGGTCGCTGCAAGGGCATCCTCCATGCGGAGCTTGGCTTCCTTCATCTCGGTCTCGGTTGCAGCACCTACGCGGATCACTGCTACGCCGCCGGCGAGCTTAGCCAGTCTCTCCTGAAGCTTTTCTCTGTCGAAATCAGAGGTGGTCTCCTCGATCTGATTCTTGATCTGAGCGATACGAGCCTTGATAGCCTCCTTGTCGCCCTCGCCGTCAACGATGACGGTGTTCTCCTTCTGAACCTTAACGCTCTTTGCATGGCCAAGCTGATCCAAGGTAGCATCCTTAAGCTCATATCCAAGCTCGGAGGAGATCACGGTACCGCCAGTCAGGATTGCGATATCCTCCAGCATAGCCTTTCTTCTGTCGCCATAGCCAGGTGCCTTCACTGCAACAACGTTGAAGGTGCCACGCAGCTTATTTACGATCAGGGTGGTCAGAGCCTCGCCCTCTACGTCCTCAGCGATGATGAGGAGCTTAGCGCCGGACTGAACGATCTGCTCCAGCAAGGGCAGAATCTCCTGAATGTTGGTAATCTTCTTGTCGGTGATCAGGATGTAAGGATTGTCAAGAACGGCCTCCATCTTATCCATGTCACTTGCCATGTATGCGGAAATGTAACCTCTGTCAAACTGCATGCCTTCTACCAGGTCAAGCTCGGTCTGCATGGTCTTGGACTCCTCGATGGTGATGACGCCGTCTCCGGAAACCTTCTCCATGGCGTCTGCAACGAGCTGTCCAACCTCGTCATCTCCTGCGGAGATGGCTGCAACTCTTGCAATGTGATTCTTGCCATTGACCTTCTGGCTCATCTTTGCGATGGCTTCTACGGCACAATCCGTTGCCTTCTTCATACCCTTTCTCAGGATGATGGGGTTAGCACCTGCAGCAAGGTTCTTCATGCCTGCATTGATCATTGCCTGTGCAAGAACGGTTGCGGTCGTGGTACCGTCACCAGCGACGTCATTCGTCTTCGTGGCAACTTCCTTCACAAGCTGCGCGCCCATGTTCTCAAAAGCGTCAGCAAGTTCAATCTCCTTTGCGATGGTCACGCCGTCATTCGTGATGAGGGGTGCACCAAAAGACTTATCCAAAACAACGTTTCTGCCCTTAGGTCCAAGGGTTACTCTAACGGTATTAGCCAGCTGATTTACGCCAGCCTCCAATGCGGCACGTGCCTCTGCGCCATATTTAATTTCCTTAGCCATGATATGATTCCTCCATTTTTTTAATTTTTTCGTAGTGCCCATTCATAAATTTCGCTTCGCTCAATTTATTTCATGGAGGACTTTCGTCCTATCAAAACATTGCCATGTGAATTGCTCAGCGAGCAAGCTCTCTCGCAATTCCATGTCATGTTTTGGCACTACTCAATGATAGCCAGTATGTCACTCTGTTTTACTACCAGATACTCTTCATCGTCAAGCTTTACTTCCGTTCCTGCATACTTGGAAAAGATGACCTTATCGCCAACCTTTACCTGCATGGCGATCTCCTTCCCGTCTACCATTCCGCCGGGGCCAACTGCCAGAACCTCAGCCTGCTGGGGTCTCTCCTTCTCCTTACCTGCCAGGATAATGCCAGACTTCGTGGTCTCCTCGGCAACCATCTGCTTTAATACGACTCTGTCGCCCAAAGGTATTAACTTCATAATTTTCTGCCTCCTTGCTTTTTTCTCTCTTCCCACTATATTCAGTGGTTTCCAGCCTTTGTTTTTTGGTTGTTAGCACTCTTTTAATTCGAGTGCTAATCACTATCCCATATAATAAATTTATATGTCCCCGTTTGCAAACCAATTCACGGAAGCCAAGATAATCTTTTCTCTTTATTTCTCACTTATTCTCAATTATTCTCGCGTTTTCTTATCGCAACGTCAATTGAAAGATTTAATATTTCTTTTATAATTTATCGGCTTGAACCCTGTACTCTCCAACAAACGCCCGAAAAAAATCTCCTGTGACGATTTGCTCATCGCAGGAGACTCATCAAAAACACTACTTCATAATGACTCATAAACTACTCATCTTTGAAATATAAAAACAATGTTGACGGATTCCATTTTGTCCCATCCTTCATATAAACCTTAAAGCTCTCTTTCACCTTAAAGTCCTCTGGTCTTTTGGACTTTTTCTCGTTATAAATCAGTGAATCACCATCAATGATAAACACCAACTCTGCTCCGAACCCATCAGACAAAACCAACCTTTGTCTGTACAGTTTATATTTTCCCTTGATATCTATGAATTCTCTACACATGGGATCTTCCAAAATATACTTTCCTTCTTCATTCAACTCTAAAAAATAGAGATTATACTCAAATGATTTCTTTTCAGTATAATTATGTGGCTTATCTGAAATAATCCAAATAACATAAATTACGCCGACTACTACGGGAAGCATTAAACATAAATATTTAAGAATTCTTTTCATGTTTATCTATACACCTTATAATCCGTTCCGTAGACTAATATCACATCCGCTAAAATAGCCGAATAAACGCCATTGTCACCCATTTTCGAAATTGTATTTATGCTATTACAATCATTTCCAGTCTGATTCACGATTAAAGAATGCTTAATAGTCCCATAAGCATCCGAAATAATAATTCTATCTCCGACATTAGCTGCGCAGTTCTCGCCAATATAACTCCATGCATTAGACAAAGTAAAGCTGTAGGGGCTATTGAGCCAATAATCATTCGAAAAACTTGCATCTATCCACGCATAAGAATGACAATTATATTTTTTGGTAGGATTAGATTGCCATGTCCATGAAGGGTGATATAATGTCATTACATATTTCATATTCTGAATTTCAGTAGCGTCATAATCTCCAGAAAAATGTTTATAGCATCCAACAGATACACCATATTTACTATAGGATCCTACATAATAATATGCCGCATTGTAATATATAAGTTGACCACTACTGGTAAACCCATCTGATTTGGTGCCAATCTGTTTCTCAATACTCTTTTTTTGATTTCGTAAATAATATTTATTGCAAGCACTCGTTACAATGTCATTTGGTATAAAACCATAATTTTCCAGAAGTTCATCATAAAAAATCGTTGCCGTAACGAAGTCATCACATATCCCAACTTTTTCTTCATGTTTTTCTTCCAATACTTGCCTAAGTGTTAGAATCTCATCTGGAGTCAGACTTTCGTAAGCAACAGAAAAATAGCTTTGCAAAAACAGTTCCTTGATATACCCTGATTCCGTAAAAGCAGGCTTTGATGACTCACTCTTAAGTAAAGCCTCATAATCTACTTGCAATTCATCATATGCATTAAGCAGAACGCTGATGTTATCCGTTCTTTCAAACAATGTTTGAAACAAATATGAGGTTCTTGAGAAATATGACATTGCTTCTTTCGCATTGTCGAACAAAAACAAATCTGCCAAAAGCGGATAATTCAAAGCCCATTTAGCCAGTTCTTCAGTACTCAGCGTTTCCACCATTTCCACTGGTAAGCTCAACGTCTCCACCTGTTCCCTTAGCGTGAGAGCTTCCCAATTTAATTCATTAGGGTCGAAGCTGTCATAATAAAGGCTTATCCCTTTTTGAAAATTATACGAACTGTACAAATCTTCCGTTGTGGTTGCTTTAACATTTACACCCAAATACATAAAAATACAAAAAGCAACTATTATACCTCTCTTTAATGCTTTCATTCCACATCCCTCCTTCATCATTTGATTATTAAAGAACTGACATCCTAAAATCTCAAAAGAATTTAGCACTTAATCTCCAAGAAACCAAGAAGCTTGCTCATGTCGTATTCCTGAAGCACGCCCAGGTTGGAATCGTAGAATAATCCGTCATAATGGATCAGGTAATGACAGTAGCGGCCCATGCGCTCCATCATGATGCAGCACTTCGGAAGCACGACGTCGCGGCCCTCCGTATAGTTGATGACGTCGGTGTGGTCGATGCCATAGTAGTTCAGTGCAGAAATCACGCGCCCCATGGTTGCCTGCCACTCGCGGCAGTCCATGATCGTGATAACCTCAGCAATGGTTCTCCCTGCCAGCATGGCAACACATGCCTGTCCGCAAAGGCCATCCTCCGGCTGCTTGATCACCTGCATACTGTCAATCTTGCGCACGGGATGATCAAAGCTGAACGGACTGTTCTGATCCATGCGGATCAGGGAACCCGTGATGTGCAACAGAATCTGATGAGGAACGCCAATTTCGATTCCGGAGACATCCTCATCTTCTAACTGGATGAAGTAATTTCCTTTGCCCTTCTGATCCGGCAAAAGTTCACACGCTATGATGCGATTGTCCAGAACAATGTCCGCCTGAATCACGTCGCGCAGCTTGCAAACCTCCCAGACATTAAAGGGAACCGTGATAAAATAACCGCCGTCATTTCTCTCTAATTTCGATTCAAAAAAATATCTCATGTCATGCCCTCTCCAATACAAAAATGTCAGTTTCATGTTTCTATATTTTGAGCGTAACACAAAAAATTTCCCTTGAAAATATTTTTTGAACAAGTATTTCAAAAAAAACATACCGTCAAAAAAATATCAATCTGATAATGTCAAATGCCTTCCAGCTTCCTTGCCTGCGTCGGCGTAATGCCAAAACGCTTCTTGAAAAGCTTGCTAAAATGATAGGCATCATCATAGCCCACCATGGCTGCCGCTTCCTGCACGCTTCCCGCCTCGCCCTGCTCTAAGAGCTCCTTCGCCTTCTCTAAGCGGATCTTGATCAAATGCTGGATCGGTGCATCTCCCGTCTCACTCTTAAAGATCTTGGAAACATAAAAAGGGCTTAAATACATGTTGTCCGCAATCTGATCGAGCGAAATTTTCTCACTGTAATGATCCTCAAAATAGGTCAGGATCTTCTCCACAACATATTTCTTGTTGGTAGACTCAAACACATAGCCATCCACGGGCTTTTCCGGCTCACACTGCTCCCGCATCACGAGGATCAGTATCTGCATCAGATAGGACTTCAGCATGTAATATCTGCCCTGCCGTCTCGCTTCCTTCTCGGCTTCCATGGAGGAACAAATCTTGAAGATTCTCTGCCGAAGCTCTCCCTTGGTATGGATGACATAGCTTCCCTCTGGCAATGGCACGTGATTAGGACAACACCCGGGGAACTGTACGTCCGTAAAACCGACAAAGAATTCCGTCGTCGGCGTTTCTACCTGTTTTAGAAATAAGGCCTGATGACGAATGCCGGGATTAAAGATCATGAGATCTCCCTCCGAAATATCGTAAATCTCACCTTCGATATGATACTTTCCTTGTCCCGAGAGAACGAACGCGAGCTCCAGATGATTATGGCAATGATAGATGGCCTCATCCTCATGGCGCGTACCCTTCCAAATATACAGGAAGGTCGGATCAATCTCCTCGATTAAAACATTTTTTTCTTCACTCATGCAGTATTCCTCATCTCATCAAACGCCAACAAATCTTAGCAATGTCGTTATTTATAAACTCGGGGCTAGGTTTGGATTGTCTTTCTGGTAAACTTTAAACCCAGAAAGGCAATCCAAACCTTCCCCTCGAGGATATGGAAAACTTAACTTTAAGTCTACAGCCTCAGGATCATGGTTGCCACGCGGAAATATACCAGCAGGGACAACGCATCAACGATGGTCGTGATAAAGGGGCTCGCCATCACGGCAGGGTCAAAGCCCAGGCGCTTTGCGCCAACGGGCAGAAGGCATCCGATCAGCATGGCCATCATCACCGCCGCCACCAAGGTCAGGCATACGGTAAGTGCAACCAGAACCGTTACCTGATCCAGCACCAAAAGCTTTACAAAATTCGCTGCCGCAAGCGTAAGTCCGCAGAACACGGCAACGCGGATTTCCTTCCATAAAACCCTCGGAATGTCACCATACTCGATTTCTCCCAGGGACAGTCCACGAATGACTGTCACGCTCGCCTGTCCGCCGGCGTTTCCTCCCGTATCCATCAGCATTGGAATGTAAGCCACCAAAACGGCACACACGCTGAGGGCTTCCTCAAAGGAAGAAATGATGGCACCGGTAAAGGTTGCACTGACCATGAGAAGAAGGAGCCATGGAATCCTCTTTTTATAGGTCTCCCAAACGCTCGTCTTCATGTATGGCTTATCGCTGGGCACGATAGCTGCCATCTTTTCCATATCCTCCGTCGCCTCTTCTTCCATGATATCCACGATATCATCGACGGTGATAATGCCGACCAGACGATTCTCATTGTCCACGACGGGCATGGTCGTAAAGTCATATTTCTTAAATTGTCTTGCTACTTCCTCCTGGTCCATCATGGTATTGAGGGCGATGACGTTCTCATGCATGATGTCCCCGATGATCTCAAAATCATCGGAAAGAAGCAGGTATCTCAGGGCTACCGTGCCCTTTAAGTGCCTTCCGGCATCCAGTACGTAACAAACGTTAATCGTCTCGGAATCCACGCCGACCTTGCGGATCCGTTCGATGGACTCCGCAACCGTAAGGTTTTCCTTCAGGTCTACGTACTCCACCGTCATAATGCTGCCGGCGGAATCCTCCGGATAACGAAGCAAGTGGTTAATGTCCCTTCGCGTCTCCGGGCTGGCATTTGCCAAAAGCCTTTTTACAATATTGGCAGGCATCTCCTCCATCAGGTCCGCAGCATCATCCGCCATCAGATTGTCGATGATGTTCGCCGCTTCCTTTTCGGACATGGAAGTAATGATTCTCTGCTGAAGGTCAACGTCCAAGTAGGAGAACACGTCCGCTGCGAGATCCTTTGGAAGGATTCGGAACACCTTGAGCATGTTTTCCTCTTCCTCAAGCTCCTCCATCCAGGCCGCAATGTCCGCGTCATTGAGTTCTGCCAAATGCTGTCTGAGCTTCGTGTACTGCTTTGCCTCCAGCAGCTCTTGAAGCTCGCCAAATTCCCTTGTCTCTTCCATTTTGACTTCCTCCTTATGAGGCAACGCTTCTAAGCCTCACCGGAGAAAAAGTCCCTTATGACAGGTTCTCAGGTGGGGCTAACGGCGTTGCCAAGCTTATGAAATAATACTTCGTACTTCGGGGAACTGCGTCCGTACTTCGACTATCACTCGACATTTTAACCACCACCCTTTCCAGATCATTATTTTGTGAAAACTTCATCTTGCAAAAGCCTTGTCATACATATGTCTGTCCAACGAAAGCTTTGTCTTGATTGTAGTCCAATTTTTTTCGAAAGTCAATTTTCCGAATAACCAAAATACGACTTGATTTTGACTTAACATCGAAAATCGTGTTTATTTATGACCTAGTTCTTGTCATATGGCATGAGGAAGATCACGCCTGAAAACTGATCCGCCACCGCCAGCTTTCCCTGATAAGGGGTCAGCGCAATCGGAGCTACAGGCCAGGTGCTCTCATTACTACAGGTTAGCAATGTCTTGACGCTGCCATCCTTAATCACGCGGATGGAGGAATTTCCCGTATCTGCCACGTAAATCAGTCCATCCTCGCCAACGGTCACGCCCTGCGGATTCTGGAAGCAACTCTGAGAGACCTCGCCGTCACGGAAGCCCTCCTTGCCGCCTGCGACAATTTGAATCAAACCGTTCTCAATGGCGCAAATCCTGTGATTTCCCGTATCTGCCACATAAAGCTTTCCGTTGGAATAGCAGACACCGTTAGGTGCATTAAAACCGTCTGCCACCATGGTCAGAATGCCCTCCTGATCCATCTTATAAATCGCATTCGCGCCTGCATCCGCAATGTAAAGATTTCCTTGATCGTCCGAGGAAAGACCCGTTGGATTCACCAAGGTTTTCTCGCTGTCCTTATAGGCCGCCGTGCGAACCAGCTGACCGTCAAAATACCGAATCACCTGGTTCTTGCTGTCGCTGACTGCCCAGCCGTCCAAGTATTTTGCTACGCCCCAGGGCTTTTGGAAGCGGGCTTCCGAAAGAGGTGCATCATGATATCCGCCCAGCGGCTCGCCATACGCATCCTCAGGTCCTGACTGACCCGCAATCAGACTGGCCTTTCCGTCACGAATCTCCCAGACTGTCTTATGAAATGTATCTGTCACAAGGAGAACGTTGCCATTCATCACGGCAATGCCCGAGGGCGAGCCCTCGATTCCCGTCAAAAGCATGATGTCCTGTTGAATGCTTTCTTCTGCGCTTGGCTGATTTGCATTAGCCCCATTGGGTCCCGGATTCGTCCCGAGATCCCCTTTCGGCTCCTGCTTTTTCGTGAAAATGACAATGCAGATCACGGCCAGAATGATGACGCCTGCTGCAATTCCCGCACCCCAAAGAATTTTTTTATTCATGTTAAGCCTCCGCTCTCTTTGTCTTTGATTTTTCTAAGCTAAAGCTTTATCGGCCGCCATGGTTTTACGGCTGACTAATACCATTCCCTTCTGTCTTGCCATTTCCGTTGCCGTTTCCGCCCGGTATGGTATTATAATTCGGATTCAGCGTTCCACAGCCATGGATACAATACTGCGAGGGTGCGGCATCCGCGCCGCCGAAATCATGTCCAAGCGCAGGTATTACCTTGCCTTGGTCAACAATTTGATGACAAGTCAAACATACCTCATCTCCCGAATATCCGTCCTCCGTACAGGTTGCTTCCTTAGCATTAATGATCTCTCGCTGCTCTGAATGTCCGGTCTGTGTTATCGTCTCGGACGGCACCGTCAGCTGACATTTCGAACAGTGCTTTCCTTCGGTGCATCCATCCTCCGTACAGGTTGCAGCCTTAGCAGCTACGTCCGTAACCCAGGCGTGCCCCGTTGCCGCATAGTCCTCACGCTTTGTCGCCGTACATCTCGTACATTTAAAGAATTCATATCCTGGTTCTTCGCACGTGGGAGCTAAATATGGCGCAGCTACCTGCATGTCATTATTTCGTACCCAATCATGCCCTAACGCAGGGATCTCAGTTTGCGCCACAAGCCAAGTTTCACAATCCGGGCAAAAGACGCCATTGGTCCGTCCCGGCTCATCACAGGTTGCCGCATACCCCTCTACCGTTTCACCATGATGTCCTGGTGCAGGAATGGTTTCCATACCTGAAAGCGTTGCGTGGCAAACTTTGCAGATGACGCCTTCCGTATGACCATTTACGGTACAGGTGGCCTCCACTGCTTCTACACTCTCTGGCGTATGTCCCGTCGGCTGAATCGCTGCCCGACCAGACAGCGTGATGCCGCAAAAAGCGCATTGCGTTCCAGGTTCATATCCATATTTGGTACAGCTTGGTTCCACTCTGGCAACGTTCACCGCCTGATGGCCTACGATGGGAGTCTCCTCCTGTGCGACCAGAATCTCGCCGCAGACGGAGCAATGACTTCCTGCCGTCTTGCCCGTATGCTGACAGGTTGCATTCACGGCCACATCCTCTACAGCCTTATGTCCCGTTGCAGGAACCTTTTTCTGCGCTACCAAAATTTCCTCACAGGTCGCGCAGTGAGCCCCCTTCGTCAGGCCATCCTCCGTACAGGTTGCAGGAACGGCAGGATCCGTCACCACGGTATGAACGTGCTCCACGCTGACAACTTCGATGTCGGGCATGCGAAGCTCACCATTGTTAATAAACTGTCCCTCATCAACGTTATTCAACACGCCTCCAAGCCAAAGACTTCCGTTATTTGTCAAAATACCATAATTCTGAATGCTTCCCTTACTTCCAAAGGAAGTCTTTCCATTCAGGTTCAGACTCTTCCCTGCAGGTACGGTCAGAACCTCTTCGCCTTCCTTGTCTACAAATCGCAGTTTCCCCGCGGGCTTCTTCTGGTCAAAGAACATTATCCCCTTATTTTGCTTCAGGGAGGAGGTCACCTTTTCCAACGCTGAATTCTTTACGGTCGGCACAAAAGAAACCAGCTGCGTAAGACCGCTCTCACCCTCGCCAAAGACAAAGCTTCCGCTGACGTTGACCGTCAGGTACTGCTCATTGTCCAATGCTTCCTGCACCTGCGGAAGGGTCGGATCCGTAAGCTCGCAGGTCCTTAACACAGAATCGTCAACGAAAAACATCTCGTCGACCGTCTCCTGCTTTGCAATCCAGGAAGCATCCTCGCTCTTCACCTTAGCAACATAGTCCTTGCCCTGTTCCTCATCCTGCTTTAACCGATCCTCATAGAGGCCAATGATCTTGGGAGAAGAAAGCACGTTGCCGCGAATAATTCTTCCCTGAAGGTTGGCGCTTGCCGCGATCTCCTGAATCACGTAGGCGGGAATTTCCTCCTCCGTAAAGCTTCTGATGGTGATGTCCACGCGTTCGTTATCGTTTTGTTTCTCCGTAAATACTGCCGTGGTCGCCATCTGCCCGGCGCCGACCAGCACGGACTTCGAAGCGCCGGTATAGGGATCCGTCACCGTCACCCATACCTCGCCGTCCAGAATATAAATCTCCGTAGTTTTAAAATCGATTACCCGAACAAAGCCGGAGGTTCCACGAATGCCCGTTACCATGGTAGCCGTGCGGATGTTCATGCTCTCGTCATCCTCTAAATGCCTTGCGACGTTAAAGAACATTTCTCCCGCATTCAGATACAAGGACAGCTCCCTGTCCTCCTTGCGCACTTCCATGGACGAAAACTGCCCAAGCTTTGCCGCTCTTGTTTCATCCAATGCCAAATAGGCATAGCTTGCTTCCTCGGTCGTCACGCTGTGACCGTTGTAGAGGAACATGCCCTCCATCGGCTTCACGTCATTGCCGCTCTTATTTTGTACGCCAATTTTCCCTTCCATCTTAGCAAGCTCTACGCTTTTTACAACGGTTTCATAGCCCTGCTTTACCTGCGTAATTTCCGTGTTGTTCGTTTCCTGCCCTGCGTTTCCGGTATTTGGCGTATTTGTTGCTTTCCCCTTGCCAGCGGAACACGCCGTCATCAGACATAGTGCGATGGTTGCAATCCAAAACAATCCTTTGTTTCTTCTGCTCATCTTATTCCTTCCCCTCCGTCCATGCATTGCTCTGATAAAATAATTCCAGGATGTCTCCGTCCACTTTCCCCTCCGAAGCCATGCTCCGAAGAATTCCCAATGCCTTTTCACGCGGCATGGCCTTCTTGTATGGCCTGTCATTCGCCGTGAGCGCATCAAAAACGTCCAAGATCGTAAGAAGCCTTTCCTGAAAGGAGAGATCCGCCGCCGTCAAATGCTGTGGATAGCCCGAGCCATCAAGCAGCTCATGATGATTTGATGCCCAACGCGTCACGTGGCTATATTCCTTGCTAAAGCTGATTCTCTCCAGCATTTTCTTGGTCAGCACCACGTGGCTTTCCATGATGGAGCGTTCCGCTGCGGTCAGCGTTCCCTTTCGGATGGACAGGGTCTCTCTTTCGCTGTTGGTCAGCCAGTGCTTCACCTCGCCGTCCCTGTCGACATACTCTCGGCTTGCGATTTCTTCAATCTTTTGTAAGAGATCATCTGGCAAAAAACCTGCCTTGTTAGCATTTCCAATGGCTTCCAAGGCTTCTTTTAAGTCTTCCCTTGTCTTTTCGTAGGCTTCCTTTGTACACCTGCCCTTAAGCCATTCAACCTCACTGAGTAGTTCAATGAGCAGAAAGCGTTGACGAATGGCATCCTCAAAGCCTTCTATGCGGCAGGACTTATCCATGATGGAAAGGGCGATGCCGAGCTTTCCGACGTCGTGCAGCCAAACGGCCATGAGGAACTCCCTCTCCTCCTGCGGCGTCATCGCATGCTCTGAGTTTGTCTCCCGAAGCCATGTCAAAAAGCGTTTTCCATATCCCGCCATGTTTCTGGTATGATTCGCATTATAAGGGCTTCTTGCATCGATGGCCGTCGAGAGCACCTGCACCATGGATTCCAATAGTCTCGTGATCTCACGGCTGTAATTCAGGTTCGTCAGGCGAATGGCCGCCTGCGATGCCAGGGACTGAATCACGTGCTCATAATCCTGCGCAAATGCAATGGTCTCGCCATTTTGATCCTTCGCGTTCAGGAGCTGCAGGACTCCAATGGCGTCTCCCTTGTCATCCAGCATCGGAATGACCAGCATGGACTTTGTCCGATATCCCGTCATCTGGTCATATCTTCTTGGGCCGGAAAAGTCAAATCTCTGGTCCTCATAGACGTCAGCCACGTTGATCAAGGCCTTATCCAAGGCCGCCCTGGCGCAAACGTTCGTCGGCTTTAGGGCAACGGGCGGCAGTTCGATCGTCTGTCCGTGTCCGCCGCGGTCAATCCCTAATGACAGCGTAACCATAATGTGGAAGGTTAATACGTCATTTTCTAAAATATATAAGGTTCCGCCGTCGCAGTTGGTAAGATCCATCGCAACGTCCACGATCTCCCTCATCAAGCTGTCACTGTCCGCATTGGCTGACAATTCTATTCCAATTTTTAATAATCTTTCGATGTCCAATGTGTTCATAAATGATAAATCTCTCCCTGTCTGCCAAACACACATTGAGGAAATTTCTGATTAATTTTACGTTCTAAGGCGTCCAATTGTTCATCGGTTGCCGAAGGATCAAAATGTACCAGCACGGTTTTCTTTGCTCCGCACGCGGCGCCCAGGGCCGCGCCCTCTCCCTGCGTGCTATGTCCCCAGCCGCGCTTTGATGCGGCATCGTCATCATTTAGCTGACCGTCACAAATGAGCAGATCACACCCCTTGGCAAACTGCTCCAGCGCATCCCTTGCCTCCTGCGTCAGCTCACAGTCCACGGCATAGACAAGCGTCCGCTTTCCATCCGTAATCTTAAAGTGCGTGACGCCTCCGGGATGATTGCCTTCGAGCGTCTCTATGGTCAGATCGCCGATCGTAAAGGATCCGTTAATAGAGACATACTCAAGTCCCTTTGAGATCTCCTCCAGATGTACAGGCCAAAAGGGAGGTCCATAAAGCGTATGGAGAATTTTCTCACAGCTTTGTCCCTCATGGTCAGCCATGTAAAGCCTGATCTTCTTGTCCGGGTCAGCTAATTCCTTCCACTTGCAAAGGCCGATCAGATGATCCAGGTGCGGATGACCGATCAATACATGATTCTCTGCACCGGCAATGCCATACATGAGGCCACTGCCCGCGTCCAAAAATAGCACCTTTCCGCCAGCCTCCATCCTGACGCAAAGCGTGTCGCTTCCAAATTCCTGAAATTCCTTTGGCGTGACTGCCATGGAGCCGCGCACGCCCAAAAGCTCAATTTTCCAACAATCCTTCGTTTCCATTTTACCCAATCAACCCCTGTTCGTACTTATGTTGCCGCCTCTTTTTGCACAAATGTAACGTCGCCAAGCTTCTCCGTCTTTACGCGCGCTGCCGTTCCCTCCGTCAGTTCCTTTAAAAAGCCTTCCGTCTCCTCCTTCGCGAGTGTTACCGTTAATCGCACCTTCTCCGCATACTCGCTGTTCGTCGGTTGTACGCCCCGATTTCCAAGCAGATACAATACCTTACCGATGTCGTTGTACTCTGCCTCAATGAGAAGCTCCGTTCCTTGACGCATGATGCCAATCTCACACGCTGCCAGCCCCTCCTTCACCGCCTGGGTATAGGCGCGCACGAGGCCACCCGTCCCAAGAAGCACGCCGCCAAAATATCGCGTCACCACGACGGCTACGTTGCGGACTCCTGAGCCCAAAAGGACTTCCAGCATTGGGCGTCCCGCCGTTCCGGAGGGCTCTCCGTCATCACTGCACCTTGTCAGTTCGCCCCTGCTGCCAATGCAAAACGCACTGCAATTATGCCTTGCATCCCAATATTTCTTTTTCATTTCCTCGATAAAGGAAACCGCTTCCTCCTCCGTCTGCACACTTCGCACGGTTGCAATGAAGCGGGATTTCTTTTCTTCATATTCCCCTTGTCCGCCAGACAGAAGAATCCGATAGGAATCGTTTCCCATAATTGAACATAATCCCCCAAATTACAATCGTAATTATCATAACATATTTCCCAATTTTTGTGAAGTCAAGCCATTCAAAATCTTAACTTTTTCTTAAGGGAAAAGTTGTTCTTCACATTTTGTCCAACATTTGGTATACTATAGCAGAATATGGACTTTTTGTTCATTCAGAAAGGACTGAGCTATGGATTATGGCAGAGACGGAGTTCGTGAGATCAAACGGTCACTGAACTCTAAAACAAATAAACTATGGAGAGCCTTGATCATCACGGTGGTCCAAATTGCGACCCTTGTTATCATCGGTGTAGGTATCTGCGGCATTGCCCTTGGCTTTGGATTGTTCCGGGGAATTTTGGCGGACACGCCGAGAATCAGGCTGGCGGACGTCATCGCCTCCGGCCAGGCAACCATCGTATATGATGCCGAAGGAAATGAAATTGACAGCTATGTTTCCATGAACTCCAACCGAATTCAGGTTGGCTGGGATCAGATCCCGAAGTATATGGGACTTGCCTTCGTCGCCTGCGAGGATGAGCGTTTCTATCAGCACGGCGGAATCGACTACAAGGCCATCGTCAGATCCGGTTATCAATACGTAAAATCCGGCTTTCGACGGACGCAAGGTGGTAGTACCATTACCCAACAGCTTCTGAAAAACACGGTATTTACGACATGGACGGAGGAAGGCGACAACTTAATGAAAAAAATCAAGCGTAAGGTTCAGGAGCAATACCTTGCACTTGAGGTCACAAAGAAGTTCACGAAGGACGAGATTCTGCTTCGTTACATGAACGCCATCAACCTTGGACAGGGCACGCTCGGCGTAGAATCCGCTTCTCTTCGTTATTTTGGTAAGTCCTGTATTGACCTAACGATTTCGGAATGCGCCGTGATCGCCGTGATTACCCAGAACCCTTCTGGTTATAACCCCATCAGCCATCCCGAAAACAATGCAAGAAGACGTAAGAATTGTCTGGATAAAATGTTGGAGCTTGGTTTTATCACCGCCGATCAGTATACCGAAGCCATCGATGACACAAATGCGGTTTACGAGCGAATTGGTCTGTTCGACACGAGCTACCGCGTAAGCTCCTCTACCTCGGGATCGTATTTCTCGGATGCCTTGTATGAGCAGGTTTTTGATGACCTTGTGGCGGACGGTTACACTAAGGAGCTGGCAGAGACCATGCTGACCAGCGGCGGTCTTCGCATTGAATCGACCTTGGATCCTACGATTCAGGCGATCTGTAATGAGGAGGTTGCTAATCCTTCGAACTATCCCGCGCAGACGGACTGGTATTTAAACTATGCATTGACCATCAAGGTAGATGCCGCTACAAAGAAGAATTTCAGCAAGGAAAACATGTCCAGCTGGTTTAAGAGCCATAAGAACAAAGAGTTTAACCTGATCTTCCACTCTCAAGACGATGCCTATGCGGCAGCGGAGGAATTCCGCCTTGCCATGATGGAGGAGCTTGGCGTTCCAAACGATCCCGCCAATTACGAGGAGACCGTAAAGATGACGCCCCAGCCTCAGGTTGCCTTTGTTGTCAGTGATCCAAAGACAGGCTATGTTGTCGCCGTGGTTGGCGGTCGCGGCGCCAAGGAGGGAAGAAGAACCCTGAACAGGGCCGTCTCCTCTACTCGTTCCCCCGGTTCCACCTTTAAGGTCCTCGCTTCCTTTGCACCTGCAATTGATTGCGCCGGCATGACGCTGGCAACCGTATATAATGATGCACCCTTCAGTTACGATAACGGCACTCCCGTTAATAACTGGTATAAGAATGGTTACCGCAACATTCGTTCCATTCGCTATGCGATTCAGGAATCCATGAACATCATTGCCGTAAAGAACCTGACCGTCATCACTCCTCAGGTCGGCTTTGACTATCTAGTGAACTTTGGATTTACGACGTTGGAGTCCGGTAATTACTATAACGGCCAATGGCTGACCGACGTGATTCAACCCCTGGCACTGGGCGGCATCACCAAGGGCGTATCACCCTACGAGTTAAATGCAGCCTACGCCTCCATAGAAAACAAAGGAACCTACGTAACTCCTAAGCTTTATACCCGCGTTCTGGATTCCGATGGCAACGTCATTCTTGACAACACCAATCCTAAGACCAGGCAGGTTCTGAAGGAGACGACGGCCTACCTTCTGACGAGCGCCATGCAGGACGTTATTACGAAGGGTACCGCAACGGCATGTAAGTTAAACAACATGAATGCCGCCGGTAAGACCGGTACGACAACGAAATCACATGACGTATGGTTTGCAGGCTTTACGCCTTACTACTGCTGCACCGTTTGGACAGGATATGACAATAACATCGCCATGGTAACCTCAGGTGCTAACCGTCAGGACGGTATTTCCAAGGCAATCTGGAAGTCCGTCATGAGCAGGATCCACGAGGAGCTTCCGAATCAGGATTTCCCCATGCCTGAGGGAATTGTGAAATGCAAGATCTGTTCTCAGTCCGGTAAGCTTCCAAGAGAGGGACTCTGCGACGTCGCCGGGTGCGTGGTTCAAGAGCTCTTTGCTGAGGGTACGGAGCCTACGGAATACTGTGACATCCACTATGAGGGTGAGATTTGTGCATACGATAACTTGATTGCCTGCGATGAATGTCCTTTCCGTTATCATGGAACGGCTACGCTTCCTCTAATCGAGGACCCCGCACTGACGAAGGGCTCCACCATGATCGTCAAGACGGAGGACGGCGGACAGACGCTGGTAACGCCGAACACCACGGCCTACTGTCAGCATAATGCACAGTTCTTCCAAAAGCCCAATGCTTACGCGCTCATCGAAGAACAGCGAATCCAGTTGGAACAGAGGATTGCAGCAGCGCAGCAATAATACAAAAGCACAAAAGACAAAAAAAGCCTGTCACCAACGAATCGGTGATGGGCTTTTCTTTATTTCAATTTCTTTATTTCAATTTCTTCTGAAGCATCCTGATCTGCTTCTTCAGATCTGCAATGGCCCTGTTTGCATTCGCAATGGCAACGCACTGCTTTTCAAATCTCTCTGAACAGGATTTGGTTCCCGTCTCCATGCCAAGCTCGTCCATGGCCGTGGGGTCACCATTCTCTTCCGCTTCCACGCGCTCCTCATACTGGGCATAAACCATTCGTCCGATCTCGAGCTGGTTTCTCTTGATGACTTCCTCGCAAGTACTGATTTGACGCTTTAAGCGAATCAGCTCAGAAAGCTCCTTCGCCTTATCCGTCACCTGATTCTTTTTATCCGAAAGTACCATCTTAATCGTTTCCAATTTTTCCATTGCCACGTCTGCTCCTTTCGCTGTCCTTACGGCTTGCCTTCCCTATTGCCGTTTCCGTTTCCATTGTACCTTTTTTCCAAAAAATCATCAAGTATTTCATTGCACTTTTGTGAGATTCTGTGCTATACTAACCTTAGATTTTGGGGAGGTAAATACCATGCAGTCAATTTACACAAGCTTAAAGGTAAACAACGAAATCGAACTGTGCGAGGTCAATGATGAGGAATGCAAAAAGCTAATCGAAAAGGCTCTGCTCCAGAATCGTATCTCCTACTATATTCGCTGGGCAAAAACTTCCTTCTTTAGCAAACGCCAGCGTTGCATTATCTGCGTGAACGACAATTCCAAGGAGGTTGCAGAAGAGCTTGTCCGCTCCATCTGCGATGACGCGGGCTATCAGGTCAAATTCCTGCTCCGCCAGTCCTCCTCAAACAATTATCTGTAAATAAATTGTCTATGAAAAAAGAGCCCCTGCCTTTTACAAGGTCAGGGGTTTTCCCGTGATGGATCAGCAGGCATAAAACAGTGCAACGAAGATGCCTGCAATCGCCAAAAATGCAAGCCCAGTCAGCAGAAGAAAACCATAGCCCCGAGAGTTTGCATATTTTTCGCGGCGCCTGGTCACGTGCTCGGCATAGGTTTCTTCCTTCTGTACGCGTCCCCCCGGCAGGAGTGCCCGCATGGCAGACCGCAGGCCGTAGGATAAACCATCCATGGCTCCCAAGGATGCTGCCCAGATGAGCGCACCAAACATGGTAAATAAAAGACCCGGAATCGTTGCAGCATCCGCAAGCATGCGAAAATTCTCGGATGCTTCAGGGGCCGGGAATTCCCGCGTAAATAAATAAAGACAAAAGAGACCTCCTCCCAAAAGGAAGGAGGTTCCGTATTTTTTTAGCTTTGTATTCATATGGAATAATGGTTTCCTATCGACTTAATTCCTTCTTGTAACGCGCTTCTTCTTCATCATTGCAATATACAAAGTGTCCCGGCGCAACCTCTCTCATGGTAGGCCCCTGCTTGCTGTAGTCATGATCCTTCAGCTTGTTGTAAACCAGACGTTTCCGTTTCTTTTCGGAATCAGGATCCGGAAGCGGAATTGCAGACAGCAATGACTTTGTATAGGGATGCAACGGGTGCGCAAACAGCTCATCTGAGCTTGCCAACTCCACCATCTTGCCGTAGTACATAACGCCAATACGATCAGAGAAGTACTTCACGACGGAAAGGTCATGTGCAATGAACATGATCGTGATGCCGTACTCTTTTCTCAGGTCATTCAAGAGGTTGATGACCTGCGCCTGAATGGAAACGTCAAGCGCTGAAACGGGCTCGTCGGCAATGATCATTTCAGGATGCATGATAACAGATCTAGCGATACCGATACGCTGACGCTGGCCGCCGGAAAACTCATGCGGATAACGGCCTGCATGCTCTCGTACAAGTCCAACCTTCTCAAGTGCCTCATACACTTTCTGGTCAATGAGCTTCTTATCTTTTTCTCCCTTGATGATCAGTCCTTCTGCAATGATCTCACGAACCGTCATACGGGGGTCAAGAGAAGCGATGGGATCCTGGAAGATCATCTGGATCTTGTCAACAACCTTCTCCTTCTTCTGAACCCTCTTCGCTTCCTTCAGTGCTTCGCGCTCTTTCTCAATTTCCTTCTTTAAGGCTTCCTTTTCGTTCTCAGGAGCCGTCTTCAGTTTTGCGCCTGCCTCCTTGATGGCCTGCTTATGCGCCAAGGTTCCGGCCGCAACGTGCTTCCCTTCCAGATATATGTCGCCAGAGGTAATGTCGTAGATCTTTATGATGGAGCGGCCCGTCGTGGTCTTACCACATCCGGACTCTCCAACGAGGCCAAAAACCTCTCCCTTATATACCGAAAAGTTGACGTCATCAACAGCCTTGGTTCTGCCAAAATATTGACACAGATGCTCTACGCGGAGCAATTCCTCACCAGTTTTAATTTCAGGCATTGGTCTCACCTCCGTTGTTATTCTTGGCCTTCATGCGTGCGATCCTGTTGCGGATGGTCTCAGGAGTCTCAAGCTTGGGAGCATCCGGATGAAGCAGCCAGGTTGCCGCCTTGTGGGTCTCGGAAACCTCAAACATGGGCGGCTGCATCTCAAAGTCAATCTGCATTGCATATTTATTACGCTCAGCAAACGCATCGCCAACAGGAGGATAGATCATGTTGGGCGGAGTGCCGGGAATCGACTCCAGCTTCTCCTTCGTGTCAAGGTCAGGCATGGAGGAAAGCAGTGCCCAGGTATAGGGATGTCTCGGATCATAGAAAATATCGCTTGCAGTACCCTGTTCTACGATCTTACCTGCATACATCACGGCAATGTCATCAGCCATGTTGGCTACGACGCCAAGGTCATGGGTAATGAAAATAATCGAAAGGTTACGAGATCTCTTTAGGTCATTGATCAGCTCCAGAATCTGCGCCTGAATGGTCACGTCAAGAGCCGTAGTAGGCTCATCACAAATCAGGATCTCAGGGTCAGCGGTCAGTGCAATCGCAATAACGATACGCTGTCTCATACCGCCTGAAAACTCGAATGGATATTGATTATAACGCATTCTCGGCTCAGAAATACCAACCTCTTCCATCAGCTTGATGGCATTCTCCTTTGCCATGGAGCGTGTAATCCTATAAACGACCTTAGAAGCACGATCCTTTAAGAAGTCTACCAGCTCAAGACTGCGCTCCTTAAAGTCAATCGCAGCATGATTTGCTTCTGCCTTCTCGTAGTTCTCAATCAAGCCATTGATTACGTGAAGCATGTTCTCTTTTAATAGGTCAAGATCAACGATGTTGGCGGGAACAACCTTCCAGTCAACCTTCTTTCCCTTGAATTTAGCCTTTTCAAGCTTCTCATTCTCTTTGTCAAAGCGCTTCTGCTCCTTAGGATTTTCCTTTTCGAAGCGGAAGTAACGGCTTACTGCGTCATTGATACTGGTGACAAAGGTATATGCCCGATTGTCCTTCTTAATCTCCAGAGGATCAATACCAGCCTGAACAGCCTTAATCATTATCTTCGCACGATCCGTGGCCCCCTTCTGGTCAATAGCTCCTTCAAAGTAAGGCAGTTCCTTCTTTAAGACCTCCACCGCCTCTTTTTTCTTTGCAAGATACTTGTCACTGCTAAACTTCAACGCCTTTTCCGTAATCTGAAGGAACTCAAGCATAAAGTTCTGATCCAGAAAGGCAAGCGCCTTTTCGTTTAGCTCCGCAATGGGAATTGCAAAAATATCCTCGGACGGATTCTTCAGCGTATAGTATCCGATCCGGAAGAAATTAGGCTTTGTCTGTTCCAACATTTCGGATAAAATAGTCTCAAGCTCCGTTAATGCCTTCTTTAAATCTGCACTAAGATGATTGTCATCCTGCACGGGCTTGTAGGAAGGGAGAATCTCCTCGACTCTCTTTGTGACTTCCTCAAGACGCTTTTTGTATTCACGCACGAAAAACTCACTCTTAAACTTCTCGGATTTCTTCAAAATGTCACGCACAAGAGACTTTACGTTCTGCTTCTGATTTTTCTCTGCCTTAAACAAAAGATCCTTCAGATGCGCAAGACAATCCTCGCAGGTGTCAAAGTCAACGTTATAGGCATGCTCATGCTTATTCGCATTAATGCAGAAATCATCAAAGGTCGAGCACAGTTCCTTAGCCTTAGCCTCATCTGCAGCACCAGATTCGATCATGGCACTTTTGAGTAATGCCAGGGTATGATTAAACTGCTTGCGGGCATCCTTGCGGTTTGCCTTATTTTTCAGGAGAGTCGCCTCCGTGATCTGACGCCCGATCTTCACGATCGGATTCAGGGATGAAAGGGGATCCTGGAAGATCATGGAGATCTTGTCTCCACGAATCTTATGCATCTCATCCTCGCTGATCTTCAAAAGATCCATGCCATCATACAGGATCTCGCCACCCTCAATGATGGAGTTCCCGGCGAGGATGCCAAGGATAGCTTTACTTGTAACGGACTTTCCGGAACCAGACTCGCCTACGATTGCAAGCGTTCTGCCCTTTTCCAGATCGAAGGAGATGTCACGCACTGCGCGCAGGATCCCGGAATTTGTCCGAAATGAAATTTTTAGATTTTTGACTTCCAGTATTTTATCCATGTTCTATTCTCCGGTTTTACCAATGTGATCGGTTCTGTGGATGCTATTCCACTCCGCGAAGTGCAGGGTTAAATGCATCTCTCAGTCCATTACCGAACAGATTAAAGCAGATCATAAGCAATGACAGTGTCAGCGCAGGGAAGAACATCAAGTGCGGATAATTCGTCCAGATCGAAGCCGCATCTGAGAGGAGGGTTCCCAGGCTGGTATGTTGCGCACTTCCTAACTTTACGATACCAAGGTAGGAAAGCATGCTTTCGGAATTGATCGTCGCCGGAATGACAAGTGCGGCGGACGTTATGATTGTTCCAAGCGAGTTCGGGAAAATGTGCTTCCAGATAATCCTCCGGTCTTTTGCCCCCAGCGTACGGGCTGCCATGACATATTCCTGATTCTTAAAACGATAAAACTGCGTCCTTACGCGAGATGCGGTACCAATCCATCCTGTTGTAATATAGGCAAACAAAAGACTGGGAATCGGCCCCACCTTCTTCGCCAGGTGGATCTGGAACAGTGCTGCAACCACAATAAACGGCATATCATACAGAATGTCTGAAATTCGCTCCATGATCAGATCCACCGTACCGCCATAATAGCCTTCCGTGGAACCATAAAGTGCGCCAAGGATAAAGTTAATCACCGAAACCGCAACGGCAATCAACAGGCTCAGCTTGATACCTCCGGCAAGACGCAGCATCAAATCTCTTCCCTGAGCATCCGTTCCCATAAAATAATTAGGTTCTTCGCCATACTGATATTCATAGTAATTAATGTACAGAACGCGGATTTTATACTGCGCGGTGTCCACGCTTCCGCCACCGGTAAACTCATAGTAAATCGGATTTCCGTCTGCATCACGCTTATAATTGTCGAGTAAAACAAAAGCAGGATTATACTCCTTAACCTTGATCAGCTTTGTTCCCTTCGCATTATAGGTTAAAGGATTTCCCTTGGCATCCGACTTATACCAATAATTTGCATCTGTCGCGTCAAGGCAATATTCGTTATTCTCAACAAGCGGGTAAAGAATATGCTTGCCATGCTCCTTCTCCCACGCAAGAATGTTGCTGAGCTCCTTCTGCTCAATGCTCTTGTAAATGAACCCAACCTCAAGATAGGTCTCGATGTCCGCCATATACGTGGTAACCTCGGACTTGTCCGCACCAACGGACTTACTCTCTCCGGTAATCTCCAAAATGGGCATATAATCGCTACCCATTGCCGCCTCAAAGGAAATCTGCTCATTCCCCGCGTAATCCAAGGCGCCAACGCCCGTTGAAAGTGCCTTCATCAAGCTTCTGGCAGAAAAAGAGCGATTGGAGTATCCGGTTTTTTTGCCTAAATCCCTGAGCAGGGTTATGCGCGGCGGCTTCTTTGCATACGTGGTAACCATAAAAGTCTGATCGTGCCCCTTGATACAAATCGGCGCGATGAACGAGAATAGCACGATTGCAAGAATAATAACGGCAGCGACAACAGAAGCGCGGCTCTTTCTAAAGCGAATCCAGGCATCCTTAAAATATCCGACGGGCTTATCGTCAAACTTTTTGTCATGAAGCCTTTCTGATTCATTGACAAAACGGAATTTTGCTTGATCTATTTTTTGAAATTCAGTGTTCATATTATCTCTCCCCCATTCTGATTCTGGGATCAATAAATCCATAGCTTAAATCGATTACAATACCACCGGCCAGTCCGATAAAGGTGTAGAATAAACTGTCTAACATAAACACGTCGTAATCAAAGGTATTGATGGACCGCATATAAAGCTGTCCAACGCCCGGAACGGAAAAGATCTGCTCAATGATCAGGGAACCACTCATGATTGCGAAAAAGCTTCCGATGATGGATGGTAACACGGGAACCATTGCATTCTTGAGTGCATGCCTTGCCGTTGCCTGTGCTTTGGTAAGTCCTTTGGTACGTGCAAGAAGCATATAATCCGAAGTCAGGGTCTCGGTCAGCTCGGCCCTTGAGAAACGACACAGCCCGGCAATTTCACCAAAGCTCATTGCCAGGATGGGGCCGATCATGGAGTGGAACATTTTCCAGGAAAAATAGGTGTTTCCCGCATCTGCAACGGAATAAAGCTGCAGGGGAAGCCAGCCAAGCTTGAAGTAAAAGATATACTGAACAAGAAATGCGTATACATAGCTGGGTACGGAAATGAATACGATGATCATTGTACTGATAAAGGTATCCTGCCATTTGTTCTTCTTGATTGCAGCATAAACTCCAAGCGCAAGACCAATCGGCACGGAAAAAATGAGGGAATATACATTGATCAGCACGGTAGGCAAAAGGCGGCTGACAAGGAGATCCCATGCGGGTTTACGATATGCAATATACCAACTGGTACCAAAGTCCCACTTGGTAATGATGTTCTTCCAATAAATCCCATACTGAACAAGAAGGGGCTTGTTATACCCAAGCGCCTCCCACCTTGCCAGGATCAATTCCTGCTGGGATTTCTCCATGGGCAATTCCCTCGGAAGAATCCTGATCAGCACGAAACAAATCGTCGTAATGACAAAAAGAACAAAAAACATCAGCGCGATACGTTTTAACACGTATTTCAACATTCGCATGAGAATACTTCCTCCGTCCCCATTCTGATTAGCAACAAAACTGTGCTTTTTCAATGGCAATTTTGAGCTGTCAAGCTGCAATTGAAAAAAAACAGTTTTCCTTTGCCCGTAAACGCACCTATAGAGGGGCACGCGCGTGCCCCTCCATGAGCGTTTTACTTTTGTATTACTTCATTATTCGTAGCTTAAAGAGCCATTCTGAGACTGTACGTACTCTGCCCACTCAGCGTCATCATAGTTGTAGGTCATGAGTGCAAGTCCGCCGAAGCCATACATAAGGTTGTACTCGTCAGTATAGTAGTTCACCTTGTGGGAAATCATCTCACAGGTGGTCATGCTTGCAAGAGGGAAGCAATAATACTTCTTAATGAATGCCTCCTCCATGTCAGCAAGGATCTGAAGCTTCGTCTTCTGATCAGCGGTTGCATACTTTCCGGTACCTTCCATACATCCGGACCATGCCTGCCAGGTCATGGTATCCTCTACGCCGTTTACCGTAAGGGTTAAGGTTTCGGTCGTGGGATCCCAGCAAGCTGCCTCATGCAGTGAAGTGTAATCAGGATCGCAGTATACTCTGAAGTAGGTGTAAGGATAGAACGCTGCACCACCCCATGCGCCGTAACCGATCGCATATTCACCCTGAGGAACTGCCTCATAACGGGAAGGACTGGTAAGATTTCCAAGAGGCTCAAAGGTCAGCTTGCCAAATCCGGAACCAGCCAATGCTGCATTTAAGTAATCCTGAAGCAGGGAAACCTGAGCTTCAGCATCGGAATCAAGTGCGCCTGCCATCCAAGCCACACGAACGTGGATGTCACCACCGTTGTAAAGACCTGCGTCAACCAGCTCCTTGTAAGCCTCTGCCATCAGGTTCTTAGCTTCGGTCAGGTTGTAACCATTGATGGAGTTGTATGCGTCATCCAGGGTTGCATATGCCTTGCCTTCGCCATACTCTACGCCATATACGTTACAGATTGCCTTCTTTGCAGGATCAGAATTTCTGTAGCTTGAAGTAGGATCATTGTAGAAATCATAGTAGTAAAGGTTGTTCAGCATTGCATATGCAGGAATGAATCCGGCCGTCTTGCCGACCCATTCAGCACGGTCAACGCTCAGTGAAAATGCCTTACGGAACTTCTCATTGCTAAATACTACGGAATTGGTGTTACCCTTGGACTTATCCATTTCCTTCAGCGCGTCTACGTTGGTATTGAAGAAGAGACGCTCCGTATAAGTCTCGGGAGACTTGTACATCTTGTCGGAAAGGGAATAGGTGGAAAGGTCAGCACTAGAGGGAGCCCAAGAATCAAGGTCACCCTTCAGGAATGCCTGCTTAGCTGCATCATCCGTCATAACGTCGATCACGATCTTGGTGGTCTGATACTGCTGTCTGATCTCACCATCTACCTCAACGGGGGTATAGGAAATCAGTCCGCCGTTACCGTCATCCTGCCATCCGTACCACTTCTCGTTACGGGTAAGAACAACCTGCTTGTCCTCCTGGAAGGATTCGAACTTCCAAACGCCGTAAGACATCGTGGTCTCCTTGGATGTAGCGTAGCTGGAAGTAATCAGGTCGCCATTCTTCTCCTTCAGCTTCTCGTAGAGAGGCTTGTAAACCAGGAAGGAGCCATCCAGCTGTCCGAGAACCATCAGGTTGTACTCGGTAGCTTCCTGACCAACGTAGCGAACGGTGTAATCGTCAACCTTGTAGAAACCTACTACGTCGAAGCTTGCACCCATGTCTGCGTTGTCCTGCCATACTACGACATTTCCCTCATAGCCGCCGCCAATCTGGAAATATGCAGCGTATGCATCATAAAGATCCTTACCGGAGAACTCATCATCACCTGCACCGTCTGCGCTGTACTTGGTCTCATCAGCGATGCTTACGTACTGAGGCGCTGCATTGCCATTTGCGTCAACGTAGCCCTCTGCACCCCAGAAGCCAAAGCAGTCGATCAAAACATCCCCTGCAGCAATTGCCTCGTCAAGAGATGCATAAACAGTTGCATAGGGAACGTAATAGCCAGCGGTCTTGGAGTAGAAATATTTCCGTGCGCCGGCTACTGCGTAGTCACCGTCATAATAGTTATTTGCACGATAGTTCTTCATGTCGGGATCAAGCAGCTGCTGCATGGAATAAATGTAATCATCAGCGGCGATCTTGGTACCGTCTTCCCAACAGATGTCGGGATTCAGCTTAATCTCATACACATAGCCTTCCTTGATGTCGGAAGCAGTCTTCCCTGCGGGAAGGGTACAGCCATACTTGGTCAGGTCATCCTGATGTGCAGCCGTAACGTCATCAATGCTCGTTGCAGCCAGGAACACCTTCTGATACTCACCCTCTTCTGAATTGTCAACCGTAGTGTCAACCCAGGGCGTGCAGAAATAACGTCTCATTGCGTCATCTGAACTGTTTTCCCAAGTGTGGGGATTCCAGTTGTCGGCAAGTGCAGTCTGGTATACGTGATAGGTATACTCCTTCGGCTGCGTCTTTACCTCCGTGTTAGAGCCTGCGCTCGTGCTTGCATTCGTGCTTTCGCTCGCACTGGTACCGGCACTGGTATCAGCGGGATCATTCTTGTTCGTACAGCCGGACAAGGAACTTACCGCAAGAGCTGAAGCAAGCAACAAAGCAAAACCTTTGTTAAACCTTTTCATTTCTTTTCCTCCTTAATTAGTGCAAAAAGATTTTAACACATTGGTGCGTGAAAGTCGCAGGCAACAAAAATGAAACCTGTGCTCTTTTGCACCGATTGAATAATCCTATTATAGTAGGGAAACCCAAAAAAGTCAATGGCTTACGTAAGAGGCGATTTTATTCTCCGATTTTCTTAAAATGTCAATAAAAACGGGCATCTGACGAAACAGATGCCCTGCAAAAGTGGAAACCGGAGGCCTGCTTATCCGATTACTTTATATGGTTCTCTCCCTGTTTTACCACGTCCGTCACGGTCAGGATTCCATTTTGTACCAAAAATCGCAAATCCCACCCCGCAAACGCCATGCCATAAACATAGTCCGGTTGCTTGTGATAGGCCGCCCTGGGATCCTGGGCAAGCACCGCCATCGCAGCATTCCTCTTCTCCTCCGGCAGGCGATTTAGCAGCTCCTCCGGGAATTCCACCGCTATTCGTTCTTCCTTATGTTCCTCTCCAAAGCCGCCTCGTGCGCAAGGAATGGCATCGGCATATGGCAGATACGGTTTAATGTCATAAATCGGCGTTCCATCCATCAAATCCGCTCCCGCCACCAAAAGCTTCGGTGCCTGCCCGCCCTCCAGAACGATCTCTAAGAGCTTGACGCAGGAAAGACCAATGGGATTGGGCCGAAATGGGGATCTCGTTGCAAACACGCCCCGCTTCTCCTTACCTCCAAGTCTCGGCGGATGAACCGTGGCAGTCCAGTTTTCCCGTCTCACCTCCGAGAAATCCCAAAGGAGCCAAAGATGCGAATACTCCTCCAGTCCCATAAACGCCTCCGGTTGACGAAACTCCGGCTCAAAAATGATTTCCGCCGTCAGTTCCTCCACGAGTCCGCTCTGCCTCGGCACTCCAAACTTCGTCGCAAAATCCGTATGAATGTGTGCTATGATCTTCAGCGTTCTGCCCTCTTCCATCATCAATCCCTTTTATCCTTCCGGCATCATTATTTTAGTACGCGTCGTTTGTGTGCGCGTCAAACTCCCCTCAGGTCGACCATACACATTTTAACATGCCTGAAAAGAAAAGTAAAATCTGATTGAAAAGACATCAGTGAAAAAAAATAAAATTTGGTATTGACAGATCTCCAAACTTTTGTTAAGATGATACACGGTGACTGCGAGAGAGCAGATCCAAATGCTGCTGTGGCTCAGTCGGTAGAGCGTCACATTGGTAATGTGGAGGTCACCGGTTCGATTCCGGTCAGCAGCTCGCAACCAACCCCCAAGAAGCTTGAAACTTTGCGGTTTCAAGCTTCTTTTTTATTGTTTTCATCGCAATAGCCCCAGATTCCCTTCAAGAAAAAGTTCTGGTACAACTCGGGGGTTAGGTTTGGGGAGTCTCACTCAGGTACGCTCGCGCTATGGGTGCAGCGTATCGGTACTAAGGTGTCACGAACGAATCAAATAGATTCGTCCGTATACGCCACCTAAGTACCGACGCTTGGCACACATACCTGAGCGAGACTCCCCAGACCTTCCCCCTCGAGGTAATACATACTTCCTTGAAGGGAATCTGGGGCTTTATGTTCTAAATATTTTTTAGTTATTATCCTCGTCTTCGAAGATGACGGTTTCAACCTTCTGCTTCTTGGGCTTCGCTTTTCTGCGTTCGCCGCCCCTGGCGAAGACGTCATAGACGCAAGGGATGACGATGAGGGTCAGCAGGGTACCGTAGAGAAGGCCGCCGATGGTAACGATTGCCATCGGTTTTCCCATGGCGGAACCCATGTCGTTGGAAAATACCATGGTGGACAGGGCAAGAATCGTTGTCAGCGCCGTCATCAGCACGGGACGAAGTCTCGTTTTACCTGCGGTCAGAATGGCTTCGCGCCGCTCCATGCCGCCCTCACGGAGCTGATTCATATAGTCAATCAGAACGATACCGTTGTTTACGATAATACCTGCCAGCATGACGAAGCCGATCATGGCAACCACGCTGATCTCGCTGTGACTAAAGTACAGTCCAAGGAAGCCACCCGTAAACGCAAGCGGGATGGTAAACATAATGATAAAGGGCGACAGCAGGGACTGGAACTGCGCCACCATGATAAGGTACATAAAGATAACGGCAAGCAACAGCATCAAATAGAGCTGGCCCATGGCATCATTAATGGTTTCATTTTCACCGGAATAAACCAAACGATAACCCTCCGGCACCTTGTAATCCTTCATGCGGTCTTCCAATGCCGCTGACACCTTACCAATGTTATAACCGTCTGCAATTTTTGCACTGACGGCAATATATCTCGATTGGTCAATTCTGTTGATGGAATCCAGGGATTTCTCATCTTCAAAATCTGCGATCTCAGAAAGCTTTACCTTCACGGGTGTCTGATTCTCTCCCGTTCCGCTGATCTCAATCTGCTTTAACAGCTCACGAGTCAATGCCTCGTCACTGTCATTTTGTACGTAAACGCTGTAATCCTGATCATTTCCGGAAAGCACCGTGGAAGCACTCGCCGCCGCCACCTTATTCATGACCTGCGTAAAGACCTGCGCCACGGAAAGTCCATATTTCACTGCATCCTCTTTCCTTACGTGAATTCGAAGCTCCGTTCCCGTTTCAGCCAGTCCATTGGAAACCTCTGCCGTTCCCTCTACGCTTTCCACGATCGTTGCAACCTCTCTTGCGATCCTGCGAAGCTCATCAAGGTCACGTCCGCGAACCTCAATCGTAATGCCGCTGCCGCCAAGGGCTGACATGTCCATGCTTGACGTCTCCACCGTGATCTTTGCAGGAACGTCCTCCGTCATTTCCATAATCTCGGCCGCCAGCTCGTCATTGGTCTTTGTCTTATCTTCTCTCGTTACGACATAGATGGAAGTTGCATTTTCCGCTCCGCTTCCGCCAAGCATGCCAACGATGGACGTGCTAGAGCTCGTCATGGCACCTGCATCCGTCACCTCGTCCAGGGAAAGGAGCATCTCGACCACCTGATCCGTAACCTCTGCCGTCTCTGAGAGCTTCGCCGTGTCATCCAATTTCACGTTGACCGTCATCTGAGGAGAATCCATCGCCGGCATGAAGGCCGTACCATTGGAATATGCCGCATACGCACTAAGGCCCAGCAAGGCAAGAGCAAGTATAAATACCAGCACCTTTACCTTCAGCGCGCCAGCAAGGAACTTACCATAGCCCTTGATGATCCAGGAGAAGAACTTTGTCTCCTTCTTAAGGCTTGATCCCGTCAGCATCTTCGATGCCATGGCCGGAACCACCGTCAATGCAACTGCAAGGCTCGCAAACAGGGAATATGCGATAGTCAGTCCCATGTCCACGAAGAGCTGTCTCGTGATGCCCTCGGTAAACACGATGGGCAAGAATACGCAGACCGTCGTAAGAGTAGACGCCATGATGGCACCCGCCACCTCCTTTGCGCCCTCGATCGCGGCATCCTTCATGGACGCCCCTTCGCCTCGCAATCGGTATATATTTTCTATCACGACGATCGAGTTGTCCACCAACATGCCAATGCCCAGCGCCAAACCCGAAAGGGAAATCACGTTCAACGTAACGCCTGAGAAATACATGCACACGATGGCCGTCACCAGGCTGATCGGGATGGAGAACGCCACCACCATCGTCGGACGCAGATCTCTTAAGAACAACAGCAGGATCAAAATGGCAAGGCCACCGCCGAACAAAATGTTACTGATGATGGAATCCATGACCATGTCAATGTAGATTCCCTGATCCATCAGCGTGATGACGTGGAGGGTGGAATCCTCCTTCATCAGCTTGTCAAATTTTTCCTTAAGTTTATCGGATACGTCGCCCGTCGAATAGCCCGTCTGTTTCTGCAAGGACAGCATGACACCCGCGCTTCCGTTAACGTTCGCATAAATGCTGTCAGAATTGTCCGCATAAAAAACGTCAGCAACGTCGCCCAGCGTTATGGCATCCATGCCCTCCATATGCAGATCAATCAAGGGCATTGCCTGAAGCTCCTCCGCGGAACGAGGCTTATCGCCCACACGGATCAGATAGGATACGCCCTCCTCCGTAACATAGCCCGCAGGCATGGAGAAGTTCTGTGCAACCAATAATCCTTCAACCGTTGCCACGGTAAGAATGTTCTGTACGTCCGCCTGATCATAGGCCGTTTCCCTGGCCTCCTCTAGCTGTTTCTCGCCCTGCTCGATCTGTTCCAGCGCCTGATCGAGCTGCTCCTGACCGCTCTTGATCTGCTGCTCAGCCTGCTCAAGCTGAGTCTTTCCAAGCTCCATCTTGTATTCTCCGATGGTGATTCCGGCAGAAGCGTTTGCAAATTCAATGGCCGCCTGAAGTTCTCCCTTTTCTACGGCCTCCAGACCCTGATTTACCTGTGCAAGTCCTGATTCCAGCGTAGAAGCCGTAGTATTCAGCGTTTTTTGAAGCGTCAAAAGCGCGCTCTTTACTGCCTGCAACAGCGTCACGGGATCCTCGTCAGGATTCGTCTTTTCCAGTGCGTCCAATACCTGCTTGAGTTCAGAGCTGTTTGCGGCTGCATCCTTCAAATACTGATTCTGCAGGATCTGCTCGCGAATTTCCTTCAGCGTTGCACGGATCTGCGCTTCCAGCTTGCTCATTTCCTCTTCTGTTTTCTGTGCGTCAGAAGAATTCTGCGCTTCAGAAGGGTTCCCCGAAGCCTGACCAGAGCCTTCCGAATTATCGCCCTGTTCTCCTTCCTCGGAGCCCGTATTACCAGTAATTCTGTCAACAATGCCGTTAATGCCTTCGTTCACGCTGTCAGCAAGATTCTCGAGCGCTTTTTCCCGCATGATCTGTAGCTCATTTTGACGCTTTTCAAGATCCGTAACCTGCGTTACCAGAGGATCCAACACGCCCTTTGCAAGCGTCATGGTAACCTTTGTCGCCTCTAGCTGTGCCTTTGCCGACATCAGCATGGACTTTGTGGCAGCAAGCTGTGCCAGGGTCTCCTCCTGCTTCTCTGCCAGCTGCTGCTTTCCTTCCTCCAGCTGCTTTTGGCCGTCAAGAAGTCCCTTCTTTCCATCGAGGATGCCCTGCTTTCCATCCAGGAGTTCCTTCTGACCGTCTTCAATTTTCTGACGTCCCTCCGCCAGTTCCTTCGCCGCATCCTCCATCTTCTTATCAATGGCGGCGCGAATTTTCTCGTTGACCTGATCCACCTTTTCCTGGCGAATCATGACATGAACGCTCTTTTCCAAAAGACCCGTTGCGGAAGCAGATGCCACGCCCTCAATACTTTCGAGGGAAGGGATCAGCTCATCCTTGACATAGGTACTGATCTGCGCGGTATCCATGCCATCCACGCCAACGGCGGCAATCATGATGGGCAGCATGTTGGGATTCAGCTTCATGATCATGGGATTACCGACAGAATCATCCCAATAAGCCTTGACCTGATCCAGCTTTTCACGAATCTCCAGGGAAATGGAATCCATGTTGGTGGATTGTGCAAATTCCAGGATAACCATGGAATAGTTTTCCGACGAAACGGATTGAATGCTCTCGATGTTGCTGACCGTCGCCATTCCCGCTTCAACGGGCTGGGTGATCACCGACTCCACCGTCTCAGGACTGGCCCCGGGATAGGTCGTAACAACAATGACATAGGGAAGGCTGATATTGGGCAGAAGATCTGTCGTCGTCTTCGTAAAGGAAACGACGCCCAAAACAATGGCCAAAATGACGCCCACCAGCACGGTATAAGGTTTTCTGACACTGAAACTTGACATATAAAAAGCCTCCGCTTAGCTCTTTTTGCTTTCTTCGTTCCCCCCAGAAACCGCAATTCTTCCCCATAAGAATTTTGTGTCATTCCAAGAATACCACGAACAAACGGGCGTTACAAGATTTCAAATCATTAAAAAAGAATAAAAAAAGTACCGAAAACAGGGCACTTTCTTTATTCCTTTTACTCAGTTATCATTTTTTGTCTTGCAGAACCTTCTTTAGTTTTGCCTTGAGTCTTTGCAGGGCATTGTCCGTGGATTTTTCATTCTTTCCAAGGATCCTCGCGATCTGTGACGTCGGCATGTGCGTGAGATAGAGGTCGAACACTTGCTTTTCAAAGGGGCTTAGGGAATCTTCGATGGTCTGTTCTAATTCCTTCAGTCCTTCCTTGTCCAGCATCATGCTTTCCGGATCCAGTCTCGCGCCGTCTGCAAGCTCTTCGAGGAGAAACCGGCCCTCGCCGTCACCTGCGCCATCCACCTGGCTATACAAAGAAACGGCTTCGTTCAAGGGCACGTGTTTTTTCCGCCTTGATGCCTGTACGGCCGTATATATCTGGCGATTGATGCAGAGCTCCGCAAAGGTATAAAAGCTCGCGTCTCGGCCGCTGTCATAGTCGCGCACGGCCTTGAAGAGTCCGATCATGCCTTCCTGAATCAGGTCCTCCGTATCTCCGCCTAGGATGAACATGCTGCGCGCCCCTTTGCGCACTAAATTCTTATATTTATCGCACAGGTACTCGGTGATTTGTGTCTCACCCGCCCGCAGCCTGTCAATCAATTCCTCGTCCGTGCAGCCCTGGTATTCATTCTCTCCAACCATGCAAATGCCCTCCATGTTATGAGCTAACTCGGGGGAGGTCCACGTGTCTCCCCGTTTTTTCTCCCTTTTTATAAAAGCGTTTTCATTGTACAAACTTGGATTGTGTTTCTACAAGCGGTGCACAGATTGTCCTAAATTGTCTGCTAAGACCCAGCAAAAGCTACCTAATTTGCCATTTTGTCTTCTTTGGTAGCTTTTTCCTCTTTTCCTGCTTTGTTTTCTATCGTGGGATTTACATTTTCCAGATTCCCGCCTTTTGGAGGATTCTGTCAGAAAGGAAGGTCTTATCTAAGAAGCATACTACTTCAACAGGCGCTGGCGGACGATTTCGTAGGCGAGGACGCCAGCTGCCACGGAGGCGTTGAGGGAATCGATATTGCCCTTCATGGGAATGGAGGCAACCATGTCGCAACTCTCCTTCACGAGGCGTCCTACGCCCTCTCCTTCATTGCCAATGACAAGGCCGATGGGACCTGTCAAATTCAGGTCATACATGGTGGTGCCGCCCATGTCGGCGCACACAAACCAAAGGCCCTCCTTCTTTAGGTCTTCAATGGTTTTGGTAAGGTTTGTCACCTTCGCCACGGGAGTATAGTTCAGTGCACCCGCAGAGGTCCTTGCAACGGTAGCCGTAAGGCCAGCCGCACGATTTTTCGGGATGATGACGCCATGTGCACCTGCGAGATTTGCCGTCCTGATAATGGCGCCAAGATTGTGCGGATCCTCAATGTTATCCAAAAGAAACAGGAACGGCGCTTCGCCCTTTTCCTTTGCCGCCTTCAGCATGTCCTCCACCTCTGCATACTCATAGGCAGCCGCCACGGCAATCACGCCCTGATGCTTTCCCGTATCAGACATCTGATCCAAACGCTCCTTGGTCACAAACTTCACCATCACGTTCTGTTTTTTTGCCTCGCGCTTGATGGTCATCATCGGTCCATCCTGACAGCCATCCAGCACATACAATTTATCTATGGTCTTTCCGGAACGAAACGCCTCAATCACGGCATTGCGTCCCTCAATCGTAAATTCCTGATATCCCATGCTCCTACCTATTCCTTCCTGCGGCTTATGCCTAGTGCCTGCTCTCAGATGCCGATCCTTCTTCCCACGACACCTTTTACGCAAGTCTAAGGCACTTGTCGCAACACTTCTTTTCTTTCTCTTCTGGCCGATATTCCTCTTTCTTCAAACGGTCTATGTCAAGCTGTCGAACCCAATTTTCAAGAGCTCCAGCATGCGGTCCGTTCGTCCTGCAAGGTAAAGATATCCCACCAGAGCCTCCAAGCCTGTCGCCTTATGGTAATCCTTAAGGCTTGCGTTTTTTGCCGTCGTATGCGGCTTTGCGTTGCAGCCCCTGCGGAGAATGTCAGACTCCTCTTGCGTCAAAATCGGCGTGATGACGTCCACAATTTTAGACTGGTTTTCTGCCTTCACGTACTTCACAGAAGCATTGTGCAGAGCATGATTCGCACGATTCGCCGCGTTGACAATCATGGTACGCACGACCAGGCTAAATACGCCGTCCCCCACAAAGGCAAGTGCCAGAGGAGAATATGCCCTGACGTCCTGCTCGGGGCAGGGAAAGGTCTCCTTTATCTTTTCCAAAAAATCCTGTGCTTCCAAAGCCTTCCTCCACTATCCGTTAACCCTCGGGATTAATATACAATGTCATTGAGTAAATCTCTCCTTTTTCTCGAGGGGAAGGTTTGGATCGTCTTTTTGGGTCAAAAGTCTACCAAAAAGATGATCCAAACCTAGCCCCGAGTTTAACGCAGTTTATGCTTTACTCCAAACGGTTCCCTCACGGGTATCCTTAAGGACAATGCCTTTTTCGAGAAGCTCATTGCGGATGGCATCTGCCTTGGCAAAATCCTTGTCCTTCTTTGCCTGAGCGCGCTCAGCAATCCTGCTCTCCACGAATGCGCTCAGCTCATCATCAATGCTTTCCTTCTTGTCAGCTACTGCCGTCGTCAGGTTGAGGGACAGCACCTGATCAAAGCTCTCTGCAAGCGCAAACTTCGTAGCATCGCTTATCTCCGCCTTCAACATGTCATAAAGCACGGTGATGGCCATGGAGGTATTGAAATCATCGCAAAGGGCAGCCTCAAATTTCTCACGATAAGCAGCAAATGCCTCCTTGTCCACCTCGCCATCCTTATTCAGGGAAGCGATGCGGTTGACCAGCTTGTCATAAGCGGATGCCACATTGTCAAGATTCTCATAGGAGAACTCCAGCGGCTTGCGATAATGGCTCTGCAGGCAGAACATACGATACACCAGGGGATTGTAGCCCTTGGACTCCAAGAGGGAAACCGTCAGGAAATCGCCCTTTGACTTGCTCATTTTTCCCGTCTTATCGTTCAGATGATGAACATGGAACCAGTAGTTGCACCACTTATGTCCCAGATAGGACTCACTCTGTGCAATTTCATTCGTATGGTGCGGGAAGATGTTGTCCACGCCGCCACAGTGAATGTCCATGAACTCGCCAAGATGCTTTAAGCTGATGCAGGAGCACTCAATGTGCCAGCCAGGATAGCCAACGCCCCAAGGACTCTCCCACTTTAGTTCCTGATCCTCAAACTTGGACTTGGTAAACCAAAGCACAAAATCACTCTTGTTTCTCTTGTTGTCATCCTCTTCCACGTCATCGCGCACGCCCACGAGAAGCTCCTCCTCGCTGTGGTTGGAGAGCACGTAATAGTCCTTGAGCTTCGAGGTATCAAAATAAACGTTGCCACCAGCAAGATAGGCATAGCCCTTGTCGATCAGGCCGCTGATCATCTTGATGAACTCGGGAATGCAATTGGTCGCAGGCTCAACGACGTCAGGCGTCTTAATGTTGAGCTTTGCGCAGTCAGAAAAGAAGGCGTCCGTATAAAACTTCGCGATCTCCATGACGGTCTTGTGCTCACGCTTAGCGCCCTTGAGCATCTTATCCTCACCCGTATCCGCATCGCTGGACAAGTGACCTACGTCGGTAATGTTCATGACACGCTTTACGTCATAACCAACATATCGCAGCGTCTTCTCCAGAATATCCTCACAAATATAGGTTCTAAGATTTCCAATGTGTGCGAAATGATACACGGTAGGACCACAGGTGTACATGCGAACCTTTCCGTCCACGTTCGGCACAAATAATTCTTCCTTCTTCGTCAGCGTGTTGTAAAACCTAACCTTGTTCTCCATAGCTTTCCTCTCCTTCTATTGCCATATTTCTATCTGCAGTACCTTACATGCCGTATTCTTTTCAAACAAAAAGGAACAATCCATCAAGAGACGAATTGTTCCGCGGTTCCACTCTACTTAAGGGGCTAGCCCCTTCCCTCCATGGCTTAACGCGCCTTACGTATCTGGATACTCTCTTCCCCAGATCAGCTCCCGAATGCACTTCCTTCTCCCAAGACCGGGCAAGCTTCCAGCCGCTGACATGCCCTCTCTGTGATCCCTTTCGGAAAAGTACTCTCTCCGTTCTCCGCTTTTCATCTTCGTGAAAACCAAAAGCTTTCACGCACAATCAAAATTCCTTCTTATTGACAGAATATGCAAATTTCTAATATTTGTCAACTCATTTTTTTGCCTATTTTATGGTGTCAAACGATTCGGTCCTCTGAACAGGAACATGGCCTCCTTAATGCTTACGTCAAGAAGCAGCATGGTCATGCGGTCCACGCCAAGTCCAAAACCGCCGTGAGGCGGGCAGCCATACTTAAAGAACTCCAGATAGAACTGTACGTCCTGATCCAGCCCCTTCTCCTGCGCCTGCTTCTTCAGAATTTCATATCTGTGCTCACGCTGTGCACCGGTGGTAATCTCCACGCCACGCCAAATCAGGTCATAGCCCTGCGGCATGCCATGCTCGTCACGCATGTGATAAAAAGGTCTCTTGTCTACGCTATAGCCCGTTACAAACAGGAATTCATGTCCAAACTTTTCCTGCGCATAGCGGAAGGAGAGCTGCTCTGCCTCGGTCGTCAGATCACCCTTTTCCTCCTCAGGAGCAACATAGCCATATTCCTTCTCAAGTGCCGCATAAAGCTCCTGCAGGTCGATCACGGGGAACGGCGTCGTCGGAACGATCACTTCCTTGCCAAAGAGCTCCTTGATCTCCTCACCGTAGGCTTCCTTAACCGCACGAAGCATGTCGGTCAAAAGCTCCTCCTCCAGCTTCATGACGTCCTTCACGGAATTGATATAACTAAACTCCAGGTCAAATCCGGTAAATTCGGTCGTATGACGATTGGTATAGGACTTCTCCGCACGGAATACGGGACCCGTCTCAAAAATCCGTTCAAAGCCTGCCGCCATGGCCATCTGCTTATAGAACTGAGGGCTCTGCGCGAGAAAAGCCTTCCGGTCAAAATAATCCACGGCAAACACGTCCGCGCCGCTCTCGCTGGCTGCACCAATCAGCTTCGGCGTGTGAATCTCGATAAAGCTTCTGTCCAGAAGGAATTTCCGCATGGCATTTACCATAACCGTCTGTACCTTGAACATCAGCTGATTTTCATCCGTCCGAAGGTCGATCCAACGATAGTCGATGCGCTGATCAATACTGGAGCGCTCCACTTCCTTCTTTTTCTTTGTTGCGGGAATGGCTTTGCGTGCGATGGGAAGTGCTTCTGCAAGGCTGTCCACGGCGATGCTCTCAGGCAAAATTTCCACGCCGCCGAGCTTGACATAATCATTTGCATTCACCTGTCCAACAACGCTGATCACGGAATCTCCCGTCAAGCCGGATAACAGCTCCTCCCACTCGGGATGCTTTTCCTTCTCAATCGTAATCTGGATCTTCCCGGTAATGTCCTTTAGCACAATAAAGGTCATATACTTGCTGTCCCTCAGGTTATCGATAAATCCCCTAACCAAAACCGTCTCATTCGGCTTTTGAAAGGCTTCTGCAATCGTTGTCCGTTCCATGTCCTATCCTCCTAATTTATCTTACCGGCTCTGCGGCACAACCAAACGCGAGCCTGCGCCGCTCAGCCATTTTTTCATTGTCTGAATCATTCAAACAAACTTCCTTGTCCCCATATGGTTTTATGATTCAGCTTTCATGGCCTGGGGGCGTTGGGTACCAATCTTGCCGCGCCAGATCCATAAGCCAATGCCGATCACAACAATAAAGATCGAAATGAACTGCGACGTAGAAAGTGCGCCGATGCTTCCCCTCTCCAGATCGCCTCTCAAGAACTCCACGCTAAAGCGCCCGATGCTATACAAAACCATGTATGCAGCGCCGACCTGTCCTGACTTTTTTGCATGATAGGCATACCAGAAAAGAAGCCCCGCGATTAAAAACATTCCAGCGCTTGAGATCAGCTGCGTCGGAATCATTTTCACGTTGTTTGGCGCATAATGGGAATGCGTAAAGGCAATCCCATACCAAGCACTTGTCTCATGACCATAACAGCAGCCCGCCAAAAAGCAACCGATCCGTCCAAAGGCCTGCGCCACCGCAACGGAAGGAAGCACGACGTCAAAATAATCCCAAAAGCTGATTTTTCTGATTTTACAGTAGACGGTTGCACAGAGAATGCCGCCGATGATGCCGCCGTACACTACAAGTCCGCTGGAACCCAGCATGGACAACGGATCCTTAAGGAACTGCTTCCAGCCCTGAATGATAAACATGAGCTTTGCGCCAAAAATCCCCGTAATCACACAAAATATGGTCAATGGAAAAATCTGCTCCTTGTCCAAGCCATTTTTCGGCGAGCGGTATTCCGCAATATTGAGTGCCGCGAAAACGCCGATGGCAATCATCAGTCCATAGCCATGAACGACAAGCGGCCCAATTTTCAACAAATCATTATACATAAATATCCCTCTTTGCAAATCCAGCCCCGAGTTTTTTCCAAATCCTGAATGGGTTGTAATACCTACCTTCTCATGGCCGCGCGCTGCGCTGCCGTAAGCTGCTCAATGGTGCCCACAATGTGCCTTCGCACAAAATCCCTAGCCTCATCCTTCACGAGAAAATAGAGATAGGAATCCAAAACAAATTGCTGCGGCAATCCCCTGCCCACGATCTTGAAATTCACAAAGCCCTTATCGATATAGCGCTCCACTTCCTCCGTGGACATAAAGGCAGGACGCTTCATGCACTCCTCAAACGTCCGATTCTCCCGAGAGCGGTTCGGACAATGAAAATCCGTCCGGTTGTCAAATTCCAGCTGAGAAAGGGACTCCTGGCGATAATGCTCTGCGCGCATCTGACAGCCGGGATAACAGATCTCATTCACCAGAATCTCGATCTTATTCGCCACGGGAAGGAGTGACTGAATGACCTCCTCGTTGCGGTTCAAATCATAATCCAAAACAACCAAATAATAATCCTTTGCAACCTCCTCGGCAAGGCACTTCGGATCCGTCATGCGCTTTGTCGTGGACGAAATCAACTTGTAGCTCGGATATTCCCTGCGAATGTATTCCTCCAAAACGGGGCGATTTACGATTGCCTGGTTGAGCCCATTGTCCGCAAGCTTCATGATCATGTTACAATAGGTATCATAAATATGCTTCTCCTCGAGCAGGGAATTCGACCAGGTAAAGCGCGCGGGTATGCCATACTGATTATAGGTATGGATAACCCTCTCTATGTCCGCCTTGTTGCTGATGCCAAAGACGGCGCGGCCGCCGTTCCAAATGGCTCCGGGAATTGTTCCATAAACAGAACCAATGCGATAGCCCTCCCGAAACTTATCAGGATAATCCTTCATGGTATTGATCAGCACTTGATTCAGCAACCGGAAATAACAAAGCCCTGGCAGATGCCAATATACTTCCCTCTTCTCAGCCATAGTTTTTACTCCTCATTTTGTCAATTTATGCCCTCAAAAGAACGCGAAACAACAAAACCAACCTTCATTGTACCCTATTTATGGCATTTCCGCAAGTATGGAGTCCCGTCCAAAATTATCATTTCACTGATTAAGGCTCTTTGGGGCCTCCATCTTCATTTGCCTTCCAGGCCTTGATTTCCGCAAGGCGTTCCCTGACCGCGGCCTCCTTGCCTTCCTTCGTCGGGCGATAATACTCGCGATCCTGCAGGCTCTCCGGCAGGCACTTCATGCGCGTCAGCTTCTCCTCGGCATTATGCGCATACTCGTAGCCCTTCCCGTAATTTAGCTCCTTCATGAGCCCCGTCACGGCATTCCGAATCTGCAAGGGCACGGGTTCTGCAGGCTTCTCCTTAATGTCCCGCTTTGCCTCCTCACACGCGACGTAGCATGCATTGGATTTTGGTGCCATCGCAAGATAGGTCACGCAGTGCGTAAGGTGTACGTCGCACTCCGGCATTCCCAGAAAGTGACAGGCCTGGTAGACGTTGACCGCAAGCGTCAATGCATTGGGATCCGCCATCCCCACGTCCTCACTTGCAAAGCGAATGAGTCTTCTTGCAATGTACAGCGGATTCTCACCGCCCTCCAGCATCCGCAGCATCCAATAAATTGCCGCATCGGGATCAGAATTTCGCATGGATTTATGCAGGGCGGAGATCATGTTATAATGCTCCTCGCCCGATTTATCGTACAAAAGGGACTTCTTGCTGACGCACTGTTCAAGACCCTCATTGGTCACAAGCATGCTGCCGTCCGGTTGGATCTGACTATTCAGCACCGCCATTTCCAGCGTATTTAAGGCCGTTCTTGCATCCCCGTTTGCAAAGGCCGCAATCGCACGAAGCTGCTCCTTCGTCATGCAAACCTGCTGCCGTCCAAACCCTTCCGGAGCCTTAAGCGCCCTGCTAAGAAGACTGCAAAGATTCTCCTCCGTCAGTTCCTTTAGGACAAACACCTTACAGCGGGATAACAGTGCCCCATTGACCTCAAAGGAGGGATTTTCCGTCGTTGCACCGATTAAAACAATGCTCCCCTTTTCGACATAGGGTAAAAAAGCATCCTGCTGTGCGCGGTTAAAACGATGAATCTCGTCCACAAACAAAACCGTTCGCCGTCCGCCTCTTCTGTCGTTTTCCGCCTGCTGCATGACCTCTTTGATCTCTTTGATGCCACTTGTCACGGCGCTGAAATTGATAAAAGCGGATCTTGTCCGACCCGCTATAATACTGGCAAGCGTTGTCTTCCCGACGCCCGGAGGGCCCCAGAAGATCATGGAAGAAATCTGATCACGCTCAATGAGCTGACGCAGCATTTTCCCCTGCCCCAAAAGGTGCTCCTGACCTACGAAATCATCCAGTGTCTTAGGACGAAGACGATTCGCCAAGGGCTGGGTATAATCCACGCCCTGCTCCGCGTTCACCGTCAGCTTCGAAGACGCATCTTCTCCGCCATTCGCCTGCCGCATGCCAGGAAATCCATCTAAATTGTCAAATAAGGACATTTGCTCCATTTTCATGCCCTCCCGAATCCCGTTCCCTTACCCCATTTGAAAATGACCCTCTCAACATACCATCGCTTAACCCAGGTCTTTTCCATACCGCTTAGCCTTTTCGTTTCTGCCCGTCGCCTGCGCAACCGTTACAGCCTGCGCAGCCCATTTGCACGGGCATGGCACTCAAATCATAAGGGCTCGTCAAAAGGCATACCGCCTGGGAAGAAATCCCCTCTCCCGTACCGGTAAATCCCAGGCCTTCCTCCGTCGTTGCCTTGACGTTTACCTGAGAGACGTCGATTTTCAATGCCTTTGCAATATTCTCGCGCATGGCATCAATATAGGGTCGCATTTTCGGAGCCTGTGCAATAATGGTGGCATCCACGTTCTCAATCAGAAAGCTTTTTTCCGCAATGAGATCTCCGACCTTCTCCAGCAAAATCATGGAAGAGATCCCCTTGTAGGCGGGATCCGTGTCAGGGAAATGCTTTCCAATGTCCCCCAGCGCAGCCGCGCCAAGAAGGGCGTCCGAGATGGCATGCAAAAGCACGTCCGCATCCGAATGCCCTAACAACCCCTTTTCATACGGAATCTTCACGCCTCCGATGATGAGTTCCCTGCCCTCCGTCAGCTTATGTACGTCATATCCCATGCCAACTCTCATTGTCATACCTCTTTCTTTTACCAACGAATGATTCACCCATCCATTCCCTACGCAAATTTCTCCTGCCGCTCTGGTTTGGCATATGCATGAATGCGTACCGGAATTAGCGTTTTACGCGCTTAGGTCTTCCAAATTTATCTACGTCAAGTACGGAGCGCGCGTCGATCCTGGACCCCTTGCGGTCCTTTTTGCCAGCTCCCTTCGCGTCCTTCCCCTTCTTTCCTCCAAAGCCCTTGGAATCCTTGGAGCTCTTTGCGCCAAAGCCCTTGGAATCCTTGGAATTCTTACCACCGAAACCCTTAGAATCCTTGGAGCCATTCCCACGAAAGCTCTTCGCATCCTTAGCACCCTTAGAATCTTTGGAGCCCTTGCGCTCCTTCTTCGCGAAGTGCTTCTCCAGTTCCTCCGGCATCTCAACGAAATCCGGCTTCTCCATCTCCCAGAATTTCACCTGACGATCCTGCTTTTTCCCGAAGATTTTCTCGCTGAAGCTCTCATTCTCCCTGCGATCTCTTTTCTTCTCACTTCTGTCGCGGCGACCTTCCTCGTCACGACGACCTCCTTCACGACCTTCTTCCTCTCCGTGACCAAAGCCTCTGCCCTCACCGTCACGATGACCGAAGCCTCTGCCCTCACCGTCACGACGGCCAAAGCCTCTTCCTTCTCCATCACGGCGTCCGAAGTCTCTGCCCTCACGCCCTTCCTCGTCTCTGCGTCCAAAACCTCTTCCGCGGTCACGGAAGCCTCTCTGTCTGGGCTGGGGCTTATCCTCTAAGATCTCCTCTCCCTTGTCGCCGATCTCGCGCTTCAGCATACATGCCGCAAGATCCAGGATGTCACAGCCATCCTTCTCCATCTTACGCTGCAGATATACCTTCATCAGCTCAATGTCCTCATGATCCTTGAGCTCCCACGCGGTATTCAAAACCTTCCGCGCCTTGGATTTTAATACCTTGGACGCATCCGGCAGCTTTTTCTCTTCAATGGTCGTCTTACAGAATTTCTCAATCTCACGGATGCGGTGCAGCTCACGCGCATTCGCAAAGGTAAAGGACATACCCGTCTTGCCTGCACGACCAGTTCTTCCGATACGGTGTACGTAATATTCATTGTCCAGCGGAACGTCATAATTGATGACAATCTCCACATCGTCGACGTCAATGCCGCGCGCTGCAACGTCCGTGGCGATCAGAATGTTGGTGCTTCCATTACGAAAACGCCCCATGACAATGTCACGCTGATGCTGGATCAGGTCGCCATGCAGTCCCTCTGCCTGAAAATCTGCCTTCTTTAGCACCTCGGAAAGCTCCTCAACCTTCGCCTTCGTGTTACAGAAAATCAGGCAAAGCCTGGGATCATAATACTCCAGAAGACGCACGGTTGCCGCGTCCTTGTCTGCATTCTTAATCAGGAAATACTTTTGGCTGATCAGGGGAATCGTCAATTCTCCCGTTGCGATGCGAATGTGCTTCGTATCCTCCTTCTGGAACTTTCCGGTGATCTCCAAAATAGGCTTCGGCATTGTTGCGGAAAACAGCGCCGTCTGGTGTTCCCCGGGAATGGCACCCAAAATGACCTCCATGTCCTCACGGAAGCCCATGTTCAGCATCTCATCTGCCTCATCCAGCACAACCATGCTGACATTGTCCAGCTTGATCGTATGACGGTTCATGTGATCCATGACGCGTCCGGGCGTACCAACGATAATCTGCGTTCCGGGAAGCGCACGGATCTGACGACCGATCTCCTGGCCGCCGTAGACGGGCAGAATGCGAAGTCCCTCAATATATTTTGCGATCTTGCGAAGCTCTAAGGCTGCCTGAATGGCAAGCTCTCTCGTCGGGCAAAGAACCACGGCCTGCAGCTTCTCCAAACTTGCGTCCACGCGGGAGATCAGCGGAATGCCAAACGCCGCCGTTTTACCGGTACCCGTCTGCGCCTGTCCGATGATGTCCTGTCCGGACAAAAGCGCGGGGATTGCCTGCTCCTGAATGGGCGTCAGCTTTGCAAAGCCCATGTCATCCAATGCCCGCTGAATTCTGGGATCCAATTGATCCCTGATGTCATCCATGTTGGCATCATCCACGCCGGAGGTTCCTTTCGCGCCCATGCCTTCTTCAGCCTGCTCGTTTGAACTGCCGTCTTCGTCAGCTGCAGCCTCATCCTCTAACTCATTCGCGTATTCGTTCGCAAGTGCGTCCTCAGACTCCTCTTCCTCAGCCATGACACCAGCCTCTGCCAACAGTTCCTCCAGCTTTTTCTCATACTTTTCTTTCAAATTTTCTTCCAATGCTCTTTCCAAACCTTTCTTCAGTAAATCGCTTCGCGACAGAATGCATCATTTCCGTTCTGCATAATAAAAACAAAAACAGAAAATAAGGAGAAATCATCCCCAAGTTGCAATGATTTCTCCTTCATCATCTCACTATCATCTGCAAGTATAGCATTGAACCGTTGTTTTGGCAACCTCTTTTTTTGAATCCTAAGCCGAAGCAACGTACCAATTCTTTTCCTGCACCTTTTTGAAATTTATTTAGCATTTGGAATCCCGCAATGCTTTCCAGGCTAAATAAACTTCTTAAACGTTAAGATGTTTTTTCCATCCTTCCGCTCATAATGAATGTCATCCACGTTCTTTTTAATCATAAAAATGCCCAGGCCGCCGATCTGACGATCCTGTGCGGCAAGCGTCACGTCAGGATCTTCCTTGGCGAGCGGATCATACGGAACGCCGGAATCCTCCATGGAAATCACGACAGCCTTTGAATCCCCTTCCGTCTCAATGGAAATGGTAACACTTCCAGTCTCTGGCGCGTAGGCATAATGCGCCACGTTGACAAACAATTCCTCCACCACAAGATCAATGCGCATCTGTACCGCGGGGGAACACTCCATTTGTTCCAGTTGCTCGTCCACAAAGCCCAGTGCCTGATATAAGTTCTCCGTGGTTGCATCCATCGTTAAGCTTTTTCTTTCCTTCTCGTTTCCGTTCATACGCCGCTAGCTTCCCTCCATCATACGATCGACCGCAATCCCACAAGATTACTCTATGGTCAGAATATCGGAAAATCCGGTAACCTCAAAGACCTCCATGATCTGCTCATTTACGTTCTTTACCACCATGGATCCCTGCTTATTCATGACCTTCTGTGCAGAAAGAAGCACTCTAAGGCCAGCGGAGGAAATGTACTCCAGCTCAGCAAGATCCACCACGAGCTCCGTCACGCCGTCAAGGCTTTCATGAAATTCCTTATCCAGCTCAGGCGCCGTCATGGTATCCAATCTGCCCTGCAATGCAACCGTCAATTTCGTTCCATCTGTTTTCTTTTCGATTTTCATGTTCTTGTTCTCCTTTGCCAGATCATTTTTTTACGCCCCTGTTCGTTTTTTGTGCGCCGTGGCTTAAATTTATTATACTATGTTTCTTGCAAAATAGCTATCTTTTTATGCTTTCCAGGCATTACTTTCGTAAAAACTTTTTAAGAGCTCTCCGTCAAGCTTTCCCTGCCCGCTCATCTCCCCTAAAATCCGAAAGGCTTTTTCCGGCGGCATGGCCGGTTTGTAAGGCCTGTCATCCGCCGTCAGGGAGTCATAAACGTCCAAGATGGTCAGAAGCCTCGTCTCCCAGGGAATCTCCTCCCCCTTTAAGCCCAGCGGATAACCGGATCCGTCCAGTAACTCGTGATGTCCTCCCGCCCAGGAGGAGACATTCTCATATTCCCCCGAAAAACCCATTTGTCCAATCATCTCGCGCGTACGCACCACATGAGACTGCACAATGCTTCGCTCGTCAGGAGTCAACGTCCCCCGCCGGATGGACAGTGCCAAAAGCTCTTCCTCCTTCAGCAGCGGGATCTCTTCTCCGTCTGCCGTAAGACACCGCAGCTTCTTAATCTTTTCCAGCTTTTCTCCAAGCTCCCCGCTCAGCATGCCGGCATGATTCACCTCATCAATCCAGGTCTTTGCCTCCGTGAGCGCCTGAATCCTTTCCGAGGCCTCCGCCTCAAGGCTTGGATCCTTTGCCATCCGCAGCCGTTCACACAGAACGGCAATGTCTATCCGATGAAAGACGTCCCCCTCTCGCGCACCAAGCCTCGTCGCCTTATCCATGATGCTTCTCGGGACCACAAGCTTTCCTATGTCATGAAGCCATACGCTTGCAAGGAAGGGCTTCTGAATATCCTCCAGATCCTCCCTGCCCTTTTGTCTGAGCCAATTTAAGTAATTCTCGGCATAGTGAACCATGCTTTTCGTGTGATTTGCATTGTAGGGCGTCCTCGCCTCGATGGCGCCGATCATGACCTCAACAAAGCGGTCCAGGAATTCTGCCAAGGTCTTCGTCAATGCCTCGTTTCGCTCATTCAGCCGTACCATGGTCGTCAAATCACTGAAGGTGACAATCAGCCCGACACGCTTCTTGCCATTGGTCAGAAAGGAGCTTACGACGCGAAGCCGCTTTTCCTCGCCCTCGCTGAAAAAAGGAACCATCTGCACAATGGTTTGCTTCGAGTACACCGCGTCCATAAGGCACTGAAAGAAATCGTCATTCTCATCATTTTCCATGAGAAGCTTCGCAAGCTTTTGTCCGACCAGACGGTCTTTCTCTATCCCGAGAATGCTTGTGGCAGAAGCATTTGCCAGCAAAATTCTTCCGTCCAGGCCTATGGTCAAAATGCCATCCGAAATATTTTCTACAATGTTTTCAAAAATGATCTCTCGTTTTTCCATCATTTCTATTTTCGGCCTTCACTAGCCCTCGAAATTAAGAAGTTCGAAACGTCCCTTTTCCGGTGCAGGAATCGTCCCCGCCTGGGAAAGACACCACTTTGCAAGGTCATGAAACGTGGAAAGGGAAAGCACCCTCTGCCGTTCTTCACCAAGATCCATGGAAAAATACCGCATCGCATTTGATGCACAGTTTCGCGTCATGCCGACGCGATAAATCTTATCGTCCTCAAAATCCTTGCCGTTTAAGGACAGCCCCAATACGCTGCAGCCCTGCTGCCAGCAGTCCGTCCCGTCCGCCACAAGGCGAAATCCCTTGCTGTAAAGGAACGTGCCGTTCATCACGGAGCCATCCGGCTTTAGACAAAACAGATAGTGAAAGGCTTCCTTGATCTCCCGCCCCGTCATGTCGATCTCCACGAATTTGTCATCATAGGGATAGAGCTCATTTAAGTCCTTCTGCGTCACGACAGGACCGCATTCCTTTCGGCGAATGCTTCCTGACTGCAAAATCACGAAATCCACCGGATAGCTTTCTGCAAAGGCATCCGCCACAAGGTTTCCGAGATCTGTCTCATATAATCTGCTCTTATGTTCAAAGACGCCGGCGAACTCACAGAGCTTTGCATTGTCTCTTTTTTTCTTTTTATGGAAGGTCACGCGGTCTGCAAGGTCATCCACGCCGAGATCGAATTCACTTGTCTCCTCCGTCAACGGAACCCTCTGCCATTTCCATTCCTTGATGCCGCCCTTTTCCGCATCCACGGTCACGTCAAACCTTCCGATATGCGTCGTTCCATAGCTTGACTGCACAACGGGAATGCCATTGATCACCTCGGGCTCGTCCATATTGATGTGCGTGTGTCCGCCGAGGATCAAATCCACATGCAGATCCTTTGGCATATTTTGAGCCAGAATCCGATCACCCTCGATGCCATAATGCGACATCAAAACAACAAGATCGATCTGCTCGTCCTTGTGTTTCGCAATTTCCTCGCGAACGGCATCATAGGTGTCCTTATAATCCAACATGCTTCGGCAGAACTGGTCCGACAAAATCTTGTTGAAAAAGGCCTGCGGAATCACGCCGATCAGCAGCATCCGTACACCGCCAAGCTCACATACGATGCTTGACCGGAAAAGATCCTGCCTCAGGTTGGAAACAACCATGTTTGCACAAAGGATCGGCGCGCTGACGCACTCCTTAAAAATCAAAAGATGCGCTAATCCATAATCCAGCTCGTGATTTCCGAGGGAGAGACAGTTCGGATTCATGTAGTTGATCATCTCTACCGTGTTCGTTCCCTTGTAATCCGAACCAAGCACGTCCTCCTGCAACACGTCGCCACAAATGCCAAAGAAGGTCGGCCCTTCCGCGCGCGTCTTTTTCAAATAGCCAGAGAGCAGGGAAATGCCGCCCATAACCTCCATGTCATGATTGACGGTAAAATTCAATTGTCCATGAATGTCATTCGCATGCAGTATCGTAATTTTCTTATCCATCATCCAAATTTCCTCACGTCACCCAGACATTTTTATGTCCTTCATGCTTTACTATTTAGTTGTTTTACATACGATTGTTTCTTCTCGAGATGCGCTAAAATTTTTTCTCTACGGTAATCTCCGCTTCATTGCCACGAATGGCTACCTTGACGTCATCCGCAAGATTGGCCAAAATGGATTTCTCCAGTTCGTCCCAAACCTCGCCTGCATCCTGATTCGTTTTCTTTACGTCATCCAATCCCTGGCGATAGCTTTCCAGTGACCAAACAACGTTCCCAGAATACACGGGAGCCCCAGGCGTATAGGGCATGTCTACCATGCCAAGGTCGAAATAGTTTGCAGCGACGTCCGGATAATCCGCCTTGTTCAGGTAAAGATGATCCTCGATCATCTCCCAAATCTTTCCCGTAAGACCCTTTACTGCTGCATTCTTCTTCGTTCTGGATGCACTAATCAGATTCCTTTTCTTTTCCAGATCCATGTCCGTCTGCACCAACAGATGAATCTTGCACTGACCGGTTTTCGTTCCCTCCATCCAGAAATCCGCATAGAATTCCTCGGTGATGGCATTTACCATGGCAAAGGTCTCCTCTACAAGCAGACGCAAGCGAAGCGCCGTCTTGTGATCAAAGCCATTGTACTCCGAAAAATGCTCAGCTTCCTTTAGTGCCTTCTCTCTTCCAAGATCATAAACCAAAATCTTAATCCTGTCCGTCTGCATGTTTTTTCCCCTTCTTTTTGTTTGAATCTGGCTAGTAATCTTTTGCTTTTCAAAACTAGCCTTTTGCCTTCCTGTTTCCTTAATGTTTGGCCTTTCCCATCTTGCTGATGCCATGCGTCCAATTCATCCACCATGTTTTTAGCTGCTACTTTACGTACCCAACCCTATGGTACGCGCCATCATCAAGCCGTGGGATTCTTAATTTCGTTGAAGAATAACCCATGATCCGACCGACCTTCCTTTGTGTAGCGAATTGCCGCCCTCGGATGCTGGTTCAAAAGTCCCGTAAGTAAATACTGAACGTCATACCCCCAGACCACGCCATGCTTTTTAAGGGTCTCCATGTACTGATCAATAAATGGAAGCGCCTGTTCCATGTGATACTGCGAAAAGCCCTGCTTTTCCAAATATCCAAGAAGAAGCTCCATCGCGCAGTTACCCGCGCCCCGTCCCATGGAATCATAGGTTCCGTCCAGCCAGGTTGCACCTAATTCGTGCGCCAGCATGGTATTCGAAAATGCCAGCTGCATGTTGTTATGAGCATGCATGCCAACTTTCTTTCCGTACTGGGAGGCTACCTCCAAAAAGGTCGTCACAAGGCGCTTAGCATGGTCAGGATACAGTGCCCCGAAGCTATCAACGACATACAGAACGCTCGCAGGCGTCTTTGCAAGCGTCATCAGCGCATCCCGCAGCTCGCTCTCCTTCGCCTTTGAGATGGCCATCAAATTACAGCTTACCTCATAGCCCTTTCCTGCCGCATCCTCAATCATCTCCACTGCCCCGGGAATGGTATCTAAATACGTTGCAACACGGATCATGTCGATCGGGCTTTCGTTCTTGGAGCGAACGTCCTCATGAAAATCGCATCTTCCCACGTCCGCCATGACGGCTATTTTCAGGTTCGTTCGGTTCTCGCCGACAATGGCCCGCACGTCCTCGTCATTGCAATACTTCCACTTTCCATTCTTCTCCGGATCAAACATCCTTTTTGATGCCTTATAACCGAACTCCATATAATTTACGCCAGTTCGTAAATTCGTCTCATACAATGCCTTTACCAGTGCATCATCAAAATAAAAATCATTGACCAGCCCGCCATCGCGGAGCGTGGCATCCACTATCTGAATTGCTTTGTTGTCACACATGTCTAAAATCTCCCTAACATAAATCATACCATTCTTGTGCCAAAAAAGCAACCATAGCTTATCTGCTCGGAGGGCACGCGGTAAAATAGGCGTGAAAAAACGGAACAGCCTTCACAAGCCGTTCCGCTTTCGTTACAACACCATATTCTTTCAAAAATGGCAAAAAAAAATAGCGAAGGGGGGATTCGAACCCTCGACACCACGGGTATGAACCGTGTGCTCTAGCCAACTGAGCTACTTCGCCATAGTGGAAGTTATAGGGCTCGAACCTATGACCCTCTGCTTGTAAGGCAGATGCTCTCCCAGCTGAGCTAAACTTCCAGATCGGTCTTTTTTGCCGACTTGATTAGTATACAATGGGTCAGCCTATTTGTCAACTACTTTTCTCATAAGTTTTAAAATTTTAGGGAGCGAGTCACCTCGCTCCCTGAATTCTTTTTTAATCCTTCAGCATGCGCACGCACTTGGTCGGCGTCCGGTAATTGTACTTGCTGATTCGAATGCCGTACTTCGGGCAGCTCGCATGAATGACCTGACCATTGCCGATATACATAGCCACGTGATTGATGCTTCCGTTCTTGCTGTAGAAGATCAGGTCACCGGGCTTTAAGTCTGCAGCCTTGATCGTAGTTCCGCCCTTCGACTGTGCGCCAGAGGTTCTCTCCAGCTTGATGCCAAACTTCTTGTAAACGCCCTGTACAAATGCGGAGCAATCACAACCCTTTGTCAGGCTCGTGCCGCCATATTTATAGGGATTTCCCAGGAACTGCTTTGCATATTCCACGATATCCACGCGGATGTCAGAAACGCCATTGCCATAGGTCAGCTCGGACATGGTGATCGCCGTATCCAGCTTCGTCTCCACAGTGACAAAATCAGCGAATACGTACGCATCCTCGTCATCCACCATGACGTGAATCCAATCCTCTAAATCCTCGATAAACTCAAGCTCCTCGCCCTTTGCAATCTGAGTCATGACCTGACTGTCCGTAGAAGGCTCCTGGCGAACGTTTAGGCCATTCTCCTTTGCAATCGCTACGGTCTCGACAAAATTCTTTGCAGTACTGACGGCATCAGCGCCAATCAGAAGGTAGTCACAGCTGACATAGCCATTGACCTCGCCAGACGTAATCTTCGCCCAGCCATCCTTTACCTCTAATACCTCACACGCTGCGTGATTACGCATCTTTCCCACAAGCTTACCGCTGGTGGAGGGAGTTTCACGAACATTTAAATTTGCGCCATCCGTATTTGCAATACCGAGATTGGTATAGCCCCAATGCGAACCCTTTGCCGCATCAGCATATGCCACAAGCTCCTCGGCAGAATAATCCATGTTAAAAATCGAAGCTACGCCAATGCTGGAAAACGAAACCTCACCCATGGCAGCAGCATTCACGTGCATAGGAAAGGCGGCAAAGCAAGCCACTGCCGTTGCCGTCGATATCATTCTTACAATATTTTTCATTCTTCTTTGATTCATAATAAATAACCTCGCGCCGTGAATCCCGTCCCCTACCCCAAAGGCTTCAGGTCACCAAGCGCACCCCACTTTATAATTTATTACAAATTTGTTACGATCTGTTACAAATTATACCCTATCTACTTCTCATACGTCAACCCCTAATTCTCACTTTTCGACATGCCATATCGACATTGCAGGAAAAGTTACGGGAGCATTCTTGCTTTTTCGTCACTCCCCGGCAAAGATCGTGACTTATGACGCTTCCTTCTCTGCATCCATGATGGCGAATGCAATATTCGTCGCATGGTCAGAGACTCTCTCCAAACCGGAAATGACGTCAGAGAACAGCATGCCTGCCGACGGCGTGCACTCTCCCTTGGAAAGCCTTTCCACGTGTGCCTTCTGGAACTCGCGCTCCATCTCATCCACGTGATCCTCAAGCTCTACAACATCCTGCATATGCTTGTACTCACTCTTCACAAACATCTCAATCGCATACTGTACAATCTTATTCACCATCTCCAGCATCTCACCCATTTCCCTCTGGGCTTCCTTACTGAAGCTCGAGCCATCCTCCTTACGCTGTCTGGCGCAATCCGCCACGTTCTCTGCATGGTCACCAATACGCTCAATATCGTTCACGACGTGGAACAGCGCACCGATGCTCTTTAAGTCCTCAATGGGCAGCGTTGACTGATTGATCTTTACGAGATAGTCCGTGATGGCATGGTTTAGGAAGTTGATATTCTTCTCTACCTCATAAACCTCATTAATATCCTCTTCATCCAAAGTGATCAGTGCATTCATGGCACGATTCAGATTCTCGCTTGCAAGGGAAGCCATTCTGTCAAGCTCCTTGATGACCTCAACCACTGCCGTTGCCGGATTGAAGACCACCTTATCACCAATATACTTCAGCTGATAGCTCTCGCGATAACCGACCTTCTTG
>JAFXQK010000044.1 GCA_017527205.1 Lachnospiraceae bacterium | reverse complement strand
AATAACTTCTTTTTCTCCGTCTCCGTCCATATCAGCATATGCAAACTGCCATATTTTCCTGTATGGAGTTGCTTCTCCAAAGAAGGAAACCACATCATTTACTGTGTAATTCCTCATCTCATCTTCCGCGACATAACAAAAAGTCTCTTTTCCAAGAAGTACTAATCCTAGCATGCTAAGTTCTTTTTCCACGATTCCTTCTTTACCTTCTGCGGTTTCATCATTCTTACTATATGTAACCTCAGTTGATTTCTTTTTCCCTTCCATAATTGACCATGCAACACAGAATAAAAGTACAACTGTCGCTAAAACAATAACACATACAATAATCTTTAACAAATTATTTTTTTTCATGGTTAACCTCGTTAAAAAGCATCACCAACAAACGATTCCCTTCAAGTAATATACAACTTTGGTTTACGCATCGTAAAAAATGATCTTGACGATGGAGAACAGACTCAATCCACTCATCTTTCCACCTAGATTACCTATAAATTCAGCACAGACACGACCATTGAATTTACTGCCTGCACTTGTAAAAGCCCCGTTGGGATACTTTTTATATGTTTGTATTACTCCATTACTCCATGTAAGCTCTTTTGTATCGCCCACTATACCAGGAATATAAAACAAAGTATTATTCTCATCCTTTACCACCACATCTAGCTTCCCCTTTCCTTCCTCCATTTTTCCCATAATCGCTATCCAAAAATCATAAGTGCAAACAAACCTGCCAAGATACCCCTCTCATCTAGATTCCTCCAAATACAACCATACTCTGCTACTTAGGTGATTGCCCAATGCCTTTCCGTCGATCCTGCCTGCAAGGTAATCCTCAAGTTCCTCGTCAAACACCTTCTGAAGGCTTTTCGGAAACGACTTTTTTACCGTCCCGTTATCAATTAGGTCGCTTAAAAATGACAAGTCTTTTTCGCGGTCAAGCTCTGGCATTCCATACTTTGCGGCGCCTCCGCCCTCCGCAAGCGTGCTTAGCGTATTTTCATATTGATCGAATTTGTCTTCCAGAGCATCCATTCGCACCGGGATGTAGCCATTGCTGATTGCCTCATATGACTCTCTTGACAAAACATACTTTAGGAAGGTGTATGCTATTTGTTTTTCTTCCTCCGTCGCGGTCGAACGGATTGCGATCGGTTCCCCCGCAATCAGGAGATTTCTCGCCCCATCCGCCGTCGGATAGCCGATGACCCTTTCCCCGTTTGCCTCAAGCCTTTTTCTTAGGCTTATCACATCCTGAATCCCGTAAACATCAACAATTTCGCAAAGTGCCTCGCCATCACGGATTGCCTCGCCATTTTCCGCTGGCGGACACTTTTTTGCCCTTTCAGATAGTCTCAGCACACGATCAAATTCCTTCGTACCAAAGATCATTTCTCCCGTATTTACATCAAAGTAATAATTGTCTCCAATTCCATTTTTCAGCAGGTCAAAGTACTTCTGCCTGCGATCAGCGATGCCATCACCGTACCAATGAGTGATCGGCGCCGCCCTAAATTTTTCTGCTACATCCAAAAATTCTTTGTAATTCCAGTCGGTCGGTCCATCGTTCGAAACGACCAGCGTCTCTATCCGAAAATCCCTGACAATCCCATAGGTGACATCACCGATTTTTCCAAAATTCATGGTCTCAGGGAGGAGTTTCTGCATCAGTCCCGATTGCTCCATAAATCCGTCAAGCGGCTGCCAAAGATTTATTAGATCCTCGAATCCAGTCAGGGCCGTGTCCACGATCACAGGCCCGTTCCCCGTACCAAGCTGGGTTAAAAGGCTTGTCTCATCCCAGTCTGTCTGAATGGTAACATTGTATGTCGGATACTGACCGTTAAAGTATGCCGCCGCACTCAGAAACCTGTTCTCATGATCCGGAGAAACGGCAAAGATTATGGAACTCATTGGCTCCCTTTCCCCCGTCGGCTTTAGAAATAGATATTTTTGCCCCTCCGCGTCCCTGTACAAAACTTCAACGAACCTGTCCGAGGTCGTTGTTACGCAGTCAAAGGCGATTGGCAACATTCCGTGATTCGACCACTGATAAAGTAACCTGACTTCTCCGTCCCTGGTGTCGTATGAATACAGGCCGATCAATGTGCACCATAGAACTTCGTTGTCGCTCACGGGCGTCGCATACAGTCCCATGCCTTCCGTTCCGTTTTTGTCCGCTGCCTTTTGGGAAAAGACGAGCTCCCGTAGTTCTCTGGAATCCAAATCTGCCTCATAAAACCGTTTTATCTTTTCACCAGGACCATCTGACTTTCGTTCAACGTCACATACAGCAACACGCCCCTCGCCAAAGGCTCGAAGTGAAAGCACTCCCTTTGCTTCCGTCATAAAAACAACTTCGCCCTCCGAAGATAGGATCAGGTATTTGTTCTTTCCGTTTGATGCGGAATAAGTTATGTGGAAATTCCCCTTTGCGTCTCCCATGATTTCGGAAATCTCCCGATCCATTCCCAGATTTACCAAAACACTACTTGTCTTTTGGAAGCTCTTGTCCAATTCATAAAAGTAGCATCCGCCCTCTTCGTCGTAAAGCTGTCTGAATGCTGCGTAGCCGTCCTTTCCTGAAACGGGTCCCATGCCGTCAACCATGTTTTCCGTCGAATCCTCCTCTGCCTCGATTCGGCAAGAAAACCCTTTCCCTTCGGGCGTTATTCCGTTCACGCCGCTCCAGTCCTTCCCGTATCCCATAAGGTGGTTCTTAAAAAGGACACATCCGCCCTCACAGACCATGTGTCCCGTTCTGCCCGCACCTGCTTTTTCCCCTTCCGCCTGAGTCCTTTTCACGGGCAGGTTAAAGACGGCACGCATATCGTCCAAGGTGTTGTCCTTCCAGGATGCTTGTTTCTCCTCCAAAAAATGGAACTCCGTACTCTCAGTCGGCGAAATGTTTTCCGTTGTCATCTGGCCTGACACATTGTCCTTTCCAGTGCACCCACTCAACATGATTGCCACTGCCAGTCCAATTGCTATCGTCCGCATGAATCCATTTCTCTTCATCATGCCGTCCTCCCCTTCCGTGTTTATAATTTTGACTTCATTAATTTCCGCTTAACGGACAGCTGCTATGCGTCGAACTCGTCACCTGTACGTTATATTTATGATTGTAATCCACATAACCACATATGAGACACTTTACATATTGACATGTCCCCTCATTGTGAACATAACAACTACCGTAAATAGGCCCATAATGACCATCTTTAATCCAATACTGATGTGAATAATCCTCTTCCCATGTACTGTCTATTAATGTCGTCATGCTATGATTACAATTACACCCTCTCTCTTCTGCGCTTACGCTCATGGGAATTAACATGTTACAGGTAAAAATGACTGCTGCCGTACAAATGGCCAAGATTGCTTTCTTCATACACAAATTCCTCTCTTTCCCTAAACCAACTTAATCAGTTATCGAGTATTTAACTAAATCCTGCATAAGCATTAGAGTCCCCATATCATCAAATCTTTATGGACATGTTTTTACAATATCAGTCACATTATGCGATACGCCATTGATTTTGAGCGTTACTTGCATGGTGTACGTATTACCCGAGACCACTCCCGCAGTATCGCTAAAATTCATAATGCCGTTCGCCGTTAAGTTTGTCCACTGCTTAACAATAGCGTTTCCTTGCTTAAGCGTCACGGTCGCTTCAATCGGATACGACATGTTGCTTGCAATTACCTTGAGCTTGCAAGTAGCAGTCGTTCCGCTAAAGCTTAAGCTGGGCGTGTATGAGGTGTTGCATGCCCGCTCAGATGCATTGACAGTTACTCCATTTGCCATTATCAGAATAATGGCAGACATAATTACGGCAATTAATCTACGCATAAAACCTCCCTCCTTTCCTTTTTTATCCCTCTATAAATATGACGAATTTCAAAAAGAAAAGCGGACAGGTTTTTAGAAATTTCCTTTGGAAAGTTGATTGTCAAACTAACTTCTGGTTTCAAAACAGCCCGTCATTTTTGTCAAACTAACTTCTGGTTTTGCCATTTTAAGCGTTTTTTCCTGTTGTTTTTTACGTTTTTCATGCGTATAATTAAGAAAAATGCGAGGATTT
>JAFXQK010000020.1 GCA_017527205.1 Lachnospiraceae bacterium | reverse complement strand
CGAGACGCTTTCTGAGGCGGATACCGCAAAGACGGATGTTGAGGAGGCGCCGAAGACGATTTCTGAGGAAGTCGCACCAACAGATGATGCCGAAAAAGCAGAGGCAAACATGGAGTTTGAATCTCTGGGCTTTGGGGAGGTTGATTGGGAGCCTGCGGAAAGCGTCAAGGCAGAAAATGCAGAGACAGAAAATACAGAGGCAGAAAAAGCAGAAGCAGAAAAGGTAGAAGCAGAAAAGACTGAGGCAGAAAAGACTGAGGCAGAAAAGGCAGAGGCAGAAAAGGCTGAGGAAGAAAGGGCAGAGGCAGAAAAGGCAGAGGCAGAAAAGGCAGAGGCAGAAGAAGCGCAAGGTCCTGAGATGACAGAAGAAGCCAAGGAAGAAGAGAGCGAGGAGATCGGGGACTTTGATGCGATAACGATAGAAGATATCGAGAGGAACGAAGCTGAGATTAGCGAAGCCGTGATTAGCGAGGCCGACGGGAAAGAGGCCAAAGAGGACGAGGTTCAAGAGGCAAAAGAGGCAGAGGCTGAGGCAAAAGGCACTGAGGAAGAAAGGTTGAAAGAAACTGAGAATGACGGAGACATGGAGTTTTCGTCTGATTGGGACATGGAGGGCATGGAGGAAGATGCATTCCATGAATTCCGCGAGATGATGGCAACCAAGGATGCCGCGGAGGATCAGAATACCTTCGTTTCAGAAAGAAAATCTATCTTTGAGTCTGCCCGCGCAGGGATCAAACCCATTGAAGAGGACGCGCAGGGTGATGATTTCTCTTGGAGCGACGAAGCTTTGGAGGATCCAGAGGAAAAGATCGAATCTTCTCCATGGTTCTCAAATAGGGAAACAAAAACCTCTGACGGAGCGATTAGCTTTGATAACCTTCCCGTAGAAGAAGACGAGCATGATGAGGCGGATGCGGAAGAGGCGACCGCGGAGGATCAGAAGGATGGACAGTCGCAGGTACGCGAGCTGACGAAGGAGGAAGAGGAGCTGTATGAAAATCTTCTTCAGACAGATTCAGACCGCGAACAGCTTGTCAGGGCGCTTGACAATATCAGTATGGCGGCTTACACCGGAAACGTCATCATCACGGGAGATGCCGGCATGAATACGCTCGAGCTTGCCAAGAAGCTGATCTTTGAGGTAAAGCAGAGCGACAGCAACTTCTCCGGCAAGGTTGCAAAGATCCCTGGAAAGGCCTTGAATAACAAGGATTTGACGAAGCTTTTGGATGACCTGAAAAACGGGGCATTGATCGTGGAGAAGGCTTCTGACCTTACCGATCAGTCCATCGCTGACTTGCATAAGAATCTGCAGAGAGAGAACTTTGGACTGATTGTCGTGCTTCTTGATACCAAAAAGGCCATGAAGAAGTTCCTGAAGGCGCATGACGAGCTTGTTCCCGCGTTTAACGCAAGGGTGGACATGCAGCCCCTGAGCAATGATGCGTTGGCGAGATATGCCTGCCAGTATGCAAAGGAGAAGGAATATTCCATAGACAATCTGGGAATGCTTGCACTCCACATGAAGATTGATGAAATGCAGACGGCAGATCATGCCGTGACGACAAATGACATCGAAGAGATCATGGATGATGCCATTTATAGCGCTTCGAGGAAGACCTTTGGTCATTTCCTGGACATTCTTTTAGGCAAGAGATATGATGACGAGGACATGATCATCATTACGGAGAAGGATTTTAAATAAAGGCATTAGAGCATAAGAGCTTTCAAAAATATAGGGTAGGAGGATTGAGCATTGGCAGGGTCTAGAGCGAAGGTGTTTATATCTAAGACAGACCAATATTTGTTTGGTCAGGGAACGCATTACGATATCTATAAAAAGCTGGGTGCTCACTTATCGGAGGAAAACGGGGAGCAGGGTACGTACTTTGCCGTATGGGCACCGAATGCCGCTGCGGTTCACGTCATTGGTTCCTGGAACGGATGGAATCAGACGATGCACGAAATGACAAAGCTGGGAGACATTGGCATCTGGGGGCTGTTTATTCCGGGCGTCGGTGAAGGCAGCATGTATAAATACTTGATCACCACAAAGGACGGGAGAAAGCTTTACAAGGCAGATCCATATGCAAATTTTGCACAGAAGCGCCCTGAGACGGCATCCATCGTGACAAATCTGGAAGGCTTCGCCTGGAAAGATCAAAAATGGATGGAGAAGCGGGACAGTGAGGACTTTGAGAAGCGTCCCATGGCGATCTATGAGTGCCACATAGGCTCCTTCATGAAGCATCCCGACGGCACGGAGGACGGATTTTATAATTACAGACAGTTTGCCGAGCGCCTGGTGGAATATCTGAAGGAAATGAAGTATACGCACGTGGAGCTGATGGGGATTGCAGAGCATCCCTTTGACGGTTCCTGGGGATATCAGGTAACGGGCTACTATGCACCGACCTCCCGCTATGGCACGCCAAAGGATTTTATGTATCTGGTGAACGAGCTGCATAAAATTGGCGTTGGCGTGATCCTGGATTGGGTTCCTGCACATTTTGCAACGGATGCTCATGGCCTTGGTCAGTTCGATGGAACCTGTATTTACGAGCATCCCGATCCACGCCGCGGCGAGCATCCCGACTGGGGGACGAAGATTTTCAACTATGGAAAGCCTGAGGTCAAAAACTTCTTGATCGCGAACGTACTGTTCTGGCTTCGTGAATTTCACGTGGATGGCATCCGCGTGGATGCCGTTGCTTCCATGCTGTATCTTGACTACGGCAAGAAGGACGGACAGTGGCTGCCCAATGAGTATGGCGGAAATGAGAATCTTGATGCCATCGAGTTTTTCCGTCACATGAATTCCGTGGTGCGTGGCACCTATCCGGGCTTTTTGACCATTGCGGAGGAATCCACTGCATGGCCTAAGGTAACGGGAGACATTGGCACGGACAGCCTCGGCTTCTCGCTGAAATGGAACATGGGTTGGATGCATGACTTCTGCGAATACATGAAGCTGGATCCTCTGTTCCGCAAGGGAAATCATTATGCGCTGACCTTTGCCATGACCTATAACAGCAGTGAAAGGTACATTTTGCCTCTGTCCCATGACGAGGTCGTGCACTTAAAGTGTTCCATGGTTAATAAGATGCCTGGCTACGCAATTGATAAGTATGCGAACCTGCGCACGGGTTATACCTATATGTTTGGCCATTGCGGCAAGAAGCTTTTGTTCATGGGTCAGGATTTTGGACAGGAGCGAGAGTGGAGCGAGGCAAGGGAGCTGGATTGGTTCCTTCTGGGAGAAAAAAACAACCAAGGAATGAAGGAATATGTCAAGGAGCTCTTAAAGATGTACCGCAAGTATCCTGCGCTGTATGAGTTTGACAACAGCTGGGATGGCTTTGAGTGGATGAATGCGGACGACAAGGAAAACAGCGTTTATTCCTTTGTCAGAAGATGCTCCACGGGGAAGAACAGCCTTCTGTTTGTGCTGAACATGACGCCCATAAAGCGTGAAAAATATCGCGTTCCCGTACCTGCAAAGAAGAAGTACAAGCTTCTTTTGAACAGTGATGATGAGCGGTTTGGCGGCTTTGGAAATATCGTACCTGCGGAGATTATGGCACGGACCTTCCCCTATCATTATCAGGATCAGTCCATTACCGTAGATTTGCCGCCCTATGCGGCCTTGGTTTTTGTCTTTTAGCAAATCCAAAGACTACAGGGCTTTGTCACTGGAAAACAGATGTCATAATATGTGAAAATTGATCGGCAGAGGGTGTTTCTTCTGCCGATTTTTTTGCGTAAAGCTTGCGAGAGGTTTTGTACTAAATTTCTTTTTGCGGGCATAAGATGTTCCATAACCACTGAAGGCAGGGAGGACATGGCATGGATCAAAAATTTTTGCTTGTCATGATCATGATTGGAGGGCTGCTTTTGCTGCTCGCTGTCGCCGTGAGGGGAGAAATGGAATGCTTAGTCAGCTTTCTCATGCGGGGGCTACTCGGTGCCATGGGAATTCATCTGATGAATTTTTTCCTGGCATCTCAAGGCATTTTTCTGGGCGTCGGCATCAATTTTTTAACCTTTTTGACAACCGGATTTCTAGGAATTCCAGGCTTTCTCGGGCTTTATGCGCTTGGATTTTATAAGCTGCTGTAAATAATTCACAAAATCAAATTATTTTCAAAAACCCTATTGCATTTTCTTTTTTTCCTGTTTATAATCCGTCTTACAAAGATTCTTGATCTCGAGACTTCAAGATTTCTCGGAACCCTGAAAGGGGCTCCTCAAGTGGAACCAATTCGTTCCAATTTTTCAGTAGTCGTTTTGCATGAGGTATTGTTATGGTGGGAGAAGTGTTTTTTGCGCTGGTGCTTTGCATCTTTTTATGCATTGCCTGCTATTATGATTATTGTTTTTGCAGGATCCCCAATTGGGTAACCGTGATACTGCTGGCCATAGGTCTTGGGAGGGTGTTTCTGATGGAGGGAGCACTTTCTGAAATCCCGTATTTGCTTTGGGGGAGCATGGTTGTGCTGTTTTTGTATCCACTTTTTCGGATCAATGCCATTGGCGGTGGCGACGTCAAACTCATAGCCGTCTGCCTTATGTTTTTCCCTGAAGAAAAAATTCTTTCCTTTCTCTTTTTCTCGCTGCTGATCGCAGCACTGTTCTCTTTGGTTCGCTTTGCACGAAGGTCCGACCTTAAGGAACGCTTTACGTATCTGCTTTCGTACGTGAAGGAGGTCGCAGGCAGTGGGGAATGGAAGCTGTATTTTAACAATTTGCAGGAAAAACGAGATGCCGGGATTTGTATGGCAGGGCCAATTTTATTAAGCGCTTTATGCTATTGGGGAGGTTTCTATTGAAGGGTTCAGAAGAGGTTATTATGGCGTTGTGCGACGGGGATGAGGAATATGCAGGTCTATTGTCGGAATTCATGCAAAGGCAGGAGCATTTGCCTTGGAGTGTCCATACCTATACGGACGTTGGAAGGCTTTTGGCACAGGAAAAGGAGGTGGACATGCTCGTGGTAGCGGAAGGCAGTTATCAGGAGGAGCTAAAGGGACTGCCTGCAAAGCGTATGATTGTGTTAAACGAAAGTGGAATTGTGAGAGATAAAAATCTTCGCTATGTCAACAAATTTCAACGGGCTGACCATGTCCTTCGGGAACTGATTGCCGTCTATCTGGAAATCTGTACGCAGGTGCTGCCGAGACTGGGCATCGAGGGAAAAACAAGGTTCATCGGATTCTTTTCTCCCGTGCGCAGATGCATG
>JAFXQK010000009.1 GCA_017527205.1 Lachnospiraceae bacterium | reverse complement strand
CGTGAGTGGTTCTTATAACGATACGGAACATGTGAAGTTTAAAACTCTTCCTGAAGTAAAAGTTGCAAGTTGTATTATTAAAGGCAGCTACGATCAGATGGGTGAGGCATATGCAACTGTGGCGTCATGGATCAAAGCTAACGGATATAAAATGAATGGACCTATGTTTAATATCTATCATGTGAGTCCTGCACAGACACAGAATCCTGATGAGTATGTAACGGAAGCTTGTTTCCCTATTGAGTAAATACTATCTATGCCAAGGAGCTTAAGTGTTCCTTGGCATATTATTGAAAGGAGCGGTCATGGAATATGTTCATGTAACAAAAGATAACCTCGAAGAGGAGCATATTTGCTGCGCGATATCAAATAATAAGGATGTTCAGGTTTCTTCTAAGAAGGCATGGCTTTCGGAGAGGTTTGATGAAGGACTTGTTTTCCTAAAGAGCGTAGAGCGCGGAAAGTGCTTTATCGAATATATCCCAGCGGAAAACGCATGGATTCCGATAGAGGCATATGGATATATGTACATTGACTGTCTCTGGGTGTCCGGGGCTTTCAAAGGACATGGATATTCTACTGATCTACTTACTGCCTGCATCGAGGATAGTAAGGAAAAGGGGAAAAAAGGGCTTTGTATTCTTTGCGCTTCAAAGAAGAAACCGTTTCTGGCTGATCCGAAGTTTCTGAAGTACAAAGGATTTGTCGTGAGCGATGAAGCTGATAATGGTATTCAGCTTTGGTATATGCCGTTCGATAAAAATGCAAAAGCTCCGGTGTTTAAGGAATGTGCAAAACATCCGCATATAGAAGAGAATGGATATGTTCTGTACTATACGAATCAGTGCCCGTTCAATGCAAAATATGTCCCGGTTTTGGAGCAGACGGCAAAAGAAAGTGGTATTGCATTCAAGGCAATACATCTTGAAAGCAAAGAAGAAGCACAGAATGCGCCGACACCGATCACGAATTATGCGTTATTCCATGATGGGGAGTATGTTACAAACGAGCAAATGAACGATAAGAAATTCTTAAAACTTACAGGAAAGTGATAGTCGTTTATACCGGAAGATAATCGCACAAAAGAGCTTCAGCCCAAGTAGGACTGAAGCTCATATTTATGAGCAGTATCGTGGGCGAGAGATAAAATAAATAAAGACATTAGAGTATTATCAAACTTTCAAAACATCCAGAGGTTCAGAAGCTACATAACCTATTTTACCACAATTAACGTGTATAGGAAACGGTTCTCTGATGGAAACAAAAAGAAACCTTGCGAATAATGGGGGAATAGAAAACGGGACGTCATCTACATGATGTCCCGTTTTTCATCGGCGCGACGTGATTCGAACACGCGACCTCTGCGTCCCGAATATTATAATGCTTTTTTTATTTGTTCCCTTATTGTGTTAAAATGGCTTTTCCTTGGTACCGCCAGGACGTAAGGCTATGTTAATAACATGGACTAACATGAAATAAAAAGATCAATAAAGCGTTCCGGTTAGAACAAAAGTTAGAACGGAATTCCCTGCGATCCTTGTCTTCAAGAAGATAAAGGAGCAGCACATGGCCGTATTAAAGAACAAAACACAAGGAAATTTTACTTTAGTATCACAAAACATCATGAGGGATCGTAATCTGTCGCTCACTGAAAGGGGAATGCTTTTAACATTGTTATCCCTGCCGGATAACTGGCACTTGACGATCATGGGATTATGTCAAATCCTGCCGGACGGCAAGGACAAGATTGCCAGGACGCTAAATAGCCTGATAGAGAAGGGATACGTCACACGGGAGCAAAGCAGGGGAGACAGTGGCAAATTTAATTCAACCAATATCGAGGTTCATCAATCACCCGTAACAAGGAATGAGCCACCGTATCCTGAAAAACCGCATACGGAAAAACAGAATACTGATAATCGGCGTGCGGAGAATTCGCCACAATATAATACTAATATATCTAATATGCATAAAGAAAATAATCATGGAGTGTGTAAGGCGGACACACTCACGGATTCTGATTATGAAACGCTTGTTTCGGAATTTGGAAAGGCAACCGTAGATAATCAGATAAAGCGTATTTCGGATAATAATTATAAAGGCTGCCTTAATTATGAAACAATCAAGGCTTGGTGTAAGGAACGGCTTGAAAGGCAAGCTGCAACTTCGTTTATGCCCAAAAAGAAGAATTCATTTTTCGACTTTCAGCAGAGAACTGATTACGACATGGAGGCATTGGAGCGGGCGCTTGTCTGCAATTAAGTGATTATTTGAAAATGAAATATGTATCGAAACCGAAGACGGAGACGAGTGATTTTAGAGCATTCGTTCCGTCTTTTTTGTATCGCGAATTGCCGGTAAAGGGCAAGAAAAGAAAGGGGAACACACTATGGAACAGAGAGAAAAAACAGAAAGAGAATTACAGGCAGAGGAACAGGTTCGCCAGGCATATGCAAGACTCAAAAGAGTGAAAAGAGAGGAGAAGCAAAAACTTCGAAAGGCGCAGGATCATCACAAATACATGTTAGGCGGCGCAGTCGTGAAATATTTTCCTGAAGCATATTCCTTCACGAAATTGGAAATGAACAGGATCATTGCGTGCGCATTCAGTCTTGATGACGTAAAAAACATGATCGCAAAGGTGATCAGTGACAGATCGAAGGAAGCACAGGAAGAGGAGCACGAGTCCTAAATTCTTTCACCGAGATTTTCTCGGTGCGCACAGATATACCACCTAGGGTGGTACCGTGCGCCCTGCCGGGGGCAAGTTTCGCTGGCGCTTTGGCTTGCGAGGGCGAGCCCCGCGGACGTGTGCTGACGCAACGACGGAAAGGAAGGAAATGACATGGCAATAAAAAGTATGAGTACGAGAGCAAATATCTGTGGAAGAGGAGCGAGTTGTAAGGGCGGGCATTCTGCCGTGGAGCAGGCATCCTACATCGGCAGGGAAAAAATGTATTGTCAGTATGATGGGTTGACTTATTACCCCAAGTATTCTGAGGATCTGGTTCATAATGAGGTCATGCTGCCGGGAAATGCTCCGCGGGAATACAAGGATCCAAGCATCCTGTGGAACAGCGTGGAGATGTTTGAAAAGAGTTCAAATGCGCAACTGGCTCGAACCTACAAGGTCGAGCTGCCAAGTGAATGGAGTTATGATCTTGCGGTGGAAGTCATGAGGGATTACGTTCGAAGGAATTTTGTTAATAAGGGGATGTGCGCCCAGTTTGCAATCCACGATTCCGAAAATACGCAGACGGGGCAAAGAAATCTTCATTGTCACGTTATGCTCACTCTTCGAAGTTTGGATGAGCAGGGACGATGGATGCCAAAACAGAAAAAAGTTTATCTCACGGATGAAAATGGTGAGCGCATTCCGTTGATTGACAAAAGAACCGGACTCCAGAAGGTGGATAAACAGAATCGTAAGCAATGGAAGTGTGCCACTGTTGACGTCAATGATTGGAACGGCAAGGAGAATGCAAAGATTTGGAGAAAAGATCTTGCCGACACGATAAACAGCGTGAATGCAAAGCTAGGAATGACGGAGAATTTTTGGGAGCACCGCTCATTCAAAGATCAGGGACTTGACTTAATCCCGCAAATCCATCTGGGTGAGAAGGCGAGTGCAATGGAGCGGGCCGGGATCCGAACGAGACGCGGCGACATCAACAGAGACATTATTGAAAAAAATGCCGTTATTGAGGCTGCACGGGTCGTTTATGAAAAGGCGAAAGAAGGATTACGCATCGCTAAGGCAGTTCCGGTTGCCATTGGTACTGCAATCAAGAATGAGGTCATTGAAGTGATCCGAGCCGTTGCAAAGCGAAACCGCGAGAAACTGTCCCTGCCCATCATTGGAGGCAAATATTTAAGGCTTATAACTAACAGGGCATTATTGCAGGACAAGGATTACATGGAGCGCTTTGTTTCCATGGCGGGCATTACAACATTTGACGAATTGGAAGATTATAAGAAAGAGCGCGAGGACCAGTATTCCGACATTGCCTCAAGGAGATCTGACATGAGAGATCGCAAGAAATACCTTGAAGAATTGCTTAAAGTTTACAAGAACTATGAGCCGTACATCAAGTACCATAAAGAGCAATGGGAACTGAAAGGCTGGAATCGTAAGAAGTACGAGCGCAAGCACATGGTAGAACTTGCATTTTATGATACTTACAGGAACGAGCTTAAGGGTATGATTAAAGAGCCGGACAAGCGTATACTGGCAGGAGCATGGAGAAAAGAGCTTGATTCTTTGAATAATGCATATAATCAGTATAACGATCGGTATGCAGAGATCGTAAATGATCTTGCCTGCGTGGAAGTGTTGCAGCACAACAGGAAGGAGCTGGAGCGGCTTCTGGAGAATGAGAGTCACAAACGGACAATCCGCGAAAAGTCAGTTGAAAAAAACTCTCACCCAATGTACAATTAAATTGGTCACGGTAAAGACGGGGTGAAATCAAAGAACTTCTTTATGTGATCATGGGGGCATTTATGGAAAAATTTGATTTGAATAAATTTGATGAATACAGGGAGAATAACCGGCTTGAAGTAAAAAAAGCGCAAGGCGGTCTCCCGAACAGTTTATGGGAAACATACTCTTCCATGGCGAATTGCTATGGAGGAGTGATTATTCTTGGTGCGGTTGAAAACGAGGATGGAAGCATTCGGACAACGGGATTAAAGGATGCGGCAAAGATGCAAAAAGAGTTTTGGGACTGCGTCAATAATTCCAAGAAAGTTAGCTTAAACCTTTTGTCAGATGATGACATAGAAATCTATGACCAGAATGATGACGTCATTATGGTGATCAACATGCCTCGCGCGTCCAGGGAACAAAAGCCCGTTTATATTAATAATGATCTTTGGAACGGCACGTTTCGCAGAAACTGGGAGGGGGATTATCATTGTACGAAATCAGAGATCAAAGCAATGCTTCGCGATGAGCCGGAAGATACCATGGACATGGAAGTGCTTGAGGATTTTGAACTGGCAGATCTGAATCCTGACACGATACGAGGTTACCGAAACTATCATGCAGCGGTAAGACCGGGACATGTTTGGGAGAAGCTTTCAAATGAAGAATATCTGCAAAGAATCGGTGCCGCCGCCGTTTTGAAGCATGACAAAAAACTCCATCCGACGGTGGCGGGACTATTAATGTTTGGGGAAGAGTTTAAGATTGTGCGTCATTTCCCTGAATATTTTCTTGATTACAGGGAAACGTTGGATCCTCAAATCCGCTGGACGGATCGGATCCAGTCCAGCTCAGGTGACTGGAGCGGAAATCTGTTTGATTTCTTTTTCGCAGTGTATAATAGAATTGCCAAGGACATAGAAAAGCCATTTGCGCTTGACGGAGTTACCAGGATTGATGATACTTCCGTTCATAAAGCCCTGAGAGAGGCCATCGCAAATTGCATTGCGAACGCAGATTTTTATTTGCCAAGGGGAATTGTTATAATAAAGGAGCAGGATGGCATTATTCTGCAGAATCCGGGAAGTATTCGAACCGGGAAGGAACAGATGCTACGCGGAGGCATATCTGATCCCAGAAATAAGGCAATTATGAAAATGCTTAACATGATATCCATTGGAGAACGTGCAGGCAGCGGCGTGCCAGACATTTATTCCGTATGGGCTGAAAAGAACTGGGAACAGCCGAAGGTGGAGGAGCAGTTTGGACCAGACCGGACGATCTTCGAGTTATCGTTTAGAAAAAAACAAACGATAAAAACAAACGATAAAAAACAAACGATAAAAACAAACGATAAAAAACAAACGATAAAAGTGCAAGAACACGTGAAGGCGATCATAGATTATTTAAAGCAGACGGAAGAGGCAAAAGGATCGGAGATTGCGAAGGTTATTGGGCTGAGTTCGGAACGCACAAGGGTGATTCTTGCGCAGATGGAAGCAATCGAAGCCGTTGGTGGTAACAAAAATCGTAAATACAGATTAAAAAAGGAAGCAAAATAGGAATCAGATTGCCGCGACGGATTTTGAAGACATGGATGAGAGAGTAGAAAGAGCCTGGAATACGCCAATAATGACGGATTTCAGGCTCTTTTTGCATATTTAGTTAATGGAATCGTATTGACATTTGGTTCTACAAGCTGTAGTATAATAGCGTACTACAACTTGTAGAATGCGATAACCAAAAAGGAGTATCCTTATGAATGAGTTAAAAATGGGGACTGCAGAAGCAAAATTTGCAGATATGATTTGGGAAAAGGAACCGATTGCATCAGGGGAATTGGCAAAGTTGGCAAACGATATATTTGGATGGAAGAAAACTACGTCATTTACCGTGCTGAAAAGGTTGTGCGACAGAGGCTTGTTTCAAAATCAAAATGGAATGGTTACCGCAATGGTTTCTCAAAAAGAGTATTATGCGCGCCACAGTGAAACATATGTTGACGAGACCTTTGGAGGGTCCTTGCCAGCCTTTTTGGCGGCTTTTGGAACTAGAAAGAAATTTACGGATGGGGAGATCGAGGAACTGCTAAAAATCATAGAAAGCATGAGGGGGTGAGCAAATGCTGGAACATATCTTTTTGGAAGTGCTTAAAATGAGTTTTTCCGCAAGCATTGTCATCGTCATTGTGGTAGTGATACGTCGATTGATAAAAAAGTTTCCCAAATTTATCTCATACATGCTTTGGAGCGTGGTCTTTTTTAGATTGCTTTGCCCTTTTAAAATCGAGACTGCAGCCAGCCCAGTGCCTAACTTTGAATACGCGTTCCAAGAAGTTTCATACGAGAACAATCAGATTGTTTTAAATGGCGAGTTAAGCGAAACGATTGACATAAATGTCAAAGAGAAGTCAGATGCGACACAGAGCGCCATGTCATCGCCGACAGAGCAGCCAATCCAGACAACGCTAAGTGAAATCGCCAAACCTAAAACGAAACAGTATAAAGCAACAATGGTAGCGATTGGAAAATACATATGGTCATTTGGGCTGATGATACTTTTGATATATTGCTTGGTTTCTCTCTTAATGATTCGAAAGAAAGTCGCTACGGCTATGCACCTTAAAGAAAATATCTATGTTACGGATAAAATGCTTTCGCCTTTTGTTCTGGGATTGTTTCGTCCGCAGATTTATTTGCCGACGGGATTGGGGAGGAGAGAACAAGAATATGTCATATTTCATGAGAGGTCTCATATTAAACATTTTGACCACATAATAAAGTTGTTGGGATTTCTTGCAGCATGCATCCACTGGTTTAATCCATTTGCCTGGATAGCATTCAAGCTTTTCTGTAATGACATGGAGATGTGCTGTGACGAAACAGTCATTCGCGAAATGGGAGATGACGTAAAGGCAGATTATTCAGCAACTTTGCTTTTGGTTTCCACAAACCGTCAATTTCTAAAAGGGATCCCGGTTGATTTTGGAGAAGGAAACATTAAAGAGAGAATAAAGAACATTAGCGGATTTAGTCGCCCGCGAAAAGGCGTTTTAGCAGTTCTTGTCGCAAGTATTATCGTTTTGATCTTGTGTTTGGCATCCACTCAAAAGGTTACCTTGGCAAATGAGGAACCTGCAGAGCTGGAGGAAGATGATTATTCCGTGATTGAAATAGCCAGTACGTCGGAAAGTCCGAGCGATACAATTCCGGAACAAACAGTGACAATTGAACCCATGAACGTAACAGTTGCAATTGAAGAATTGTATTGTCGATGCATAGGGGATCCGGGGAATTTTTATCGCATTGATGATAACGGAGTATTGTGGGGAAGCGGAAGAAATCAGTGTGGACAGTTGGGGCAAGGCACCCAGGACACCAAGTTTTACCAGGACATGGTAAAGATTGCCGAAAATGTAATTGACGTTGATTATTCTCAGAAGGGTTTTGTTATTTACCTCACGGAGGATCACAAGCTTTATGGCATCGGTAATTGCGGATCAGGGGCATTGCTGCAATATGATTCTTTTGATTGGACGAAATTTGTTAATGAAGATAAATACTGTATCAGTGAACCTTGTTTGCTCATGGAAGGCGTAAAGTATGCCTGCTGCGGCAGAGATGATATTGTATGCATGACGGAAGACGATGCGGTTTGGACTTGGGGATGCGTATTTGCGTCTGGAGGTCGTTTTGCGCAAAACACGGGTTACTTGGCTAGCCCAACAAAAATATTGGAAAATGCGGCAGTAGTTACGGGAGGTTGGTTTAACCATGCCGCTTTGCTTAAAGATGGAACTGTTTGGACATGGGGCTACAATACATCTGGTAATTGCGGAGTCGCAGATGCCTTGGCCATCAGCGAGCCAATCATGGTCGCAGATGGAGTTACCATGGTATGGACAGATCGCGCAGTTGAGAGTTATCCGCAACCAAGCATGGATGACATTATAAAGGCATGGACGGGGAAGCGGACATATAACATGGAACGCGCTGATATTTCAGAGTTTGGGCTGTATTATCCGCAATTGTTATGCAATACGGTAATTAGGAAGGTGGACGGTTCCTATTGGGTTTGTGGAGAAAACGTGGGGACAGAGGTAAAAATAGTTCAAGGAGCTGAAGGAGAATATCCGGTTATATGGTCTGAAAAATTTCAGCAGTATAAGTAAAATGGTGTTTTGCTTTAGAAACCGTGTAATATCATGCATAAAGTGAGTTAAAGAGGTATCAATGAAGAATAAACACTTGATATTGCTCCTCGTCATTCAGACGGTTGTAATTGTACTAATTATATTATGGATCATACCAAACCCGCGGAGAAGCAGATATCATTCGGAATTGTTGCGTGAACAATCGCCGGATGGCAGCTATGTGTTGGTGATAGAAGAAGATAAGAATTCATTTGGTCATTCTTACAGAGACATTAGGGTAATAATTTGTGAAAATGGCTCTGATTCCTCTGGTTATGTATCCTCAATGGACGTTAGCGTGCATGTAGGAAATAACCCAATGAATTTTGAAGTTGAATGGGATCAGGGGGAGGTTTGGCTTAACATAACTGGAGCGAGTTCGTTTCAATGTATACTGCCATTGAAAGAGGCGGCAAAAAAGTAAAGAGAACTTATTTTACAACGGGAGCGATAATGATACTTAGAAAAATTTTGAAATGGATGATCGCCGGAGAATCCATTGTAATTTCAATGCTTTTATTATGGATTCTTTATCAGATTGTAAACGCTAAGCATACCACCGTGCAGTTTCAGGAGGCTTCACCTGACGGAAGTTATGTTTTGTGCATAGAAGAATTAGGAAGTCCAACGCCCGTTTTATATCCGATGGATCGCATCAGAATCCGCTTTCGCGAGAGTGATGAAAAAGAAGAATGCCATAGCGTTACCCATAGCGTTACGTTCCGCGTGAACGTTCCTACAAAAGGAGACAAAGCCGACTGTAACGTGGAATGGCTGGATGATGGCGTCCGGATTGTTTTATCCGGTACGGAATCACAATATTACGTCTTGCCATTCGTTACACTTGGGGAATGAAAGGAGCGGTCGGGACTATTTCTGGATACTATCCTTTAACATGGTCAATGTAGTGATCCTTGTGTTTTGCAGTGCTTTTTCCCAAAAACAGGGAAGAACAAAAGTACCTGTCCGTCAGTTACTCTGTTTTTATGGTATATACAATGATCAATGCAGTGGTTCTTGGACTCTGTTCTTTCAGCAAAAATGCAGCAGTACTGTCAATTGCCGATAGGATCATCGGAATGTTTAAGGTCACTGAGCATGCAGGTTTGATCAAGATATTTGGGCAGATTCCGATAATGTGTGCCCTTGCAGATAAATAGCTTGTAAGCGTGTGATTCATGGAAAAATAAGAAACGGGACATCATCTGCATGATGTCCCGTTTTCATCGGCGCGACGTGATTCGAACACGCGACCTCTGCGTCCCGAATATTTTTGGAAATTCCCTAAATTGTGCCGAATGGGTTTAAAAACCTTATATTTCGGCGATTCTCACAGGTTCAGACGGGACACTGTAACATGGAATAACAAGCAAAATTGGTGTTTGCGTTAGAACTAAAGTTAGAACTAAATGGTTGGAACGGATGACCTCCGAAAATTCTCTCAAAGAATTTACGGAGATTTTTTATGGCAATTTTAATAAACAGAACACAGAACAATTTCACGATGATATCCAACTGCATATTTCACGATCAGACCCTTTCCATGAGGGACCGAGGCGTCTTTTGCATGCTGTGCTCTTTGCCGGACGGCTGGGAGTTTAGCATCGCGGGGCTGAGTGCCATTTCAAAGGACGGGAAGGATTCGATCAGGGCTTCCGTTCACGTCTTGGAAGAGAAAGGGTATCTTGTCAGAAATGTTCACAGAAATGAAAGCGGACAGTTTACGACCGAGATTGAGATCTACCCCGCGGGAAACACCGCGTCGGATTTACCGACACGGGCAGACCGAGGCGGTTTTACCGTCACGGCAAATCCAACGGAAACAAATACAAAAGATAAAGAAGTGGAAATAAAAAACAGAAATAAAGAAACAACAGGAAAGAGGTCGGTTGTCGTTCCCATGACTTGTCAAAAATCTTTTCAGGAATCTGAGAACAAAACGGAAAACGAATCTGAAAGCCGGGCAAAGGTCAGGGCATTGTTTCCTGACATGAAGGATGAAGAGATCGATTCCCTTCTCGCTGCTGCGGGTGGTGATCAGGACAGGATCGTCAAGGCAAAGAAAGTACTCGACGCGCAGACCTGTATTATTTACAACGTGACCGGATGGATGCTGAAGGCGATCCGTGAGGGTTACGAGTTGAGGGAACAAAAACCTGCGTCAAAACCCAGGAACGGATTTAACGAATTTACGCAAAAATCTGACACCGATTACTTGAGTCAGTACGGAGTGTCTTCATGGGATGAGCTAGGGGAAATGCTCTGCAAAAATCAGCGGGCAATTTAAGCGACGGTTTTGCGAGGGAAGCGGTTCGTTTTTGTCATGCCTTCGTCATGGGAGGCAATTTACCCGGCCCCCAAGCGCCGGATAAATCGCAAGACCACCCAATGCCCGTCGCCGACCGCCTAAGCTTCCAAATCGGCTTTGGGCATTTAGGCAAGTTTCGCATTGTGGCAAGCCACAACACACCGCTTCGGCGAAAAAGCCCTTCGGCTTTTCCGCTTTCGCTAAACTTGCCAGCGGGGCGCCGCCCCCTTGGATCCCCCGGCAAGGGCTTCGCCCTCTGCACGCCTGAGCCCGGCCGACCCTCTCCGGCGTCGCGGAATCATCCCCCGGATGATCCCCCTCGCCGCCTCGGATCAGCCTAAGGGCGCCGCCCTTGCATCCCGCCAAGGGAGACTGCGTCCCCTTGGATCCCTGCCTAAAACCATCACGGGCAGGCGTTCCAAGTCACTAAAAATCATGCAAGGGGGCGTACCCCGTCACCAAAATTGAAAGGAGAACGTTAGTCATGAGAAAGGCAAAACGCAGGCGAAACATCGCCGTCACGTTCCGAATGAACGAGGGCGAGTACGCCGAATTTCAGAAAAAGCTGGAGGCCTCCGGGCTGTCAAAGCAGGCCTACGTCATCGGCGCGGTCTGCGGCGCGTCCGTAACGAGCGCCGACGAGCTCGCGGCGCTGAGGGAAGTCAGCGCGACCCTTGCGGACTACGAAAGGCAGGTCAGGGGCATTGGCACCAACGTAAACCAGATGGCAAGGGTCGCCAACGGTCAGGGAGTCCTGCCGTCCGAGGCAGTTCTGGAAAGGCTGTCGGATCAGATCGAAGACGTGAGAAGGGAGGGAGAAAGCCTGTGGCTGTCAATAAGGTCGTCAATAGCAAGACAAAGTCACGCGGGGCGATGAGGAACGCGATAGAATACGTCCTTCGGGAGGACAAGGTCAGGGACGGACTCGCGGTCGTGACCGGCCCCTATGCCCCAGGCGAGGTCACATGGGACGGCGTATACAACGCGTTCCTTCAGGAAAAGAAGCTGTGGGGAAAGGAGACGGGAAGGATGTACGCCCACAACGTGATCAGCTTCCACCGGGACGAGGCGGTCACGCCGGAGCAGTGCCTTGAGATCGGCATGCGGTTCGCCGGGAAGTTCTTTCCGCACCACCAGAGCCTCGTCGGGGTTCACCAGGACAGGAACCACCTCCACCTTCACGTGGTCACCAATTCGGTCTCGTTTGCCGACGGGAAGAAGCTCCACCAGACAAAGCGCGACCTGGAGAAACAGAAGGAGTTTACGAACGCTCTGTGCGGTAAAATGGGGCTTACGGTCACGGAGAAGGGAAAACATTTTGACGGATCCTCCATGGAGACGGGCGAGGTCACCGCGTGGAGTAAGGACAAGTACAACCTGTTTGCGCGGAACGGCGGGAAAAGCTACGTGGCCGAGTGCGCAAGGGCAGTGAAGAAGGTGAGCGCCGAGGCCTGCGACAGGGAGGATTTTGCAAGCGGCATGCTGTCCATGGGGTGGAAGGTTTTATGGAGCGACGAAAGGAAACACGTCACGTTTCAAAACGAAAACGGCGACAGGGTGCGCGACGGCAACCTGTCAAAAACTTTCGCGATGAACGTAAGCAAGGAGGGACTGACAAGTGAATTTAAGCGAAATTGCGAGCGAAAAAAACTCGCGGAACGAAGAAGACAGTTCGAGCTGGAACGGCTCGACGGATACTACAGAGAAATCGAGGAGGCAGTCCTTGGAGCTGGACCTGTTGGAGAAGCAGTCGGAGGCGATCAGGAAGCTGCAGGCAGAGCTGGAGGCGAGCAGGAAAGCGCAGGACAGGCGCGAGGGCGAAGTAAGGGAATTGCGGGCCCGGAACTCTAAGCTGAGGGAGCAGGTGGACGCGTCAAGCGTCGAGGCCGTCCGGGCCGCCCAAAATGCCCTAAAGGAGGCCTTAAGGAACGCGGACGGGGAAATTGCCGAGTGCAGGAAGGAAGCCGCCCAAAAGGTCAGGGAGGCGGAAATGGCGCGAAGGGACGAGGTGCGGAAGACAAAGGCAGTCGCCCGCAAGGCGAAAGAGAGCCTTAAGAGGATAAGGGGGGCGCTGCTGTTTACGTGGCTGTGCTGCCTTGCGGTAAACCCGGCGGTGTCGTTGGACGCGAGGGATTTCGTTACCGTCCCTTTTTCATGGATCTGGGAGAACGTAAGCGCGGGCAACTGGTGGCACGCGCTGATCATTCCGGCGGCATGTCCGATCGGCTTTTTGCTGGTCCGTCAATACGCAGAGCGGTGGTGCGGCCTGTCCCAGACCGTCATCCTTGCTTCCGCGTCGGTCATTTTTGCGCTGGGTGGGCAGATAAGGCGCTTCCTTCCCTGCAACCTTGTCCTGCTGTTCCTGATCATTCAGGCGGCGTACCTTGTCCTGCTGCACTTCCTTGACGGATTCTTTGAGTCAAGGTACATGAGGGAAGACTGGGAGAAGATGCAGGGCTTTGAGTAGGAAATGTTTAATTTGATCAGAGTGGGAGAACGCGCCGGAAGTGGAGTGCCAGACATATTTGGCGTATGGGACGAGGAAGGTTGGATTGCGCCTACGGTTGAGGAGCAATATAAGCCCGATCGGACAATTTTATCGCTTGTTTAAAAAAAACAAGCGATAAAAACAAGCGATAAAATACGATTTTGGGGTAGCATAATATAAATAATGGGCTTGTTAAGGTGTTTGACGCGGCAGATGGGAAAAGAATATGGAGGACACCGCTGCAAACGCCTTAAGGCAGACAGAATACCGGCATTCCGTTATGGAGTGCCGGTTATTTTTTATGCTGGATTGGTGCTTGATTTTTTTAGGGTGATGATCGTGTGGAACGTTAAGGATTCCGCATTGTAGTATATTTGCATGTCTCCGTTGTATTTCTTAACGATTTTCTTTATGCTCTTCATTCCGAACCCGTGCTTTTGCCTGTCCGGCTTGTGGGAAGGCAATTCGTCCTGATCGCCGTCGGGAATGGGATTGACCAGGCAGGAGTTTATCATGGTGATTACCACAAAGGGAGTGTTTTCCCTTTCCGTTGCGTTGATCTCCACGTACGGATTCTGCACGTTTTTTGCCGCCTCAATGGCATTCTCCAGCAGGTTGCAGTAAAGGGAGGTCAGTTCCTGCTCGGAAAGGAAGTTGCACGTTCCTCTCCTTACGTCGGCCACAAATGAAACGTTTAGGTCTTCGCATTGTCTTTTGTACCGGGAAAGGATCGCGTTTAACAGTTCGTTGTCGCAGATGCGAGATATTTCCTTAAGGTCGGAAGAAAGAAGGAGCTGATGAACGTATGCGGCTATTTTTTCGCGATCATTCCGTTCGTTCAGCAGTTCGATGGACTGCAGGTGTTTTTTTATGTCGTGAATCAGAATGCTTTGGTTTTCGCTTTGGGACAGGACCATTTTGTAATATTCCGTTAAGCTGGATTCCCTCTGGAGCAGCAGCTGCAGTTCCGTGTGTTCGCGGTTCTTCCTTTGATTGTACTGATTCAGGCCAAACACGAACAGATTGGAGATTAGCAACAGGATGGCGGACAGGGACACCATCCCGTTTAGTGCGGGAGACAACGCGTGGCTGTCATTGATGCTCACAAAAGTAAGCATGATGAGAACCGTCGTGACGGGAATCAAAAACAGAAAGAAGACGGATTTGTCAAAACGCTGTTCCGTTTTTCCCTGACGTCTTAACAGGCGTGCCGTGACGCAGACGATGATGAAAAACAGAAGCTTGCTGGAGAGGATAAAAATAATGGTGTTGCTGACTTGCTCGACGTTTGCAAAGAAGTTTGGGCTGTAGCGTTCCATCAGGTTGTACACGACCAGTTCGCACATGCTCATGACGGCAGCGATGAGAACGGAATGAAACGCGGCCACGTAAGGCTTAACCTGGTACTGCGTGACGAGAAAAGCGAAGTTAAGCAACAGATACAGCCCCAGGTTCAGCCACTTCACGTTGGACAGCGAAACGGCAAACAGCGCCAGGTACGTGATTCCGAGCGCACACAAAGTCGTGACCAGCGTTTTTTTCCTCACAAAGAGGCTGGACGAATACTGCATGAGAATGGCTGCTTCAATCATAATGCTCAAGTTCCTGCCATGGAATCAGGTCTGCAAGCCGAATCCATTCATTGTTCGGATCCAGCTGCATTCCACAGCTCTGGTTGAAGTCATCAAAACGGATTTGCGTGGTCGTAACAGTCTTATACATGCCGATTCACCTGCTTTCCTGCCGAAAAATGCAATATTTTAACTTATAGAGCAGACGCTATTTTAATGATTGGAAAGAATAATGTAATTCGATAATAATCTTCCGCCATTTCAATCTCGGTTTTGCCGTTCATCTTCTGCATCATTGCGTCAATGTTCTGCGTGCCTATGTGAGTGCCCTGTATGGCTGCATCCCTTTCCTCACGACGACAGTTTTGGATTTGGATTCCAAGATATTCATTGGTAAGGATGGATGACAGTGTGACGGGGCGTTTTGAATCCGCATATTTTATGACGTTGTCTATGAGGTTGTTAAAAATGCGTCCCACGAAATCCGTGTCAATCTGCACGCATACGGGATGCCATTTTAACTGATCATATTGAACCGTAAAGCCTGATACGCTCAGCTGGGAACACAACTCGGAAAGATAATCGCCAAGCAGGTATTCAGCAGTTTCGGGAGGCTCCAGAAGAGTAGTGTTTTCATTTTTGGACAGGAAATGATCAAAAAGCTTGTCAGATAGGTCGCGGATCTGATCCGTCTTAAGAAGCGCTTTTTCAACGTATTGCACAAGATCGTCCTTTTCCTCAAGATAGCGTCTTATAATCTCCAAATAGCCCCGCAATCCAGTCAGCGGGGTTCGCAGGTCGTGAGCCATCCCAAGAATCAGGGCTTCACGATCCTTTTTATACTGTGTTTCTTTTGCCTTGCTGTCAAGAAGGGCGTTCCTAAGGTGGTTCAGTGCTCGGGCAACTTCCGTCAGTTCGTCATTCCCCTTTTCCGTAAAGCTGTTTTCAAGGAGATCGCCCTGATGATTGATCTCTTCCTGAAGAAGCATTACATATTTTATGCGTCTGTTGAAGGACAGCATTAAAACCAGTGCCCAGACCAGCGCACTGACGCCGGAGATGATCAGCAGGGCCATGACGTAATAGTTTCTTTGATAATTCTTGTGGATGTATACGTCCGCAGGACCGTCCTTGAATTCCACGGCATGAAAGTATTGCCAGGTTTTGTGCAACTGAAGGGATTCCGTTTCGGAAAGCGGAGCGTTCCCGGTATAAGAATTGTCATACAGGAGAACCCTCTCCCTTGACACCGAGAAAACGGTGATTTCGTTTTCTTTTGCCCATTTTCTAAGTCCGGTAAAATCCGTTGCGGCCATGCCATGTTCAGTAACGTATTTCTGAAGGGAGTCAACGTATTTTTGCTCCTGCGTGGAAACGTATGAGGAGGACGAGAAGAAATCATCCAAAAGAATTTTTGTGACGGAGTATAATGCAAAAAAGACAAAGACAGAAATCAGCATTCCGATGAAAAATCCAAAAACAAGCCTATTTTTTAAAGAAAGTTTCTTTTTGTTATTATCCAAAACGATACCCCTTTCCCCAAACCGTTAGCACGTACTTAGGAACCTGCGGGTTGGGTTCAATTTTAGCCCTGAGATTACGTATGTGTACCATGACGGAATTAGAATAACTGCTGACGAAGCTCTCATTCCAAATGCTCTCATAGATGTTTTGCACGCTGAAAACTTTATTTGGATAGGACATAAGAAGCAATAGGATGGCATATTCAGTTTCCGTAAGCTTTATTTCTTGATCATTGATAAATAATTGATTAAAGGAACAATTCAGGCGCAACTCATCGGACGTAAGCCAATGTTCTTTTGACTTGGTGAGGGAAAGGTTTGCATCATAGGTTTTGTGCCTGCGAAGCAAAGCCCTTACGCGTGCGGTTAATTCAGAGAATGAGAAGGGTTTTACAAGATAATCGTCTCCTCCGGAATTAAATCCTTCGAGCTTGTCACTTTCCCTGTTTTTTGCCGTGAGAAAAAGGATTGGAACGTAAGAAAACTTTCGGATATTTTCACAGGTTTCATATCCTGACATGCCTGGCATCATGACGTCAAGAATCACAAGCTCCGTTTGAGGTGACATCATTTTAAGGCCTTCTTCCCCGCTTGACGCTTCCCTTACTTCGAAACCTTCACATTCCAACAGTATGCGTATCGTGTTGCGAATGTCTGAATCATCTTCTATAATCAGAACTTCTGTTTTCTCGTCCATGAGTCTTGCATTTTCCCCCTTAATCCGTTTCGATTGTGATCGCGACCTTTTTGTACTCCTCGTCATGACAATAATCCTTTTTAAACCAGCGGATTTTGCCGGCGATTCTTTATGTTTAACTCATTATATCATATCTGAATGTCAATTTTCCCATCTTAAGAAATCTTAAGAATTCTTCATTTGATTATTAAGAATTGGGTGTTAAACTTAAATTAAAAGAGGGAAACTCCTAAGGAGGCTTCCACAAAAGGAAAGGAGAAGAATCTTATGAGAAGAAGGATGTTAGTATTATTAATGGCAGCGAGTTTTGTGTTTTCCCAGGAGGCATTTGGCGTGAAGGCTGCAGCCATGGATCTTGATCATGCACTAAATGTTGAGACGTCATGTGAAGTTTGCGACAGGGGAAATGGTTCCGGCGTGGATGACCCCATGCTTTTCGAAAAAGAGTACATTGTGATCGTTCCTACCGTAAGCATGCGAAGCGGACCGGGATACGGCTATTCCATTGTTGGAACCTTATATCAGGGTGACTATGTGATGGTCAAGTCCATAACTGACGGCTGGGCAAAATTTAAGGTCAGCGGAGTGTGGAGATATGTTCCCGCCGATGCCTTGGAGCGAACAGAATAGTATGTAAATAACAATTGTCTACACAAATGCTCGACATGGCAAAAATCATTAATGCTTGACAAACCATGTGGATTTATGGCGGACATGGTAATTTATTCTGGAAAGAGGGTGATTCCAATGGACTAGTATATTCTTTTCCCTATTTTTGAAACAAGAATAAACTGTTTGGAGGGAAAAATGAAAAAATTTGGTAAATGCGTATTGGTGTTAGCACTTGTTTTTATTTTGAGTTTTTCAGGGAAAATGATTTCACATGCTGCAGTATGTAGTTCTTCCCCGGATGGAGTACATCATTTTCACCATGTTCAACAGCCAAGTGGATATACGGTATATGTTGGAACGCATGAATATCTTTTTGGATATGACGAAAATGATAATCCTATTTATCATAATGATTGCCAATTGAGGAACGTTTATACTTATTGCAGAATGATATGCGATTACTGTGGAAAAACTGACGGAAATCCTGATCACGATCATAGGACAGGTACGCTTCATTCGGTACCGCATAATTAATTTATGGGAGGTTTCTGCGTCATGAAAAAACTCATGTATTTGCTGATCTTACAGTTCATAATGATGTTGACATTGCAAGGGTGTGGTCAAGCGAGTGAGTCAAAGGAGACGACGGAAATGACTGGGAGCCAGGAAGAGATTTTTGGCTCCCTGGATCCCGAGTGGCGAGACAATTCCTTGGATCCTTATTGTGCCACGGCTCATCCGGTGGCGCTTGTCGCCACAAAGGATAAAGACGGTGTTTTGGGGGGCACTCCTATGTCCGTGCTTGGGCAAGGCGGTGCGGCTTTTTTTACTAAACACCTTTATGAGGAGAATCCCTCAAAGTGTTGGGACGAGGTTGTTTATGTGACCCGGAATGGAGAGGTGCACTCGGTCAAAATCGCCGAAGGAACGAAGCGACAGGCCTGGGGACTAGGCAGCATGGAAGGTGACGATGGCTACATTGCCTTTTTTACTGATGCGTCGGAAACAGGTTGTAGTCTGGTTGAACTGGATTTGGATATGAAGGAAACAAGGAGGATTTCCCTTTCTTTTTTGTCAAAGGAACACCATGAATTTCCGTTCTCTATGATGAAGGACGAAGACGGAGCCTATCACCTCATCGTGCAAAATTTCGATACATTGGAATGGTACTATTACATTTGCTCCAGCGAGGGAGAATTGGTAAGGCGCATTCCGCTGGAAATTGGCGAGGAGGCATTTCTGTTTCCACTCGGAGATGGGAGGGTCGCGTATTACGAGAACGGCGAAAACAAAATGATTCAGCCGCCGTATACGGAAGATATAAAACCGGTTAAACTCGAGCTTCCCGAAGGCAGGTCCGTGAAATGGGACGAGGGTGGGAGAATGCTTGTGGCAAACCGGCAGGGTGTATTCTTGAAATCGAGCTCTGGAGACGAGGAAAAGCTGTACACATGGTTTGATCACGGTATTAACATAGGTCAAATAGAAGGCTTGCGTAAGACACAGAACCAAGGAATTAATGTGCTGTATGCCGATCAGGATGGCCATCACCTAGTGCACATGGAACCCGTAAAGGAAAAAACGGAAATAACGGAAATTTCTTTTGCAGTAACATCCTTTAATAAAACTAAGTATCAGGAAGCCGTCATGTTTTTTAACCGACAATATCCTTCCATTCGCATAAGCCTGAAAGAGTATCGGTATGGGGATGAAAGGTTGATGTCAGAATTGATTTCAGGAAATGGACCAGTGATCTTTGACACAAGCCTTATGGATTTTGAGGGGCTGGTAAAATACTGGGAACCTATAGAAAAGGTGCTGGCTGGGATGGAGATTGAAGATGAGTTAATCCCTAATGTCATGGATTTGGGACGGATTGACGGAAAGCAATACGGAATCGCGCCAACCTTTTATTTAAAGACGGTGATTACGGCTGATCAGAATTGTCATGATTGGACGTATGATGGTTTTCTAAAGCGAATTGAGAAAGATGATTCCCTAAAAGCTGCATTTAATAGCCCCGTTAGTGACGACGGATTTGTTTTTGTAACGAAATTACTAATGCACGGGACGGAAGATAGTTTCTTTTGGGATGCGGAAAAATCCGATGTCAGTTTTGACTCTGACGAATCTCGCAAAGCGCTGCGGATGGGGAAACATTATCAGGGTAAGAATGGCGGATTCGAACAATTGATGGACGGTACAATGTTATGTGTCATGACGGAAATAACAAGCCCGCAACAAATTGCATTCATTAGGGTGCTTATGGGTGAAAAGGCAAACTATGTCGGATATCCTACAAAGGACGGAGCCTGTCATTTTCTTGCGTCAGACTCCATTTTGACGGTCAGACAGTCGGCAAGCGATGAAGAAAAAAAGGCGGCACATCTGTTCCTAAAAACGATTCTTTCAAGTGAGGTACAGACAAGCCTTTCCTGTAAGGGCTTTGCCATGAGTGTGAAAAAAGACGTGCTTGATGCACAGATTGATGAAATAAATACGGGAAATGACGTTTCCGCGGAACCATTTCCGCAGATTACGCTGCGGGAGGAAGACATTGACTGTCAGCGAGATGGGGAGATGTTATACGAATTGATAAGAAATGCCAAGCCGGAGGGCAAGATTCCTAGGGGAATAGTAACGATCCTGACCGAGGAGCTCGATCCGTACTTTAGCGAAGGTGCGGATGAGGAAACGGTCATTAGGAATCTGACGGAGAGGGTGAAGCTGTATTTAACGGAATAGTGTTTGTCATCAATAAAGGAGTTTATTGTCAATTCAGAAACGAGTCTGTGGCTTACGGAATATGGAACAGGCACGTATTATATATACGTGATTCAATCTGCAAAGTTATATGCCATAAATAAGGGAAAAAGAGCTTGAAGCATTCCGAAGAAAAAATGTGAGTTTTGTGTTTCAACATTTTGCTTTGATGGAAAAATATAGCATGCATGAAAATGTTGAATTGTCATTAAGGGCAAGGAATGTCAGAGACAGAAAAAGGGTCGTTATGGAATGTCTGGAAAGAATGGGCATTGAAGAGTTAAGAGACAAACTTCCGGGAGAAACATCCGGCGGACAACAGCAACGAT
>JAFXQK010000043.1 GCA_017527205.1 Lachnospiraceae bacterium | reverse complement strand
GGATCAAACTCTCAATAAAAAGTTTTTTCCGGCCGGATCAACGTTACTTGTTAATCTGGCTTTTACTGTTCTTGTTTAGGTATTCGTTCTCTGAAATCTCAGAAATCAGGCTGCCTAAGAGCCTTCTCTCTGGAATCTTCAGGGTTGCATTGTTGTTTACTTATCAAGGTGCGTTGCCGTCTCAGTTCTTTGCGACAGCTTTGTTATAATACCACGGCTAAATCCTGTTGTCAACAGCTTTTTAAAAAATTTTCAATGGTTTTTCAAAAAATTACAAAAGGTGTGGAAGAAAGCTTACTTTTTGGCTAATCGTCTGAAGGAAGTAAGCCAAATAGTTATTCTCAAAAAACCATTTCAGGACAAGGTTGCTCCTTGTCCACTCTAAAATCTGTTCGCTGATCCCACCCATGTCCATAATCATGACAAAGAAATCCAGCGTCCACAGAAGCAGTATCGTCTCCAGAATTCCGACAAGAATACCCAGCATCTTATCCGCCCAGCTGACAATTGGAAGCTCTACCACCAATTTTGCCGAGAAAAAGACCGGCTTTAGCACGAATTGAACGACGCCAAGAATCGTCAGCATGAATACCATAAGTATGGTATTGAAAATCTGACCCTGCTGGTAGCTCTTCATGGCATTCGTGATCAGAGCCACGGTAATGCAAAGGATGATCAGGGAAGCGAGCATAATGACTTCCTTCACCATTCCCCTTTTATATCCGCTTCGAATCTTTATGATCAGCACGGCAAGTACCGCAATCAGCAAAAGATTCATGTTTATCTCCTCCCTTGTGCCTTTTCATTTGTTCCGTCTAAGTGAATCATCTCTTTCCAGTACTCCATATCACGCATTAAAATCACTGCGGAAACCAGGCATTATTTCAGTTGGATCGTATCAATGGAAGTATCCGTTACCACGCGATATCGGTAAGGCGTCTCCGTCGGAAGCATTAAGGAAATCGGCTTATCAAACTTTCCTTCGTACTTGCATCCCCCCGCCATGGTATAAATCATACAATCCGTACTATTATAAAGTGCGTAGGTTCCCTGTTCAAAAAACACTCCTAAATAATCCATGTCAAAATACCGCTCAGCGACATTCTCTCCCGCAGTATCATAAATCCTAAGCACGTACTTTGCATCTGCGCGGTCTGAGGCAAAAATGAGCCCGACATAATTCTGGTTATAATAAACCGCTTTAATCTCCCTGTCCAAAATGTGCTCCTTCTTCGTGGTCGGAACCTGCTCGCCGGAGTAAAACATCAATCGATTGTCAGCGACTGCAAAGGCTGCCCCGTTTGTCATGAAATGAATCTCCGGCACAATCATGTCGCGGTAAGTAAAGGTGCTTACCAGCTGATCACTCTGATTATCACCAACGGGTCCATAATTATAGAATGCAATGTTGGTGACATAGCTTCCTTCCTCCACAAAGATAAAGCTTACGGCCAAAAGATCCCCATTCGGTGAAAGGGAAATTGCACAGGGGTAACCGCTCTGACTCATGTGAAACTGTCCTTCATAAATGTTCTGCCCACTTGGTTCATAGGTGTTCAGCCACATGACGTTCGTGTCCTCAAGTACGGCCGTCACCCTTCCCGTCGCTGCCACCGTAAGGTTTTTAATCGGCAGGTTTGTCTGAATCTGCCCCAGCTGATTCTCCGAGCTCTGTACAAAAATTTCATGCCCGTTATATCCACAGATGGCGCAGACATTTCTGCAGATGGCAAGCTGAATGTCCTGGATTTCAAAGCTTTGGTTCCATGTCATGACACCCTTCACGTCAACGCTGTGTGCGCCATCTCGGCTATAAGTCAGTACGGAGTTCCCCAGCTTGACGTCCTTTGCGCCATCCACCTTTGTCCTCTCCACGGAATTGATGACGTCATATCCCACATATATTTTCCCGCGATATCTGACATACATAAAAATGCCGGTGCCAACAAGAATGGTAATAATCACAAGAATGCGGATCAGGCGAAACAGCTTATGCCTTGCAATTTTCTGTTCTGCCTGATCTTGTCTTTCCCTGGCATCACTTCTTCTCTTCTCGCGTTCCTCATTGAAATTTGTTATCTTTGCCATTGCAAATCCTCTTTCGAAAATAAGTTTACGTCATTTCATAATTCTCAAACTTTTTATGGCGTGCCTTCGGCACGTCCCTCGCTGACAATTATATCATAACTTATCATTTATGGTAGAATTATTTTTTGTCCGATTTTAATTTCATCCGGGTTCTTAATGGAATTGTACTGGCATATCGTTTTTATGTATTTTTCACTTCCGTAGGTTCGAATACTGATTCCCGTCAAGGTGTCACCCGCGCAAACAACATAGATTTCCGGCTGCCTCTGTGCCTCCTTGCCATCCTTCTGCCCGTTGGCTTCTGCCGTTCCCGTCGTTCCATTATCCTTCTGCCCATCAGCTTCCGTACTTTTCTTTTCTCCCAAAGCTCCATTTCCTGCCGCGTTTTGCCCTTCCTGCGTGTCCGTTTTCGTCATATCCTTTCCTTCCTGCTTCGTTCCATCTGCCGTCACGCTCTTTTGTGTTTGCTCCGCACCAGCCTGGCCTTGTGCCGCCTGTTGGCTTGCTTCTCCCGCCTGGCCTTGCGCCGCCTGCTGGCTTGCTTCTCCCGCCTGGCCTTGCGCCGCCTGCTGGCTTGTTTCTCCCGCCTGGCCTTGCGCCGCCTGCTGGCTTGCTTCTCCCGCCTGGCCTTGCGCCGCCTGCTGGCTTGCTTCTCCCGCCTGGCCTTCCTCTCCATCCTGCCTTGAAAGCTCTGCGACGCTTCCGCTGCCCTCTGGTTTCCCGGCCATCTTAGGTTCACCAACCTCCGCCTTTCCAAGTGCTGCCGTCGCCGTAGTCTCCGTTTCTTCATCAATCACCACGCTCTGCCCGGAAACCGCCGTCAAACCCGATAGCTTTTTCTCCCGAAACTCGGTCTTTAGCTTGTCCCAGGAAATTCCATGCTCCTCCAAGACGGAGGAATTCATGGCAAGTCCCAGTGCGCAAAGCAACGCCAAAACAGCCACAGCCGCGACCTGCAGGCCGCCCTTCCGCGCCCTTGCGTTTCCTGTTTCTTCCTCCTGCGGCTCATAGTGATGCGTATATTTCGCCCTGCGCTTTTCCTGCCGATTTCTTGCGGCATCATATTTTTCATTGTTGACGGCCTCAGGCGTTGCTTCTACCTGTCTTGATTCCAGCATATAAGATAACATGGCCTCATTTTTCTCATAAAATTGTGCATAACCGGCGACATATCTGCAAGTCTCCTGCTCGCAGACATGAAAGCCCTCCACCATCTCCCCGTCCAAAATGCGATAGCCCAAGAACTCATATTCCGCAAAATACATGCGGCGAATTCTCTCGATTTCCTGCAGCTGAGCCTGGGAGAGATGCTTCGTCTCCTTTTGGATAAAGTCCAGCTTTCCCGCGCCATAGACAAACAGATAGTTCTTTCCATCCTCAGATTTTCTCTTCCCGTACAATGCGGCTGCCATGGTCTTGTCCCTCGCAAGAGGATTGAGTTGCTTCAAATACGAAACCACGTAATCCTCCACGTAAATCTTGCACGCTGCATCCGCTTCGCCAATCTGTGTTACGTTTTTTGGTAAATCCATAAAAAATACCTCCCATGCCTTTTTGCTACATCATAGCATTGGCATAGGAGGTTTTTTATCATTCTTTGTCGTGGATTCCTTAAAAGAATTCGACAGGATTCTGCCTCAGAACCATTCTGAAGGCTTATTCAAAGCGATAAACCGTCACGGAATCATATTCCCTGCCCTCCCCGAAGATGCAGGAGGGGAATTCCGGCTGATGAACCGTGTCAGGATAATACTGGGTCTCAAGGCATAGACCCATGCGGGGTGCGTAGTTGACTCCATCCTTTCCCTTTACGGGGGCAATGCAGTTACCCGCATAGAACTGTACGCCGGGAAGCGTCGTATAAACCTTCATCACGCGCCCGCTTTTAGGTCCCTTCACCGTGGCTATCTGGCGAAGCGTGCCGTCTGCGCCGTCAATGATCCAGTTGTGATCATAGCCCTTCGTCAAAAGCAGCTGCTCCCAGGGCTCATTGATTTCTTTGCCAATCACCTTAGACTGCGTAAAATCCATAAATGTTCCTGCAACCGGTGCCTGTTCTCCGGTCGGAATGGCGCCGCGAACCACGGGCGTATATTTGCTGCAGTTCAAGGTCAGTTCATGATCCTCAATCGTTCCCGAGCCGTGCCCGTCCAAATTAAAATACGAATGATTCGTCAAATTAAGAACCGTCTTTTTATCACTGCTTGCATGATAATGAAGCTCCAGACCATGATTCTCATCCAGCGTATAAGTCACCTGAATCTTTTTGTTTCCGGGGAAGCCCATGTTTCCATCCGTGTCCTCCAAAGAGAAGGATACACTGTTTTCGCCGACCTGAGCATCCCAGATGGCCTTGTGATAACCCTTTTCAAAATCACTGTGCAGGTTGTTAGGCCCGTCATTTACCGCCAGCTGATACTTTACGCCGTCAATTTCAAAGCTTGCGCCTCCAATGCGATTTGCATTGGGACCGATTACGGCGCCAAAAAAACTGCCGTTATCATAATACTCCTCGCCCGAATCAAAGCCCAGGACAAGATCATCCAAGGTTCCTCTTGCATCCGGAACAAGCAGTCTCACCAGAATGGCACCGATGTTCGTCACGGCCGCCTGCATGCCCTTCTTATTCTTGATTGTAAATAGTTTGATTTCACGGCCATCCTTTGCCGTTCCAAAATTCCGTACCTCTACCGCCATTTTCTCAACCTTCCTCATTTCCGGGCGAAGCTACAGCTCCACCCTTCCGTCCAGTGCCCTCGTCAGGGTAACCTCATCAATGTACTCCAAATCTCCGCCTACCGGAACGCCCGTTGCGATTCTCGTCACCTTAATGCCCGTAGGCTTAATCAGCTTGCTGACGTACATGGCGGTGGATTCGCCCTCCAAATTCGAATTGGTTGCGATAATAACCTCCTCCACGTCGCCCTTCAGTCGCTCCAAAAGCTCCTTCAGCCGGATTTCCTGCGGTCCAATGCCAAGCATCGGTGAAATCGCACCATGTAGCACGTGATATACTCCCTCGAACTTTCCCGTCTTTTCATAGGCCGCCATATCCCTGGGATCCTCCACGACCATGATTACCTTATGATTACGCCTATCATTGGCACAGACGGGACACAGCTCCTTATCCGTCAAGGTGCAGCATTCCTTACAATAGCAAACCTTCGCCCTCGTCTCCATCATCACGTTTGCCAGACGATTTACCTTGTCCTGCGGCATGTTGATCAGATGAAATGCAAGATTTTGCGCTGATTTGTTGCCGATTCCCGGCAGGGATGCAAGCTCATCAATCAATTTGTTAATGTGTCCACTATATAAGTTCATTAAAAGGGTAATCCTCCCAGACCCCCGAAGCCGCCGCTCATCTTGCTCATCAACTCCTCATTTGCTGCTTCCGCCTGCTTGATTGCCTCATTCACTGCTGCCACGATGGAATCCTGCAGGGTCTCAATGTCCTCGGGATCCACAATGTCCTCCAAAAGCTTAATAGAGAGCAATTCCTTTTTCCCGTTTACGGTTGCCGTTACGGCGCCGCCGCCAGTCGTCGCGGTAAACTCCTTCGTCTCCAGTTCCTTCTGTCCATCTTCAATCTGACGCTGCATGCGCTGTGCCTGCTTCATCAGATTATTCATGCTGCCGGGCATCATTCCTCCGGGAAATCCTCCTCCGCGCTTTGCCATGATCTATTCCTCCTCTTCTTCTATCTCCATCTGTATCACCTTTGTCAGATCCACGAAATGGTTTTCAAAATCGTTTGCGTCCACGTAGGACTTCATGATCACCTTTACGGATTTCCCGCAAAAGTCCTCAATCAGGCGCTCCAGCTGTTCCACCGTCTGAGGATCGCGCTCAAAATAATCATATTTCAGCCCGTCCTCCACGGCAACGATCAGTTGATTTTCCTGCCCCAGGCTCAGCTTTGCGCCCTTCAGATACAGCTTCATGGGCACCTCGGCATTCCCGACGATCCCCATCCAGTTTCGGACAACCTCCTGTACCTCCTCAGGCACGGCCTTCTCCAGCTTAGGTCTTTCCGCCATGGCACCTGCGCCATTGCCTGCGCCCAGCTGGCTGCCTGCAACCGCTCCGGCATTTGCGGGCATGACAAAACCGCCCTGCCGAACCTCGTCCACCTTCTCCTCCACCTGCCGAATGCGATCCAGCATGGCATCGTTTGAGGTTTCCATCTGCGGCCTGCACAGCTTGATCAGTGCAATTTCTACCAAAATACGCTTCTGAGACGCATATTTGATCTGACCCGCCAGATCTGAAAAAATACGGATGTATCGGCTAATTTGATCAAAGCTAAGGCTTTCCGCCTCCTCCTTCAATCTTGCCAGATGCTCTGAGGACACGTCAATGACGTCCTCCAGATGATCGGAAGCCTGCACCAACATTAAATTTCGTAAATACCAGGTAAAGTCCGTAACAAACTGCGTCAGCTCCCTGCCCTGCATGACAATGTCTTCCAAAAGCTTTATGCACCCAAGTGCGTCCCGCTCCATAACGTGTCTGAGAAGATCACTGAACACGGCATTGTCCACGGCACCCAGCACGTCCAGCGCCATGTCATAGGTCAGCTCATTTCCCAGATGGAAGGCAATACACTGATCCAGCAAGCTCAAGGCATCACGCATCGAACCATCCGCCATCTTCGCGATATAGCGAAGCGCCTTATCCTCCACCTTGACATTCTCTGCGTCCACCAGCTCCCGCATGCGATCTGCAATGGTGTCAATGGAAATTCGTTTAAAGTCATACCGCTGACATCTGGACAAAATCGTAATGGGAAGCTTATGCACCTCCGTCGTTGCCAAGATAAAAATGACATATGCGGGCGGCTCCTCCAAGGTTTTTAAGAGCGCGTTAAATGCCCCGATGGAAAGCATGTGTACCTCATCGATGATATACACCTTGTACTTTCCTTCCGCCGGGGAATAAGAAACCTCATCCACAATCTCACGAATGTTATCCACGCCATTATTCGACGCAGCGTCAATCTCAATGACGTTCATGCTCGCGCCTGCCGCAATTGCCTTACAGGTGCGACACTCTCCGCAGGGGCCATCCTCCGTGGGATTCTCGCAGTTTACCGTCTTCGCAAAAATCTTCGCCACGGAGGTTTTTCCCGTTCCCCTGGTTCCCGTAAAGAGATACGCATGACCAATTCTTCCCGCCTTCAACTGGTTTCTCAGGGTCGTAACAATATGGTCCTGACCCTTGACCTCTGCGAAGGAAGCCGGTCGGAATTTTCGGTATAGCGCCGTATATGACATGCTTTAACACCCTCAATACTGTTTTTCGCTCAGGGTCATTAATCTCCAAAGGAAATTCCCATGAGCTTTGCTTCTTTTACAATGGTAGAGTTCGGATCCACCATCTTCAGCTTTCCAGCCACCTCTTCGAGCGGAACCTTGACGATCTCACGATTCTTATAGCCCACCATGAAACCATACTCACCGTTCAAAATCATCTCGCCCGCTTCCGCGCCAAGACGACTTGCAAACACACGATCATAAGGACAAGGGCTTCCGCCTCTCTGCGTATGTCCCGGAACCGTCACGCGGATCTCCCGTCCCGTCTTCTCCTGTATCTGCGCCGCGATCTCATAGGAAACCGACGGATATGGATTGTTCAACAGCTTTTTCTTATATTCCTTCTTGGACAGCTTTGCGTCTTCTTTAGAAATGGCACCCTCCGCCACCGCAATGATGGTGAAGCGGCTTCCATTCTTCTCACGATCCTCAATCTTCTTGATTACTTTATTAATGTCATAAGGAATCTCAGGAATCAGAATGATGTCCGCACCGCCCGCCATGCCGGCATTCAGCGTCAGGAACCCAACCTTATGTCCCATGACCTCTACAATAAATACACGTCCATGAGAAGCAGCCGTCGTATGGATGCAATCGATCGCACTCGTTGCAACGTTAACCGCACTTTGGAAGCCGAACGTCATGTCCGTTCCCCACAGGTCATTGTCAATGGTCTTCGGAAGCGTCACGACGTTCAACCCCTTCTCGCGAAGCAGGTTTGCCGTCTTATGCGTTCCATTTCCGCCAAGAATCACCAGACAATCCAGCTTTAGCTTCTGGTAATTCTTAATCATGGCAGCGACCTTATCGAGGCCATTCTCATCCGGCTCCTGAATCGTCTTAAACGGGGTTCTGGAGCTTCCAAGAATCGTGCCGCCCTTGGTCAGAATTCCCGAAAACTCACTGCCTGCAAGTGTCCGATAATTTCCATAGATCAGGCCGCGATAGCCATCCAGAAAACCATAGATCTCAACCTTTTGCCTGCTGTTTACAAGGGTCTTTACCACACCGCGCATAGCCGCATTTAACGCCTGACAATCGCCGCCGCTGGTCAACATGCCGATTCTCTTCATTTTCTCCTCCGTTCCGCATCCTCTTTTGGTTCCGTAATGGTGCTTAATTTCATTTTGGGGATTGCCGTTGTGGCGATACAACAATCCTTTAATAGTATAACCTATTTTTCCCAAAGAGACAACTTGAAACTGAAAAAAAATCCCTGCTACCAGCCAGGAAAACAGAGCGCTAAAAGAGAGCCAGATTTCTCTGGCTCTCCTAAGTATGCATTCGTAAACACATACCCCATTCCAGGACTTCCCGAAAGAACGAGCGGAGATGCGGGGATTTGAACCCCGGCGCCGCTTGCGCGACCTACCGCATTTCGAGTGCGGACCCTTCAACCACTTGGGTACATCTCCATAGCGTACTCTATTCTAGCCGAAAAGTTATTTTTTTGCAAGCATTTCCTAAAAAATTTCAATCGTAACCTTACTCCCTGATATGAATCACGTCACGCAGAACGTAATGGAAGGATGGAGCCGAGGCATCCTTATTCTCCTCATAGCCTTCCCTTAGATCGTACACGTCATTAGGATCATATGGATTCACGCCGACATAATTTCCCTGAAAAACATCGATTTGACCCTTTTTTAGCTTTTCAATGGCATCCTCCACGGCCTTCTCCGTGCCCTCGGCAACGATTAAGCCATTGATGTCCAGGATCTGTATCCAATCCTGTTCAAATCCGGCCCCCACGTCATGACCGTGCACGTTTCCCCGAATCCTTTTTTCAATCGGTTCATCATTCAGCACGGCATTCATGGCCGAAAAAACATAAACTGACCAATTGATTCTGGCACTCACCAAAGAGGTGGTGGGCGCAATGTCAATCATGCTCTGATTATAACCGACGTGATATACCGTCTTACCATGCTCGGCTGCATTTTCGCAGGCCACGGCAGGACCAATCGTATCAGAATGCTGTGCAATGATCACGCAGCCATCTTCAATTAGCGTTTCTGCGCAATTCTTCTCCAGAGTGTAGCTCGTCCAGGTATTAGTATACATGACATCCATGGTCACCGTTGGCACAATGCTTCTTGCGCCGAGGAAAAATGCCGTGTAGCCAGAGATTACCTCTGCATACGGATAGGCGCCAACAAATCCGATCCTTGCCTCCTCCGCGCTGATCACGCCCTCGTCAATCATTTCCTTCAGCTTCATGCCGGCAACAATTCCCGTAACATATCTGCCCTGATAAATCTCGCCCATGAAGGTATGATAATTGGGAACGGGATCCTCATTGGCATTATCTCCCGTTGCCTGACAAAACTGAACCTCCGGGAATTCCTTCGCCATGCGCTTCGCCGTCTCCTCGTAGCCATAGCTATTGGTAATAATTAGGTCACAGCCCTCTTCGATCAGCTCCCTGATTGCCTGCTCCCCCTTGGCTTCCGGAATATTGACCTTCGCAACCGTCGTCACCCTTCCGCCAAAATCATAATCATCAAGCTTTTTCTGGGCACGAATAAAATTATAGGTATAGGGAGCACTTTCATCTCCATCATAAACAAAGCCAACCTTAATGGTTCTCTCGCTCTCCTCATCCCTCAGGAAGAAAAAAGTGATGACTGCATAAATACAGATGACGGTCAGGGCAGTGATCACGGTTACCATTCTCATTCTCTTCATTGATCCCTGCCCTCCTTGTTTTCAAGCAACCACGCAGGAAGCGTGACGTGCGTTTCATACAGTTCGTCCACCTTGATCTTCCCTTTCCGAATCAGGTCAAACATAATGTCGACCAGCTTCGGATCAAATTGCTTCCCGCTTTCGTTCTTAAACTCCTCCAGCACCATGTCAAACGGTAATTTCTTTCTGTAGACACGATTTGCCGTCATGGCATCAAATGCGTCCGCCACGCCGATAATTCTTCCGTACAACGGAATTTCCTCGCCCTTGAGGCCGTTCGGATATCCCGTTCCGTCATATCTCTCATGATGATACTTCGTTCCGTCGGTCGCATGCTCCACAATCGTAAAGTCCTTGAGAATCTCAGCACCCCGGATGACGTGAGACTTCATGATGGCATATTCGTCATCATCTAATCGATCCGCCTTGTTCAGCACCTTGTCAGGAATGCCTATTTTACCGATGTCATGAAGCAGCGCGGCCTTGCGAATGTTTTCCTGCTCCTCTACGCTAAAGCCAAGCGCCTCCGCGATCAGAACGCTGTAATCCGATACACGCTGCGAATGCTGACTCGTGTTTTCATCCTTAGCGTCCACGGTCTTTGCAATGGCAAGAATGGTTTCATTTCCCATCTTCACCTGATTTTTCGCAAATTCCAACTCTTTTTTCTGGAAGTTGATGGTCCGCTGAATCTGCGTTCGTACAATAAACCAGGTAAGCCAAGCCACTGCCAGCATGGCAACCACCAACATATATCCGTGGAACCATCCCGTGTCATATAACTCTTGCTCCTTAATAATCTTGTATACGCTTTCCTCCAGCTTTTTCTCACCCTTGCTGTCCAATACGCTGAGATGGAACAGATAGGTTCCTGCGGGGAGATTCGTATAGGTAATGCTCGATAAGGCGCTCTGCTGTGTCATGTTTGGCGCAGAATCAAAGCCCTCAAGATAATAGCTGACATTCGGATCATTTGCGGTATAATTGATAATTTCAGGGAAAATTTCTATCTTGGAGACATCCCTGCCAATGCGAAATGCATCTCCACGCTCCAATTCATGCGCCGCGCCGTCCAGATAGATGGAGGAAATCTTCATTCGGTAGGATCTCCTGGCTTCGCCATAATTATGAATGTTAAAGCAGTAAACGCCGCTGTCGCAAGACAGATACAAATCCCCGTTTTCCTCCATGTAATCCCAGGAATTCGCCGTGAGCGCAAAATTTAAGCCTCGCTTGGCATCCAACAGCTCGTATTCCGGCTTTTCATCCGTCTGAAATAGTTCCTGACGCTCGGTCACGTAAATGCCGCCGCTGCTCAGGACAAACAGCGTTCCGTCCTTCATCGCCCAAACGTCATAATTATTATAATAGGGAAAGCCCTCCAACAGGCGAATCTTGTTTTCCCCATCCATATAGCATAGCCCATTACTGGTTACAATGTAGGCTCCGGGTTCCACCGGATCCTCAACAATCCTCAAAATGACGTCCGAACTAAGGCCATCCTTTCTCGAAAGATGTCCCGCCAGTTTTCCATCCTTGACGATGGCAATTCCGTCACCATCCGTTCCACAGAGAAGCCTGCCGTCCGACAGTTCTGTCAAACAAAGGATCATCGCCGTGCTTAGGCCATCCTCAAAGCCAATTTTCTTCACCAGTTCATTTCCCTGAAAGATGCCAAGTCCCACGTCGCTGGACGCCGCAATGCTTCCGTCGGACAATTCAATGGCAACTCTCGCCCAGTCGCCAAAGCTCCCGTTGGTTCCGTCAAAGTGCGTAATCCTTCCATTCTTTTCAGCGCGCAGCATGCCCTTACCATACGTACAGATCCACAGATCTCCGTGGCTGTCCGCCATCAGGCAGCGAATGCGGACGCCATCAAGAAGCTCCGTCAATTCATTCTCCTGCCCTCTGTTAAACCTTTGATCAATTATGTCGACACCTACGTCCGTGCCAACATAGAGCTTTCCCTGCCATTTCGTAACGGCATTCACAACTTCTCCCTGCATTCCCGCAGAACGATAGATGTCAGAGAAAGGAGACATGGAAAGCTTGAGAAGTCCCAGTCTTGAAGAGGAAAACCAAAGGTTTCCTTGATAATCCACTGTCATGTTATCCACAGAATTGCGAAATCCATCAATGTTGAGCAAGTGAAACAAATGATTGCGATCCCGATAGCCCACGCCTGCATCCGAGCAGACATACATGATCCCATTCTCCAGAAACTGAATGGTATTAATGTGATTCAGCTCCTTACAGTTAATTATCCCCTTTTGCACAAAGTCTCCAGAAGAAATGTCATAGCAATAGATGTGATTCGAAGAGGTTCCCGCATAAAGCATGCCGCTGTCATCAAACCGTACACAGGTATAAATCTCCTGCTCCGCATCCAGGCGAAGCGATGCCAGAATCTCCGTTCCACGAATCAAAAACACGTCGCCATCATTTGTCGCTGCGGCGACCAGCCCATCTGCCCCCCTGGAAATACTGTGCGCGTAAATAATCTGTGGCAGCTCCGCGACGATTTCCATGCCGCCATCCAGCGTCAACACCATCATGCTCGACGTCGTTCCCACGTAATAATAGCCCTCCGAGGACATCGTGATGCTTCGCACGGAATTTGCAGGCAGTCCGTTCTCCACGTCGATGACATTGGCCAATCGCTCGTTGATGACAATGGACACGCCGTTATCATTGGTGCCAATCCAAAGTCTGCCCTCCTCGTCCACATAGAGACAGTTGACGTTTCTGACGGACGAATACTCACTCATCAGCCTGAATTCACTGCCATTGTGCCGATACAGGCCGGCATAGGTTCCAATCCACAGAATACCGTCATTGGTCTGCGCAACGTCATTTGCTTCCCCGCAAGGAAGACCATTGTCGCTACTATAAATCGTCTGGATGTTATTATTGTTGATGTCATTCGCCAGCGCCACGTCACCCCAAAGAAGCACGACGGCAGACAGCATCGCCACAAAAAGAAGTGCCGCGCCCTGTAATTTCTTTCGCCGAAACCGAAAGTACTGAATCATCAGGAAAAGAAGTAAAAGGGAGATAAATTTGTCCAGAAAATCGACATAGAATTCACCCACCGCGCTTGCCAGATAGGGATGTACGTCATGCTCCAGAAGATAGGAGACCACGCCGTCACCCCACATGTTTCCGACCATGCCGTTGCCAACAAGCAAGTTAATGGGCGCAGAAATAACCACGGAGCAGATCGTAACAATGACGCTGGACGTCAAGGTGCCAAATAAGGTCTCCATCCATTTTCTTCTCGCACAAAAGCCAACGCTAAGGCCAATGGCAATGCCAGTGAAGCCATATAATAAAGACAACGGATCCTTAAATGCATATAAAAGATTTCCTGAAAGTCCAACCACGGCACCGCAAAATGGGTCACAAACATAAGCCGTGACGATCGTTCCAAGGGAATCCAGCCAAATTGGCAATGAAAAATGATCCGCCACGCTCTTTCCAACATAATTCATCGCGATCATAATGATCACGAACAAAACAATTTGATACGTCTTTCTCTCGTGCACAATCTCCACCCCAACAGAATCAAATACCATACCTCACCATATCCACGTAACATCGTAACATTTTCCCATGGATATTTCAATGCACCGGCAATGGTTTTTGTCATTTTTTTATCAAATCTCCTAATTTTTTAATATGCAAAAACCGCCATGAATGATGCCTCATTCACGGCGGCTTTTACTTTTATTTCCTATTCATCTAATCTTCTGTTAGAAAAGCGTCCTACAGGCCTGTCATCTGCCGGCTCACTATTTTTCAAATAGGACGGTACTTCCGGTTTTTTCTCTGCCTCCTGCTCCGTTGCCGTCTCCTGAGAATCCTTTACGGACTGATTGTCCTCTTTTGCGTGACCGTCTCCGTCAGAATCGCTTGCCAGACTCCCTTGCGTCTGATTGGTCTCCTTCACATTCGCATCGCTTGTCTTTGCCTTTTCCTCGGGCTCAGGCAGGCCCTTCTCCCTGCGGAAGATTTCCATAAACTCCTTACCGGTAATGGTCTCCTTCTCAATCAGGAAGGCGGCGATCTTATCCATCAGCTCCCGATTCTCACGAAGCATTTCCAGCGCCTTCTCATAGCTCTCCTTGAGGAGCGCAACCACTTCGGCATCAATCTCTGCTGCCGTGGCATCACTACAGTTCAGCGCCGTTCTGCCCTCCAAATACTGGCTCTCTACGGTAGCAAGGCCCATCAGGCCAAACTTCTTGCTCATGCCAAAGCGCGTGATCATGTTCCTTGCGATGTCCGTCGCACGTTCAATGTCATTTGCCGCGCCGGTCGTCACGGAATCGAAGACGATCTCCTCTGCCGCACGTCCGCCGAGCAGGCCCACCAGCATGTCACGAAGCTCTGCCTCGGAATTCAGATATTTCTCCTCCTCAGGCACGTGCATGACATAACCGAGCGCACCCATGGTACGGGGCACGATCGTAATCTTCTGTACGGGTTCGGAATTCTTTTGCAGTGCACTGATCAGCGCATGGCCTACCTCATGATAGGAGACAATCTTGCGCTCCTCAGGACTCATGATGCGGTCCTTCTTTTCCTTACCAACCAGCACAACCTCCACGGCCCCAAACAGATCCTTCTGGCTTACGTACTCCCTGCCTTCCTTGACGGCATTGATGGCAGCCTCATTGATCATGTTTGCAAGGTCAGAACCAACCGCGCCACTGGTTGCCAGTGCAATGGCATCCAGATCCACGGTTTCATCCATCTTGACGTCCTTGGCATGCACCTTCAAGATCTCAACACGACCCTTCAAATCCGGCTTATCCACAATAATTCTTCTGTCGAAACGGCCGGGACGAAGAAGCGCCTTATCCAAAATCTCGGGGCGGTTTGTCGCACCGATCATCAAAATACCCTTAGAGCTGTCAAAACCATCCATCTCCGAAAGGAGCTGATTCAAGGTCTGCTCGCGCTCCTCGTTGCCTCCGCCGTACTTCGAATCACGGCTTCGTCCAATGGCATCAATCTCATCGATGAAGATAATACAAGGGGCATTCTTATTTGCCTCCTTAAACAGGTCACGCACGCGGCTTGCACCCATGCCGACATATAATTCCACAAAATCCGAACCCGTCAGGGAGAAGAACGGCACGTGTGCCTCGCCCGCAACGGCTCTTGCAAGAAGCGTCTTACCGGTTCCGGGAGGGCCGACAAGCAGCGCGCCCTTCGGCAATCTCGCACCAATCTTGGAGTATTTCTGAGGATTGTGCAGGAAATCCACGACCTCTACCAGAGACTCCTTCGCTTCATCCTCGCCTGCCACGTCCTTAAATGTAACTCCGGTCTCCTTCTGCACGTAAACCTTGGCATTGGATTTGCCAATGCCCATGGGGCCGACGCCACCGCCGCCCATCTTTCGGAACAAAAACGAAAGAAGAATCCATACCAGCGCAATGGGAAGCACCACCGTCAAAAGCAGCTCCAAAATATAATTCCCGTTGCCGCTGGAGACAAATTCACCCTCCACGCCATACTCCTCGAGTCTGGCCATCAGGGTATCCATGTCCTCTGCCAACATGGTCTCATAGGTATTGTTCAGCTCCCTCACCTGATTCAAAAAACGGCTGTAATAGGGATACTGCGTCTCCGTCTCACTCTGTGCCTGACTGTCGCCCTTGAGTACGACCGTCATGACACGCGTGTCAGCAATTTTAACACTCTTTACCTTATCGGCCTTCAAATCCTCCAGGAACTCCGTATACTTTACGCGCTCCTGCTGTTTCCCGCTGAAAAAAGCGGTATAGAACACAAACGCCAAAAGCACCGATCCCAGGATCAGCATGATGAGCAGCGCAAGATTCGGCTGTTTTTGTGGTTGGTTCCCTCCGTTATTATTTTGATTGTCCATGTGATTCCATCCTTGTCAAAGCATTCTCTACGTCATTAGTATGAGCGAATTTCTCAATTTCTCTCATCTTATTATAGGGATAAGAAACTCATAAATCAATAGAGGAAATGTGAAAAATATGTGAAGTCTCCCTAAAAGAAGCATAAATTGGAACATATTTTTATGTTTTTTGCGATTAGTCATTGATTTTTGACTTCGTTTTAGGTATGATTTTTACGGAGCGTTCATTCGGCGCTCTTTTTGGCTTTCATGGAATGATTCGAATGAGAAGGAAAGGTTGTTAAAAATGGCAAAACTAGGATTTGACAACGACAAATATTTACAATTGCAGTCAGAGCGCATCAAGGAACGCATCGCTGCCTTTGGCGGAAAGCTCTACCTCGAGTTTGGCGGAAAGCTGTTTGACGATTACCATGCGTCCCGCGTGCTTCCCGGCTTTAAGCCCGACAGCAAGATCAACATGCTGGTACAGCTGAAGGATCAGGCAGAAATCGTCATCGTCATTAATGCGTCTGACATCGAAAAAAATAAAATGCGTTCCGACCTCGGCATCACCTACGATCTGGACGTGCTTCGCCTGATTGATGCGTTTCGCGGATATGGCCTTTACGTCGGAAGCGTTTGCCTGACCCAGTTTTCCGGTCAGCCTAGTGCCATCGCTTATCAGAAAAAGCTGGAATCCTTGGGCTTAAAGGTGTATCGCCATTATCCCATTCCCGGCTATCCCTCCAACATTCCGCTGATCGTCAGCGATGAGGGCTACGGAAAGAACGACTATATTGAGACCACGAAATCCCTTGTCGTGATTACGGCTCCCGGACCTGGCAGCGGTAAAATGGCAACCTGCCTCTCCCAGCTCTATCACGAATATAAGCGCGGCATCAAGGCCGGCTATGCAAAATACGAGACCTTCCCGATTTGGAACATCCCTCTCAAGCACCCCGTGAACCTCGCTTATGAGGCTGCAACGGCTGACTTAAACGACGTCAACATGATCGATCCCTTCCATCTGGAAGCATATGGTGAAACCACGATCAACTACAACCGCGACGTTGAGGTCTTCCCCGTACTTCGTGCCATGTTCGAAAAGATCATGGGCGAGTGTCCCTACAAATCCCCGACAGACATGGGCGTCAACATGGCGGGCTATGGCATCGTGGATGATGAGGCCGTAAGAGAAGCCGCAAAGCAGGAAATCGTCCGCCGCTATTACAATACCATGTGCTTAAAGCGTCAAGGCATGGCTGATGATGACCAGATCTTAAAGCTTGAGCTCCTCATGAATCAGGCAGGCGTTACTCCCGCGGATCGTCCCGTCATCAGCGCGGCAACGACCAAGGCAGAGCTTACCGGAGAGCCTGCTGCCGCAATCCAGCTTCCCGACGGAAGAATCATTACCGGAAAGACCAGCGAGCTTCTCGGTGCTTCCTCCGCCATGCTGCTAAACGTCCTAAAGGTGCTGGCAGGCATAGAGGACGAAGTATTGCTTCTCTCCCCGACCATCATTGAGCCGATACAGGAGCTGAAGATCAATCATCTTCGCAATAAGAACCCCAGACTCCACACGGACGAGGTGCTGATCGCCCTTTCCATCTGCGCCGCAACCGACGACAAAGCAAGACGCGCGCTCGAGCAGCTCAAGCAATTAAAGGGTTCCGAGGTACACTCCAGCGTCATCCTGTCCCACGTGGACATGAGCGTGTTCCGAAAGCTCGGCGTCAACCTCACCTGCGAACCCAACTACCAGAACCAGAAGCTCTTCCATCAATAAAACAACTGCAAGAAATCAAAAGCGCCAAGTCCTTTTACAAACTTGGCGCTTTTTTATTTACTTCCTGCATCCAACTATTTTTGACCCAAACCACCTTCATCCCCCAACCGTAAGGATTGATTCTGCCAAACCCCGATTTGCGAAGCAACAAACACCCTACAACCATAATTTATGAACCTCAAAAAGGATTCCAAACGTTCCTAAGCTCTTGTAATCACATATTTACAGATGGGGTTGCCGATGGCGGAAAATTTCTCCTCATACTCCGTCATGACATTGCCTTCCATCATGACAGGATCCGCGTGCAAATCATAGGTGATGGCACGTGCCTTCCATCCCGCGGGTTCTAACTCCTCCACGGCAAAATCAAACAGCGCGCGATTGTCCGTCTTAAACTCAATCAGGCCGTCCTTCGCCAAAATATGATCATACCTCGCAAGAAATTCCCTGGAGGGAAGCCTTCTCTTCGCATGCCTGTCCTTTGGCCACGGGTCTGAGAAATTCAAATAAATCCTGGCGACCTCGCCTTGCCCAAACACCTCCGCAATCTCCTCCGCATCCATGCGGATCAGCTTGAGATTCGGGAGCTCTTCCTGCTCCATCTTCTGCACGGCGCGAAGAAGTACCGTGGAATACTTCTCAATTCCGATATAATTGATCCCGGGATGATCCTTCGCCATTGTATGGAGAAACTTTCCCTTCCCCATTCCGATCTCTATGTAAATTGGATGATGATTTCCAAAAATCTCCTGCCATTTTCCCGGCATATCCTTCAGCGTCTCCTCAGGAACAACAAACCTGCTTTCCGCAATCATTTCCCGAGAACCCGTAACATTTCTAAGCCTCATGCTTCCACCTCGCCTCTTCTGACTTTATATCCCTTGCTGGCTTTCTTTCTCCTAGCCGACTATCTTTTTTCTTATCGTCAGAACCATACCCTAACTCGAACTTTCTTCTTCATCGTGAGGAACCTTTCTCATTATACCGACTCTCCCTCTTCTTGGCAAGAGGAACCATGCCAGTCGCCCTTTCCTACAGGCAACAGGTTTCCTTAACTTTTCCTAAATTTTTCACTTTCTACTTTGGTTTTTACGAAAAATGTAGTAAGATAGTAGGGATGATGAAAAGACAAAAAGGAGAACAACATGTTTTACAAGAAGCATTCCCGCCTGATTGCCGGCCTCATGGCAATCTGCCTCGCCTTCTCCCAGCCCCTGATCTGTCAGGCGACCAAGACACAAACGGAAAAGGAAAAGCGCATCGCAGAGCATCAGGCGTTAGCCATACAATCCAATGCGAGACAGGGATGGCCAACAGGTCCTGTTGTCAGCGCGGAATCCGCTATTTTAATCGAAGCAGAAACAGGAACCATCCTCTACGAAAAAAACATTCACAAACAACAATATCCCGCTAGTACGACCAAAATCCTGACGGCGCTCCTCGCTTACGAGAACAGCTCCCTGGACGAGATCGTCACCTTTTCCCATGATGACATCTTTAGCATTCCCAAGGGAAGCAATCACATTGCGATGAACCCTGGCTGGACCCTGTCCATGGAGGACTGCCTGAATGCATTACTCATTCGTTCAGCCAATGAAGTCGCCTATGCCATCGCCGCTCACGTCGGCGGAAGCTGGGATGAATTTGCCAACATGATGAATGAGCGCGCCAAGGAGCTCGGTGCCGTGGATTCCAACTTTGTCAATCCCAATGGTCTCCCCAATGAACAGCACGTCACCAGCGCCTACGACCTTGCCATGATCGGCCGTGCCTTCTTCGCCATAGATTACCTGGACAAGATCACGCTTGAACCTAAGCTCGTTGTGGAGAAGCCAAACGGCGTCCTGACGGACTGGAACCAGATGCCCCTGATCCCCAGTGGCAAATATGCCTATGAATATCTTGTTGGATGTAAAACCGGTTATACGGACAGTGCTCACAACACCATGGTATCCTGTGCAGAAAAAAATGGTTTGCGTCTAATCTGCGTAGTCCTGAATGATGACAACCCCATGTACAGTGAGGACACCATCGCACTCTTTGAATATGGCTTCGGCAACTTTGATAAAGTCAACATTTCACAGACTGAGACCAAATACGACATTGACAACATCGGCTTTTTCTATGACAATACTGATATCTTTGGTGCGACCGAACCGATCCTTTCCCTGAATAAGGAGGCTTGCGTCATCCTGCCAAAGACCGCCAGCTTTGCTGATTTGCATTCTGAAATATCCTATGATACAAATGTTCCCGGACAGGCTGCGCTAATCTCCTATGATTACCACGGAACACCGGTCGGAACCGTTTCGCTGGATCTGACGAAGGGCACGCAAAGCGGCTATGCCTTTGAAGCAGAGGAGACCGGCACGGAGGCAGAAGAGACCGCCTCGCCTACACCTTCTGCCAAGGAAAAGAAAACGGAAGAAACAAAAGCAAAGGAAACGGAGAAAAAAGCCCCCTCCTTTGTCTTTATCAACTTCAAGACCATCAAGATCATTTTGATCGTACTTGTCGTGATCGCGGTATTATTTGGCATCCTACTCTTCCTCCAAAGGAATTTCCAATTCTCCTTTGGTCCAGGACTGCGGAGCTCCCGCAATCATGAATACTCCAAAAAAGGATTAAAGCTTTCCAAGGACATGCAAAGAGAACGCAAGGCACAGATCCGTGCCGCAAAAAGAAGATACAAAGAAAGACTAAAGCGCAGGTAACTACCCGCGCTTTTAGTCTAGTGTTTCATTCTCATTATTCTCAGGTACGATACATTCCTCGTCCTTATTCTTTGAATTCTGCAATCGCTCCCATTTCCGTTCGACGTCCCGCGCCGTCTCTTCATCCACCAGCCTCGTCGTCTTTACCGCAAATACCTCTCCCTCCGCCGTCTTATTCACACGAATCTTTCCCTTGAGATAGCCATGCACCTCACAATACGCAAGACAGACATAATTTCGATTGTTTGTGGTAAACCACCGCACCCGTTTCTTTAGGTTTCGGTGACAGAGATAACACTTGCTGGAGCTGACCTCCTTGTCCGTAAGGAGCTCCCGTTTTCCAGGAAACGTCCTGGAAATATACTTGAAATAAGTGTCAAACTGATGCCGCACCTCCGTCTCCCTGTCGGTCGGCGGATAAAATACATCGTAGGAAATCCTTGACAGCACCTTCGGATTAATCTGCATCAGCACCTGTAATACCTTCGCCGTATAATACGCATCACTGAAGGCACGATGAAAAGGCACGTGCTTTTCGATCTGCAGATAATCCACGGCATCCTGAAGCGAACGCCTCTTTCGCGGTTCATCTGCATCATAGGTGAGCGCAAATAATTTTTGCACGTCCAAATACGGCATGGGCTTTTCCGTCAAAGGCATCATGTAAAAGAACTTTCGGTTCCGCTGAAGCTCCATGACGTCCAGCGTTCCCCAGGTACAAAACAGGAACGGATTCTCCCCGCACCACATCTCGAACCTCGTCGCCACCTCTGGGAATGACCTGCTGTGCTTTAACTCCTCCATCGTCAGATGAATGATTTTCCCCGTGATGCGATGCATCTCCTTATATACCTGAGGGCGGATCAGTTCATTGAACTCGCTCTCCAGTGCCCCATCACCAGACAGCTTCACCGCCCCGATCTCTATGATTTCGAAGGGTAACCCCTCGACCTTTGAACTCCCCCCCGTATTGCTCTGGTTCCATTCCAGATCAAATACGATATAGTTCATACTTTAATATGCCCTTCCCCAATAAACCATCTTCTTTGCAGGCTTTCCACAGCATACGCAGGTACTTGCCAAGTTTTCCTGTTCAAACGGCATGCAACGGCTCGTCACGCTGAGTTTCTCCTTGATGAGATCCTCGCAGGCACGATCTCCGCACCACATTGCCTTTACAAAACCGGACTTCTCCGTAAAGAGCTTCTCGAACTCCTCCATGGTCGTTGCGACATAAGTGTGTGCCTCACGATGCGCTCTTGCGCGCTCCAGCATCTCCTTCTGGATCGTCTCCATCAGCTCGCCCACCTTCGCCTCAAGGTCAGTAAGCGCAACCTCGATCTTCTCCCTCGTGTCGCGGCGACAGATCACACACTTGCCAGCCTCAATGTCCTTCGGGCCGATCTCCACGCGGATCGGATAACCACGCATCTCCGCCTCAGCGAACTTGAAGCCAGGCGTCTTGTCCGTATCATCCAGCTTTACGCGGAAGTTCTTAGAAAGCTGCTCCTTGATCTCCGTAGCCTTCTCCAGAACGCCTTCCTTCTTCTGAGCAATGGGAATCACACAGACCTGAATCGGTGCAACTCTGGGAGGAAGCACAAGACCTTCATTGTCGCCGTGAACCATGATCAATGCACCGATCAGTCTCGTCGTCATGCCCCAGGAGGTCTGATTTACATACTTCAAGGTGTTATCCTTGTCCGTAAACTGAATGCCAAATGCCTTTGCGAAGCCATCACCAAAGTTATGACTCGTACCGGATTGCAGCGCCTTACCGTCATGCATCAGTGCCTCAATCGTGTAGGTCGCCTCAGCGCCTGCGAACTTCTCCTTCTCCGTCTTCTGACCCTTGATCACGGGGATTGCGAGCACCTCTTCACAGAATTGTGCATAGAGATTCAACATCTGAATCGTACGCGCCTGCGCATCCTCAAAGGAAGCATGTGCTGTGTGGCCTTCCTGCCAGAGGAACTCTCTGGAGCGAAGGAACGGTCTCGTCTCCTTCTCCCAACGAACCACGCTACACCACTGATTATAGACCTTCGGAAGGTCGCGATAGGACTGAATACAATTCTTATAAAAATCGCAGAACAGCGTCTCGGAGGTAGGACGTACGCACATTCTCTCCTGCAGAGGCTGAAGACCGCCATGCGTTACCCATGCGACCTCAGGGGCAAAGCCTTCTACGTGATCCTTCTCCTTCTGAAGCAGGGACTCCGGAATAAACATGGGCAGGTATACGTTCTCTACGCCTGTTGCCTTAAACCTGTCATCAAGCTGCCTCTGGATCAGCTCCCAGATCGCATAGCCTGCCGGCTTGATCACCATACATCCCTTGACGCTGGTATAATCAATCAGCTCTGCCTTCTTCACCACGTCAGTATACCACTGCGCGAAATCCTCTTCCATGGAAGTAATCGCTTCCACCATCTTCTTGTTGTCTGCCATTGTCTCGTTCTCCTTTTGTCTAAATATATATATCGGCATAAATAAGGAATTTATTTACTGCCGCTTGGGTTCCTTCCTCTTCCCTCATAAAATCCGCCTGCCTTCGGCAGTCATCGCTGCTTCGCAGCCGTCATCGCTTCGCGAAAACAACAAACGCCGGTCTCCATCCCATAAAAGGGACCGGAAACCGGCGGTACCACCCTAATTGACGCATGATAACAAACGCATCCATCTCTCATGATCGTTAACGCCGATCCTACGTCGCATTTCCCATAAGGTTTATGTCTCATACGAAACTCCAAGGCAGGTTCAAAGCCCTATGCACAAGAACCTCTCAGCCACGCCGCCATTTTGATTAATCCCTTTCGGCCGCGTCCCGTTCTCTCTCTGGGGTGCAAGCATGCTCCTACTAACCCTCTTCATCGTTTTTTTAGATTTGTGAAATCTATTCTAGTACAGAAAACCTAAATCTGTCAAGTGCTAAGCGATAAAGTAGTCTATTAAAGCATAAACTACTACTATCGCTTTGTATTTTATGCCATTCCCATTATAATTCTATGGAAAATACTTCTGAACTCTGATTTTATGGTTTCTGTATGCTTGTGTTGCCCAATAAAGTCCTCTAAACAACAGAGGGTTTTTGCATTTAGCCAAGATACATGTAATCTTCGCCCCTCGTGAATAAGTAGTTCCTCGAACAATCTCATTGAAATGTAAGTCACTAAATCTCTGCATTTCATCTAACCACATCTTTGCCTGTTGTTTCTCTTTGCCTGAATATGACGCATACCAACGCCACATACGGCCTATCGCAGCAATTGCCTGTTCAAGGGACATGCGATAATACTCATCAGATATTGAACTAAGCATATCAAAGCGTTCTCGAAATACCAACCAAAAATCCACATTGTTTTTCAATGTATGAATATTAGACAAACTATTTTGTCGATTTCGATAATGAAGCAAACACGAAGGCGTATATACCATTCTTTTTGCCTTTTGAAGAAGTGGAGGCTTTATGAAATAATCCTCAAAGTTTCTTCCTTCTGGATAACGTACATTTTGAAAAAGTTCAGCCTTAAATAGATTATTCCATGAATCTTGGCATATACTCTGATCAAAAATGTAGGTTCGAAGTACATCGTCTCCCTCAAACATTAGTTGTTTTCTTGGTCCTAACGATTCTAATGTTTTGTTTTGGTATTCATAATAAAATCTGCAAGTAGCAATGTCTGCATTTGTTTGTTCTGTAAGGTGAAAAAGTGCTTCGTACATATTGGGTTCAATCCAATCATCGCTGTCTACAAAACCAATATACTGTCCTAACGCATGATCTAATCCAACATTTCTCGCAGCAGAAAGGCCATGATTCTCTGTGTGAAAAACTCGTATTCTATGATCTAGCTTTGCATATTGATCGCAAATTTCGCCGCACCGATCCGTAGAGCCATCGTCAACAAGCATAATCTCCAAGTCAGTATATGTTTGTGCAATAATACTATCTAAACACTTTTCTAAATATGCCTCTACATTATATACCGGAACGATAACTGATATCATTCAAAATAATCTCCTATTTATCTGTTTCCTAAGGTTCATCCCTACGCTTTATGACTAACATTCTCCACAACTAAAGGTCTGTACATTGAATGTCCATATACATTGTGTTGCCAATCTTTACCGTATACCCCAACCCTATTTTGAATACTATATGGGATTGCAAATTTCACGCTATCTAACCTGCTATTAAGGCCATCTTCATCCATTGAGTTAACATGTATTTCAAGACTATATATACCATCTGGTATATTGTCGGTTGGAAAGAGGATATGTATATGGTTCTCTCCAACATACAAAACCAGGTTGTTTGAAATAGATCCTCCTATCCTTACCCCATCAACATATTGATTGACAATTGATATGTTGACTGGATTAATTTCTTTTGATGATTGGATTACTAGCATAAAATCAATAGCATCGCCAGTACTGTAAATATTATTGTCTTTATTGTTTAAGTGGGCGCTAATCATTTTGACGCCAGATGTAGTTCTTGTATCTATACGCCTTGTTTTTTCAGAAAAATCAAAATCCGTCGCGCTTGCCTCGTTCATAATACCTAGATACTTTGCAATTCCAGTCTCAACGTCTCCTAAATATGAAACATGTCCATGATCAAGCACTAAGCACTTTGTACATAAGGATCGGATCGTGCTAATATTGTGACTAACATAAAGCACGGTTCGATTTTCGCTTGATGCTGCTTCCCCCATCCTTCCAAGACATTTTTTTTGGAAATCAACGTCACCAACAGCAAGCACTTCATCCATAATCATAATGTCACTATTTAAGTGTGCCGCAACAGAAAATGCAAGTTTGACATACATGCCACTGGAGTAACGCTTAACAGGTGTATCAATAAATTTAGATAGTTCAGAAAACTCAACTATCTGTTCGAACTTCTTTGATACTTCAGCCTCTGTCATACCAAGAATAGCCCCATTTAGGTAAATATTTTCCTTTCCCGTAAGTTCAGGATGAAATCCCGTTCCCACCTCCAGCATAGATGCTATTGTTCCGTTCAAATAAATGCGTCCTTTTGTCGGTGCAGTAATACGTGAAATTAGCTTTAACAATGTTGATTTTCCTGCCCCATTATGTCCAATGATTCCGAGAGCTTCTCCTCTGTTTAATTCAAAAGAGACATCATCTAACGCCAAGAACTTTTCTCGCCCATCCATAGGTTGTTTAGCCCCAATCTTGACGTTAGGATTCTCCAAATGCCGTTTTTTTGCCCACCATGCTTGCAGTTCACCACGCAAAGTAGCTCCACCGATTGTTCCAAGTCTATATTCTTTCGCTACATTTTCTACTTTAAGAATTCTATCCATCTTCATTAATCCTCAAATTGTATCCATAAAAGTCTTTTCAACTCTACTAAACAACACAATTCCAATAAATAATATAACAAGGGTCTCACCCCAGCTTATGAAATAGTAATTCCAATCAACAGCCCCACAACCGAGAGTACCATATCTAAACAGGTTAATTAGCGGTGTAACAGGATTTAACATATAAAAAGAATAATACTTTCCACCTGGAGCTAAAGATAACCGTCCGAACATATCATATGCCACCGGCGATGCGAATTTCCATAATTCGAGGCCAAATGAAACAAGCATGGCAAGATCTCTGTATTTAGTTGTTAATGATGATAGAATAGTGCCAAATCCAAATCCTAATATTAGAGCCTGCAAAACGGCTAATGGAAACATGAAGAAATACTGATTCACATTTATCACTCCCGTAACCGAATAGTAAACTAAAAAGCCACATAAAAATAGGAATTGAATTCCAAACGAGATAAGTTGCGAAATAGAAGACGAAATAGGCATAACTAATCTAGGGAAATACACTTTACCTAGAATTCTTGCATTCGAAATAAAAGCATTTGCAGACGAATTCAAGCAGTTGGCAAATAAAGTCCAAATAATTGTTCCACTTAAATAAAAGACAAAGTTAGGTACTCCTGCTGCACCTAGTCCGGCGATATTTCCGAAAAACAAACTATAAACAACAGTTGTTAGAAAGGGTTGTACAATAGCCCAAGCTGGCCCTAATATAGTTTGTTTATACTGTGCAACAAATGTTCTTCTAACAAACAGCTTTATTAAATCCTTGTATTTCCATACACCTTTTATATCAATGTTAAACCATCCGGTGTATGGTTCTACAATCGACATCCATTCCTGCTTTTCTTCCATAACTCTTTACCACCATTCCGTTTATTCTTGCTTGAAATCGCAAAAGAGAGAGCTATTTTACATGGACTCTAACTTTCGGTCAAACGCCATCTTCATCATCTGGCCCAAAGCATTGTAGTATTTCTCAAAACTATAATCGTCAACTGATTTGCGGCATGCATTCTGCCCATATTCTCTGATGTTTCTATGGAACAAAGATTTTATTTTTTCAGCTAAGTCCTTCGCATCCTCCGCCGCAAAAACAGCGCCACAATTAGCGTCCTCCACATACGACGCCGTCCCATTATAGTCCGTACTGATCACTGCAAGTCCATAAGACATCGCCTCAATCACGGCGATAGATGCAACTTCTTTTTTAGAAGGCAGCACAAAAACATCATGCTGCAAATATATTTCTCCCATTGTATCATAAGGCACATTCGCTTTTAGAGTAATTCTATTCTCTGCGCCAGACGTTGCAATCATACTCTTTGTCTCTTCATAGTACTTCTGTTCATCACCATTCATGGCTTGCCCAACAATGGTCATTGTCCAATCCTCTTCCATGTTCAGCATTGTTGCAGCCTCGACCAAGAGCTTTACATTCTTGTATTCTCTAAACTTGCCAACGCATAGTATCCGAAGCATGCCATCGGGACAGTATCTACGCTCACTCGCCTCGGGATGCGATTCTGCGACAAAAGGAATAAAGTAGGTATTATCGCTCGCGGTACTTTCCGATAACTCCCTGGGCAATCTAGAGTACTTTACCGGTGTCATGCGTACTGTTGGGAAACCAGACGACATGCGCATTTTTTTCAACATCCGCCGGTCCATATTTAGCGTTCTGTCCAATTTCGTTGCGATTCTCTTCCAAATTGAGCTCTTCGCCTTCTGAATGGCAGATGCTTTCTTAGTTCCGTCCTTAAGTTGATATAACGGATCCTGATCATATAGGATGCAAGGTATATCATGCTCGTCACAAAGTGCTTTGACGCATAGCGTGAGATTCGTCTTTTCCCTGCATACTACGATGTCTGGCAAATAATCCTCAAAGGCATCTTTTAGGAATTCATAGTTAGGAATAAAGTGTCCGCCAATTGCGCTTTCCACCTCGCTTGGAGTTTGTGTTTTCACCAATGTCTTCTTTTCCCACACAGTTGTCCAAGAAGGTTTCAGTATCAACGGCTTGCACAGGCTATGATCCTCCGTCGCACCAATAAAAGTAACAAAATAACGGACTTCATGCCCTTTTTCAATTAACCCTTTCACAATTGGGACCTGATTGGTGTGAAATCTGGGCGCAGTAAAAAGGAATTTCATGCCAATCCCTCTCTCTCTTCGACAACTTCATCAATTAATTCAAGCCATTTCTGCCCTATCAAATTCACGTCATACAATTCTCGTACCTTTACTGCCTCGCGCGAAAGACGCTTGGAGAGATCTGGATTGTCCACCAATTCAGCCATTGCTCGAGCCAATGCCTCAATATCATTTTTTGGAACCAACAACCCGTTTTCATGGTCAATGATCATATCTCGCGGTCCAAAGTCGCAATCAGTTGAAATAGTCGGAAGGCCGATCGCCAACGCCTCCAAAATAGAATTCCCGAAGCCTTCCCAGTCTGAAGAGGATACGAACATGGTACAATCCTTAATTTTCTCATGAACATGGGGGTCAAAGGAATAGATATGCGCGCAGCTGGATAAACCTACCTCTTGAATTCTATTCGTCAACTCTTGCCGGAGTTCTCCCTGTCCATACAATTCAAGCGTATATTCCGGATGATGAAGATGGAACAAAGCAAACGCATCCACCAAAAGCGGGAGATTCTTCTGACGATTCAACCGGCAACAGTTTACAACGGCTTTTCGCCGATCTCCCTCATGTGCATCTGGAAGATCATCCCGGATTGGATTAGGTATCACAACACACTTGCGCCTAATCTCTTCGCCAAAATAATCAACAATCCCCTGTGTCATCGCAACAACACGAGCCGCCATGGGATAGTATTTTTCTCGGCGTTCATCGTCTGCGGCATTAGCATCCAAGCCTGGAGTTGGATTATTGCACTCCATAACGATATAGGGGTTTTTGATCCTTCCCTTTTTAATATCGCGCTCAATAATACGCATAATTTCATTATATGGCTGCACCATCATTGTTATGAATACTGCGTCTGAACGATGGAGAATGTATGACTTAATCGGAAGCGTATAATTATACTTCTTACGGAAATGCATTTTGAATCGTTGTCCTGCTTTTTTACTGACTAATCTCAGTGCCCTTTCCACAACAGATAAACAGCAAGACGCGAACTTAAAGCCCCACTTTTCAAAGCTACCCTGATACTCATAAGTTGACCTATCGATAAACGTCAGCTTAACACGTTTGTCCAATTCATAGGCAACGATGTTCCGACCAAAGAGGCCTATTTCAACATTATAACCCTTTTCAACAAAGAAATTAGCCAGCGTGCATACTTTTCGCTCAGCCCCACCGCCCTGAAGGTTATATTGCAAAAAGCAGATTTTGCTTTTTTCTCCCATTGTAACAGTCCTCCTTAATGCTTACTTTCAGGCAATATTTTCATATCAGATTTCAAACAGTTTTATGTTTTCTCCGATACTTAAGCTTCAAGATAGTACTCTCAAGCCCTGAAAGAGCACGGAATAATTTAAACTTTCTTTGCAAAACCAGCTCGGAATACAAGCCATATTTTAAGCCTACTTTTGACCTATACACAGCTAGGGCTAAGTATCCATCTGACACGATCTGCTCAGATCTTTTATCAAACCATTCTTTGCCTAATTTTTCAGTTCCGTTACGCAAATATCCAATAATCTCTCTGACGCGTCTATCATATGCTTTATTTAATGTGCCGTCAGATAAGTTCCATTTCTTCAAATAGTAGTCCTCACGATCCCACAATATCTTTCGCATGTCATATAAATCAAATTTACCTGCATTTGTCATTCCACCTTCATTTTTTCTATACAAATAAAGTTCTTCATGAAGATAATAAATGCTTTCTGCCTTATCAAATAAAGGAAATGATTGAAACAGATCCTCTCCGATTTTCAGGCTTGCATAATCTGTATAGTTTTCAGCAACGTCGACAAGTTTGCGCCGATATGTCTTTGTCGAAAGAGAATTCAAATATCTATTATCAAATATTGTAACATAGATTCTGTTCTTTTCTCCGCCTGCATATAATTTCCCCGTCTCTAGATTTGGCGCAAAAATCTCTTCTGTTCCATCTAAGTGAATACACCGCAAATCATATATAACCATGTCAGTTGCGGTATTGGTTATCACTGTTTTAAGTTTTTCAAGCGCATGATCAGCGAGCAAATCATCTGAATCCACACATAATATCCACTCACCTCTGGCTTCCTGAAAAAGCTTTCTGCGTGTCATTAACAAGCCGCAGTTTTCGTGGTTATGCATTGTTCTGATGATCGATGGGTAATTTTGGGCTGCAAGATCACAAATGGCTCCGCTTTCGTCCGTGGAGCAATCATCACAAAGTATAATTTCAAAATCCTTTTCAGACTGCTTTAGGATAGAGTTCAAGCAATCTTCCAAGTATTTCTCAACATTATAAACTGGAATTAATATACTAAACAACATAGCAGTTTCTCACAATCCTATTTTACAAAAATAGTGAATCAAATGATTACATTTGTGAAACGCAAGAAAAAACAGTATTGTACTTTTCTTTCCCATAATGGATTTATTTGCGTTCAAATAATCTTCTTTCAAATCCATGTCTGCAGAAATGCTCTCTATAAAGCTTGCTCTTTCGTAAGGTGAAGCTGATAGTACAACATTCTGTAGGTGCGAAGACAGTACTCTAAAATGCTTAGCCAAAATTCTTCCATTTTCTTCCTCTGACAAATTCCATTTTGCCCGATACATGCCTTCTGCCAAATAAGCCGTTCGCACAGAACGATAGGCTGCACAATAGGAAGCAAATCCTTTCCTCTTTGTTATGCTACTCTCATTATATCTATAATAGATAAGAGGAAAATTAATATATACAATTCTGTTTGCGTTATTCAGCAAAGCCAACGACTGTAAATGATCCTCCATCATATTAACAAAACCAAATGGCTGGTAGTCCGCATCAACGTCTACAATGTCGCGTTTTGCTATCTTTTGCCATATTGCCGTTACTCTTCCCCCATAAAGAAACTGCATAAGAAAATCGTGTTTAGTGAACCCCTCAAACACCTGTAAATCACGAAATGGAATCTTCTCCGTATGCGATAAATCCTCAGCATCACTCTGGCCTCGAACATAATTGCCTACCAGCAAATCCGCATTATGCTCTATTACCGTCTGACGTACTTTTTTCAGGGCTCCAGGGAGCATATAGTCGTCAGCGTCCAGATGCACAAGCCATTCACCTTTTGACTCACGTATAGCCCTGCGGCGTGTCAGGAGTAAGCCTTCATTTTCTTTGTGTATAACATGGATTCTATCTGGGTATTTCTGAGCGTACTCATCACAAATCATACCACTGTCATCCGTGGAGCCATCATCAACGAGGACAATTTCAAAGTCCTGCTCATCTTGTAATAAAATAGAGTCAATGCACTGTCGGATGTACTTTCCCACATTGTAAACTGGGATTAAAACACTGAAAAACATAATAACTCACCTTTTAGATAATATGTACTGTCTGTGTCACGACACTTCTCACTCCAATGATTTTTCAATCACATAATACTTCCTCGATCATTTTTTCCATCTTCTTGCAATAGTTAGCTTTTGAAAACTCTTCCGCTCTTTCAAGCGCCAATTGTCTGTACTCACTCAATTTCTCATGATCATTCAAGATTCTTACTACTGCTTCAGCATAAGTCTCGGGAAAGGTTAGATCCTGATTTTCAACTAAAACCCCATATTTTTCAAATGACATGCCTTCGACTCTTCTTCCGTCATACTGTCTAGATAGTATTTCCTTGGGGCCAGACCGGCAATCAACTGATACAATCGGTACTTCACATGCTAATGCCTCAATCAACGCATTGGGAAAACCCTCATTCCTCGAAGTCAAGAAAAAAACACTTGCCTGTTTTAATATGCAATAAGGGTTTTCTCGATTTCCACAAAAATGAACATGTTCACTAACTTCTAACTCACTTGCAATCCGAATCAATTCTTCTTTCTTGCTTCCATCCCCAAGTATCGTTAGTTCTGCATTCGGATAATGCTTTAGAATAATGGAGAATGCCTGAAGCATTCTATCATAACCCTTGACGCTCTCTAGCCTACCCATCGCTATGAAAGCTGGCGAACCTAATAATCTCTCTTCATTTTGTTCACTTTTCCTTCTAATATCCTCAATGTCATAGCCATTTTCAATTGTATATACAGGACAATGTGGGACATATCTGTTCAATAATTCAGAATTCATTTCCTGCGCTATGCAAACAACGGCATCAGACCGTGAAAGAACAAACTTCATACGCAAATGATTATTTAATTCGTCAAAGCCATGGACTATTGAAACAGCCCTTTTTACGCCAAATATCTTTGCCAGACAGATTGAAGTATTAGCAGCCTCACCAAACCCTATAAGAAGGTCGACTTTATGTTTTTTTACATATCTTGCGATTCTCATTGCTCGTTTTAACTGAGTAACGATTTTACTTATCCCCCCAAGCTTGGAGTAAGCATTTAATTCTACAAGATCTCCATCAAATACATATTCCTTCTCTTTTCGCATAAAAACCGCAAGCTTGACATCATAGAGGTCTCGAAGTACTTCTACTGTATTAATAGCTATTCTCTCTCGCCCACCTATGCCAAGGGAAGGGCAAACCAAGAGTATCTTTTTTCTACTTTTCACCATTCCAGATCTTGATATACTCCTTAACTACAGTTTTGTTATCCCATTCAGACATATCGATATATTGTTTATCACTGCCATGTTTTTCCCTGTATGCTATAATAAACTCTGCCCATTTCTTCGGGCCCTCATCAAGCGAAAGAAATTCACATAATCCGCTATTTGTTCCTTGATATACAGTGTCTGAAATGAAACAGAACACTCCCATGGCTTGCGCTTCAAGAGCGACGTTAGGAAGTCCCTCGCGCAAGGAAGGAATCAGCATATAGTCACTTTCAGCCAACAGAAGCGGTATATCACTATCCTTTGGCAAGAACTCCACATTTTTGTTCAAACCATATTCATCGACTGTTTGCTTGATTTCGTCAATGTAGGCCGGTTCATCTAACGAATAGCCAACAAAAGTTAACTTTGCCGCTACTCCGTGCTTGAGTATCTCGTTAAGCACACAAACAGAAAAACATTGATTTTTCCTGTGTGAAAATGTTCCTACTTGAATGATATTTATACCCTCGTGTGGCATCACTGAATATTTTGACGGGTTAAACCGTTCTAAACTAATGGTCGGGTTTTTGATAACCCTTCCTCCAAATTTACAAAACATAAGATCTGCGGCTTTTGGAGAAACAGCAAGTTTACATGTCGCATTCTTTTCTATAATCCTTGCCCCAATCCTATAACACAGTCTAGAATATATATTTAAATGATTAGGCTTATCAACATGGCACTGCGCAATGCGGATTGGTACGCCTTCCTTTTTAGCTGCCTTGACCGCTACCGCACTTAAACCCAATGCCTTACTGTGTACAATATCATAATGATGTTTAGATAAAAAAAGCTTTAAATCCTTATAAAAAAATATGTTGTCACATACATAAAACAACGGCCATAAATATTTATGCGCACCTAATCTTAAAGGAAGATGATATACTTCACCATACTCTTTGAAAGCTTCTTCATGAAAGCCTATTGTTTTGGTATGAACCAAAACATCAATATGTATCTCTTCGGGATCGATTAATTTTGCAAAATTCATAATGCCAGATTGAACCCCACCAATATCCATACTTCCTAGTATGAACAACAATTTTTTCTTTCCCATTTACCCGAAACCTCACCACGCTTGCAACATCTGTAATTTCAATATGTACTCCATCTGTACCCATGCGGTTTAATCATTATTTCCATGCTCATGATCTATTATCTGCGGAGATTTAAAGGCAGAATCAGCTCCTATGTAAGCCATAATCAACGCATTCCACCATCCATAGGTCAAATAATAATCAACCGATAAGCCAGCAATAATTGCCATCAGCATCCAAGCGTATCCCAATATATTGTCTTCACGCTTCGCCTTCCGCATAACATATCTTATGGGCCTTGCAAATAACAACAATAGGGGAAGCCCACCATAGCAAATCATATTAAGAATATCTTGATGTGTTGCTTGACTCCATGACGTACCATAATAGGATCTATACGCTGCATTCTCGCCGCCAAATCCGAATCCCATCAGCAGTCCCCATGGTCTATGCATCAATATTGTTAAATGCGCCTTCCATATATTAAATCTATTTGTACCTGCATCTTGATAGCTTGCTGAACTAAACATTCTTTCCATAACAATTTGCCCTAGCTTCGTATTCCCCCCCATTATGTAAAGGATAAAACATAGCAAAATAATACCGATTAAAATCGTTCTTATCTTCCCCTTGGAGGATATTGAAGCCTTTGTAACGATGTAAATCATTCCTATAGAGGCCGCAACTATTGCCCCTCTAGAACCAGTAGCAAATATGCCAAGCAAAATCACGCCAGCCAGAACCAATGAGCACATCCTATATATCAAGTGTTCCGAAGCGTAAAAAAACCTTACCAAGATCAAAACAGCTATACTTATATTGATCGCAAGAATGTTTTGATCTGCAGTTTTGCCGCCAATTCCTAAAAACGTCGATCTCCTCATGGTATTCTGAGCAATAACCAGCATTACGGCATAATATGTTGAGGCAAGAACATATGCAGACAGAATTATTTTTTTATCTTTGTTACTCCACTCGTTGGTACTTACTATTAATGCAAAAGCCAAAAAACTGATTAAGGATATTACTGACGTAATTGACTCTCCAAGAGACCCAGACCAAATTATCGAGATGACTGCATACGCTGCAATTGGTATAAAGAGATTTGACAAATCACTTGTGAAACAACGATTCTTTAAGAACAAAAGAATCATGATTGCAAACGCAAAATACTTGTTAACAGTTGATCCATTGCTCAATAATAGTGTCTGATGAACTGGCGCTATTGCAAAATAGGCAGCAAGCAGAATTGCACAAAATGATAATCTATTTTCCTCGTACCTCAAATTCCGTGTCCTCCACCCAACACTTCAAATAGAATTCCTTCATTTTTGTAGCCTCACTATAAATATTGAATCCAGCATCTTTTATCTGTTGTATTGTATCATACCTTTTCCCTATCAACTTAATCGCTTCTTCCGCCCATTGTTGACACCCCTCACTAAGTTTTATACGATGGACCGCCGGCGATATATTAATCTCATTCGTTATCGAATCAGAGACCAAGCAGGGTAAACCAGCTGCCTGAGCCTCAATGACAGTAACTGGCAAACCCTCCCATAGCGATGGGAAAACAAAAACATCCATTATACTTAACAGCTCAGGAATATCCGATCGACTTCCCAACATTAATACAGAATCCTCGAGATGCATTGCTTTGATTTTCTCGATTATCGCTTCTTTTTTTTCTCCTTCACCAACTATTAACAAAACAGCTTTTTGATCCATTTCTCTAATTCTACTAAATACTTCTAACAGAAATAGATGATTTTTGGGCTCTGATAGTCTTCCAACATGGCCATAGACATTTTTCTCTTTAATGTTCAACTCTTTTACATATTTATCTCGTATGTCCTGAGAAATAATATACTTTCTTGTGTCGATTGCATTTTTTACAATAAAAAAATTGTCCTTTTTCGTAACATTCTTCCCGAAAAGCCATTCTCCTGAAGTTAATGAGCACGCCACTAAATAATCTGCTTTGTATCTTATCGGTATTTGTAGTAGGTCTTTTATGAGTGCTCTAATCCCACTGCCATTAGAAGTGCTATGACTGTGTACTATTACTTTTGCTCCATGCTTTTTGCAAATCTTAATTATTGGCAAAGCATAACTTCTAACATGTGAATGAATGATCTTATACTCCGGATGTTCAAATAAGAATGTATCCCAAAATCTCATATAAGACAGAATATTTGTCCCAATAAATTTGGGGAAAACAAAAATCTTTCCACCCTTGTCTTCTATTTCACTAAAGTATGCGTTTTCATTAGCTGAATGAACGGCGAAGTCGAATTGTATCGCATTTTTGTCAATCGCCCTATATAAATTCATAGCCATTGTCTCTGCTCCGCCACGATTCATACCGCCAATGACATGCAAAATACGCTTAACTTCCATTCGATTCCTCACCCAATTAGCTTATTAATTATTTTTGAATTTATTGCATTTACGTCAAATTTAGTTTCAGCAAGTTCCCTCGACGACTTGGCCATTTGTTCAACTTCTTTGGCATGTTCAATCATCCATATCATCTTCTCAGCTAAAATTTGATTATCCTTTATTGGTACCAAAAAACCGTTGACTCCATCTATAACCGTTTCTTTACATCCAGCGGAATTACAAGTAATAACCGGTCTTCCTGTAGAAAGCGCTTGTAGAACACATCTGGGCATTCCTTCTGGATAATAGGATGGATAGATAAAAAATCTACACCTTTGCATCCATTTAGCGACCTGATCCGTATATCCATGGTAATTTACTATCCCCTTATCAATTGAAGACTCAAGAAGTTCTTTAATCGCTCCTGATTCAATTGTTGAGTCCAACGGACCTACAACATCAAAAACCGCATCAGGATACTTTTCTTTTACTATTTTTGCTGCATTGCAATATTCTTTAAGGCCTTTCGATGCCGTTATCCTCGAAAGGAATAAAAAACGAATATCCTTTGGCATCGGAGCGTATGGAAAAGCTTTTAAATTCACTCCTGATCCACCAGTCACAAAGATATCATCGTTGTCCTTAATAAGACCTTTCTTTTTAAAGAATGCTATATCGTCGCAATTCTGGAAACAGATAGACATGCTATGTTTATATGCTATTCGCAACATCGGAAAGGCCATAAATCGAACTAATGCGCCTTTCATACCAGGCATACGAAATAGGTTTCCGCTTCCGTTTACGACACAAATGATTCTTTTTGCTCCACCGAGCCAAGATCCAATGGTCATTGCTGAATGATTTTTAACACCATAAATGATAACTGAGATTATTTTTTCTTGCCGAATTTTTTTTGCCACACTGAATATTGAGGCTATTTCCTTAATTGGATTGGTATTATTACGGCTAGCTATAATCGGGAGAAAATGTGTCCCGGTTTCTCTATAATAATCATTTATGTAGCCAGTCATTGCTCCGCCCAAAAAAACAGTATGTCCACAATCCTGAAGGCTCTTTATCAGTTCAGCTCTGTCTGGTTTATCCACACTGTTGCCATTATACAAGATTGCTACGTTCAATGCTTTTCTCTCCATCTCTTTTGATATACAACAGGCAATGATAATAATCCGTCCGTCAGCACGACATCGTCCTTCGCACTTCGAGTTGTGTTCATATTGTCAAACTCTCCACAACGAAATCTATTGCATCAATCCCGGCTTTAGCGATTATGTTAGCCTGCATTGCTCCCTCAGCCTGTGCAATCACAAATCCAGCCCTATCAATGCTGCTTTTTATTTCACCAATTTCTTCACCAATATTATGAACAATGGATACTTGAATGACTCCAGGAATCGTTGCAGCTTCTTCGACTCCAGTAATCTCCTTCACCGTTCCGATTTTCGTCTTTAAATATCGAATCGCAGATCCTTTATTCCACTTAGGCTCCAAATCAGGTTTCATCCCTAGAGCAATTCTTATACTGGCCTCGACCATATCAACACCAGTCGATAGCGTAACCAGATGCGTAGTAATGCAATCACCGCCCAGTCGCGCCCCAAGTTCAACAATTTTCGGGCCATCTTTCGTAACTATAATTTCAGTGTGGGAAGGGCCATTCTGAATTCCTATCGCCTTATTTGCAGCTATAGCAACCTCTGATATCCTCTTTCTCGTCTCTTCCTTTAACTGACTTGGCTGGCTGTGACCCATTTCCACAAAGTATGGAGCCCCCGTAGTAAGTTTATCTGTGATCTGAATAACATGAATATTCCCGTCAACCGCAATTGTCTCGACACTGACCTCTGGACCTTCCATGAACTCTTCGACAACAATCTCGCCACCACGGGAATAGTGAACAGTATATTCATAAGCAGCATCAAGATCACTATCTTTCTTCAGAAGGTTGACGCCTCTGCTTCCAGAATTATCGGCAGGCTTTACAATACATTGATAACCAGCCATTCTTACTTTTTCTACTGCTTCCTTGAAAGCATCCTTACCACTAACACAAAAGTAAAGCGGTACAGGAATTCCTGCTTCCTTCAAGGCATCTCGCATAAAAGCTTTATTGGTTGCCTTAAGGGCTGTATCCTCGCTAACCCCTACCAAACCCATCTTACGACTTACTGCAGCTACCGTCTTCATGGGCATATCAGAAGCTAAGGTCATGATTCCATCTATCTGGTGTTTCTTTGCTGCCTCTAAAACAGCGGGAGTGTCAACCGTGCTGATAACCTCTTTCATAACACCCTCTACACCAAATCCTATTGCTTCCGGATTCATGTCTATGGCAACAACTTCAAATCCCATTTCTTTTGCTTTTTCTATTGCCGGGAGCTGCAATATGCTGGCTCCCAGTATCATAATTTTTTTCATGATTTCATGCTAATTCCTTATGATCGGATAAATATATTCTTCTATTCTATCTGTGAAATAATGCTGCATTTCGTATGAATCAAATTGTAAGTCAATACATGCAATGCCATCAAAAACGCTAGTACCTATAGCAACCTCTACGCCTTTCTCAATCTTTTGCTCTTTCCACTTGACATAAGGTTGTATTTCCGAACTAATGAATAACTCTTCAAAAATACCTGCCTGTCTCGCATACACAACATGTAAGGTAACATAATTATTATCTCTTTGATATGTTTTCAATTCATTGTAATATGTCTCATCTCCAACGGCAGTAGAAACTATTAACTTACTTAAATTGATTCCTGAGTGCTGTTTGATTAATTCAGGGATAAAGTTGCCGCCCTGCCGTGGGTTAATCTCGATCACAAACACTTCGTCTTCATCTGTCAAATAAGCTTCAACATTATATTCACCATGTTTTATGCCTGCAGTTTTCATTATATTTTCAATCGTTGTTTGAATCTTCTTTTTTTGCTCATTTGACAAAACCACGGGGAAGATATATGTCTCAGGCAACATCGGCGTTTTTTCAGATCTTCTGGTCGACATCATACCGTCCCAAATGAACTCATTCCCTATTACAACGACATCACTTTCGCTTACTACCAAATTATGTATCGGTACATACTCTTCAATGGAAACCAGATTATTCCGAGATAAATTTTTACAAATGTCGTAGGTTTTAATGATTTCTTTTTCATCAAACTTATCAAGCTTCGTTGTACCTTGAGTTCCTGTGCTTTCAGTAGGTTTTATTATCACAGGATATTTCATTATGTGCGCTTTTTCAATTAGTTCATCAGATGAGTCTACGACATAATGATTTGGAGCAAAAACACCTGCTCTCTTTTGCAATTCACGAAATGAGTATTTTGAAACCAATGATTCTATACTCTCCACAGAATTTCCAATCAAATTTAACTTCTGTGAAATATACGCAACATTTACCATGGCTGGTTCCGAATTGGAAATGATACCATCAATTTTCTCCTCAACTGCAATTGCATAAACTCCTTCTAAATCCATATAGTCTATTTGATAGTACTTATCTGCAATTTTAGAGCCTTCCATTTCAGGTCTCATGTCACAAACTATCGTATAGTACCCCAATGCCTTAGATTCTTTTATTAGGATTAGCTGAGCTCCACCAGCGCCTAAAACCATTAACCTTTTCTTCAATCTATCAGGTGTTATGTCAAGTTCCATTTCGCGGTCTTCATTCCTGTATCCATCCGTATATTCAAATCCTAGCTTCGTATAAAGTGAAACTGCGGGGACATTTCTTTCCGAAACATGAAGACTTACCGACTTAAACGCTCTTTCTTTGCATATTTCAATAGCTCTTCTCATCATTCTTTCAGCCAAGCGTTTACGCCGATACTCCTCCAAAACATAGACATTACATATGTAAGCCTTACGTGTATCCAAATGATTACAATATAAATTTAACATGGCAATTATATGGTCATTTTCAACAAATCCAAGCACTTCTCCATTGGATAAAAACTTTCTAATCCCTTCCTTCAGCTCAGCTTCTGGCAAATCTCTTCCAATTTCTATGTTATAATCAAAAAGTAACCGTTCAGCATTATCTAAATCGTTTATCCTCAAAACGCCATTCATATTGTATTCCTCAGGCTTTATTATTTATGTTTTTTCTTGTCAGAACCGAGAATATGGTTCTGAAAAATATTTTTGAATCCAGCAAAAAAGAAACATTTTCAGCATAATACGAATCATTTAGAAATTTCTCATCTTGAGAAATCGAATTTCTATAATATGCTTGGCTATATCCTGTAATTCCCGGTCTAACTCGGTAACGAATTTTCTGCTTCTCGTCTAAAGCTTGATAGCTAAACGAATCGTTTGGTACTGTAGGTCTAGGTCCAATAATGCTCATGTCGCCTTTTAGAACATTTAAAATCTGAGGTATTTCATCCAAACTAGTTTTCCTCATAAATCTTCCAATTGGCGTAACTCTGGAATCATTGTCACTATTAAAGGTAGAACCATCCGTATTTCTAATATCTGGAGCATGCACTTTCATAGATCTGAATTTGTACATACAAAATGCTTTACCATTCTTTCCCAATCGGGTTGCATTATAGAATACTGGCCCTTTATCATTCATGTAAATCAGTGGCCCAAAAATCATTAACTCTATGCAAAAAAAAGGCAAACCAATGAGTCCAAAAATAATATCAAATAATCTTTTGAAAAAAAACTTATACATACCTATCCTCAAATAGCTTCGCTTAATGCCTTAATCACATAATCCATGTCATTATCGGATAAAAACGTATGAAACGGGAGCGATATCAAATTACGATAATAATCATACGCATTCGGATATGCGCTGCAATCTTTCCCATACGCAGTCATCATTGGCAGCGGCTTAAAGTGTACATTCGTTGCCACTCCCTTTGCCGCCATCTTTTGCATGATCGCATTGCGCTCTGCCTCACCAATTCCAGGGATACGGATCAAATACAAATGCTTAGAACTGTCCATCTCCTCGGTATGATGGATCAAATGGCTTATTCCTAATTGATCGCACGCCTCGTCATAAATCCTTAGCATCTGCATTCTACGATCCAACAATCCCAAATATCTATCAAGCTGCTTAAGCCCGATGGCGGCAGTGATATCCGTCATGTTGCACTTATACCAAGTGCCAATAATGTCATATTCCCATGCGCCACACTGGTTCTTAAGGAGCGCATCCTTATTTTGACCATGTAAGGAAAGAAGCTGGAACATCTTGTAGATTTCTTCGTCATCAATCCCACGGATCGAATTCCACATACTTGCGCCGCCTTCCGCAGTCGTAAAGTTCTTGACGGCATGAAAGGAAAATGAGGAAAAATCGGCAATTGCACCACAATATTTTCTTTCTTTCTCAATCGTTCCTTTACCAGTATGCGATACGACTCTGCTCGCGCCAAGGCTGTGTGCGCAATCCGCGACCACTGCGACTCTTCCAATTGCTTTCTGAATGCGACTACTCAAATCGCCAAGCACGGTTCCATCTGTTTCCTTTGGGTGAAATAGGTTTTTCTTTCTCTCAACAATTTCAAAAATGCGATCATAGTCACAAACGATGCCGCCCAAATCTACAGGGATAACAGCTTTTGTTTTAGGCGTGATCATTGCCTCAAGCTGCTCATAGTCCATCTCTGGTGCGTGAGTGACGGGATCCCCGTCCTTTTGTATGTCGACAAACTTAACCGTAGCTCCGCAATGAATGGCGGCAGATGCAGTTGACGTGTAAGTGTATGCAGGAACAATTACTTCATCGCCAGGTCCAACTCCTAATACCCGAAGATTCATTTCTTCTGCTGCGGTTGCACTGCTTAGGCATACAACCTGGCTTCCGTACTTAGCATTTGCTTCGTCACTTGTACAGTCAATATTGGTTAACCCAGTTTCTATATATGCAGCTAATCTGCGCTCCAATAACTTTGTACGTGGTCCTGTTGTAATCCACCCGCTCCTAAGCGCATTGGCTACTTCCTCAATCTCTGCCTCAGAAATATCTGGTGGGCTAAAACTAATTTCATGTTCTTTCATGATTCAATTTCCTTGTTTTTTGTTCAAAATACGCATTAACACCCATTATTTTTTATACTCTTATTTCCGTATGTTGTCAATGTTAGCTTGCATTTTTCTTAGTCAAACACTATTTCCCATAAAAAGCAAAGCAACGCCATTTACAAGATCCTTAATTTTGCTTACAATAAAGATTAATAAATGTAATTTCGTTATTGTGAGGCTTTATTATGCAGAGAACCCTAAGCTATTTCCCAGTTATCCCGTCATATTCAAATACCCCCCTCACCATCAAGGGTTACCTTAAATCCCGTGGCTATTCCGCGCAAAACCTCAAAATCCTAAAGCAGCTCCCTGATGGCATTCTGCTCAACGGCGCCCCTGCCCACATGAATGCACGCCTTTCCCTTGGTGACACTCTCACCGTGCAAATAAAGGAGGAAGCCTCCTCCGAGAACATCGTTCCCGTAAAGCTCCCTCTCAATATCGTCTATGAGGATGAGGATCTGCTTGTCGTCAATAAGCCGGCTGGCATGCCGATCCATCCGTCTCAGAACAACTATGACAATACCCTGGCGAATGCCCTGGCCTACTATTTCCAGCAAAAGGGGGAGTCCTTTGTTTTTCGCTGTATCGGACGACTCGACCGTGATACCTCCGGCCTAACCGTCATCGCAAAACATTTCGTGAGCGCCGGGATTCTTGGCGACTTAGTCGCTGAGAAAACCCTTCGCACTCGTGGCGACATTTCAAGTTCCTCCATGCCTAATCACGCGACAACCTTTACGCCAGAATCATCATCAAATAACCAATGCCTCCTCCCTTTACCGCCTGCCCCAGAAGCTATTTCTCCCATGAATGCGATAAATGCAGAAATCTCCTCACCCATGTCGTCAGATTTCCATCGAAACCAGACCTTTCTGCGTGAGTACCTTGCCATTGTCCGCGGCCCCGTCATACCCTCCTCTGGGACGATTACCGCGCCTCTCGGTCGCAAGCCTGGCTCCATCATTGAGCGCTGCGTCGACTTTGAAAACGGTGAGCCCGCCGTCACCCATTACCGCGTCGTAGAAGAAAAAAATGGGTACAGCCTCGTCTCTCTCATCTTAGGGACGGGCCGTACCCATCAAATCCGTATTCATATGAAATACATTGGGCATCCCCTGATCGGGGACTACCTATATAATCCTGAGAATCAGCAGTCTAAAAGCATTACTACCATTTCCACTGCTGAAAAAGTTGAAGCGAATTCTCGTATTTCTTCTTTTCAGGAACCCGCAACAATTACGCCTTCGGTACTGACTCGACAAGCGCCACACTCAAATTCAGACATACCCGCGTTAACTCGTCAGGCGCTGCACTCGCATCGTCTTTCCTTCCCCCATCCCATGACGGGACAACCACTGGAATTTGTTGCACCACTTCCTGAGGATATGCAGAAGCTTCTTTCCTAAACAGAATGGTTGGTCGCTATTCTCCCACGACCATTCGTCCCTTTTTGAAATACGCAAACGGCCTTTCCTGAGTCAACAGTATCATCTTGTCTCTCTACAATCTTGGTCCTCTACATGTCAGTCTTCGTCGCCTTTTTCCTTCTGCCGCGTGGCCCCTTTTCCATATGGAGCTTTCTCAGTGCGCCATCCGCGATCAGGCACTCGCCATGCTCCTTCACAAAAAGAAGCTTTTGCTGATTTGCGCCATAAATTTCGGCAAATTCCATCGCCTGAATGCAAAGCTTACTGTATCTCTGATAAGCAGCCGTACCCTTCTGTAAATACAAATAATATCGATCCTTCATGCGATAAAGCTCGCTATGTACCCGAAGCGTCTTGGGAACGACACTCGCCAGCTCCATGATGTCAGAAAGACTTCGGAATTCAAAAATCCCTTCCTCAGGCTGAACAGGCTTTTCCGCTTCCTTACTCTGTTTAGCCCCAGCCTCCACTTGGGTATTTTTCTGGCCATCACCTTTCTTTGCGGCTGAATTCATGAAGGCGTTTTTCATTTCCTTTAAGTACTCCATCAGCCGCCCGCCATCCTTATCCATCAAGGGATCGCTCTCACTGAAGGTCAATACCAGGCCCTGCTCAGGCAACATCATAATGGACATGTCAAACGCAAACTTAGGAGGTTTGTAGCCCACTTCCTCAGATGCCTGCGTAATGATGTCACGCACGACTTCCCGAGCCTTTTCACTCCGAAGTACAAAGTCCTTATAATCAATCTGATAGTCTTCCAGCTCTTCATTCGAGATGAAACACCGTATCGTCTTATCGTCTACTCTTTCAAATTTCATAGGCACCCTCCTTTCCGTCAGTTCAAACCTCTTGCCACTCTTATCGGCATGTCTGCTGGCGTTTTTTAGTACCCCTCATATGCATTTCGCTTTGTTCTGATCTTATTCTACCACGTTTTCGATGGTTTTTCCATCTCCAATTTTCTCCAGAGAACTTTCCGACCGTCCCTCTGCCATCTTGAGCTGTGCCGTTACTAATCCATAATATATGCCCTTTTTCTCCAAAAGTTCATTATGGCTGCCCATCTCCGCGATGGAGTGCTTGTCAATGACGATCAGACGGTTTGCTTCACGAAGCGTTGACAGTCTGTGTGCGATTGCAAAGGTCGTCCTTCCCTGGATTAGACGGTTCAATGCCTGCTGAATCAGGAATTCGCTTTCCGTATCCAGGGCCGAGGTCGCCTCGTCCAAGATCAAAAGCTTCGGGTTATTCAGGATCGCCCTTGCAATGGCAACTCTCTGTCTTTCACCGCCGGAAAGATTATAGCCATGCTCACCGACATAGGTATTATAGCCATCGGGCGTCTTGCAGATAAAGTCATGCGCATTGGCCGCCTTTGCCGCCTGGATGACCTCCGCCAGCGTTGCCGTCGGCTTTGCAAAGCGAATGTTGTCGAGAATGGTTCCTGAGAACAGGAAGGTCTCCTGCAGCACCACGCCGATCTGGGAATGGAGATTTTCCACCTTTACGTCCCTAAGATCAACACCATCCAAAACAATGCGTCCCTGATCAGGGTCATACAATCTCATGATCAGGTTGATCATCGTGGATTTTCCGGTACCTGATGCGCCAACGAAACCGATCATCTCGCCGGGATGCACTTCGAAATTGATATTCTCGAGCACAGGTTCATAACTATTGTAGCCGAAGGAAACCTTTTCAAACTGGAAATGTCCCTTGACGGCGATCTCCTTACTGCCATCGCGGTCCTTGATCTTCGGCTCCTCATCAAGCACGTCATAGATACGATTCAGGCTCGTCACCATCTGCATGACCATTCTGGGCAGATGGGTCATCCATCCCAAGGGTCCAAACAGATAGCCGCTGTAGGTCATAAACTGCACGAGCTGACCCATGGTCATCTTTCCAGCCAGAACATCTCTGCCTCCGAAGAGCACGGCCACATAGGTACCACAACCCAAAAGGAAGGTCAAAATAGGGAAGAAAACCGCCCAGAAGGTCTCATTTCTCGACTGGGTCTGTGCGTAGTCCTTCGCCTTTTTCGTAAAGCGTTCCGCCTCACGATCCTCCGTTCCAAAGGTTTTGACGATTCTCATGCCGGAAATAATGTCCTGAATGCTGTTGCTGAGCTCATCTGACTTGATCCACTGGCGATGGAAGATCATGTGAATATGGTGCCAAAAGATCTTCATCAGGGCAAACACAACAATGACAAACATCAGCGATAAGCCCGTCATGACGGGGCTGATCGTCACCATGACCACCAAGGACACGATCATGGTCAGCAGGGTCGAAAACATGTAGCCGAATACTTCCTCAAAAAACTCGCGGATGCGGCCCGTATCACGCGATACTCTGTTCATCAGCTCGCCCGGCTTTCTCTTGTTGATAAACGAAAGGGACAACACCTGAATCTTGCAATAAAGCTTCTCTCGCAGGGACATGGAAAGCGCCGAGCCCAGCTTAATGCAGGCCAGATTCTTCCATACCTCGAGGAGGATCGCACCGATCAAAAAGGCAAAGGAAATGCCTACAAAAACCCATAGATCCGTCCAGGTTCCTTTTCCGGTCGAAAGCGCGTCATCAATAAACCAGCGCTGCACCATGGGGCGCGCCATGTTCATTCCGGAGATCACCAGCATGGACAGGCTGATCAGTAACAGCTTTCCGACGAAGCCCCCGCAAAGGCTCATAAATTTCTTTGCAATATCCATCTTGCCCTCGCAGTAAGGGCAGGTGCTGGTGCCTGGCAGGGCACGACCACACTTCTCGCAATAGGTCTCATATTCCGAGCTTGTTACCTCCTCAGCCCTCTGCGCATCACCAAACTCCTGATAAGAAGTTACAATCGCTTGTGCTCCGCGCACCGCATAGGATGCGCGTACAATCTGGCGCATCGAAACCCTCGCAATGCAGGTTTCATTTTCTTCAAGATCCATGACGGTAATGATGCCACAGCCAACCTGATGCTCGCAGCGAATTTTCTTGCAGTCCTTGAGCTTTGTCTGATAGGTCATCTGATCCCCGGCAAGCACTACCAGTCTTTGATTCGTCACGGCAAGAAACACGTTCGTTTCGTACCGATCCGCCACAGGTGTATTCTTATCTGCTGCCTGGATGTCATAGGCAAGATCCGCCGGGACGCAATATACTAATTTCTCACCAGGAGAAGGCGCCAGGGCCTCCAACTGGCTTCCCGTTAACGTAAATAATAATTTCATGTCGATATACCTCTAAGAATTCGTTTCACTCCCAAGCGACGCTATTCGCATTCCGCTTCGCTTGCAGGAAACGCGCTATATGAATAAGTCAAGTTTTTTCTTCTCCTGTACGCTCAGTGCGTAAAAATCAGGGATCTCATAGCGGTTGCCGTCAATGTCCTTTACAAGCAGTCTCGACTCACTCAGGGAAACAACGACGTCACCGCTCATATGCGTCGTAAAACGACATACGCCAAAGCTGGTCTCCACGTGCCAATAGGCATACCCATACTCTTCCTTGATCTCCATGATCTTCTTGATCACAGGCATAAAATAGCGGAGCCGAATCTGCTCACGGAGCATCTCCTGCTGATCCTTCGGGAGCGTCTTTAAATCCTCGACCATGCCGATTTCCTTAGCCTTTTCATCCGCCTCACGGATGGAGATAAACTCCTCAGGATTCGTCAGCGGAAAGGTCAAATACACGCCGATTCTCTTATACTCCTTGTCCCCAAACTTTAAGGAAACAAAGCCGCCCTCCGTCCTCGCAAAGGTCGCATTCTCCTTCGTCAGAAACCGCATCTCCAGCAGCTCCTCCGACTCCTTCTTCAGCTCCTCTTCATTAAACTCATCATCTAAATTCAAATCTAACAAATCCATATCTTCACTCATCTATCTTACCTCTTGTCTTTCTAATATCAGCTCTTCTGCACTCACAATAAGTACTTAGAAAAACTACAGCCTATCGTAACCTCGAGGGGGAGGCTTGGATATGACCTTTCAGGCCCGTGTCCCAAGCGTCGGTACTTAGGGGACGTAAGTGGTCAAAAGCGACATATGTGACGATTTTGACCACTGAACCCTTAGTACCGCTACGCTGGACCCGGAGTGAGAACGTGCCTGGAAGATCATATCCAAGCCAATCCCCGAGTCTTTCCTTAGTCTACTCCAACCCTCTCATTGCGAGTGCCTTCGTCTGCAGCTCGTTCAGCTTGTAATAGGTTCCCTTCTTTGCCATCAGCTCCGCATGCGTTCCGGACTCCGTCAGTCTTCCCTCATCCAGCACGATCAGATGCGTTGCATTGCGCAGCGTCGATAATCTATGGGCGATGGAGATCACGGTTCTGCCCTTCTCCAAACGCTCCAGCGACTTTTGAATCGCAAGCTCCGTCTCCGTATCCACGGCTGAGGTTGCCTCATCCAGGATCAAGATCTTAGGATCCGCCAAAATCGCTCTCGCAATGGAAATTCTCTGCTTCTCACCGCCGGACAAAGATCTTCCTGAAGAACCAAGGATCGTATCATACCCCTCCGGCATCTTGCAGATAAAGTCATGCGCGCTCGCCTGCATGGCCGCGGAGATGATCTCCTGCCGCGTTGCATCTGGTCTCGCATAGGCAATGTTCTCTGCCACGGTTCCCATAAAGATATAGGTCTCCTGACTCACCATGGCCACGTTTTTTCGAAGCTCCCTAAAGCCAAACTTCTTTACGTTCACGCCATCCACCAAGACCTCTCCCTCCTCCGTGTCATAGAGTCTGGAGATCAGGTTGACCAGCGTTGATTTTCCCGCGCCGGAACGTCCCACGATGCCGAACACCTCTCCGGCATTTACGTGGAAGCTGATGTCCTTTAGGATCGGCTTATGCGGCTCATATCCAAAGGTCACGTTCTTCAGTTCAATCTCTCCTTGTAATTCGGACGGTCTGTAAGGATCGCGCACCTCGCGTACCTCAGGCACGGCATCAATGATCTCAAAAAGTCTCTGTCCGCAGTTCATACAGTTCGTATACCAACGAATGATGTGCGACATAAACTCCAATGGTCCCTTAAGCTGTCCCACATAACCCGAAAAGGTCAGGAGAAGTCCCAGGGAAAGATTCTGCGTGCTGAGAAACCCAGCCACGTTGCCATCCTGCGCAGACGCCGTAAAGCTGCTGATCATCAGCGCACCGCCGACGGCCCAAACCAGGAAGGAAATCGTATCCTCCACGGAGTAATATAATGCAAAAAACTTGTTATCATAATGGGCAAGATCAATTTCGGAATTTTTCACCTTCTTATTGTTCTTGTCGAAGCGCCCGATCTCCTGCTGTTCACGGCCGAATGCCTTTACCACGCGGGCACCCGTCAGATTCTCGTTGATCTGACTGTTCATGCGCCTGTTGGCACGGTGACGCTTGCCATAGTAATGCCATAGATGCGGCAACATGTTGTAGCTCATGATCACAAGCACCGGCATTAAGATCACGCACGCCAATGCGAGGATCGGGCTTAGGGCAAACATCACCACCGTGGTCACGACCAAAGTCAGCACGTTGATGAAGAAATACGGAATGCCATCGATAAAGAAGGACGAAATCTGCTCCGCGTCATCGCACACCCTGGTCATCAATCCGCCCGTCTGGCGTCTGGTAAAGAAGCTGATGGAAAGTCTGCCCATGGCCGTAAATGCCTGACTCTTGATCGTTCCCACCACGTGCGGTGCGACATTTGCCGTCATCACGCCCTGCAAAATACCAAAGAACTGACCGATCACCTTCGCGATGATCATGGCGATCACAACCATCACGAGCGCCGTTCCAAAGCGCCCGGCGGGTAAATTCAAAAACTCCAGAAATTCAGGATTCTTCGCCAGCACCTTGTCATACAAAATCGTACCGCTAAGGTACGGCCAGGCAAGGTTAAGTCCGACATTGCCGAGATAGCATAATACCATGATCGCTAATTGGAGCTTGTACGGCTTAAAATAACCCATAATGCGTAAGAGCACCGAGCGCTTGTCCAGACATTTCGGGCAGACCTTTCGCTCCTGATCAGGATAGAGCATGCCACACTTTGGGCAGACCTCCTTACCCTTTTCTACGTCAAGATCTTCCTCCTTGATCTCTTCCTTGTCCTTCATCTTTTTGAGTAGGTCCGTCAACTTGTGAAAATAGCCCTGCTTTGTGTTGGAAAACTGACACAGAAACCTCTCCGTACCCTCGATTTCGCCCATGAGAACGCCCGTGCTGATCTGACGCAGCACCTTTAGACTCTCCACCTTTTCCAGCGGATAAATTGTAAGTGCAGGCTTACCCTCCAGCACGGCATCTTTTTGCATGCCACCATAACCGCCAAGTCGAAACTCCTGCTTCTCACGGTAGGGATACGCCGCCACAAGAAGCTTTTCCTTCGTCAATGCAACCACTGTATCCGCAAACCTGTACTCAATATCAAAATCCGCCATGGCGCCAAAAAGGATCTCTTCCTTCGGCACCCCATAATCCTTTGCAACTTCATAAAAACTATTCGGTAAATTCATTTTGTCTCACACTTTCTAACATGCCAACATGCCAATGGGAACAGTTCTTTTTGGCACGCTGATTGCCTAAAATTCCAGTCTTCTGATAACCTCCACAAGATTTCTTCCATAGACTTCCGCCCCAAGACAGTTCGGATGTAGGTTATCCAGATAATATTCCTTCAGATGGGGCACAAGCGTGAACCCATCCACAACAGTTACATTTTTATAGCTCCCCGCAATTTTCTTGATATTCTTGCAGAAATCCACAAACTTCTCATACCCTTCCGGTTGGTCACCGCGCCAAATCGGCGAGATGCAAAGGATCGGAATTTCATTGCCGTAAATCCCGGTCAGGGTCTCATAATACTCCTCCACGGCCGTCATGGTTTCATCGCCATATTGATTGGTTCCGAGCGCCACGATGAGTTTGTCCGGCTGATACCCGTCCATCTTCATTAAGGACTTTTTGTCATACACATAACCACCAATACCCTGATTTACAATGTCATAATTCAGGATCCTGTTCGCCACGGAAACATAAGTCTGCGCACTGCGAAGCGGTCCAAAGCCCTGGGTGATGGAATCTCCAAGCCACAGTACCTTCTCGTTCTTTGCAGGTCTCTCGGCTTCCGCATTGATCTCTAAATTACGCACAAGCACGGTCGCATCCGCAGGTAGATAGATTACGACATGCTTCTTCCCCTCAGGCAGATCCCACTCGATCTTGCCTTCCTTCGGAAGGTTCCATCCCGGAAATCCCTTTGAAAAATCGGGCTCCGGCATATCTTCCTTCATGAAATCCATCACATACGCAATCTTCGTGATCTGACCGTCCACCGCCAGCTCAAAGGAATCCGGCGAACCCATCCAGATCAATTTAAAATCAAAGGACACCTTCGTGGCCTCCGTCACAAATTCGATCGTCTTTGCCGTAGACGCCGTGCATCTTTCATACCAGAAATCAAAGGCCTCCTTGAAGTAATCCTCCTGCGCCTTCGAGTACTGAAACGCCTGTAGCCAGCCGTCCTCCGTCTCTTCGAAACGATATGCTCCAAAATAATAGTTTTTCAACTGTTCGTTTGTCATTGTCATAATCTCCTTCTCGCTAGGGGTGCGAAACTATATCATACCATGAATCTGTTTTTCTCACCAACCATATTTTTCTTTCGTGACCTGTTTTTTGTCATTTGCTACCGTGCGAGCCCGCATTCTCAAATACAAACACCGTCTCACCTATTTCAAAACAAACTAGGTATCTTCTTCTCGAAGTACGGCAACCACCATTCCTTATAGCCCTCCAGCGTCGGATGAATGGGATCCGCCATGAATCTGTCGCGTTCCTCTGCGGTGACCTTGTTAAATGCCTTATCGTCCCACAGGTTGATGAGCTCAATGTCCCACTTTCTCGCGATCTTCTTTAGGAGCTCCACCATTTCGGCATATTCCTTCGACTCATACTGCGGATTCGTATAAAATGTGACAGAACAGCCCCATTTTACGCGCGCATATACGATGATATATTCGATCGCACCGGCCACCGTTTTCGTGTCAAACGACTCTATGTCCTTGCTTTTACCAACGCTCCCGAGTGGCTTCTTACAAGTAGCATCATTTGTGGACAGCTGACACACCAGCAAACTTGCGGACTCTGCATCGATCGTCTTTAGCCTGCTGACATAGGAGTCTGGCCCGTCATCTACGAGTGTCGTCCCCGACACCGCTTCCTTGACCATTTCATATCCAAACTTCTTGCACAACAAATCCGCGAAGGATATGCCGCCGGCCGCCTCTCCGTAAGTGACGGACGACCCAAGGAAAATGAGCGTTCTCACGCCAAATTCGCGATGCATGTTGATCACGTACTTTGCGTCAGGCTTGATGTCCTCTTCGAGCTCTTCAAAATGCTCCTCCAAGATCGGAAAAGGCCCAAACTCATAATCCGCAAGGAGCTGCAGCGCATCTTCCTTGACGTTCAATTCTTCGCCATGCGACACGATGACCTGCTGCAAAAGATCGATCAATTCCTCCTTGAATGCGGAAATATCCTGCCCATAATAAGGATCCATAAACCAGTCCAGGCAAAACAACATGCTTCTCTTTCGATCCGCATCACTCCCCAGCAGGATCTTCTTTACGCCTTCAATCCCGGCCCTCACAATATTCCTGTCATCTTCCGTATATGTCACAAACCTGTTTTCCTTCATGACTTACTCCATTCTTCATACGCCTTTTCCCATGTTTCCAAGGCGTAGGGCCTTCTTTCGTCGCCAATCTTTTGGGCGTAATCTTCCACAAACTGCAGGAAAAACATCATATGTTCCCTAGCTGACAAAAGCTCTTTGAAGATCACCTTGCTCCATACATTGGCTTCCACGTACTGCGTGGTCTTTTTGAGCTTCTCGATATAATCAGCCATGGAAAAAAGTACCCTGATCTCTTCCAGCGATGTATCTCCGTTTTCCGTAATCGTCAAGATCGAGTACGGCACGCTGTTTTTGATCGCATCCAGCGGCAATCCGCAAGAGCCTGGATTACTCAGCAAAATGTTCTTATTGGAATCCTTGTAAGACCATTGCACGTGAGAATGTCCAAAAATATAAACACCCTCTTCCAACTCCTCTATTTTCTTTTGAAACCCAAGATCTCCTTCCAAATCTTTCCGAACATCATCCCGAAGAATTTCTGCTGTCACCTCTGCATTCTCATATTTTTTCGCCAATACCATTGAGCTAAAATGAACGAATTCATACTCCCCAAGAAAAGCCTTCGAAGAATGCTCTACATGGACCTTTACGCCATTGCGCTCAAACTCCACGGTATGCGGCAACGCCAAAAGATAATCCAGATTCTCCTTCTCGATATTTCGAAAATTCCAATACGAGATCTGCATCTGTCCATCGGTCCAAGTGCTCTGATCCTTGCCGATCAAGTTCTCGAGATAGATCTCCTCATTCCCTCGAATGATCCACTTCTTCTGAATTTCCTTCATCGCCCGAACACAATCATTCGGCCAGGCACCGCTTAAGCAATAATCCCCCGCTATGATGAACTGATCGATCCCCCGACTTTTTGCATCCTCCAACACCTCTACCAATGCTGCATAATTCCCATGTATGTCTGATATAATTGCAAATTTCTCTGTCAAACTTTTATCCTCCAAGTCACGGCTTATATCTTCTCCATTAACCCATTCTGCTTATAATTCTTTCGCCTGTTTTTCATACATGCCATACCGCTGCCCGACGGAATACACGAATTCGCCCGCTTCGATCATCTTGCGGATTTCCTCGTCAGTGGCCCATTTTGCCGCCACCGTCTCCTCAGGGCAAAGCACGACATTTTCAATGGCCACGTCCTTTTTCAGCAGATAAACATCCAAGAAATAATTCTTGTGCGCGTAGGTGGCGATCAGTTTCAGATCGCTTTCCGCTGCCACGATCCCCGTCTCCTCAAAAAGCTCCCTCACGGAGGATGCCGTCGTCGTCTCGCCCGCAAGCGTTCCGCCGCCAACAAACTCCCACTGATTACCCGCCTTCTTTGCTGGGTGCCTCTGCGTCGTCAAGAATTCCCCCTTGGCATTCATGACCCAAACCTCACAGCATACATAAAATTCACCCTCTTCAAACTTTTCTCCGCGCAGATGCGTGCGCCCCAGCGGCTTCCTCTCCGCATCATAAAGATCCCAATATTCCATGCTTTGCTCCTCTATCTAACCGCCTTCAATGTGTAGGTATGACCCCAATTTTTCAGCACCTGAACATCAGCGAATCCTGCTGCCAGCAATGCTTCCTTCTCATGTTCCACGGTCAGCGGCGTGTCGTAATGATAAAACTCATCCTCGCGAAGTCCTTGTTCCTTCTTGAGTCGCAATAACTCTGCGCGATGGAATCGCTCCTCCTCATCGGACATTGCAAAATAATCCGTTAGGATAAAATAACCATCTACCTTCAAAGCTTTCCGCACCTTTTCATACAAAGGGATTTTCTCCTCTTTTGTGAAATGGTGAAGGGACTCTACAGATACAACTGCGTCATATGCGCCTTCCTCAAACGGCACTTCAAAATAGGAGCCCATAATTAAATCCAGTGCTTTGTCCGGAAACCTCTTTTTCAGTGCATCCAGCATGCCTGCTGCCAAGTCAATTCCCGTGATCTTTGCAGTGGGAATAATGTCAAAATAATATCCTAACTCCAGGCCCGTACCACATCCCAAATCAAGGATGCGAGTATCCACGCCTTTCGGAAGGCACTCCGCCGTATAAGGGTAAAACTCTTCTGCTGCATCGATTGTCTTTATCTGATGCTCTTCATAGCCCTCCAGCCTCGCATCAAAGAACTCACCCATTTTTTCCAACATCATATCTACCGGTTCTAATCTGATCATCTAAACTCCTTATCATAGATCACGGCCAAAATCTCCGCTGCAATCTCCGAAGCGGAACGCACTCCGCTGTCGACACAAAGATGGTATCCCTCCTTCGGCCATAAATACTGCAGAGAGGCCTCCGCAGAGCCTGGGCATCTGTCACCCCGCTCCTGCTCTCTCTTTCGAAGAATCTCTATGTCGCAGGTTACTTTTACCTTGAGCACTTTGTAACCTTTTGCGGCATCCATAAATGCTTTGAAAATTCTCTCGCTTGTGATCGCATGATCAACAATTACCATATGTCCAGCCCACAATGCGCGTATCATACCTTCACACATGGCTGGCATGATGTCATAAATATCGTCCTCGTAAATGGTCTCCTTTGGGTCCGTGACCATGTAATCGTCTATGGATATAATTTCCGCCTCCACGCCTTTGCCAGCGAGTCTCCGTTGCAATTCCTTTGAGAGCGTTGACTTACCGGCGGACGACGGCCCATTTAGTAAAATCGCGTGCGTCATGTCTACCACTCTTCTTTCTATCAAATCCTAATATTTCTTACACATTTCTTCCATCCCAAATTCTACCAACCCCGTATCCACAAAACCAACGGACTCGTATAATCCCTTCGCCACATTATTACCTGGTGCTACTCCAGTATAAATCTCACATGGATGGAATTTTTCTTTTACAAACGCAAGGCCAAGTTCTAATGCTTTTCGTCCGTAACCCTTGTGCTGATAACGTTGGTCGATCATGAATTTCCAAAGCGTATAATAATGCTTAACCTCGTAATAGCCCATCATGATAAATCCAACTAAAGTCTCGTCATCGTACACGCCAAAGGGCCATGCCGTCTCAGAGTAGGCATATGCCTGCGCCAAAGACTCCGCATTTGGCGATACAAATCCCTTCTGATCTTCCCGCACCCGAAGCGCAAGCACCTCATCTATGTTTTCTTTGGTTACCGGTTCTAATCTAATCATCTGCTCCCCTTATTTCGCCACAAACATCCCATATTCCTTGGGCACGCGCAGAACGCCGTTCACGGTATTGGCCTGCAATACTTCCAAAACCTTCTCCCTCGGAATCTGTTTCAGTCCGGACATACCCGTCAGCGAATACATGTAATCCGCGATGTCATCCAGGTTCGTCACTTCCAAAGAATCAACGTAATCCAACTTCTTTACGTCTGCAAAAACCTTCGACAGTTTCTCCGCTCCGTTCTGCAAAGTGAAGGAATAATTCGGATCTGACTTTGCTCCCTGGCCTTCAAAAAGCCCGCTCAGATATTCCATGATCCCGTTCTCGCCATAGGTTGCACAATAGAACTTGCCATCTTTCTTCAGCACTCTGCGTACCTCGCTCAGTCCCTTGAAAAGATCAGGCACGTGATACAGCATCATGTTTGCAATGACTATGTCAAAGGTGCCGTCCTCGAACGGGATGTTCTGGATATCGATCACCTTATACTCTATGCCCTCATAGCCCTTAAGCGTCTCCTTGGTTTGGCTGAGCATTCCTTCTGAAAAATCAGAAAGGATTAGCTTTCCGCATTTCCCTATCAGGTCATTTTTACCGACCCACATGCTTCCGGTGCCGCAACCGAGTTCCAGTACGGTCACGCCATCTTCAATCTCATAATGCGAATAAATCCAATTGCCAAACCCCTGCTTGTTGGTCGAATACTTATCATGAATCGAAATCCTTGTATTCAGATTCGTTGAATTGCTGTACTGCTTCTCTACGGATGCCTTGTCATTGATTCCCATGTTGTCTCCTACCTTTCCTTCAGCCAATTCGTTGCTCTCTCCGGCCAACCTTCCATGCACATGCCGATACCATCTGCGAAGCCGTGCCAGCCATCGGGGCCCAGTTCAAACTTGCAGGGAATCTTCGCATCTTCCAGCGCCTTGGCAAGTCGCTTGGAATGCTCAGGATTGCATACGTTATCCCCTTCCATGGTGACAACATAGGTCGGTGGAAAGCCTTCCACGTGCTCCGGAATCTCAAAGCAGCTGTTACAAGCCTCCTCCATGGAGCATCCGACCGTTTCCAAGGCACACTCTTCCATCTCCTGTTCATCATCCCAGTCAACATAATCCCGCAGGATGCGATAAGAGGTCATGGAGTAAATGGGAAGACACCCACTCGGCTTTGCAACGCCATAGGCGCGATACCCTTTTTCCGAATTCCACAAGCATACCAAATATCCGCCAGAGGAAAATCCGCAGGTGACATACTTTGCAGGATCCACGTGAAATTCTTCTTTTTTCGCTTTGATGATCTCGAAGGCACTCGCCATATCGCCCATTGCCACCAACGCACCCTCGTCCACGTCAACCTGATAGGTCAGGATCACGACGTGATATCCCAGCTCGTTAAACGTACAGGCAACCGGCCAGCCCTCCGTCAGATTCCACACATTGACAAGACCCCCTCCGGGAACCAGGAAAACAAAGGGCCTTTCGCTTGCCGCCGCATCATCCGAAGGGAAGAAGACAATGTGTGCGCTCTCCTGCTCCGGATCTCCTTCGCATTCCTTGGGATCATACAATCTAAAGCAGTAATCTCCTTTTGATGCCACCTCAAATAACCGTTTGAGTCCTCTTTCCAGATTCTTCCAGCCCATCTTGTCAGCAATCTCCTGAAGGGTCCAGGTATAATACTCCTCCTTGGAAAGATCCATCTTACGGATGGCGTCCTTTGCAACCTCCGCGATCAAAGGATTTTCCAAGAGATCCTTCAGTGTCTTATCCTTCAAATTTTCATATGTCATTCACTCATTCTCCTCCCAAAAACAATTGTCATCAATTAACTCTGTTCCATTCAGCAACAATTTTCCTAGAAGCTTTCATCCAGGTCGCGACTTCCGTAGCCTTCACCCCAAACCCATGGATCCCACGCATCGCGTTTTCCCATAGAGATGCGCTCCTTCACGAAATCCGTTTTCTGATCCTTCAAGAATCCAACGGAAAGCCTGCTGACTCCGCCGTCCATCTTTCCATCAATCATCTTCACCAATTCATCAATCTCACGATCATTTGTCTCCATGGCATACCAAGTCCTTTCCTTGCTTCTCCCTTTATCGTAGTCCGTTCACCCCTAGGAATAATACATCTCCGCCCTTGCGGTCACTCCACTTTCCGCTCTTCGTGTGCCCTTTTTACAATCACTCCATGTTTTCTTTTCCATGCACCCTTTTATGGTCACTCCACGCTTACTGTTCCGTGCGCCATTTTATGGTCATTCTGCACGCTCTTTACGAAGATACTTGACGGGCACTTCCTTGGTGAGCCACACGCCGTTCACGGACTTATAAAACTTGTATCCGTCCAGCTGCATTTCGCCGCTGCTTACCAAATAGATCACGGGCTTTCCATGTCTTTGTCCCACCTTCACGGCCGTCTCTCTTTCCTGAGAGAGATGCACGTAAAGCCT
>JAFXQK010000019.1 GCA_017527205.1 Lachnospiraceae bacterium | reverse complement strand
GGCCTCTCTGGGATGCTCCTTGTTTTATGCAGGGCTCAGTCATCTGCTGTCTTGGTTTGACAGGGCGTGGCTACCAGAGCTGTTATTCTTTGCCTATGTCCTGCTCTGTTATGTCAGCATCTTTTGCATCTATTACGTAAGGCGTCACTGGGATACGGAGGAGCTGAATGAAGAACTGGAGAGCTTCAAGAAATCTAAGAAAGCGAAGGATCTCGTTTAACGCCCGTGCAACAAGTAAGAGGAAGAAGGAGAGGAGAATTGGCTCGTGAAAAAGTATGCCATTGAAATCAAAAATTTGACGAAGAATTACGGGAAGAATCGCGGCGTGACGAACCTTTCCATGACCGTGGAGGAAGGGGACATTTATGGGTTCCTTGGGCCGAACGGTGCCGGAAAATCCACGACGATTCGCTCCATGCTGGGGCTTGCCCGCTTTCAGGAGGGTGAGGTGAAAATCCTTGGCATGGATGTGCGGAAGCATCAGGTGGAGATCCTAAGGCAGGTCGGATACATGCCGTCAGAGGCCTGGTTCTATTCCGACATGAGGGTGAAGGATGCCATTCGGTATGCGGCTGACATGCGAAAGATGGACTGCCGCGCGGAAAGTGAAATGCTTTGTGAGAGGCTGCAGCTTGACATTAACAAGAAGGTGGAGGAGCTCTCGCTGGGTAATCGCAAGAAGGTGAGCATCGTCTGTGCCATGCAGCATAAGCCGTCTCTCTTTATCTTTGATGAGCCGACCAGCGGCTTGGATCCGCTAATGCAGGCGGAGTTTTTCAAGCTGATCATGGAATATAACGCGAAGGGAACGACCTGCTTCTTGTCCTCGCACGTGCTGTCGGAGATCAAAAAGTACTGTAAGCATGCGGCAATCATCAGGGAAGGAAAGCTGATTCGGACGGACACGGTGGAAAACCTGACGAAGACGAATGCAAAGCACGTGCACCTCGTGAAGGATGGCGTCGAGGAGGATTTCATTTATCGCGGTAACGTGAACGAATTGATTGAAACGCTTGCGGGACATGACATTTCCGACATCGTCATCGAAGAGCCGGAGCTTGAGGAAGTGTTCATGCACTTCTATGAGGAAGCATATCATCGCGAAGCGATTTAATTAGAAGGGAGAACAATATGGTTTTATATAAACAAGAATGGAAGTCTAATTTGAAAGGATTTTTGATTTGGTTTTGCGTGATTGTCGGCATGTGCTTTGGATGCATTCTGATGTATTCCAGTGTGGAAGCCTCGCTGTCTGACATGGGAGACATTTTTGCAAAGATGGGGATGATGTCCAAGGCCTTTGGCATGGATCGTCTCAGCGTTGCGACCATGGGTGGTTATTTTGCAACGGAAATTGCCATGCTTCATGCGCTTGGCGGCGGCATGTTTGCGGCAATTTTGGGGAGTAACCTGCTCTCAAAGGAGGAGTTTGGACATACGATCGAATACCTCGCGGTGCTTCCCTTAAGCAGAATTTCCATGCTGGTGCAGAAGTATTTTGCCATGGTAAGCATGCTTCTTTGCTTCCAGGTGGTTGGCATGCTCTGCTATCTCGGAGGCTTTGCCATCATGGAGGAAACACTGTCTTCGGAGCATTTGCTCCTTATGGGCAGTACGCAGTTCTTAATGATGCTGGAGATCGGAAGCATCTGCTTTGCCGTTTCGGCGTGCTCCAGAAAGAATCGCATGGGAGCAGGACTTGGCGTAGCCATGATTTTCTTTGCCATGGACATTCTTTGCCGCGTCATTCCTGCCATTGAGGATCTCAAGTATGTAACGCCCTTTTATTTTTGCAACGCAACAGATATTTTTACGGACGTCAAGCCCTCCGCAGTTAGTATTGTCATTGCCATTTGCGTGATTTTGGGTTCCGTGATCCTGTCCGTAAGCTATTATCAGAAAAAGGATTTGCAGTAAGCTTACGATTTTGTAAGCCTCTTGTAAGAAAAATAGAATGGATTTCTCTCAGAATCTGTGCTAAGATAACATCATCAAGGCAATGAGCCACGGATTCCTGCACAAAATATCAGAAGATAAAGACGCAAGAGAGCGTGCAGGGGAAAGAGAGGAAAGACATGAAGGATTTATTACAGGCAGGCTGTGAGCTATTGGCAGACAACAAGGATTTGATCCGCAAGAACTTTGCGTGGGATTTAGAGCTGATGAGCGTTGCCGGAAGCGTCATCTTTACGGGCGCAGGCAAGGTCGCCGACATTGAGAAGATGAAGGAGTGCAAGAGCATTCTGAAAAAGCATAAGGGTATTTTTTCCGAGTTTCGAAGCAACATGGAGATTCCCGTCATTTGTAAGATGGCGCTTGCCGAAGATCCTGAGAAGTATTTGATGGATGTAACCGTGGTTTATGACAAGCTTAGCAAGGGTAAGATTTTTGGCTCTGAGCATCTGGTGATGACGGCGCTTGCCATCTGCGATGAAGAGATGGCATATAACGTTGACGCCATTGTTGAGAAGACAAAGCTATTGATGAAGAGAATGTCTTCGATTCATCCCTGGCTGACCTCGGAGGAAGACACGGCGCTGGTGGCGCTGCTTGCCCTGACGAATAAGAGCGTTGATCAGATCGTTGAGGAGACGGAGCTTTGCTATAACCTCATGAAGCAGAAATTCTCCTTCCACAACAATGCCGTGCAGTCCTTAAGCCACGTGCTGGCGCTTTGCGCAGGCGATCCGATGGAGAAATGTGCGCGGGCGAGCGCCATCTATGACGCACTGTTAGTCAAGGGAATCAAGTATGGTCTGGATTATGAGCTGGCTTCGTTAGGAGCACTGGTGAACGTGGATCTGACGCCGGAGGAGCTTGCGGACGAGATCGCGGCAGCCTCGGACTACTTAAGAACCCGTAAGGGCTTTGGCGATTGGGGCATGGGAAGTAAGGCGAGAGTCATGTTCGCGGCGCTGATGACCGTGCAGGCCTATGCGCCCAGCAGCACTGCCATGGATACGTCCGTGCTGAGCAGTGCACTGGCTGCGGTGATCGCGGAGGAGATTTGCTTCATGATCATCATGGCATCGGTTGCGGCATCTAGCTCCAATTAATTCCGGATTGCAAAGCAAGGAAGGGTCGTCCTTACCATGGAATTTGGCAGTATCGTATTTTTGTTACGGTTTTTACCGATATTTTTCATATTGTACTATCTGGCTCCCGGGAGGACGAAGAACATCGTCCTCCTTTTGGGGAGTCTTTGCTTTTATGCCTGGGGAGAGCCGATTTGCCTGATTCCGATGGCGTTTACTGCCTGCTCGGATTTTATTCATGGTCTCTTGATTGAGAAGCATCAAGGTAAGGGGACGGCAAGAATTCTCTTGTCAAGCGCCATGTTTTTTGACCTGAGCCTTCTATTTTTCTTTGGATATGCAGACTTTTTTATCGAGACTGCCAATATTATCTTTCGGACAAGTATTGAAAAAACAGGGTATCCGCTTCCCGTTGGAATTACGGTTTATACGTTGCAAACCATGTCCTATGTCATCGACGTCTATCACGGAAGACAAAAGGCAGCAAGGAATCTTTTGGAATATGCAGGCTTTGTGACAATGTTTCCACAGCTGTCCGCAGGACCAATCGTGAATTATCACGATATGGAGGAATCGCTTCGAAGTCGCAGGATGAACCTACGTCAGATCAGTATGGGCGCAAAGAGAATCTGTGTGGGCTTGGCGAAAAAGGTATTGATTGCGGACGCGGCCGGAAGGCTTTGGGAGGACGTGATGACGCGGCAAAGCTCGCAAATGAGCGTTGCAATGGCGTGGCTCGGGATTATCGCCTTTGCGTTTCAAATCTATTTCTCCTTCTCCGGTTATGCAGACATGGCGATCGGACTGGGAAACTGTATGGGATTTAACCTTCCTGAGAATTTCGACCATCCTTATGTTGCAACCTCCGTCACCGACTTTTTCCGCAGATGGAACATAACGTTGGTCAAATGGATGAAAACCTATTTTTTCAAGCCTCTGGCGGGAGGAAAAAAGAGTTTGCTTTTGCAGATTTTCTGGGTTTTTGCGAGCTGGGGATTGATCGGCCTTTGGTATGGCCCTGACTGGACCTTTGTGCTCTGGGGGCTGTGGCTTGCTCTGTTTTACGTTCTTGAGAAGCTTTTCCTTGGGAAACTTTTGGAATTCTTTCCAGCGATTCTTCGGTGGGCATATGCGATGCTGGTTGTGGCAATCGGGTGGCTTTTCTTTGCGCTGGACGACGTTGCTGATGCATGGGTTTATCTGCAGGTGGCCTTTGGCGTAGGGGCAAGGGGCCTTATGAATCATGAGTTTCTGTTTTTGGCAATACAATATCTGCCAACGATTCTGTTAGGAACGTTTTTCTCGTTGCCCATCGCAGATGCGGCAGTGAAAAAACTAGAGCAGGGTAAGAATGGAATGAGTATCGCCTTGACGAGATTTTTAGAAAAGGTTTATCCCGGCGTGCTATTATTGATTTCGTTAGTTTATCTTGTGGGTCGCGGCTTTTAAGCGGTGAACGTGTCATGACGAAGTAAGACATTTTTGGAAGGAGGTGCCGTATGAGCGAAAAACAGAATGATTTATTTACCATTGGGATCATTGCCCTGATGTTATTGGCATTTTCCGTGACGGACGTGCTGGCCCATGCGGGACTATTGCATGGTGATTTTGAAACGGGAGCGACCGCGCCTGTCTATACTTCCAAGAGCTTGATGAATGGAACCTATTTTGAAGAGGTTGAGGCGTACGTGACGGCAGATTTTTATAACGTCACAAGATGGTCAAGGCTGGTGCAAAAAGCTGAGCTTCTCATGGGAAAGAGGGATTGGAACGACGTTCTTTTGGGAAAGAGGGATACCTTTTTTGAAAAGCATTTGACGAGGGAATATGAAGGGGCAAAGGTGCAAGAGAGCCTTGCTTATCTAAAGAACCTGACGGAGAACCATCATGCAAGGGTCATGCTCATCCCGACGGCAGATGAGATTTGGAGTGATCGCCTGCCGCTTTATGCGGATGCCTTTGACCAGAAGGCCTATCTGGATCAGGTCAGGGAGATTGTCGGAGAGGAGCATTACCTGGATTTATATGCCGTCCTTGCCGAGCATTCGAATGAGGCCATCTATTATCGGACGGACCCGCATTGGACGAGTCTGGCTGCCTATTATGCCTATTATGCCTGGTGGAAAGCCTCGGGAAAGCTGTTGCCCTATTATTATGACATGAGGAATGCGACCGTCGTGACGGAAAGCTTTGTGGGTCCCCTGGCGAAAGCGGCAGGGCTGGAAGCAAAGGGGGAAGAGATTCTTGTCTTTGAAGAGACCGAGGGGAAGAGCGTCAGCGTAATTTATGATGATTATTATGTGGCGGATGGGTATTATCGGCCGGAGCATCTGGATTCAGACAATGCCTTGGGATACTTTTTGGGAGAGCGGTTTGGAGCGGCAACCATTCAGACGGGAAAAAAATCCAAACCGGAGCTGGTTGTTTTCGGTGACGAGAACAGTCATCTTTTGATTCCGCTTCTGGCACCACATTATTCTAAGATTTTTATCGTGCATTTGGATCAGTTTCAGGGAAATCCGAAGGCTCTTTTGGAGCGAAGAAGGGATGCGGAGGTCCTTGTAGTGCAAAGCGTGCCAAATTGGCTGGATTTATTTGAGCAAAAGGAGTAAAACCAAAATTGAAAGCAGTTGTTTTTGACATGGACGGCGTTTTGTTCGATACGGAGCGGGTCTGCATGGAGAGCTGGGTTGCCGTCGCCGAGCGCCGGGGAATGCAGGGGATGCGAGAGGTGTTTCCCCTGTGCATCGGAAGAAATTATACGGATGATGAGCTGATCATCAAGGAGCATTACGGAGCTGATTTTGATTATCCTGAGTTTCGAAAGGAGACCTCGGAGGAATTTTGGAGGGAGATTGAAGAGCAGGGACTCCCTCGGAAAAAGGGAGTGAAGGAGCTCTTGGAATATCTCAAATCGGATGGCTGGAGGATTGGCCTGGCTTCCTCAACAAAACGCGCCTCCATTCTAAAGAATCTGGAGATGGCTGGAATCACGGAGTATTTCACCTTTGTGATCGGAGGGGAAGAAATTGAGCATTCCAAGCCAGAGCCGGAGATTTATCTGAAGGCCTGCGCGGGGCTTGGAGCTTCGCCTGAGGAGACCTATGCCATCGAGGATTCCTATAACGGCATTCGTTCTGCAAGCAGGGCGGGCATGAAACCGATTATGGTGCCGGACATGCTGCCGCCAACGCCGGAGATGGAAGAGAAAAGCCTCGTGATCCTACAGGATTTGCTAGAGGTTCGCACGTGGTTAGAAGGAAGAAAGGAATAAGACATTGGCAAATTTAGGAATTCCCCAGAATACCATTGAGATTCTGCAAAAGTATAAGTTTAATTTTCAAAAAAAATATGGTCAGAATTTCCTGATTGACGTCTCCGTTTTGGAAAGGATTATTGGAGCGGCAAGGATCACGAAGGAGGACTGTGTCCTGGAAATTGGCCCGGGCATCGGGACAATGACACAGTACCTTGCGGAAGCGGCAGGGCAGGTGGTGGCCGTGGAGATTGACAAGGCGCTGATTCCCATTTTGGAAGAGACGCTTGCGCCCTATTCCAACGTTACCGTGATCAATGCGGACGTGCTGAAGCTGGACGTAAAGCAGATTGCCGAGGAGAAAAATGGCGGGAAGCCCATTAAGGTCGTGGCAAACCTGCCCTATTATATTACGACGCCGATTATCATGAGTCTTTTTGAGAGTGGCATCCCCTTGGACAGCATTACCATCATGGTGCAAAAGGAGGTAGCAGAGCGCATGCAGGTCGGTCCGGGAACCAAGGATTATGGGGCTCTTTCCCTGGCCGTACAGTATTATGCCAAGCCTGAGATTGTTGCAAACGTACCGCCAAACTGCTTTATTCCAAGGCCGACGGTGGGGAGCGCCGTGATTCGGCTGACAAGGCATCAGGTGCCTCCCGTGGACGTAAAGGATGATCATCATATGTTTGCACTGATTCGTGCCTCCTTTAACCAGCGCCGAAAAACCTTGGCGAACGGATTGTCGAATGCGCCGGAGCTTCATCTCTCAAGAGAGCAGGTAACGGCAGCGGTGGAACGGATGGGGCTATCCCCTACGGTACGCGGGGAGACACTCACATTAGAGCAGTTTGCAGAGCTATCCAACATACTTTTAGAAAAAGGCTGATTTTGTGAAAAATCAGCTTTTTTTGTTGTTTAACTTTTGACATGCAAGGGCTACTATGGTAAACTGTTATTAACTGTGAGATGAAATACCGAAAGGGAGCGAAATACAGTGGACAAATATGAATATAAGCATCTGGTAGAACAGATTCAGAGCCTGATTGATCAGGGAAAATATGCAGACGCAGTAGCCATTGCAGATAGGATTGATTGGAGAAGAGTTCGCAGCGTGATGACCCTTGGCATCATCAGCGACTTATATAAAATTAACGGCAGATACGAGGACGCGCGGGACATTTTGCTTCTCGCGTATGACAGAAAACCGCAGAGTCGTCAGATATGTTATTCCCTCTGCGAATTATACATTAAAACGGGAGAACCCGTGGAAGCGGCGGAGTTTTATAAGGAATTTGAAAAGCTGGCTCCCAAGGATCCGGGACGCTATGTCTTGAAGTACAAGCTTTATGCCGCTTATGACGTAAGCCTTGATGAGAAGATCGAGGTCTTGGAGAAGCTCAAGGAAGAAGAGTATCAGGAAAAGTGGATGTACGAGCTTGCAAGCCTGTACCACAAAAGAGGTCTTGGAACCAAGTGCGTAGAGGTTTGTGATGAACTGATTTTATGGTTTGGCACGGGAAAATACGTCAACATGGCCATGGAGCTGAAAATGCTGCATGAGCCCCTGACTCCCAGCCAACAGCAAAAATATGACCACCGTTTTGATCCGGAACCTCAAACGCAGAACATGCGCGAGGTGACCTACGCGCCTAAGGAGCCTGCAGAGCCTCCCGTACCAAACGCGCAGGAAGCGCAGGAGGCACGTCCTGAGGAGGTACCTCAGACGACGATGGTTTGGAATGCGGGTGAGGTGGCGCAGGAGACCGCTGATCAGATGGGGGCAACCCGTGTATTTGACGTGGATGAGGTGCGCAGGCATCTTCAGAACCAGAACGCCGCGGATGACATGGACATTCAGGTCAAGACCGTTGACGTTGGACAGTACAACACCATGAATTTACAGGAGGAGCTTGCAAAGGGCCTAAAAGAGCTTTTGGAAAATGACTCACAGCAGGCACCTGAAACGGAAAAGAAGGACGGCAATTTAGATCCCATCACGCGTGTGCTTGTATCTCCCATGCTGGATTCCGACGCTGACTCGGGTCCTTTGGACATGCCCATCATGGAAAGCATGGCGGAAGAAGAGGAATTGGAATCGGCAGAGGCTGTGAAAGCGCCAAAGACAGTAGACGCGACAAATGCCATGGAGTCATATGGAACCGCGGAGCAGATGGAGGGAGCCAAAGAGCCGGAAGACATACTGGCATCCGTGGGATTAAAACAGGAGCAGGGGAATGCTTCGGAGAGATTCCATGAGCCCTCCGGAGAAATGTATCAGGATGAAAATGGTTATTTCCATGAGGCTTCCGAGACGGTAAGCAAAAAGGAGAATATTTCCGCGCTGGAAAAAGAGGCGATGAAGGCGCAGCCTCCGGAACCCATGGCAAAGGTTTTGACGCAGGAGTCCGATGGGCAGCTTAGGCTGGTGATGCCTGAGAGTAAAAAGCTGGAAAAGCAGATCACGGGTCAGCTTAGCATTGAAGACATTCGTGCCGAGTGGGAGCGGATGAAGAAGGAGAGTCAGGAAAAGCAGGAGGAGGAAACACGCCAGCAGGTGCTTCGTCAGACGGGCCGCATGTTTACGGAATTCGAGGAAGCGCTGCGTGATAATATCCTGAAGCAGATGGAGAGCACCATTGATCCCGCATCATTTGCAGCGGAGCCGACTCCAGAGGAGCTTATGGCTACGGAGGATGCTCCCAAGACGCTTCCGGAGGAGGATGCTACCAAGAAGCTTTCTGAGGAGAATGCTTCCGAGACGCTTTCTGAGGCGGATACCGCAAAGACGGATGTTGAGGAGGCGCCGAAGACGATTTCTGAGGAAGTCGCACCAACAGATGATGCCGAAAAAGCAGAGGCAAACATGGAGTTTGAATCTCTGGGCTTTGGGGAGGT
>JAFXQK010000018.1 GCA_017527205.1 Lachnospiraceae bacterium | reverse complement strand
GTCTGGTGCCTGCCTTTCCAAGGATGCCAATCACTGTTTGCAATAACCTACAAAATGTAGTTGCAATGACCTACATTTTTCTTTTGCAACAACCTGCATTTTAGGTCTGCAACTTTCTACATTTATATTTTACAATAAACAACGGACACGATCTTTGTGTCGGAGAAGTTTTGTGAGTCAGTTCCCACCGTTATCTGAAACGGCGCGTCGTAACGATCCATTCTCCTTACGTAATCCATGATCTTTTCAGGAATGTTCCTGATGCTTAATTTTCCGTATGTCTGAGACTGAAACGCCATCTCAGTTCTCCTCCTTTCCAAGATTTTCAGAGTACCACGTCGGACTCGAACCGACCTTGTTTCTGAAACGGCTTTGAGGGGAGTCGAACCCCTGTCCTTCGGGAGACAACCGAGCATAATGTCCGTTATACTACAAAGCCAAATGCGTGATCAGGGTCGCACGATGTCCGGGGGACATCGGAATTGCGACGACCGAAGCGAAGCGGAGATGCGAACCCTGGACCTTCAGATTAAGAGTCTGCTGCTCTGCCAGCTGAGCTAATCACGCTTACGGCAGGCCATGCCTGCCATCCTGCCAAAAGCAGGATCGACGGTCGCGCCGCCCGTCCGTGGGAGGGGAAGGACTTGAACCTTCAGAAGCCTAAGCCACCTGATTTACAGTCAGGACCGCTGCCAGTTACGGGTTACCCGCCCAAAGTCGCAGAGACGGGATTTGAACCCGCGTAACAGGCCTTATGGGGGCCGGCTGGAGCCTCTCCAGTCCACTCTGCTATAATTTAATATTTCAAAACTCCCGGGATGGGACTTGAACCCATAACCTTTCGGTTAACAGCCGACCGCTCTGCCAGTTGAGCTACCCAGAAATCGGAATGACAGGACTCGAACCTGCGACCTCGTGTCTTCGTTTCACTACGGTCGGCGCAAAACTACCGTCCCCCGGACGGTATGCGCCCCAAATCACGCATGCTCGCCAAACTGCACCACATTCCGAAATTCACATTCTTCATTAACTTTTCAAGGATCTTACGTCTTTGTTTTCGGAATCAGGGGAAGCGCCAACTTCCTGATCCCTGATTATATTTTTTTGTTTTTAGTTGTGTTCCCCCTCGGGAAGTACTTCGTGCCGGATTTGAACCGAGCATCTCAGGCTTGAGGTCGCACGACATCCGGGGGATGTCGGTTTTGCGACGACCGTAGCGAAGCGAAGACCTGCGGCGTAGCCAATTTGCCTAACGAAGCTTAAGTAGCACCTGCGGGCTTAGCCCGGATCGAAGATCCGTGCGCCTGGAACCCTGCCTTTCCAGATTGAAGGTCTGACGTCCTAGCCAATAGACCAAGGTGCCAAGTGGGTGGTAACGGTACCGACCCGTTCTCTGCGGATTTTCAGTCCGCCGCTTTCACCATGTAAGCTAACCACCCGTCGTATGTAAAAGTGGCCGCTTGTAAATCGTTCATGTCCCATGGAATTTTCCTTTCCTTCCCAGATTTCCCAACAAAAAAGGGAATCATCTTTGGTTTTCGCCTCAGACAATTCCCTGGTTTTTCCGCATTCATAAAACGGCCCGTTCATCCGCCGTTTCTACACCTGGATTGCCTGATTTTGGTATAATATTTTTCTTCAAATTTCGTTATGAGATTATAATCGGGGCACTCGATGCCCATGTTTCCGGTAAACAAGCCTAAATTTGCGCGCAGGGAATCAAAGCTCATCGGCAGTGAGCTTAGCTGATCCATAAGCTGCTTGTAAAGTCTTGTCGTCTGCATCGTTATCTCCTCAATCGAATCGTTCATCAGTTTATGTAACAAAAAAGGAAGCACTCCGTTTTCTTTGTATCAAAAAGAAAAGGATCGGCGCTTCCTTCTGTTCATACATTACCACATGCATGTTGCAACTGTCAAGCACTTTTTTCAAAAGTGCGGAAAAAAAATTTTTCAGGGGAGTCAAAAATCTTAATCGTCGTCTTCTTCATCCTCCCAGGAAGAAATCATGTGCAGATCCCCGGAATCCATGTCCATTGCCATGTTGTCACCCATACGCATCAACATGTGGCCGTCTGAATCCATGGCCATGTTATCCGACATGGTAAAGCAAAGATCTCCGTCCTCTAAATCCATAAAACTTGTGCTCATCCCTTAAACCTCCCCTTCGTATTTGTAATCGTGGATCATGCGGTAAGATTCGTTAAGCTCACCAATCAATTTCGCGACGCTCGGATCCTTCGAGGTTCCACTCACTCGAATAACGTTAGAGAACACCCCCTGATATGCTCCCTTCTCATCCTGCGTCCAATACGCAACCGTGTCATTATCGTCATAGTAAATGTAATCATGCATTATCCAGTCATATATGGCATCTTTTGGCATGTACTTGGCTTTATCACCGATTGACTTCGCTGACAACTCCGCAATCTGCTTAATCCTCTTAAGCAAGTCCTTGTTGTGTTTCAGGGCTCTTTTTAGCATCGACATCGCTGCTTTGCCATTTTTCTTGATCGTCATTTCTATGAGTTTTCCCAGATACGGGAACATGAACCTGCTTTTTGCCTTGAAGTTCGTGTTTACTTCAAATTCCTTAGAAAAGTACTTCAGTACCTCGTCAGAAGATTTCAATATGGCGTCCATCATCTTGGGATTGTAATATTTCTCAAAATCTATGCTTTGTCTGTAGAAATACGAGCCCTCGTACAAGGACGGAATCTCCCTGGCCTTCATCTTGTCCAACATGTCGTAGTCGCCACGCTCAAGTGCCAACGCGATCATGCCCGTTCGCAGGTCATCCCTCTCCTTCATTCTTACGTCAAGATCATCATAGCTTCCCGGGTGCCTTCTTTCGATCCTCGTTCCGGCTCCAAAGGATCCCCAATACTTTTGCTGATCATCGTCAACAAAGTAAATGTAGTCGTTATCCGTAAGGAACTTAAGCAGGTCGTAGTTCTTAAATTCCAGCGCGTAGTCAATAATGTTCTTCCCGTATTCGTCCTCGTTCAGGATGAGCTTGTCTGGCAGATCAATATATTTCTTCCAAGTATCCTCGTTTTTCAAACATGCCACGGTATAGTTTGTCATTCTCGTTGAAACAGGCTTGACAAATTCGCCAGCGCTTAAGATGGCTTCAATGGACACTTCCAAAAGATCCGAGAATAATGGCAGATCCGTTATCTGAATTCCTTTCTCACCTTTCTTTATCTGACAAACTTTGTTTGCAACACGCTGTATCTCAGCCGGATCAGGTTCATCACTTTTTCCGTCTCTCAGCTTAATGTATTCTTTGGCAAATCTCCGATCTGAAGCATATTCCCTGGCGATTATTAAGCCACCAATGTATTCTCCAATCTCGATATTATCCACCTTGTACATAGATGATTCCTCCTTAGATCACTCGTTACCTTAAGCATACGCTCCGCTTCACTTCTCGTATATAATAAATTAGCATATGCGTTTTGCATATGCTTATTATACCATACCTTATATATATGCCGTTAGCTTATATTATTCATAAAAAAAGCGTAATTGCATTTGCCACAATACCTTCGACTTCATAATCCTCCGATGCAGGAATTGGCGGGTATTGAGCATTACTTGCTAAATAAATTCCTTTCCCGTTGACAATGTCAAATCGTCTAATCAGACATGGTCTTACTGAGTTCAAACATGGTATTTCTGATTTTGGTCTTTCTATTTTTTGCCGTAAAACTACGATATCCCCTCTTTGCGGAATATTCAATTTCTTGTACACGTCGATATAATCTCTTTTTACCATGATCTGGTCACCATAGTGTATAATAGGTTCCATTTCTGTTGTAAGGACTAAATAATCACCAACAAATTTGGTCGCTAAGCCCCAGTAATAACCTCTATCTCCAGACCCTATTATATCTACATTATTGTAACTACCATCTTGCATTGTTCCTGAATCTACCAAGAGATCAATTGGGCAATTCAAACACGATGCTATTTTCTTAATGTCGTCTAATTCAACATACTCACACTCTCCATCCCAATATCTTCCTAGCGCATTTTTATCCACATCTGGAATGTCATAAAAAAGAATTCGTCTGTCGCGTACTAAACTCCGAAAATTTTTCCAAAAGTATTTGCCCCATCTTTTTTCCATATAGAATATTCTCGTTAATTCTTCGTAGTCATCGCCAAAATATTCAATTACTTTTTCAATGCTTTTTTCACAGGGATTGATGCTAAATGGTTTAAGCCATCTATTAATGGTTGCATTAGTTGTATGAATATCCTTAGCAAGTTGCGCCTGAGTAGTATTTGTTTCTATTAATTTTTTTCTGAGATAATTACTAAATGACATTATTTCACCTCCAAAATCATCGACTTCTTATTGTTTCAACCACCATATCACATTATATATTTTACGTCAATAATAATTTATTATATATTTTCACTTGCGAAATAATAATTATATGATCTATTTTTATCTTTTTAGATATTCTTTTCGATAATTTACGACACTTCTCACCATTCTATTATCTTACGAAGCGAGCGGTAGGGGTAATAATTTAGGATTTATTTACTTCTTTTACATTCTTTTATATTATAGACATAAACACCCTTTGGGTGATATAAGCATTCTATCTTTGGAAATCGTAGAGAATGCAAAAGAAGACCAATATAAGCGCATCTGCGTCTTTGACATCATTCTTTTATATGCTTTTTTAATACTTGGATTAATTATTAAATATGAGACTCCTAACTCTTCTAAAGCTTTGTCTAATCTGTATTCATCATGCCGATCATTTTGGATATTTATAATTTCACCATATGCTTTTGTCGGATGATTAAATACAATCAGCTGTACAAGTTCAGGATAGTTGAAGTAATCAACTTCAAAACTTACTGTTCCATCCATGCAGAGTATTCTTTTATTGTATTTCATATGATAATTACGCCGTGAAGGATAAACAAGAAATGCATTAAAACCAAGATCATTCTTATAAAATGACTGTAAATCCCATGCTTCCCATTCTTTACAATCATTCATATCATAGCCTCCGTTTCGCATCCAAGAGAGTATCATATATATATTTTAGAAACAGTACAAGAGTAAAACCATTTTTAACTAAAGCAGCAATAATAAGGGCATACGATTTGCAATATGATTCAAGCGATAGGCTAAGCGATGCAACACTTAAAAGAATTCTGAAAGATTGGGAGGAAAAAAAGAAAATTGTAAAAGATAAAGACTATGGTTTTTCATTAAGAGAAGACATAGCCGCAATCCATGAGGGTTGTTTTTCTGACCATGCCCTCGAAGAAACCTTGTCTCCTAGCATTAGGATTCCAAAAGCTACATCCACTAAGAAAACTATAGTAAACAAAATCGAAAAGACAATTCAAGAAGACAATACTCCTTTTTTACCAAAAGAAAAAATAATCAAAAAAAGAAAAGTTGGAATAATCACAATAGCAAACACTTCTAATAAATGTGCCAAAAGGATAAGTGATTTTATAGACGCGAGTTTTTCTGAGGAAGTGTGTATAACTAAATACGAAATGTCATCTACAGAAACAGGGAAATTGGAAATAATCATTTAAGTTCTAATGAAAATCCCCTTCTGACAATAAAGCGTTTTCTAACTGAGCTGAAACTCGTTCTAAATATCAACTTTAGGATTATCTGCTCTACAGAGGAAATTGCTGTCAAAGACAGTAATGGCATACTAATCTGTAGATGTCAACTATAGCGTGGAGTCCCCCGCCCATTGCTGCGACGTTGTGACATAAAAATCATGCCCGCGGGTACATGCTGTCAAGGGCAGAAGCAAAGCGTCCCTTGACAGTAGGGGCGGGCATGATAGGCTAGTTTGCCATGTCACAGCAAGGGGGACTCCCATCTTCCAATCTAACAGGGTCGATAGGGTCGGAAATCTACAAATTAGTCTCTCTAATGATTACCGTTCCTCTGCATCCAATCACAATTCTCCAATAAATCCCCATCAGAAACAAGCTAATACCACAATCTCGCCCTTTTTCTCTAATGCTGGATGTTTACCCATCTCTCTCCTCTCCCTCCCTAGATCCATAAAACAAAGAAAAGCCCCCAAGGATTGCTCCTTGAGGGCTTAATCATCTTAACTCATTGCTCGTGAAGATTACTTCATGTCAGCAATAGCGGCCTGTGCTGCTGCCAATCTAGCGATAGGAACGCGGAAAGGTGAGCAGGATACATAATCCAGACCAATCTTATGGCAGAACTCAACGGAAGAAGGATCTCCGCCGTGCTCACCACAGATACCAACGTGAAGGTTGGGATTAGCGGGCTTGCCGAGCTTCATGGTCATCTCCATCAGCTTGCCAACACCGGTCTGATCCAGCTTAGCGAACGGATCGTTCTCGAAGATCTTGGTGTCATAGTAAGCGCCGAGGAACTTGCCTGCGTCGTCACGAGAGAAACCAAAGGTCATCTGGGTCAGGTCGTTGGTACCGAAGCAGAAGAAGTCAGCTTCCTTAGCGATCTCGTCAGCGGTAAGAGCTGCACGAGGAATCTCGATCATGGTACCTACTTCGTACTTCAGGTCAATGCCTGCAGCAGCGATCTCAGCATCAGCGGTCTCAACAACAACCTTCTTAACGAACTTCAGCTCCTTCACTTCGCATACAAGAGGGATCATGATCTCAGGAACTACGTTCCAGTCAGCATGTGCCTTCTTAACCTCGATAGCTGCACGGATAACAGCCTTGGTCTGCATCTTAGCGATTTCAGGATAGGTAACTGCAAGACGGCATCCTCTGTGACCCATCATAGGGTTGAACTCATGCAGGCTGGAGATAATAGCCTTAATAGCCTCTACAGACTTGCCCTGAGCCTTAGCCAGCTTCTCGATGTCCTCTTCCTCGGTAGGAACGAACTCATGCAGAGGCGGATCAAGGAATCTGATACATACAGGGTTGCCCTCAAGAGCCTCATACAACGCCTTGAAGTCGCTCTGCTGATAAGGCAGAATCTTCTCAAGCGCTGCTTCTCTCTCTTCAACGGTGTCAGCACAGATCATCTCGCGGAATGCAGCAATTCTGTCTTCCTCGAAGAACATATGCTCGGTACGGCAAAGGCCGATACCCTCAGCACCCAGCTCACGAGCCTTCTTAGCATCACGAGGGGTATCTGCGTTGGTACGAACCTTCAGCTTACGATACTTGTCTGCCCACGCCATTACGCGGCCGAAGGTACCGGCGATGGAAGCATCAACGGTAGCGATCTGGCCCTTGTAGATGTTACCGGTGGTACCGTCGATGGAGATCCAATCTCCTTCTACGAAGGTCTCACCAGCAAGAGTGAACTTCTTATTCTCCTCATCCATGTTGATGTCGCCACAACCGGATACACAGCAGGTACCCATACCACGAGCAACAACGGCTGCGTGAGAGGTCATACCACCACGAACGGTCAGGATACCCTGAGCAGCCTTCATGCCGGTGATGTCTTCAGGGGAGGTCTCAAGACGAACAAGAACAACCTTCTCGCCCTTTTCCTTCCAAGCTACAGCGTCATCAGCAGTGAATACAACCTTACCGGTAGCAGCTCCGGGAGATGCGCCAAGGCCCTTGCCAAGAGGCTTAGCAGCCTTCAGTGCAGCAGCGTCGAACTGAGGATGAAGCAGGGTGTCAAGGTTACGAGGATCGATCATTGCAACTGCCTCAGCCTCGGTCTTGTGTCCCTCGTCAACGAGGTCGCAAGCGATCTGAAGAGCAGCCTGAGCGGTTCTCTTACCGTTACGGCACTGGAGCATGTAGAGCTTTCTGTTCTCTACGGTGAACTCCATATCCTGCATGTCATGATAATGGTTCTCCAGGGTCTCACAAACCTTGATGAACTCAGCGTATGCTTCAGGGAACTCCTGCTCCATCTGAGCAATAGGCATAGGAGTACGAACACCAGCAACTACGTCCTCGCCCTGTGCGTTCTTCAGGAACTCGCCCATGAGCTTCTTCTCACCAGTAGCGGGATCACGGGTAAATGCAACACCGGTACCGGACTCGTTGTTCAGGTTACCAAATACCATGGGCATTACGTTTACTGCAGTACCCCAGGAGTAAGGGATGTCGTTGTCACGACGATATACGTTTGCACGAGGGTTGTCCCAAGAACGGAATACAGCCTCAATAGCGAGCTTCAACTGCTCTACGGGATCGGAAGGGAAGTCCTTGCCAAGCTGATTCTTGTACTCAGCCTTGAACTGCTCAGCCAGCTTCTTCAGGTCAGCAGCGTTCAGGTCAACGTCGTACTGAACACCCTTTGCAGCCTTCATCTCGTCGATGAGCTTCTCAAAGTACTTCTTACCAACCTCCATAACAACGTCGGAGAACATCTGAATGAAACGTCTGTAGGAATCATATACGAAACGCTCGAATGCAGGATCAGGGTTGCCAGCGATCATTGCTGCAACTACTTCGTCATTCAAGCCAAGGTTCAGGATGGTATCCATCATACCAGGCATGGATGCTCTTGCACCGGAACGTACGGAAACAAGAAGGGGATTCTTCAGATCGCCAAACTTCTTTCCATTGAGCTCCTCCATCTTTGCAACGTACTCCATGGTCTGACCCATGATTTCGTCGTTGATCTTGCGTCCGTCCTCATAGTACTGGGTACAAGCTTCCGTCGTGATCGTGAAGCCCTGAGGAACGGGAAGTCCGATGCCGGTCATCTCAGCCAGGTTTGCACCCTTACCGCCAAGAAGATTACGCATGGTCATGTCGCCTTCGCTAAACATATAGACCCACTTTTTTGCCATTTGTTTCTTTCCTCCTAAAATATTAAATTTGAATATGAGAAGATGTCCCGAAATGGTACGGGCATCCCCATAAACTGCTTTTGTTCACCCTCCGATCAAAAGAAAGATAAGCGCAAAAAAATATCCGTCCGAATCAGAGCGCACATAATTATCATAACATAAAAATACGAAAAGGCAATAAAAAAATAAAAAATTTGCCAGTTTCTTTCCAAAATTGTTTGCCGCTTTTGACGTAACCGCTTACGTATTCCTCAAGGCTTCAAAAACCAGAGGTAGTATGTTTTCCCTCTTGCAATTCCATGGCTTTATGTTATAATTTTGTAGGTATCCGTGTAGGTCACGGCTGACACTTTTGTTTTAATTGTTTTCAATTATTAAGGAGTATTTCATGATTAGTGCAAACAACGTTACTTATCGCGTCGGTAAGAAGGCTCTCTTCGAGGACGTAAACATCAAATTTACGGAAGGCAACTGTTATGGCCTCATCGGTGCCAACGGTGCAGGAAAATCCACCTTCCTTAAGATCCTCTCCGGCGACCTTGAGACCACGAAGGGCGATATCGTCATTACCCCCGGCCAGCGTCTTTCCGTCCTTGAGCAGGACCACTTTAAGTATGATGACTATCAGGTCATGGATACGGTCATCATGGGCAATCAGCGCCTTTATGAGGTAATGAAGGAGAAGGATGCCATCTACGCAAAGGAGGATTTTTCCGAAGAGGACGGCATTCGCGCCAGTGAACTTGAGGGCGAGTTCGCAGAGATGGACGGCTGGGAGGCAGAATCCAACGCCGCGATGCTTCTGAATGGCCTTGGAATCGATACGGAATATCATTATACAACCATGCGTGACCTTGAGGGCAGTCTGAAGGTGAAGGTTTTGCTTGCGAAGGCGCTTTTTGGCAATCCCGACATTTTGCTTCTCGACGAGCCGACCAACCACTTGGATCTGGATGCGATTGCATGGCTTGAGGATTTCCTGATTGATTTTGAGAATACCGTGATCGTTGTCAGCCACGACCGTTATTTTCTGAATAAGGTATGTACCCACACTGCGGACATTGACTATGGCAAGATTCAGCTCTACGCCGGCAACTACGATTTCTGGTATGAATCCAGTCAGCTGCTGATCAAACAGATGAAGGAAGCCAACAAGAAGAAGGAGGAAAAGATCAAGGAGCTGCAGGAATTCATCTCCCGCTTCTCCGCGAACGCTTCGAAATCCAAGCAGGCGACCTCAAGAAAGCGTGCACTGGAGAAGATCGAGCTTGAGGAGATCAAGCCCTCGAGCAGAAAGTATCCTTACATTGATTTCCGTCCTGACCGCGAGATCGGTAATGAGGTGCTGACTGTTGAGCATTTGTCCAAGACGGTCAACGGCGAGAAGGTTTTGAATGACATTTCCTTTGTCATGGGCCGCGAGGATAAGATTGCTTTTGTGGGAAGCAACGAACTTGCAAAGACAACGCTCTTCCAGATTCTCATGGGTGAGCTTGAGCCCGATGAGGGTAATTATAAATGGGGCGTGACGACCTCTCAGGCATATTTCCCCAAGGACAGCACGGCGGAATTCGACAATGACCTGACCATCACGGATTGGCTGACCGGCTACTCTCCCGTCAAGGACGTGACCTATGTGCGCGGTTTCCTCGGAAGAATGCTGTTTGCCGGTGAGGACGGTGTCAAGAAGGTTAAGATCCTCTCCGGTGGAGAGAAGGTTCGCTGCCTGCTTTCCAAGATGATGATCAGCGGTGCGAACTGTCTGCTTTTGGATGAGCCTACAAACCATCTTGACATGGAGAGCATTACCGCGCTGAACAACGGACTGATTAAGTTCCCTGGCGTTGCTCTCTTCTCCTGCCATGACCATCAGTTCGTACAGACGACCGCGAACCGCATTATGGAAATTCTTCCTGACGGAAGACTAATCGACAAGATTACCACCTACGATGAGTATCTCGCCAGCGATGAGATGGCCCGCAAGCGTACCGTCTTTACTGCACAAAAGGAAGAGGACGAAAACTAATACGAAATCCCGCGGGACTATTCCGCGGGATTTTTCGACGAACGACCTCTTTCCCTTGTTTTAATGGAGGTTATCGCCTTAATTATTTACGCACGACAGTTTGTATGACAGTTAGGAGGAAATGCCATGGTTGATCTGCATGTCCATTCCAATCGATCTGACGGAACGATGTCCCCTGCAGAGCTTGTTGATTATGCAGCTGAAAAAGGACTGAGTGCTTTTGCCCTGACGGATCATGACACGATCGACGGGCTGGAGGAGGCCATGAAGCATGCGGAGGCTTCTGCCAACGACGCCGAAAGCTTTCCTGAGGAACAACACACCTGTTACGAAGCAAAAAGCAGCTCCAAGGCGGCATCGAAACCTCTTCCCACGGTTCCAGAGATTATCCCCGGGATTGAACTATCCACGGATGAAAAGGGACAGGAGGTGCATGTCGTTGGATTGTTTATTGATCCAAAAAATGAAGCGTTTCAGGAATACTTGAAGGAATTCGTGGAATCCAGAATCTTACGAAACCAAAAGATGTGTCATAAATTTGGCGAGATTGGAATTGACCTGCCTTATGAAGCTCTGTGCGCGCGTTTTCCCGACAGCATCCTTACGAGGGCGCACTATGCCAGGTATCTTATGGAACGGGGCCACGTCAAAAGCATCAAGGAGGCCTTTGACCGTTATTTAGGAGATCGTTGTCCCTGCTATGTTCCGCGCGAAAAGATCACGCCCTACAAGGCCGTGGATCTGATTCTCACGGCGGGAGGACTTCCCATTTTAGCACATCCCATCCTCTATCGCATGTCCGATGCCAGATTGGACGCACTGACAGCCAATCTAAAGAATGCTGGTCTCGTTGGGATCGAGGCCATTTACAGCACCTATACGCCCTCCGAGGAACGCCAGATTCGCCGCCTTGCCGCGAAATATGACCTTCTGATCAGCGGCGGTTCCGACTTTCATGGTGCCAACAAGCCAGGGCTCGACCTCGGCACGGGCTATGGAAAGCTTTATGTTTCAGATGACGTGCTGGCAGACTTGAAACAATATCGTAAAATTCACAGGGAATAATAATGTACGAATTTAAACCACGCAAGCCATCTTCGGCGATGCGTGGTTATTTTTTCTTTACGATGACATTTTTCACGATCTCTGCCATCCGCATAAGCCTTGGTCTGATCGGGCAAACAAGGAGCCACGCACCCGTGGACATCCGATAGAAAACGTTCCTGACGGAAAGCATTTTCCCATGCCGCACCCTGGCAACCATAATGCCTCGAAGCTGATCGGCACGAAGCGGTCCCTCCACCTGATTCTGATTGTCCCCGACAAAATAGTACTGGTCATCCTTACGATGATGAATCCTATGCAGTACCAGAATCCCTTCCGCAAATCCTTCCTCGTCAGTGGTTCCCTTCTCTCCGTCCCGCCTGTACAAAACGACGTCGCCACGCTTTAGCTTCCTCTCCCCCAAGGGCTCCACAATGACCTGATCTCCCTTGTTCGGGTTGAGCAGCGGATACATGCTATAACCCGTCATGGGGAACTGCACGCTGACGCCACTTTTTAAGAGTTCTTCCGGATTCTTCCTTTCCGCCACGTACCTTCCCTCCATCCGTGCTTTTCAAAACATTCATGCTTATCAAAACATTCATGCCATACAAAAACTCCGCCATAAACAGGAAGGCTTTCCTAATGCCTTCTGCGAAGCTTTGCTTTTATTTTATCTTAGCGCTGAGGATTTTACAAGCCCTATGGCTTTTTCCCCAAAAAAATGCTATACTAAAGTTGCCACATGGCATACAAAAAAGTCAAAACAATTTGAAAAAAGCACAGGAGCATCCTAATGAAGCGAAATCCATATTTTGTACTGAGAAATCTATCCGGCGTTCCTTATCTTCTCCCCTACGGTCAAAGCATTGCTTCGCATCATCGCGGAACCAAGTTGAATGAGACCGGCGTATTTTTGTGGGAACAGCTGGAGACACCGCACACTGCCGAAGAACTGATCTTGCTTTGTGCGGATCATTATGGTGCAACGGAGGAGGAAGTTCCAGAGCTTTCCAAGGATCTGACGCCATTCCTTGATTCTCTGGTAACGCTCGGTGCCCTTCTTCCTGACAAGGATCCCTGGGATATTCATGCATCCTGCGCACAAACGCTTCAGATTGCCGGCCTAACGCTCTGTCTTGAAGGTCCTGCGGAGATTTTCTCTGAAAAATTCGCGCCCTTTGCCCTTCATGCGCCCATCTCTAATTGTGACATGACAATCTCTGCCTTTGCCGGCATCTGCCCTTATCAAAATCCCGGCAACGCCATTCTTCGCAACTCCATGATGTCCATTCTGGACTGCGGAGAGTACTACGAAATTCAGCTTCATGCCAATCAACAGCTCAAGGAATGCATTCTAAAAAAGGATGCTTCCCACGCCTGCTTTTATTATCGCCTGCCTCATAACGACCTTCTAAAGGAGGAACTGTTCCATGGCATTCGTGAGGTCTTCCTCTATCTGGCAGTACTTCATGGCATGGTTGCCATTCATTCCACTTCAATTCTTTATCGAGAAAAGGCATGGCTCTTTTCCGGCCACTCTGGCATGGGCAAATCCACGCACGCGAACCTTTGGAAGGAAAGCTTTGGCACGCCCATCCTCAATGGGGATTTGAATCTTCTTGCCCTGCAGGACGGCCAGCCCGTGATTCATGGCATTCCCTGGTGCGGAACCTCTGAGATTTCTGATCAGGAGACACATCCCCTCGGAGGAATCACGCTTTTAAATCGCGCGCCTGCCAACTTTGTTACGGAGCTGTCAAAGGATCAGCAGCTTCTTCTCGTCGATCAGCGCTTGATCTCTCATTCATGGACGGAGGAGCTCTTTGACCGCAATCTGGAAACGATCAAAAAAATAGCCTCCCAAATCCTTATCTGCAAGCTGTCTTGCACCAAGGATCCGGAGGCCGCCAAGGTTATGAAGGATCATATTGATCTCACAATGTCCTCATAATGTCACCGAATGCGTTCCACACATTCCATATTCTCTTTTTGAAAGAACATCCGCTCGCTTAAAACCCTCGAACAAGCTCGTCGATCTCTTCTTCGTTTAGAGTTTTACACCGTTTATCCCGAATGGCATACACCCTGCTGCAGGCGCTCAGCACCGTAGGACGATGTGTCGTAACGATACAGGTTCTGGGATAATCGTCCTGCATAATATTTTTCAGAACTCTTCTCTCCGTCGCCACGTCAAGCGCAGAGGTCGCCTCATCCAAAAGGAGCAGAGGCGATTTTCGGAGTAAGGCCCTCGCAATGGACAAGCGCTGGGCCTGCCCTTCTGAGAATCCGCCGCCGCGCTCCTTTATCATGCTGTGAATCCCGTCTGGAAGCTTTTCCACAAACTCCCATGCACATGCCAGCTTCAGACATTCCTTGATTTCCTCATCCGTTGCATCCGGCTTTACGTTCCGCATGTTATCCGCTATGGTTCCACTAAACATGGTATTCCCCTGCGGCACATAGGAAAAAAGCTTTCTCGACGAAGGCGTCAACGGCTCCCTTCCATCCTCTCCCGGATCGTCCTTCCCCCCATATAAAAAGGCCTGCCCCTCCTTCGGCTGTATCAGCGCCAGAATCAGCCTAAGCATCGTCGTCTTGCCCTCGCCCGAAGGCCCAACCAGCGCAATAATCTCATGCGGGTTTGCCTTAAGGGAAGCATCCTCGAATACCTGCGTTCCATTGTGATAAGCATAATTTACGTGCTCCATGCCAAGGCTGATGCCCTCCTCGCGGTACTTTTCAAGAAACGCATCCACCTCTTCGTCCCTGCCATAATCCTCCCGCGGCATCTCCACGATGTCCATGAGTCTCCCCGCAGAAGTCGTAAGCCCAATTGCCGTCGGCACAAGAGAAGTAAGGCTGCTCAGTGCTCCCGTCAGCGTACCGGAAAGGCTGAGGAACATGGTCATCGTTCCATAAGTGATGACTCCGCTCCACACGCGATAGATTCCCCAGCCATAGGAAGCATAGGACACGATCATGCCAACGGTGGACAAAAGCAGCGACGTCCAGATAGACATCTTGCGAAAATCCAACCGCATCTCGATATATTCCTTTTGTAGCTGCTTTAATCGTTCCACATAGAGACGAATCAGGGAAAACGCCTTAATGGTCTGGATGTTGGAGAAGGTCTCCTGATTAAAGCCGGAAAGCTTCGCTCCCATGGCAGCGCTTCTCTGGTTGTTATTTACCATGCGACGCATCAAGGTTCTCGACAGAATCAGGCTCACGGGCATTCCCATAAAGGCAAACAGCGCGAAGGTCCAGTCATGGTAAACTACCATGGCAAAGGCACTGATAAAACGGAACAGATAGATCAAAAGGTTGGGAATAAAGCTGAGCACGCCGGAAGAAATATTCGAGGCATCCGAACTCCATCTGGTCAACAAATCGCCCGTATGATAATTGGTCAGGGACTCCCAGTCCGTCACCATGATTTTTTCAAAAATGTCTGACTTAATCTCCGCGTCCACCTTCATGCTGATGTAGGCGGAAACATATTCCGAAATCTGATTGACGATCATGGTGCCAACGTTCATGCCAATCATAAAGGCAAAGGTCTGTACCACTGCCCCGGAGTTGTGGCCAGTAATGATATCGACCAGATTCTTTGAAACCCAGCTTGCCAGCAGACCAAAGCCCGTTCCCACAAAGCCCAGCAGAGTATAAAAAACCATGGCACCCCAGTACCGTCTGGCATAATGATAGATCCAGACCGTCTGCCGCCCCATCTCTTTTAATCGTCCTGATTTGATTCTGGATATGTAAAATCGTAGTTTCTCGCCCATACCATCGTTCCTAATCGGCATCACTTATCGAATGCATCACTTTCATTATGCCCTATTCTGCGAAAAAAGACAAGTAAAAAAGACTGGTTCCCGAAAGAACCAGCCTTTGCATGCACGATCTGTTAATTAGTGCTGGCCGCAATCATGATTGCAGGTCAGGGTAGCACCAGCAAGTGCAAGACCAGGATCAGCCTCTACGATCACGTCGCCAAGACCGATGTTGTCATTGCCATTGTTGTGATAATGATACTCGATGGAGATGGTGTTGGTGCCATCACCGCCGATCAGGGTTCCGTTGGATCCCTTGTAAACAACGGGCAGATTAAAGGAAACGATCAGAACCTGGGTTCCGCTGTGATGTCCATCGGCAGCTGCATGAACGCCATTGAACTGTACTCTGTAATCTCCTCTGCCGTTCTCAGGAACCTGATGAATGTATCCGCTTACAGTATAGCAATCACCACTTGCTGCATATACGCCTTCTGCCAACTCTTCGTTTGCAAGTACAACGGGCTTAACATAATTCTTCATTTTTTATTACCTCCTACTTCATTTTTGTTATTCTCAGGAGAATTGTTTTCTCCTTTTTCATGTTTTCATCCTACCATAGGCTTTGTATTATCGCAAGCATTCTAACAGAATTGTTACGAATTTATCAAGACCGGCAGTTCCACAAAAAAGGTGCTTCCCTGCTCCGGAACACTCTCGCACCAGATGGTCCCGCCATGCTTTTCTACAATGCTCTTTGCAATCGCAAGTCCCAATCCATGCCCTCCATCACCCGGTGTTCGCGATCTGTCTGCACGATAGGATCTTTCAAAGACACGCGGAAGATCCTCTGGCAAAATTCCAATGCCCGTATCGCGCACACTGATTCTAAGCTTAGTCTCCAAAAGTTCTGCGGACAAGACAATCTCATCTCCCTTTTTGGAATAACGCAGGGCATTGGTAAACAGGTTATCCAGCACTCTGACAAGCTTTTGCGGGTCTACCTGGATCAGGCAATCAAACTTCTCCGGCAGACATAGCTCCAGCTTTCTCTCTGCATACTTGGCATCTGCCTCACAGGAAAAATAGAATTCCTCCAAAAGAGCGGCTGCGTCAATGGTTTCCAGTTGCAATTGCTGCTCAGGATTCTCCATCTGTCCCAGAAGGAAAATCTCATCCAGCATGGCCTTTAGATTTTTTAGTCGCCTTGCCATCAGGTTCAGAAGCTCCTGATATTCCTCTTCCTCCATGTCCCGCTTTTCCCGCAAAAGTCCGATGGAACTGACCAGCGCAGTCATGGGTGCCCGCAGATCATGAGACAGGTTGCGAAAGAGTTCCATTCGTTCGCGTTCCTGACGATATAATTTTTCATTCGCCTTGGACAATTCCTCATTTGCCTGAAGAAGAGCTTTCTCCAATTCCTCACGAGGAATCGTCTGCGGTTTTGTATAACGCTTCTTTTCCATTTCTTTATCCCTTAAAGCAATATCCCTTGCCCCAAACCGTTTCAATCATGTTTTCCAGCCCAACGTATCCCTCCATTTTTTTCCGAAGGCGACTGGCGTTCATCATGATGTTTCTGCGATCTGCATCAATGTAGCCGCCAAGAAGCTCTTGACCGATCTGCTCGAAGGTCATGACCTTGCGATTATTCTTTGCCAGACAAACCAAAAGCTCATACTCCTTATTGGACAGCAAAAGCTCCTCTTCGCGGCAAAATACCCTGTGATTTAAAAGCTCAATGCGAAGGGGCGGAAATTCCAAAATCCCCGTCTGTCCGGTCACGCCGCGATATCTGCTGATGTGAATCTGGATGCGCAGGGAAAGCTCTTCGAGGCTGCATGGCTTTAGAATATAGTCCACCGCACCCGTTAACAGCCCCTGAATACGGTCTGCCTCCTCGGTTCTTCCCGTCAAAAACAACACGGGCACCTGCGTGATCTTCCTGAGCTGCTGTATGGTTTCAAACCCATCCATTCCCGGCATCATGACGTCCAAAACAATGCAATGCGGCATAAAGCTGCTGATCTTATTCAAGGCTTCCTGTCCAGAGGTGGCCGTCTCCACCCCATAACCCTTTCCCTTTAAGAACTCGCTGTTGACGTGAAGCACTTCCTTGTCATCATCCACCAATAAGATACGATCCATGCGTTTCTTCCTCCATTAATCCAATACACCCATGGTTTTTAGTTGCAAAAGAAATTCCTCCACGTCATTGGCAATCAGCTCCTCTTCCTCGGGATCAGCCTCATATTCCAAACACAGCTGCTTTTTCAGCTCCTCCTTGGAGAGTCCCTCCTGGATTCCCTTCCAGAGAAAGGCACCCGTCTCATTCAAGGCGAACAATATGGTATCCCCCTGCTCACCAGATGTCACAACAGAGTGCCCACCCATGCTTTTCAGTTGATATTCTTCATTAATCTTCATGCTTTCCCTCGCTTATTTTTTCTTGTTTGTTTTTTTATGAAACAAACGCATTTCTTCTACGACTCCCGCACGCTCTCCCGCGTTCTTCAAAATACTGTGAAGGCTCCCCCTTCCCAGGCGCCGATTGTTCCTAAGGAACGTAACGAAGGTCTTACACCATAAATACGGCCATTTCCACTTTTTTTTGCTCTCCTCGGCATAGTTCATTCTCATCTGATAATGGAATTCCTTGACATATCCCCAAAGGCTCCTTTTCCGAAGCGCAACCATGCGGTTTTTGTCAGCCTTGCCAAATTCCTCCGCCTGAATGATGTCCATCAGGAATTGCTCGGCATATCCTTTGGAGAACTCCGCCTCCAGATTGTCTCCGTAAATGTGCATTTTTGTTAATCCTAAGTATTTCTCGCAAAGGAGCGTTACTGCCTTTGCAAATCCAGAGACGCCGCATTCCTCCGCCAGCGCCGTAAACTGCTTCGCCGTATCCTCCTCACAAAGCTGATTCCAAAATACCACCCAGTCCGTAAGAAGCTTTAATCCAAAGCCTGCCCTTAGGAAGTGTTGCAGCATGTGAAGCAATAGCTCCAACGCCTGCAGGGGATCCGCAGTGGTCGGGATTGTGATTCCCATGGAATTTGTCTCCTGAATGGCCTCAAAATATCTGGGCAGCAGCTCCTCCATCTTTTGATTAACGTTCTCATTATCAAAGGGCTCCGCAAGCATGGCATGCAGCTCCAGGTCAATGCCGTCCGGGCCCTGATAAACAATGTGATGGTTCGCGTGCTGCTCCTCCTTTACAATAAAACCGCGCTGCTCCAGGAGCTTTCCTACCGCGTAGACATCCTCCATATTTCGAAACAAGAGATCCACGTCACCAGATTTACGATACTCAGGAACGGGATAATAGGATGCCACGCCACATCCCTTAAGCACCACTACGGGAATGCCATGTGTTTGGATCAGTTCCGTTAAATCCTTCGTCAAAAACAAGAGTCTATAGCTTTGCTTGACAACCATTTCCCCTGCCTGCTGGAGCTTTTTAAGTAGCGTAGGATCGCGCCTTTCAAGAGATTCCTCCAGCACGTCATAGAGCATGGGAAGCACCCTGTGTTCCCGCGCCATGGAAATGACCTTCTCCAGATTAACCTGATCCAAAAGCGCCTCAATTTGCTTTGCATCCCTCTCACCGGTCAAGGCTATCCTAAGTAGCTCGCAAAGACACAGCGTTTCCGCCTGCATACGCTTTTTTCCTGCCGTCATTTGCTTCTCTTTTTCAGGATGATTTGTCTTATTTCTTTTTTCCGTAATCTTACCATCAATCTGCAGTGTTCTTACCAGGGAAATGCCAAGAACAAACAGTGCGTATCCGTGAATGAAAAAGAGAATGGCTGATAACCGAATCAATACCTTCCAGGTGAAACTGGAAATATCCCTGACATATTTTCCTTTTGCGAGATCCTTCATGGCCTGCTTTGCAAACGGATCGCTGCCATATTCCTTGACGGTACGAATGGCGCCTCGCATGCCATGCTTTGCCATCAGCTCCTGCTTTACCAGGAAAAAGCTGCCAAAGAAGATATGAAAGGCCGTAATGTCCCTATAATGGTCTTCCATGCCTCTTTTCTGCAATTCCTCATGAAAATCCTTTGCGATGGAAAGCCAAACACTGCTCATGTTCGGCTTATACCGAAAGGTCACGGATTCCTCATTGATGCGATACAAATATACACTTTCCTCAATAAATGCATAGCGGGGATGACAGGCATAGCAAAGCATGTTGTATGCCTTGTCCTGCGTAAAGGGATAGTCCCTGAGCCAGACGTCTCGCTGGAGCAGAAATTCCCTTCGATAGAGCTTTCCCCAGACATATGCCAGGTGACCATAACGGTAAAAACCGGAAAATCTGGCATCGGGTGAATCCATGTCTGTATCCTCGTGGAAATGATGCTCATTAACTCCTAAGCATTCCTTCCCCTGAAGTTTTCGATAATTCCCTACGACAATGTCCGCCTGCGTTTTTTCTGCCTCACGAACCAGTCTGGTAATGGCCTGCGTTCCATCAAGGCAATCGTCCGAATCCATGAAAAAAACATAGTCACCATGGGCGGTGGAAACACCTGTGTTACGTGCAAATCCGATTCCCTGATTCTTCTTATGAACGACCGAAACCTTCTCATGTTCTGCAGCATACGTATCCATGATTTGCGGACACCGATCCGGAGAGCCATCATCCACCAGGATAATTTCCAGATTTGGATAGCTTTGACTCAGCGCACTGTCAATACATTGCTCCAAGTATTTTTCCGTTTTATACGCAGGAATAATAATCGATACTAAAATCTCATTCATGTCATGTCTCCAGACACCTTTCTACTTAGGCGTTTTCTTAGCATTACGAACATATTTTTTTACAAGAACAAGTAAACTCTTCGTTCGCTTCGAGCGATAAAACAGCAGGCCATTGATGCCACATGGGAAAATCACGCAGACGGCCAGCGCACCTAAAAAGCCGAAAATCGTAAAACTGCCGCAAAGCTTTCCCGTAAGATAAACGCACGCCGCTCCTTCTGCCACCGAAAGCACACCATACTCCAGAAGCTGCATGAGATATGCGCCGCAGGCCTTCCGCAAATACAGCCTGCAAAAGCCCACTGACTTTCCTATGATCAGGATCATATAAGCAGCCAGCGTTCCCGTCAAAACCCCAGGCAATCCCAAGGGCTGCACAAGTACAAGAGAAAGAAGCAGATTGACAATGGCTGCGGACAGCGCTATTTTTTTCTCGAATTGAAATAATCCGCTGGCACTGATAAACGCTCCGATAGGCAAGCTCATAATATAGAGCATGCAATTTACGGAGAGGAAAAATACGGTCGGTATTGGCAGAAGGAACTCCTCGCCCAGCCAAATGTCTCCGACAAAGATGGACGCCATTCCTGCCACGCCGCACGTAATGATGGCTGCAAGAAAAAAGAACACAAAGGTAAATGCCTGTAGCAGCTCCTGGTCGCGATCCCGATCCTCTTCGACGATCAGATTGCCAATCGTCGGTTGCAAAGCTCCTGAAAGAGCCTGCATCACATTGATTAGGGACTGGGTAATTAGGCAGTAATTGGAATAAAAGCCTACAATGCTCAGGTTAATAAAGCTGGACAGGATCAGGTTGTCCGTACTGCCCAAAAGCTTTTGCGCAATTCTGGTGGCAAATAAATTTTTAACGTCTATAAAAATGGACTGTGCCAAGCCTTTGTCTTCCAGACGTCCATGACTTCTTCGCAGATAGGGATATGTTTGATTGACATAAGCGATCATCACACAGTTCATGATCACGTCAAAGAAAATGCTAAGGGATAATGCCCACTCATATTTCCCACCAAGCAAAATAATGACGATGATGGAAAAATACTGTAGGATGGTTGCAGTCATGGCCAGCAGGCTGCTGACATATTCCCTTTGATCCGCGATCAAGATGGAGCGCTTGTAGGACAGCAGATATCCCAAAACCGTTTTGACGAGCCACAGAACATAAATCAGTCTGACATAGGACAATGCAAAATGATTCTCCTTGGTAAACAGGTGGAAAAAAGGCAAAAACGCAAGTCCAAGCAAAGTAATCACGCCCGCTACGACAAGATATGCCCTGCGATACAGGTTCATCAGTGCGGCAATTTTCTCTTCCCGCGCCTGCGCCAATGCGCGATAAAGATGAAAAACAATAGCGGTGGACAGACCGAGCTCAGATACGGAAAAAACGGCAATAACGTTCGAAATGACGCCATTTAATCCCACAAGCTCCGTCCCAAGCCTGACGTTAATCACTCTTTGACTAAAGAATCCTGCCACGATGATCAACAGTTGGGAAAGGATGCTAATCAAACTATTTTTACCTATGTTTTTTGCACGACTGGCACTCATTTTATAAGCTCTCCAATGAAATTCTTCCATTGACTGATAATGCTTTGTAGATAAAACTGATCCAAATGTTCTAAGGCGCTCTCTCCCATGGCCGCCTGAAGTGAAGGATTCTCCATCAGCAAAGAGCATTTCTCTGCCATGGCTTTTACGTCAAACGGCTGGATCAGATAGCCGTTGACGCCCTCTTCGATCAGATCGGCCGGTCCCGTAGGAACGTCAAAGCTCACACAGGGAACGCCGCAGGCTCTTGCCTCCAAAAGACACATTGGCAGCCCCTCCGCCTTCGAGGTTAGCACAAATATTTTTGATTTGGCAAGATACTCTTCCACCTTCGGAACATACCCGGCCAGTACCAGCTGCTCCTTAAGCTTTTCTTTTTGACAAAAGGCTTCTAATTCTTCGCGCATTGGCCCGTCTCCGCAGAGAATCCATTTCCAATCCGGATGCGTTGGAAGCACTTCCTTGGCAACCAGCATGAGATCGTCAAAGCCCTTTTCCGGCACAAGTCTTGCTGCCGTAATCAACCAGTTTTCGCGTGGTCCATCTAAGGAAACGCCCGCAGCGGAAGCCGGATTAAAGATCGAAATAATGTGCTTTTTGTTCTTAAAATGCTTCTGAAATGCTAACGCATCGCCAGGCGTCAGCGTCACGACGCCATCCGTTCGTCTGGTAAACAGATTCAGAATGAATCTGCGATACCACCCCTGTGTCAATTCAAACGCACAGTTGGAGTGCTCCCAGGACAATACTCTTGTCTTTAGGCCTGCTGCCGCCGGAACAGAGAGTACGTCTAATACAATGTCGATATCAATGATCAGATCAATTTGATTCTCTTTTAAGAACTTACGAACCTTAGGAATGAGAGGAAGGTAGGCTGGTCCCGGAGACAGCCACCGCTCTCCCAGTGCATGGCGTGAAATGTCTTGAGCAATCTCGTAAGCCGGGCACTCCTTTTGTTCCACAAGGCTTAGGAAGCACACTTGATATGCAGGATCCTTTGCAAGTTCATTTGCGATGGTGATGGACACGCGTTCCGTTCCGCCATTTCGCGTTACGTCACCCGAAAAAAAACAAATCTTCATCAAATCGTGCCCTCCTTCCCTTTATCGAATACTGACTGATCTGGTTTATGAAAAGACTCGGGGCTAGGGTGCAAGGGTCTTTCTACTAACCTTTTGACCTAGAAAGACCCTTGCCCCCATCCCCTCGATCCTGTCGCAAGCTTTGCTCATTTGGTGAAATATCCCAGCAGGAGGCCGCATTCCGTTTCTTGTTGGGCGAAGTGGATGGTGCGGCCATCGCGTTTGCGGCGAAGGAGCGCCAGGATTTGAAGCCGTGCTCCTTTGTCGCGGAGGGTAAGGCTCTCTGTGCGAAAGGTACCGCTATAGCTGCCCGTCTTGCCGCCATGGAGGTCTTTTAGATTGCCGTTTAGCGTACCGAGCGTGACGAGCGCGGCATACTCATCCGTGCGGCCTAAAATCACAGTATCCACATCCTCATAGCAGGAACCAAAACCACTGTTTTCAATGGTGACGGTAAGCTCCATGTTCTTTCCCCATTTTCCCTGCACGCTTCGAACTAGGAATCGGTAGCCAAGGTGCTCTCCCACATAAGTAAAGAACGGCATTCCTTCGAAGCTAGTCCGCTTCCATTCCGAAAGAAGCGCCGCGTCATGCGTGGAATTCAAATAGGAGACGCGGAGGCTTCGAAGGGTCTCCAAAATGTTTTCCGGAGCGAGTGGCATCGGCGGCATAAGCACCTCTCCGCCATAGGGGACCTCGTCGATCAATGGTGCCATAAACCGGATTTCTTCCTCCTGGCTCCATGGCTCCTTCCAATTTCCCCTTCCCGCAGTTTCCGGCGCAAAGGTTCCAAGGTGCGTCCCTGAACCCAGCATGCCGTCATTGAAAAATCCAATCTGCCTCCTCTCCTGTCCCTCCGAAAAAGCAATGCGATATTGTACGGGCTTTCGAACGCTCAGTTTAACCTTCCCATCCGTTTCGCGGAGGAAGGTTTCCATCAATTCCTTTAAGTACTGCGGAAGAAGAAACTTCGATTCATGCATCTCTCCCCAGCTTCCCACAAGCAGACCCTGATAGACATAGATGTGATTTGCGTGCTTTTTTAATATAGGAGCAAGCTGCGCAATATGCTTTTTTACTTGCGAAAAAAGGGAGGGTTCCCTTACCATCCCTTTTCCTTCCGTGTCATAGCATATTCTGAGGATCAGGTCGAAGCCAAGCATTTCAAAGTGCTGCAGCATTTGGTCGATTCGATCCAGCACCTCCCTGCCCAAATCCTCATCCTTGCAGGCTCCAATGTTGAATAACGTCAGGGCCAGGCTCTCCCCGGGATACCTCACAGGCTCCTCCCAGGCTTCTTCCTCCAGCCGGTAGGTATAAATGCGATACCAGCCCCTGCCAGGTTGATCCAAGGAGCCCGTAACTTCTATTAGCCCGGCTGGCTGAAAGCCCACGCCCAAAGCTTTAATAAAAGATAACATCTCTCTTCTCTCCGGCTTTCTTTTGCAAGATTTTAATTCTAAATACCACTGCCAGAATGGAGAATACCATTCGGATCATGTAAATAAATGGTTTCAGTCCCGAGTGCATACTCTCTCCGGCCGTGCGGCAATGCATGACGGCGGGCATCTCTTCTATGCGGTATCCTACCAACAGCATTAAAATAATCATGTTTGCATCGGGATAACGGTCATCAAAGCGTCCATACTTGGAATAGTACAAAACCGCTCTGCTGCTTAAGCCCTGAAGACCCGTGGTCGGATCCGCAATCCTTCTGCCCGTAAAGAGCTTTATTAAAAACCGAAACAACACAAAGGCAAACTGCTTTGCAGCTGACACTTCAAAATCACTGCTGCCCTCCATAAATCGGGAGCCTAAAACAATGTCAGGATATTTTCCTTCCCGATTCGGCGTCTTTAACCTGTCGTACAATTTCATGACGTTGCAGACGTCATGCTGACCGTCCGCATCCATCTGAATGACGTACTTGTACTTTCTTCGGATGGCATATTTATAGCCCAACTGAATCGTGCTCCCGTATCCCAGATTAAAGATATTGGAGATCAGCGTAAATCCAGCATTTTTAACAATTCTGTTAGTTGCGTCAGAGGATGCGTCATTGATGACCAAAACATCCGCGATTTCCATAATCTCAGGTGTTTTCAGATCCTTCAACACAGCCAGTATGTTTTGTTCCTCATTATACGCCGGTATAATGATCAACAATTCCTTTGGCTTTGAATTCTGCATGTTAATCCCTCGATAATAAATTGTTCAGTGCTTCTAAGTCCTCTTCATAAGCGACCTTGCGCTTTGCCGCGTTATCCCCAAGCCGCCTTGCCTTTTCAGGATCTGAGATCAATTCCATAATGGCATCAGCGACTGCTTTGGGCGTTAGCCCGGCAACCAAACCGTCTTCTTCATGTCTTACCTGCTGCCTATTGCTGGTAATGTCAGAAACTATGATGGGACATGCCAGCGTCTGTGCCTCCTGAATGGCTATGCTTTTGCCTTCATAGGCCGTTGCATGAACATATAAATCCGCCTGCTTATAATAGGGAAACGGGTTGTCCTTTGCGCCAAGTAAAAGAAAATCCTCCTCCAGGCCAAGCTCTCGGATTTTTTGTTCCAATCCTTTTCTCTCATCGCCCTCGCCCAGCACGTACCATCTAACCTTCACGCCGGCATCCTTAAGAAGCTTCATGGCTTCAATGGCAATGGGAAAGGCCTTCTGCTTTGTCAGTCTTGCCACCGTCAGGATGCGCTTGCCATCATAGGCATCCTCAAAGCCTCCCGGCAAAAGTGCTTTCTCACGAATGGCCTTTTGATTGACAACGTTGTGAAACACGCTGGTTTTTCCCATGCATTCCGGATAGGTCTCCAAAAAGCTTTTTTCCGTCTCCTCCGAAATCGGAAAGACATGATCATATGTTAAGTAGCAGTTTTGATCCAGAATGCGATCATAGCCTGCCATCGGATAATCAATGTGAATAAACCCAAGCTTTGTCCTTGCTTTTACGTAATCTGCCACGTAATATGCGGAACCCCCTTCAATGAACGCGATTGCCGCGTCATATTCCGTCTCAAATCTCGGTGCACCGTCCGCAAGTACTCGCCAAAGCAATTTATCGGCCTGCAGTTGGCCCTTTTTCATCATGCGAAGCCCATTCTTCACTAAATAGGGAAATCTTCTAAGGATCGTTCCCCTCGCCATCAGGGCCTTGCATGCCGTTCCCATCAGATGCATCCTTCCTTGCTTTGAAAGGACGGATTCTTTGGAAAATTTCTGATTCAAAAGTCTTACGTTCTTCGGAATCCGATCCACAAGCTCTCCCTGTCCCAGTAAGACAAACAGGTCCACCTCATAGTCCGGTCCGATGAAATGTGGGAGGAGCTCTAGAAGTGCCGTCTCCGCCCCTGCCCTGCTCAGTGTGTTGATCACAAACAGGATGTGTTTAGGCATCTTTCTCAGACTCCTTCAGTTTATTTATCTGCTGTAGCATCATGTCGTTTTCCTGATTCAACAGTGCAACCTGCATCGCCAGCTCACGCACCTTCATCATCAGCTCTGATACCATACTGCTGACGACAAAAATGATCAATAACAGCAGTGCGCCTACCGTTGCAACCACGGTAACAATTATGGCTGAGCTATATCCTGCGACCATCAGGACAATGCCTAACAGGAAAACCACGATTGAGATGGCAAACCATACCATCATAAATCCGTCGCTCATTTTCTTGCGTGCATATCGGAAAAAGGCCGCGGTTAAAATGAGGATTCCAGCGCCAACCAGCGCCAATCCTAAATAAAACCACATATCCAACATTACTTCAAATATACCCATCGCAAACGTCACCTCGCAAAACCTAGGGCTTCCTTCCCCGTTAGCTCATCGCCTTTTCATCCTCGCCCTGATTGGCCGAGAGCTTATTTCTGTCATACACTAAGGCAGGCGGCTTCTTGGAAAGCTTTGTCGGGAACAGCACGCCCCTACAGAAAATATGCTCATCCAAATGCCTTTCCACCCAGCGAAGGCGAAGATATGCGATGATAAATCCCGTGAGGCTCCCTACAATCACGCCAAGGCCATACCAAATGGCAGGCAGGTGCGTTGCAAAAATGCTGACCAAAAACGTCACAAGGCAAAAGATCGCCGAAGTCATAACGGCTCCGTTCAAATCATTGTAATAATACAGCAAAATGATTTCTGAATACATGACAAACAGGATGAAGTAGCCTGCTGCCAGCGAAGGATAAATCTGTAGCACAAGTCCGGCAAAACCAAACCTTGGCAGGAAAATCAGCATCAGCAAAAAGATGACGACGGAAATGATAAACTGTAATCTCACAAGGTTCATCAGCTCCGTGGACAGCTGACGGAACATGCGGTTTTTGGTATTTTGCACGTCCATCCATCTTCCGCCGGTCACGGCCTCAGAATAAGCCTTATAGCGTTCATGGAAATACATTTCAATTCTTGCGATAAAGATGACCGTCGCGGAAATATTGGTGAACATGGCGATACAGGTTGCCACGTCATAGGTCGGTGCCATGATAAAGCTCTTTACGACTACCATCTGCAGCTTGGTGTTCCAGAATACGAAGTTATGGATATAAAGTCCCAGGGTATAACAGAAATTGATGGCAATGAGCTTCCAGTAACGCTTAAAATATCCCAAAACCTTTTTATAGCTATTGTTGTTCCTCTGGAAGTATCTTCGGATGGTTGCCATCTCCATAATGGCCGTGAGTGCAAATCCAATGGTCAGCGCCAAGAGCATTCCATAGGAGACTTCAAAATGCCATCCCCGCACGAACAGGAAGGACAAAAGAAAGGCTGCAAGCATTCCCGTGAAGAAGAACAGGGAGATCTTGGAATAATCCTTACAAATGGATAGGTACAGCATGGAATAAAACACCAAAACCAACGCGATGTATCCGCAAAAGCCCGTAAAGACATAGTACATCGCAACCTTACCAACGATGCGTTCCCAAATACAGAAGGGAATGCCAAACAGACACGCCGTTCCGATGGTTACGGCCAGTCCCGTATAATAACAGGGCAAAATGTCATCATAGGTCTCATCATAAATGACGTCCGACAAATATCTGGAAATCACGGCATTATAGGGCGACGCTGAAAGCAGGGAAAAGATAAAAATGTAAAGGATGGTCGCCGCGAAAAGATTTCTCCCGTGATAGCCCGTCACGTCAAAGCGCAGAAAATAACTCATCAGCAGAATATTTCCGATGATGACAAACATGGGAGCAACCGTTACCATCGTACTGTATCCAAAACCGATCAGGTTCGTGGTAATGGTTTCCTTCCCAAAAATCTTTGTTAGTTTAATGCCTATTCCAGCCATGCTTCTTCTTTCCTTTCAGAAATCCGATTATTTCTTCAGTCCCTCAAAGTAGTTGTAGATATTGCGATAGGTGCCCTGCATGTCGGACAGCTTATAGCGCTTCATCATTCTCTGATAGCCGTTCTCTCCATACTCTAACCGCTTCTTCTCATCGGTTGCCATTTCTACCATGGCCGCCGTAATTTCCTCAACGTTCATGACGTGCGTCAAGATGCCGGATGGGCCGATCCCGTCGTCCTCTCCAAAAATCAAACCGCGGCAGTTTCCAACGTCCGTTGCGATGACGGGCTTATGTGCCGCATAAGACTCGAGGATGGTCAAGGGCTGGCCTTCACTGATACTGGTCAGGATCGTCATGTCCATCTGCCAAAGATACTCCGTAACATTGACTCTTCCCGTAAATACAATGTCCTGAATTCCCATGGTCTCCACGATTTCAAAGCATTCTGCAGCATACTGCTCATCCTCGTCCATCGGTCCCATGATCCAGAGCTTTAGGTTGCTGACACGCTCTTTTGCAAAGGCAAAGGCTCGAATCAGCGTCTTTACGTCCTTGATGGGAGTCACGCGAAGTACGGCGCCAATATGCACCATGTTCTCCTCCACAACCTTTTCCCCGGGTGTTCCCACAAAGCGTTTTTCGTCAATGCCGTTGGGCGTTACCATGGTCAGCTCTTCGTCACAGCCAAGCTCAATCTGCAGCTTTCTTGCATGCTCATACAAGCTGGTAACGCAATCTGCCTTTGCATAAGCAAGACGCGACATTTTCTTGAATTGGTCGATCCAAACGTTTTTATATATTCCGGCAACCCATTTTGCGCGGATCAGCTCCTCCTCACGCTCACGGGTATAAATGCCATGTTCTGAAATCAATAGTCCGCAGCCATACCTTGCCTTTGCCATGGAGCCCAAAACGCCCGCATAGCCCGTGGCAACGCAGTGATAGAGGTCTGCCCTGGGGATCTCCGTCTTTAAGGCTAAGAACAAAGGCAGATAAATGGATCTCATGGTCCACAGGAAATCTGAGAATACGGCCTCGGGATAGTTAATCTGATAGCACTCACGAACGGCACGCAAAAACTCTGGTCCCATCAGGAATTCATTCAGGGAGAACTTTCCATCCTGGAACAAATCAAACAGGACGTCCCACTTTACGTTCTGATTGATCAAAAGACTTAGTACGGCCTCATACTCCTCTGGATTTAATTGTTTTCTGCGCTTCCTGTCCGTCTTCCTGCTAAGCCAGTCAAAATCCTCCAGATATACCTCGTAGACCTGGGTCAGATTCTCCGGCAGCTCATATGCAAATTTCCCGCGATAGGAACGATTTGCCAAAATGGCCAGCACCAGAAATTCATGCTCGGGAAATGCCTTGATAATGCTATGGATCCAACTGGATACGCCACCTACCACGTAAGGGTAGCAGCCCTCCGCAACCATACAAATTTTCATCTTGTCTCCATTCCTTGCGTGCGTTTATCAGTAATAGAACAGCTTTCTTTCCTTAACGGTGATCACGACGTCCTCCTGGGAGACGTCAAGCAGGTAAAATCCATCCTTCAGGTCCGTCACCTCTGCGCCCGTCACCTCATCAATGACGTCGCGGTTCAGCTTCAGGATGAAAAATGCCTGTTCGTCAAAGCCATCCACGTGAAGGGTGATCTCATTTTTCTTTCTTTCATCGTGGTAATCCAGCGCCATAAATCTTCGAATTCTTGTGTCACTCTCTGAAAGCGTTGTCTTTGCGAAGCCCTCATATGGCTTCCAGAAGGTTAATAAATTACTGGAGGTCCTTCTGGAGAAATCTGCAAAATCCTCACCGTTGGGATGAGATACCTGAAACATGTCCATGACAATGTTGGAATATCCAAGCGCCGTCTCCAAAGACTTTAATTCAAGATCCTCGGAGAAGGTATGCGTCATGACGTCGCTGGTGGTCATCTGGCAGGTTACCTTGTCATCCAAGTAGCAAACAGGGGCTCCCTCTGCCTTATCAATGACAACGGTTTTCAAATCAGGGATGACCGCCTTGGCCTCCTCATATTCCTCCGGTTGATCCAGATACAGGCTCTGCAGCAGGTAATTCGCTGCTTCCGTCTGCCAGTAAACCCTGTCCTTCCCGATCTTTTCCTTCAAGGGCAATGAGGAGAGCTGCGTGGTAGAAAGTCCGGCCTCTCCGTATCCCTCATTCAATAATCTTAAGTAAAAGGGGAGAAGCTCCGCCTCCGGCTCATAAGCATCCTCATAATCCATCTGCGGCGTAATCATCAGGGAAATCTTATCCTTGGAGCGCTCCGTCAGGGAAATAATGGATGGACATACCACGTCGCGGAACAGTGCTATCTGTCTTTGGTCATAAATGCCCTCCAGAGTCTCTCCGTTTTCATCCGAAAAACCGCCATAGTTTGCCAGCACAAGGTTCTGCGCATTGATGATGGGATAAATGTCGTAGGAATCCTTTTCGCCGAGGCATGCGGTCAAAAATCCAATGCCAGACTCCTCCGTGAGATAATCTCCACAGATGCAGAACACCTTACCCTGTCCATAAACATGTCTCCAAAGCAAGGACGGGAAGTACTGGCTCTTTCTTGACCTGTCCTTAACGATACCCATCATGTAAACCTTTGCATTTTCCCCAGTGACATACCAGGGAATCGTAAGGTTTAAATCCTGACGATCCTCCTTGCCTGGTCCGTCTGCATATTCTTCCTCGGTTCCGATAAAGAAACCAGGGAACAAACGAATGCCATCAATGGCAATGCTTTCTGAATAAACATCCTTAACGCCCATCATTTCCCGAAGCTTTTCATTGTGTTTTATCTGCTTTGCCTTCGGCATGCGGGCAAAAATCACGCAAGTACCATTTCGTACTAAATTCTGTAAGGCATCGGTCTCCAAATCCCAGTTGACGTTTTCTCCGTCAACGATAATGACTTCCGGAAGCTGGGAGGAAGGAATGGCATCTAAGCCCTTGAGCGTGTTATAGGAAATCATCGGGCGCTTTACGTAGGAGCACCAGGAACCAACGACGCGAGCAACCTCGTTCTCTCCTTTTCTGCTCAGGAAGATGACTCTCTTATCATAATCCCCTTCGGTATAGTTTTCCTTGGTAACGGCGGCATAGCTTAAAACTCTCGCCTTTTCGGAAAGCCTTTCGGTGAGACCGTCATATTCTGCCCTCAATGCCTTTTCATCAATGCTTTCCTGGGCGTAGGAATTCGTGCCATACTCATTGAGCACGTGCTTTAACACGCTGGAAAACATGAACATAAAGATCATGATCAGAAGCAATATGATCATTGTAAAAAAGTTTCTTCTGGATACCATTTTCTTTTCCTTCCGTTACCATCGTCCTTAATTGTTAAAACCGTAATCAAATGACAGGTCATAGGGTCTGTCCACGTTCTGCCTGATCTCGTAGCAGATAAACTCGTCATCCTCGTAATAAATCGAGGTTTCATTCTCATATGCCTCTGCAAAGGCCTTCGCCCAATAATAAAGCTTGGACATAAGGATATGTCGATATTGTCCCTTATAAATCTCTATGCCCTTACTGATCGGCATCGGTTTCGTAGCGCTCGCCATGGAGACGCGGGAACCGCTTCCCTCGTAAGGCTCATCATAATCTCCCGGAATTTTCTCGATAAACACGTAAACCCTGGAGGATGGAACGGAGAGATAGTTTCTGGCATTCAGGCCCAGATTATCGATCAACAGATCACGAACCTCATAGTGATATCCATATTCCTCTGCCATGCGAAGCTCGTCATTCGCAGAGATAATGTTAAAGGTATACGGCTCATTTTCCCTGATAATGTTGGCAAGGCAAAGAATCGCCCCGTTCTTTTGGAAGGCCTCAACCCTGACAGGCTGACGCACCCATCCCAATAGTCCAAGAAATACGAAGCAAACCACGGCAAACAGCGCAGGGAAAACTTTCTTCAGGTTTTCGCCCTCAAACAATCCCATGGCAAAATTCAGCAAAAAGTCAATGAGAACGCCCAGCAAGGGGATAATGAAGTATGCCAGATAAATGCTGGTACGGTTCTTGTCCATCAAAACGGGAACACCCAGTTCCTTTGACATCAGCAGAAAGCAGAAGAACAACAGGTTTAAGGATATGGCAAGGATGACCCTTCCATACTCCCCTTCTCTGTGAAATAAGGCAATGCCTCCGAACACAAAGCCCAGTAAAATCATCACTAAGAGAATTGCGCCGAAGCTCGACTTTTCACTGATAAATACATAGCCGGACAGGAAGGTCTTCATTGTCGTGAAAAACCGACCGACGCCCACCATTGCCATGCTGCGGGAAGCACCTGCCTGTGCCGTCATCGTAACGAGTGGCAAAAGCTCCTGCCTTCCTGCATCCGCACGCATAAGCTGCTGCATTTCCACAGGCACTGCCTTGCTCTGATGTAACTGACTGTGCACTGCATCATTTTCACTTCCGTCATCCACCGTACCACTCATGACGCCAAGGCCCCAGCGAAGGGAGCCCTCTAGGGGCGTACCGCCAAGATAGGCAAACCACATGGGAAGAATGGCTACCACAAGTCCTAAGATGCCGGCTGCCACTACTCTTCCGAAATACCCCTTGCGGAAAAGCACACGGCAGAATGCAATGCCAAAGGCTACGCAGAAGATGCCAAGTGCAATTGTGTCATAAAAATGTGCTGCAAGCGTCAGGCTGACATTGATGCCAAAGAGCCTGAGCATGGTTGTACTCTCACCCCGAAAGCCCTTAAAATCCTTGAGACCCTCTTCCTCTTTTCTTTCGCGTAAAAACAGAATCAGGAAGAAAATACTGGGCAGAATAAAGATCATGCCATATTCCTGCGGCAGGGCACTGTAATATCTCGTGTAGGCATTCTTTCCCCAAATGTTCAAAAGAACGTAAAAGCCTGTCGCAATATACGCCGCTGAATCCGTTTTACAAACAAGACGCAGCAGGAACAGTAAATTCAGATGAATCAGCAAGGTCTCCAGCAGGGAAAAAAGACGCAGCAGCACATAGGTCTCAATGCCAAATACCTGATGAAAAAAGTAAATGATGCAATGGAATCCGAAGGGATAAACGCCTGAGGTAAAAATATCATTTTGCCCCATGGCATTAATCCATTGGTTATGTACCAGCATGTCAGACGCCGTATAGCCGTAGGTCATAAACAGGTTTGAGCCGTACTGCCAACAGATGATTGCGATGACGGCAATCGTTCCGATCCAGTCAAACCAACGGGTGGAAATATTTTCGCCGATGGCCTTGAACATATTCGTTAGAGCCTGCCATGCAAGCTGGAAAATCCGGGAAAAGAACAGACGAAAGCCCATGGTATTTACCATGACGTTGTGCGTCGTCTCTCCCGCAGACATTAAGGATGCCTTTACCCAATCCTGCCAGTGATAAACCGCAATGCCAATCAGCGCCGGTAATACGACACCTAAAATCAGGGTTGCCCTGTTTGAAATCTTTAAAAGCTGCAACAGAAATACAAGATTGATGACGTAAAAATTGCCAATGCAAGTATACGCCGTATATCTCACATAGAATGGATGATTCTCAAACTTTTTGTGAAATACCGCCGCCGGAATTAAAACAACCACTCCCAAATAAAGGGCAATAATAAGAATCAATTGTAAAAAGGTCAACAACTGCATTGACATGACAGAATTCTCCTTTATGAATTCTTGTTAACTAAAGATACGGATCAGTTCCAGCGTCTCGCGGTCGATGACCACGTCGGCCTTTTTCAGTTCCTCCATGACGTTAAAGAATTTCTCGCGATTCTCCATGCTAAAGTAGAGCTTTAGCTGTAAGGTATAGGTGGCAAGTTCATTCGGGAACAGTTCCTTCGCAACTTCACACCAGAATTGCACCCTGTCATAGGAACGAAGCTTCAATAGCAAAATGCCTACCCACTCGATATACTGAATGGACAGCTTGTCGCGGTATTCCTCATCATTGTAAAGGAAGGTGCAGGCCTCATCCATTTTTTCCACAAAGCCCTTCTGCTCCATTTCGGGGAACACTTCCTGACTTAAGACCTCATTCATGAACTCAATCAGGTCGCAGGCACGCTCCTCGGGCTCCGCATAATCTTCCTTAAAGGCATTATATTTTTCCTGGCTGGTCTGGCGGAAGTCATTCAGGGAATCCCTCATGACCGTTGCCGCGTAGTGGGAGGTCTCGGAATCTTCGCTGTTCAGCGCCAGATTAATGGATGCCAGCGATTTTTGCACGTCACCGCGCACCACGTCCAACATCAGTCCGCGCAGGCTCTGGCGGTCAGAAACCGCAAGGGCTTCCTCCAAAGGCACGCGATTTCGCTCAATCTCCTCCTCAGCCTTTCTCGGTGCCTTCACCTTATCCTTACCAAAGATAACGTCCGCAAGATCCGCGCCATTTCGGAAGAAATAAGCATAGATCACCTGCGCCGTGATAAAGAACAAGGGGCCAATCACGGGGCAGATCAACATGACAAATGCTTGTAAATAATACCCCGGCATCGTCATCTGCGTACGTTTCAGCTCGGAGTCGTCGGAATACATCTGCTGGAAATATCCCCAGATCACAAACAGGACGCAGACTATTGTATTTAGTATGATGATTACTAAAAACCAAACTCCCGCAGCGGTCATACTGCTTCCTCCTCCGCCTGACATTCAAAACCTGCATCCCGCAGACGCTTCATGGCAAACTCTGCATCCGTCGGTCCGGAATTCGCCAAAAGCACCTGCAGACTGCCATCCGCTTTATAACCGATGACGTCCGTATTTCGAAGCACCTGATCAAGCCTTACGTCCAGCTCCTCCAAGGGCATGCTCTGATATATCATCAGATTGATCAGGGAGCACTTGGTAAAGCCCTTCTCTCTTGCCCTGATGAATGCGGACACAAGCTTTGCATAGGCTTCCGGCTCCATGACGTGCGTGTTGCCAACATATCTCTGGGAGCGAAGCACTTCCATGTATTTGTCAGCATGAAGCAGGGCATTCTGCGTCAGATAGCTTACAATGGCAAGGACGTTGGCCTGACCAAGCGTCATTCTCTCCCAGGAAATCCCCCACACCATAATGATAATCTGCATCTGGTCGCCGCCAAAAATGGCATTTGCCATCATCGGATACTCTTCCGTCATGTTCTTGTTAATGTATACCTTCTTCTGGCTCAGCACCTCGTACATTTGCTCCATCTTCTTGTAATGTATGGAATTGCCGAGGGATCTCGCCTTGTCAGAGGTCGAGGATACGAGACGCGCATATTCATCGTCTGCCGTGGAGTAAATGGCAACATCCTTGCAGTGCATGATCTTTGCAACAACGTCCGCCGCATAGAACAGGACCTCTTCCGGCTCATACTGATCCAGGCTAGAGGTAACCTCATAAATCTTACCAATACTGTCGTTCTGGTTTACCAACTGATCGGACAGCACGTCCTTCACGCGAACGTTACTGCCGTTAATGTCGGACATATCTGCAAGCTGCCTTGTCAGGAAGCTTACCTCGTTGGCATTCTCGGCCTTAATGGCGCGCAGCTTGTCCTTCATGTACCCGACAACCAGTCCCAAAATCAACAGCTGTGCCATCCAGACATAGGTACTGTAATCCAGAAGTACGTCGAAACCGCTTCGGTAATACATCTGTCGGAAGACATAACCTGCAATAGCCAAAAGGCTGGAGAAAATGGCCTGCTGCTGGCCATGTACGATCGCAAAGAGCAATACGTACAGCAGATAGAAATCCAGGTTACGGAAATACTCATGATCCGTCGCACGGTTATTCAACATAAAGAAGGGAATAAATACAATAAGATTCTCTACAAAAGGAATGGCTGCACGGATCATTTCCTTAACCTTTCGTACAAAGGCCTCCCATGCATTCTCCTGTCTGTCCGTCAGGCGCGAAAACCTTCCTGCGTGCTTTTTCATGTACTCTGCCACGGCAGGCAGGGCCTTTTGTGGCGGGTTCATCTCATAAATGCCAAACTCCTCGTCCGGATCCTTTGCATCCAGGATGACGTTCGTGTCCGAGTTGTCCAAGCTGTCAAGAATGACGGGGCCACCTTCATCTGCATTTGCCGAAGCCATGCCGGCAACAATCAGCTCCGCCATTTCACGCTGGGTAATCTGTGTCTTTCCTGAGATCTGATAGATGGCAGATTTATGAACCTGCACCGTCATCATTTTGTAAATAAATTCAATGGCATCCATCATGTGAAGCAGACGATAGCTCTTCTCACCCTCAAGAGCCTCTACGTCCCCTTCCTCCACGTCCATCAGCGGCTTTGCATTCAGCACCTGAACGCTACGCCCCGGATGAAGCTTGATCTCTCCAAGATCCAAGGCATCCATGATCATGCTTGCGCAAACGTTGTCAATCTCCGTAGCATCATCGGGAATGCCATATAAATTTCCAAGGCGAAGCACCATAACGTCGCCCATGGTCATCCTTCCATAATCAAGGCAGGTTTTCTCGCCCATCGCGATGGACTGTGCCTTTTCAGAACTGTTTCTGCTCTTTTCCACTTCGCCGTCGTCCGTAGCCTCCAGACCCTCCAGGGCTTCCTCGGAGGACAGATAGATAAAGCGTCCCTGACGCAGCGCGGCAAAGGACATCAGCAAATTCAACAGACTGGAGGCGAATTTGATGGAGGTATTCATGCCTGTCTTCCAAGGGAAAGCCTTATCATAAGCGCCCAAAAACAAGGTAACCTGCGGCTTTACGCTCACAAATACCTCGCGGATACATGCATTATCATAGGCAAAGCGATAGGTTTCAAACACCTTGCGGTTGAAAAAGGTCTCCCTTCCTTCCTCCGTCAGGACAAAAATTCTGTGTCCCTCCTTATGAAGCTTCTCCACCATTTTCCGCATCAGGCTTCCCGTGCTCCCGATCAGTAAAATATCCATCTTTTCCTGTCCTCTCAAACTCTATAATACAATTCCCTGGCGCCTCAGCTCTTCCAAAAACGCCTTCACGTCCGGAAGGGCTTCCTCCAGGCTTATTTCATATGTTTCGCTCAGTGCCCTGGCGGCATCCATCGGATCATTTCGTTTCCAATAATGCTCCAAAATCATGGCTCCCGTTTCATTCATGGCCACTGGTGCGCGGTATTTTTCAGGCTCCTGCTGCATGTCAAGCAGCCAAAACTTTCCTGCTGCATGACGAAGCTGATAGCGCTTCGTTTCCGTCATTTTATGATATCCTTTCTTAAATGAAATCGCTCCGTGATCGTTTCATGCCCCCGTAATATCATTTTTTCAAAAGGAGGCATTATGTTGAGCATCTATTATACCATAAATAGCGCAAAAATGAAAGCCCTTACTTTTTTATCCCTCCACGATCAGATATCTTCCATCGCCAACGTCAAAGACCTCGTCATTTTCTAAAACCTCTTCTCCTTCAGCGCCCTCCAGATCTACGCCGACTTCCTCGAAGTATTCCAAAACCTCCTCCAAGGATTCTGCCACCGTTGCCATACAATCCTCCAGGAACTCCTCGGCCTCCTCCAGCGTTTCTGCAACAGGCTCAGGAAATAACTGTCCCTGATTCTTCAAAAAACACTCTAAAACGGCATCATCATATTCTCTCATGACATGTCCTCCCAGTTTCCCTAATATCTGCAGATTATAACATATTAAATCATAACACTATTTCAATCATTTTGAAATCCATAATGCTAATTGTAACAGAAATATGTCTAATTTGGCCTGTTGCTACTTTTCAAAATTTGTCACGAATTGGAGTAACTCCAGGGGCGTTTCGATGAGCGCGTCAGCCCCGTGCCAGATCAGTTCTTCCTTTTCACGGAAGCCCCAGAGAGCCCCGACGGTGAAGGCCCCTGCGCCGCGTCCCGTTAAGACGTCCGTTCCGGTGTCCCCCAGATATAACAGGTTTGCAGGGGTAATTTGTTCCCCTGCCGCCCTCCAGTTGTCCAAAATGCGGTATACTCCCTGCGGGCTTGGTTTGATCGCAAGGCCTGCCTCCTGCCCCTGAATGGCATCAAACACGCCAGCGCCGAACAATGTCTCTACAACCTGAATGGTCTGGGCATGAGGCTTATTCGAGAGCACTGCGATCTTAATGCCGCGCCGCTTCAGCTCACGAATCAGTTCAACCATGCCATCAAAGGGCCTGACACCATCCATGCAATGTACGGCAAAAAGCTCCCGATATTTTTGAAATGCGGCATCAAAGTGCGACAGATTTGCATCCCCCGCCGCACGAAGCGCGCGTTTTACAAGGTTTGCCGCGCCATCTCCCGCAAAGTATTGATAATCCTTGTCCACAAATGGGCCAAGACCAAATTCCTTTAGCATCTCGTTGCCACAATAGGTCAGACTGTGGATCGTGTCAGACAGCGTTCCGTCAAGGTCAAAAATGACAGCCTTCTTCTCCGCCTGACTTCTTTCCAATCTCGAAAGCTCCTGATAGAGTCTTCCTGCAGGCAATCCTACGACGCAATTGTAATCGCCCTCAATCCCCTTTACGTATTTTGCAAATTCTCCCTGAATGCCATAGGCTCCTGCCTTGTCCAGCGGATCACCCGTCGATACGTACGAGCGAATTTCTTCCTCGCTCATGGGCGTCACGATGACCTTTGTCTCCTCATAAAAGGTTTTCCGCAGACCATCCTTCGTCAGGATGGTTACGCCGGTATCGACGAAATGCTCCCGTCCCTGAAGGTGTCTTAGCATTTCCATTGCCTGCTCGGCATCCTTAGGCTTTCCAAGAATTTGATCCTCGAGAACGACTACCGTATCCGCACCGACCACCGTATCCTTTTCCGGAAGAAGATCCCATACGGCCTTCGCCTTACGGTACGATAGCTCCTCCACGGCCTCGTGCGGCTTCATGCCTGGCGTTATGTTCTCATCTGCCTCACTCACACGAACCTCATATTCTATTCCCAGCTGCTCTAGCAGCTCTCGCCTTCTCGGCGATCCCGATGCCAAAATCACTCGCATATTACCACCTGCTAAATTCATATACAAACTATATTATTTTCATGCCTTCATGCCAATTTAATGCATACCAAATTCATTATAACTTTGAACAACCTCGAGGGGACATACCTGGCGGACTCTGCTCAGGCCTGTGTGCCAAGCGTGCCTGAGAGAGCCTGTCAGGTATCGTCCCCGAGTTCTTCATATGATCAATTCGATGGTGCCATCTTCGGCGTAAAGGTGCGGCTTTCACCCGTGTTCTTCGCCACCTTTACCTTCTTGGCAGCCTCCTTGCAGAACACGTCCTGTGCCAGCACGGCCTTCTTGCCCCTTCCGTCCACCTTTTCATAGGTTCCGTCGGGCTTTAGCACGCACGCCTTCACCGTATCTGCAAGCTGCACGTCCAACACGTGCTTTAACTCATCCTTAAGCTCCTGTCGGTCAATGGGGAATAAAATCTCCACGCGTCGTTCCAGGTTTCTAGGCATCCAGTCCGCGCTGGAGCAATAAACCTCCGGATGCTCATCATTCTCAAAGTAAAAGATTCTGGCATGCTCCAGAAAATTACCGACAATGGAGCGCACCGTAATGTTTTCACTGACGCCCGGAATTCCTACGCGAAGACAGCAGATGCCGCGGACGATCAGGTCAATCTTCACTCCTGCCGCACTGGCTTCGTACAGTGCCACGATAATGTCCGGATCACAAAGAGAATTCATCTTTGCGATAATCCTCGCCTTTCGTCCCTCCATGGCGTATTGCTTTTCCCTCTCAATCAGATACAGAAAACGATCCTTCAGCCACAGGGGAGCCAACGTCAATTTATTCCAGAACAGGGGCTCAGAATATCCGGAAAGCATGTTAAATACGGCAGTTGCATCCTCTCCGACCGTTTCGGAGCAGGTCAGCAGTCCAATGTCCGTATAGAGCTTTGCCGTTGCGTCGTTGTAGTTTCCCGTGCCAAGATGCACATAGCGCTGAATGCCATTTTCTTCCCTGCGAACCACCAGCGTAATCTTAGAATGGGTTTTTAAGCCAAGCAGTCCATAAATCACGTGACAGCCCGCCTTCTCCAGTTTTCTCGCCCAGACAATGTTGTTCTCCTCGTCAAAGCGCGCCTTCAGTTCTACAAGAACCGTCACCTGCTTTCCGTTTTCTGCCGCCTGCGCAAGCGCCGCAATGATGGGCGAATTACCGCTGACGCGATAAAGCGTCTGCTTGATGGCAAGCACCTTGGGATCAACTGCTGCCTGACGAATAAATTCCACGACGGGTTCAAAGGTCTGGTAGGGATGTTGCATCAACACGTCGCCCTTGCGAATCTGCTCAAAAATATGACAGCCTGCAGGAAGCTCAGGGACAGGCTTGGGCTCATGCTTTGGTGCCTTAAAGTCATCAAAGCCCTCCAAGCCATAAAGCTTCATCAAAACCGTCAAATCCAGTGGTCCGTCAATCTCATAGAGATATCCGTCCTCAATAGACAGCTCCTTTTTCAAAATGGCAAGAAGATGAGGATCCATGCCCTGCTCCACCTCCAGGCGGATGCATTCTCCCCACTGCCGTTTCTTAATCTGCTTTTCGATCTCCTTAAGCAAATCCTCCGCCTCATCCTCCTCAATGGTCAGGTCGGCGTTACGCATGATACGGAAGGGATGCGCACAGACAATGGAATAATTTAGAAAAAGCTTGGAAATATTCCTCTCGATGATCTCCTCGAGCAGGATGACCCTTTTTTTCTCCCCTGCTTTGGGAGGTAATTCCACGATACGGTTTAACACGCTCGGAACCTGAACCGTAACAAATTCCAATTCACTGTTCTTTTTCTTTTTCCGTACCATGGCCCCGATGTTCAAGGTCTTATTACGAATCAAGGGGAAGGGTCTGGAGGAATCCACGGCCATGGGCGTCAGAACGGGGTACACGTTCTCCTGAAAATACCGATCCACAAAGGCTCCCTCTTCCTTGTCGAGGTCCTCATGATGGGCAACAACGTGCAGGCCATCCTTCAAAAGCTGTGGATTCAGCTGTCTTCCCCAGGTACTGTACTGCAGCTCCACCAGCTCATGTATGGCCTTGCTGATGGCAGTCAGCTGCGCCTTAGGCGTCATGCCCGCAATGTCCTTTTTCGTGTAGCCTGCATTGACCATGTCCTTGATGGAGGCCACGCGAACCATAAAGAATTCATCCAGATTAGAAGCCGTGATGCTTAGGAATTTCAACCGTTCAAACAATGGATTGGTCTTGTCCCTCGCCTCTCCAAGAATTCTGTGATCAAACAAAATCCAAGAAAGCTCCCTGTTCTCGAAATATTTGCTATCTTTCAATACGATGTTCGTTTTTTCCGCCATAATCCGCCGCTCCTAAAATATCTTTTTGGTTTTCAGTACGGGTACCACGCTGAACACTTCCTTGAAAAACTCAGAGGAGGTATCGAAGAAGCCCTTCTCCAGCGTAATGTCCTCCTGCGTGTCAATCATCAGCCGAAGCTCGCCATCCGTAAGGTTAGCCTTCATGCCACGAAGCTTCTGCTTATGACTTCTGTCAAGACTGTTCGCCAGCCTTAGGATCGCGGTCAGCTTTGCAATCGTCAGATAGCTCTCCTTACCCGAAAAGTCCGTGCCACGGCTCTCGTTATAGCCATAATAAATAAAATCACTGTGATTGTAACGCACCACGCTGGCAACGATTTCTCGCTCCGCATGGGAAAGTCCAATAATCTCCGATGCCATAATAATGTCATAGGAGGTCTCCCCGATGTCCACGAGGGAGACATATTTTCCGCAGTCATGAAGCAACGCGGCGATCTGCAGGTACAGCCTCTCGCGGTTTCCCATGCCATGCACCTTCTTCATGCTGTCAAAAATCGTTGTTGCAAGGTATTCCAGTGTCTCCGCGCGCTTGCGGCTTCCCATGTAGCGCTTGCTGATGCCGCCTGCGCAGGCGATGATGTCCCTCTCAAAATCATGCTCTCCGCGGAACATTTTGATCTCTTCCGCATACTCATATGCCATACCGTCGCAGAGCGTGACTCCCGGTGCCCAAACCTTTTTTGCGCCCATGACCTTAGCGATTCTTCTCGTCAAAACCGCACTGATCATGACAAGCGGCACCTTCTCCTCCGCCACGCCAAGCGCCTTCGCCGCGCCCATGGTTCCGCTGGAATGCAAGAGCTCCATCAGCGCGTCAAAATCCTCCAGCTCAATCGTGGATTTATCCGCAGCATTTCCCGCACGCCGAATGGCCCAGGGAGAAATGTAGTCGTCCATGATAATGATGTTCTGAATCTCTCGATCCTTCAAATACAGCTTCTTGTATGTTGCGAGCTGCGCCCCCGCAAGCTCATCCACCAGCGACTCCATCTGATCACGGCTCGCATTCAGGCGTGCAAGCATCTCCTGAAGTCGAAGAACGCCAAGACGCAGGTTTTGCGTGCTCATCAGGGCATCGTTGTCAAACAAAGACAGCTGAATGCTTCCGTTGCTGATGTCCACGATGGCCGTCTTTTCCTCAATGATCTTACGAAAGCTCTCCCCCTTGGATGCAACGGATTTATAATCCAAAAATCTCTGTTCCGAGTTGCTGAGAATCTTTACCTCGATCCCCGTGCGCTGTGCAATCTGATCCAGAACGATCAAAGTATTCTTCGTCTCTCGGAGCGCACTCGTACCATATGCGCGGAAGGCCCCGACCTTATAGGTCTTCATGACCTCCTTAAAGTCTAAAAGCGTCCGGCAAAGGTCGTCGATCTTCTCCTTGCTCAGCGTTCCCGTGGCATAGGTCTCGCTTCCCAGATCAAGCCTCTGACTCAGACAATCAATCTCGCGAATGGTATTCTTGCCCGAAAACTCAAAAATCTTCATCGTCAGTTCAAAGCTGCCCACCGAAATGGCGGCGAAGGTTTTAAAGCTCATTATGAAATCCCCCTTAAATAATCAATAAACTGACTGGCCGTTCTACCTGATAATCCCCCGTGAGAAAGCTCCCACTTGTTGGCCTCCAAAAGAAGCTCCTCGACAGGCATCTCGATTCCATAGCGATCGGCCAGCGTCTTTACAATGTTCTGGAATTCCTTCTTGTCAGGTCTGCCGAAGTATATGGTGACGCCGAAGCGATATGCCAGGGAAAGCTTCTCCTGCACGGTATCGCCGGTATGCATGTCCTCATCCTCCTTGTCAGAATAATTCTCGCGAATCAGGTGTCTGCGATTCGAGGTTGCATAGATCAAAACATTCTCCGGCTTTTTCTCCAGACCGCCCTCAATCACGGCCTTTAAATATTTGTAATCCGTCTCATAATCCTCAAAGCTCAGGTCATCCATGTAGATCACGAAACGATAGCTCCTGTTCTTGATCTGGCTGATCACGGCGCTTAAGTACTGGAACTGATACTTATTGATCTCAATGACACGGAGTCCCCGTTCATAATATTCGTTTGTCATGGCCTTGATGCTAGAGGACTTTCCCGTTCCTGCATCGCCAAAGAGAAGGCAGTTGTTCGCCGGCTTTCTTGCAACAAAGGCATCCGTATTGTCGCGCAGCTTTTTCTTGGCTCCCTCATATCCCACAAGATCATCAAATTTCATGTGTGCAATATTTCGAATGGGTTCAATCTCCACGCCGTTTTCTCCAGGACAAATGCGGAAGGACTTATGTAGTCCAAACTTTCCTACGCCAAAGCGCTTATAAAATTCCGCAACACTTTTTCGCATCTCCTCAGCACCGCCTGCCTTTGCCATCTCCCGCGCAAGATCACAAATATGTCCGCTGATTCTGCGATTATAGGCTCTGCCGCTTCGGTCATCCCTCAAATAGTTCAGGATGAGCCCTAGCTGCGGCAGGGAAACCTCCCTGGCCATCTTGCAAAAGTCCCAGTCATAATAATATTTTAAGACGTCAAAATCCTGCGCAACGGCTTCCGTGATCGTCCCCGAGGGCTCCTCCTTCAGTTCGCAGGCAAGACTATAGGCGTTCTCCGCATTGACGAGAAGATCCGCAAGATAACAGTGCCAAAGATTCCCGTCAAAGCCACAGCGTTCCGCAAGCTCAATCAGCTCCCTGACAATCTCACACGCCTCATCCAAAAGCTGTTCCCTCTCCTCTTCCGAGGCGAGCTCCATCTCTCCTGCGTCATAACGCCAAATCAGCCGCGTCACCCGCTCAAACAGAGGATCCTTTGACAGTTCACGATATAAAATCAATTCTTTATGCTTCATGTCTCTTCTCCAAATGATGATCTCTTTTTATCATCTATTTTTGATATTTCTTTTTGCCGTCTTTTTTGATTACACTTATCATTTCCAAGCTTCCAAGGCTCCTAATAATTTCCCAGAATTCTTAAGCCGATGGCCTCCTCGCGAATTCCGCGCAGCGCATTTTTCACGGCCTCGTCCGCAAGGTTTCCCTCGAAGTCCACAAAGAAACGATACTCCCAGCTTCTTTCAGGAATCGGACGGCTCTCGATCCTCGTCATGTTCAGGTCATTATAAATAAAGTGCGACAGTACGTGATATAGGGAACCACTCTCATGCGGCACCTCAAAGCAGATGCTGATCTTTTTGGCATTCCGAAGAAAGATTCTCTGATTGGTCACGATGATGAATCTCGTGGAGTTGCTGCCACTTTGATTCACGCCCTTCTTGAGCACCTCAAGTCCGTAAATCTCTGCCGCATGTTCGCTGGCAATGGCTGCCTGATCCATCCGACCCTCACTCGCCACCTTCTTTGCGGCAAAAGCATTGTTCTGCATGCTGATCAGCTGCCAGTCATGCTCGGAAAGGAACTTGGCACTCTGCATTAAGGACTGCGGGTGAGAATATACCGTCTTGACATCCTCCAGTCTAGTTCCCGGAAGGCCCATCAGACAATGCTCGATCTTGATGATCTGCTCTCCCACGATATAATCCTCAAACTCCGCCAAAAGATCATAATTTTCGCTGACAATGCCCGCCGTCGAATTCTCGATTGGCAACACGGCAAAGTCCGCCGCACCCTCATCAATAGCTTCCATGGCTTCTCGGAAGGTATCCACGTGAAAGCTCTTGATCTGATTGCCAAAGTACTTCATCATGGCCGCCTGAGAGTAGGCTCCGTCCGCACCCTGAAATACCACGCGCGCCTTCTTAGCGTCGAGCTCGTCCACGCCAATAAAGGGAAGACGCCCCTCAACGCCGCTCTCGGTCAGCATGCGGTATTGGAGCTTTCTGCTGACGGACATCAAAAGCTCAAACAGCTCCGCGGCCCCGCGGGCATAAAAATCATTTTGCGTCATGGATTTTACCTTTGCGAGCTTTTCCTGCTCCCTCTGTCTGTCAAATACCTTTTTCCCCGTATTTATTTTATATCCTGCAACTTCCTTGCAGACGTCCATGCGCTTCTCATAGAGCGCTACGATCTGTTCGTCAATTTCATCCAGTTGTCCTCTGAGTTCTGTTAGGTCTGCCATATTCTTCCTCTTTCCGTCCTTATTCTTCGATGTGATCCAGGCCCTGGCTGAGAATGGAAATCACGTGTGCGTCCGCGGGCGCATAAAAAATGGTTTTTCCTTCCCTGCGATTCTTGACCAAATCCATTTGTTTTAAAATCCGCAGCTGATGGGAAATGGCGGACTGATTCATTCCAAGGAGCAGTGCAATGTCATTGACACACATCTCCTTACAAAGAAGTGCTAACAGAATCTTTACTCTGGTCGAATCACCGAACACTTTAAAGAACTCTGCCAGGTCCTGTATCTCCTCCTCGGGCGGAAGCTTCTCCTCCACCAGGGCGGCATCCTCGGGTGTCAAAATCAGATATTCATTTTCCTGCCGTTCTTCCATCGCGAAACCTCCCGCCAATATATGCTTATTCTAATAATTTTACACCATTTTCCCATATTTCACAAGGTTTGACGACAATTTATGGTGAAAAAAATGCTCTCATTTTCTCATTCATGACGATTTCACCCTCATCGTCCACCGCCAAGATTCCTGCCTGCCATTTTTCTGCCAGCGCCATCCCCTTTTCCTTCCCCAAAACAAAGCATGCCGTAGAAAGCGCGTCGCTCAGAAAACCACTCTCTGACAAGATCGTGACGCCGCGAAGTCCGCTCCTCGCCGGATAGCCCGTAGCCGGATCCAAAAGATGATGATAGCGCTCCCCTTCGAACATAAAGTAACGCTCATAGTCCCCTGACGTGGAGACGCACCACTGCCCCGTCAGCGTCAAGGTTCCCAAGGTTTTTTCCGGATGTGCCGGGTTCGCAATTCCGACCTTCCAGGGCATTCCATCCGGCTTGTCGCCGTAGGTCAAAATGCTCCCTCCCAGGGAAAACACGCCCGCAACCTCTTGCCCCTCCAAGGCTTTGGCAAGTAGGTCCAGCGCCTCTCCCTTGCCGACGCTCCCCAAATCCAGCATGGCTCCCGCCTGCAGCGTGATTTTGCCGTCTTGCAGCGACGCCTTGGAAGAGCCGCAAGAGGCCATGGCAGCCTTTATTTCCTCCGCACTTGGAAGCTTTCCCTTCTCCTCGCCTGCTGCCCTCTCATCCATTCTCCAAAGGGCTACCAAGGGACCAATCGTGACGTCAAATGCTCCGTCGGAATCCTTCGTCATCTGCTGACAGCGCAAAAGCAAATCCTCCAGCTGTACGGAAAGGGGATGGCCCTGCTTCTCTCCCGCGCTTTGATTGATTTGATAAACCTCCGAAGTTTCCAGTTTTCTGGAAAGCGTTGTTTCCTCAAGGGAACGCACCTCCTGCAGGAGGCTCCTTGTAAGCAGCTCTGCGCTGCTTTTGTCACTGCCATTTTCAGGATACAGAGTAAAGCTGACCACCGTTCCCATGCATACGTCCGTGAGCGACACCTTTTCCGCCCGTTGCCCGGCATCCGCATTCCGAAAGCCCTCACAGCCGCACAGAATCCCCAAAAGCATGACACAAAAAAAGGCAAAGAGACATTTTGATTTTCCCTTTGCTTTGTTTTCCGCATCTGTTATACTAAAGGCGTGAACTCTATGAAAAGAGGATTTTTCCATGAAAAAGCTCCCTTCCCCCAGAAAGCGGGCGATTCTATTGGCATGCCTGATGGCATGCGTTTTACTCGCCTCTCTAGGGTATTTACTCATTGCCCCCGGCTTCCAGAAAAAAGATCGCCTGGTGGCAGATATTTATCAAAACGGAATACTCCTTCGCACCATCCCGCTCTCTTCGGTCACGGAGACGGAAACCTTCACCATTCGCGGGGAGCATGGCGCTGAAAACGTGATAGAGGTTCGGCACGGAAGCATCGCCGTCATCTCTGCAAGCTGCCCGGATCAAATTTGCGTCCATCAGGGCTTTCGCGAGGACTCCCTGCTCCCCATCACCTGTCTTCCGAACCACCTTGTCATCCAAATTCGTCAGGAAGGCTCTGAAAAAGCAGCGGAAACGGATGCCCTGACCTATTAATCAAGGAGCCCTTATGAATCATAACTCATCTTTCAAAACTTCAAATCGTTTTCCCGTACGCAGGCTGACCACGCTCGCCCTGCTGACGGCGGCGGCGCTGATGATCTACGGACTGGAAAGCCTGATTCCGCCCCTCGTTCCCGTTCCCGGAATCAAGCTGGGGCTCGCCAACGTCGTGACACTCCTTGCTCTAAAGCGCTATGGCGTCCGCGATGCTTTTTTGGTGCTCCTCGCCCGCATTCTCCTGTCTGCCTTTTTCTTTGGGAGCCTCATGAGCATGCTTTACAGCCTCTGTGGTGGAATGCTATGCCTTTTAGCAATCTGGCTGGTCGATCTTTTGCTTCTTAGACATTTTCTGTTTCTCACAAGCGCCGCCGGAGCCATTGCACATAATCTTGCACAGCTTTTCGTCGCATATTTCATCACTAAGACGATGGGCGTCTATGCATATCTTCCCTTCCTGATGATCAGTGGCATCATCACGGGGCTTTTTACCGGCACGTGCGCACATTTTACGTTACGGCATCTCCCACGCCTTGAAAAAGAATGACCCCGGGGTTGCCGGAGTCGTCCCAATTTTTTATTTCGCCATAGGTTAGGCTTCTCTTTTTTTCAAATCCTCCGACAGCTGCGTAATTGTCCTTCCCAGAAGGGGATGGCGATAATTCGGTGCGATCTCCCGCAAGGGTTCTAACACAAACGCACGGTTCTCCATGTCCACGTGCGGAAGAATCAATCTCTCGTCCTCATATACCAGCTTGTCATAAAACAAAATGTCCAAATCGAGCGTTCGGGATCCCCAGCGCTGCTCCTTCTCCCGATTCCGCCCGTGATTTCTCTCAATCTCGTGCAATAGATCCAAAAGCTCCAAGGGAGACAGCATCGTCTCCAGGGCGATGGCCGCATTGATAAAGCTCTCCTTTGCGACGCCGCCATAGGGCTCCGTCTCTAAGAAATGACTCGCCTTCACGTTTCGCACGTCAGGGTTTTCCTCCAGTTCCTCAATGGCCGCCCCAATCGTTTTCTCCCGTTCTCCCAAATTGGAGCCAACGGAAAGATACACCTGATGCCAACCCCTAAAAATCTTTACGGAAACGCTCTCAAAGGGAAGGCCAATCGGTGCCTTTGGCTTTCTCACCTCAATGCTTACGGAAGCAAGGGGCGGATAATACCTCAGAAGGAAGGTCGCGATTTCCTCCGTCAACGCCTCCAAGGTCAGTACCTGACAACCCTGAATAACCTCCGTGATCTTATGGCAGGCTTCTCCGTAATCCACAAAATTCTTCGCGCCATCCGTTTTTCCCGTCTGTCTCGTGTCCATAAAAAGAACGGCATTCACAAAAAAGGATTGTCCGTTTTTTTGTTCCTCAGGGAACATTCCATGATAGGCAAAGACCTCTAAATTCTCTATTCTGATCTCATCCATGAAGCATTCCTCTTTCCCTGACGGCCTCCGCCATACGAATTGCCCTGACGTTCTTTTCCACGTCATGAACGCGCACAAAGGATACCCCCTGCATCACCGCCAAGACCGTCGTGACCAGAGTTCCCTCTTCCCTTTGATCCGCAGGAAGGTCCAGCGTCAGTCCGATGACGGACTTACGGCTTGCGCCAAGCAGCACGGGATATCCCAAAATCTTAAAATCAGCAAGCTTTGCAAGCGTTTCCAAATTGTGTTCATAGGTTTTTCCAAATCCTACGCCGGGATCGATCATGATCTTTTCCTTGGGGATGCCTGCCTGCTTTGCCAGAAGAAGGCTCTCCTCCAGATCCTTTAGGATCTCGGGAATCAAATCCTGATCCGTGGGCTCTGGGCGATTATGCATGAGACAGCACGCCACGCCACCCTCGGCGATGACCTTCGCCATCATGGGATCCGCCTTGAGGCCCCAGATATCATTGATCAGGTCAGCCCCCGCAAGGATTCCCTCCCTGGCGACGTCTGCCTTGTAGGTGTCCAGGGAAATAGGCACGTCAAAGCGCTCCTTCACGGCACGAATTACCGGAAGAACGCGCTCCATCTCCTCCTGCGAGGAGATCTTCTGATATCCCGGGCGCGTGGACTCTCCGCCCACGTCAAGGACGTCCATCCCCCGCGCCAGCATGGTCTCCACGTGCTTTAACGATTGATCCAGCCCCGTCCATTTTCCCCCATCGGAAAAGGAATCGGGCGTCACGTTCAATATTCCAAAAACATAGGTATGATGAGTTACGTCAAATTCCCGGTTGCCAATTTGCATTTCTTACTATCTCCCGTCAAAACGTCATCGTCATATTCTTCTTTTCATCAGGCCAATTGCATTCCTTTACGGTCTTACACAAAAAGCAGGGTCTGCTGGCCTTGTCTGCGCGGAAAATAACGCCGCGAAGGTTTTTATGTTCTTTTACGGCAGGATCGCGATGGCTCAAAATGGCACGCTTAATGCGGAAGATCTCCTCCTCCTGAAAGCCGCAGTCCTTCAAAATCACCTCGGCGATTTCACCTCCTGCGATCTCATGAGAGATGCCCTCGGCATACTGTCTGCCCTTGCCAATGTCATGAAGCAGGGCCGTCGCATAGACCATTTCCCGATCTAACCCGATGCCCTCCTCCAGATTGATGATCCAGGCAATTCTCGCAACGTCCATGAGATGCTCCATTCCATGGTTGCAGAAGCACCGATGCATCTCTGCTTCATTGATGATGCTCATCTGCTTCTTAAACTCTTCATGCTGCAAAATTTCGTCAATTCGTTTCATATGGTATCCTCCCTTTCCCATAGCAACAACGACTACTTCCCTAGCATCTGAAAAAACCTTGTCTGTAAAGCCTCATTCTCCTCAAAAACGCCTCTGGTTGCGATGGTCACGGTCTTGCTGCCCGGCTTTTTGATGCCGCGCGCCGTCATGCAGGTATGCTCTGCCTCCAAAACCACCATCACGCCCTTCGGTGAAAGATATTCCATCATCGCGTCCGCGATCTGTCCCGTCATTTGCTCCTGAATCTGAAGTCTTCTCGCAAATACCTCCACGGTACGTGCAAGCTTGCTAAGTCCTACCACCTTTCCGTCCGGAACGTAGGCCACGTGTGCCTTTCCGTAAAACGGCATCAGGTGATGCTCACAGGTGGAATAAAACGTTATGTCCTTCTCCAATACCATCTCTCCGCCAGATGCGGGAAAGACCCGCAAAAGCGGCTCCTGTGCCGTCTGCTCATAACCAGCCGCAAGCTCCTGCCACATTCTGGCAACTCTGTCCGGAGTATCCCTAAGCCCTGCCCTTTGAGGATCCTCACCGATCCCCTCCAACAAAAGCCTAACGGCCTCCTTTATTTTTTCCTGATCTACCATGATTTCTTCCTCTCCCGTTCCCACCTGGTTTTTTCTTTGTTTTGCCATCCATAATGTCCATAAGCTTCCCCAAATAGGACAGTGAGCCAAAGGCCAGAATCACGCCATCCTCACCTGCCAGAAGCCTTGCCATCTCCACGGCCTCCTCAAGGCTCCCCGCCGCAGTTACGGACGGATGGAACCTGGCAACCTCCTTTGCAAGCTCTAGGGCAGGCAGGGCGCGCGGGTTATCAGGCGGCGTTATCGTAATGATCTGCTCCGCATAGCCGTGCGTCAGTTCAATGATCCTGTCATAATCTTTGTCCCTTAATATACCCATTATATAAATTAATCGGCAATTTGTAAAATAAAATTCAATAGATTTCGCAAGTTTTTCTGCTGCATCCTCATTATGTGCCCCATCTGCCAGAAAAAGAGGGTGTTTTGAGAGTAGCGTAAGCCTGCCCGGCCACTGCGTTTCCATCAATCCCTCGTGAATCGCCTTATCGGGAATTGGGTAACCCTTGGCTTCTATTTCGCGGCAGGCGTCGATGGCGAGGACAGCATTTGCGATCTGAAATTGCCCCGCCAAATGGATCTCACACTTCCCCAAGTTTCCATAGCGGAAGGTCTGCTTTTCCAGACCGTAATGAATGTTCGTAGCCTCGGAGGCCTTCGAAATGACAAGCTTTGCTCCCTTTTCATCTGCCTTTTTCTGAACGACGGCAAGCACCTCAGGCTTCTGGTCCATGCAGACCACCGTAGAGCCTGGCTTAATAATTCCAGCCTTCTGCTCCGCGATTTTTTCGAGACTATCGCCTAAGAACTTCATGTGGTCCATGCCAATCGAAGCAAGCACCTCCACCAAGGTTCCCTCAATGACATTGGTCGCATCCAACAGGCCGCCCATGCCAACCTCCAACACGCCAAGCTCGCATCCCTTTTTGTTGAAATACCAAAAGGCCAATGCCGTCTCTACCTCAAAGGCCGTCGGCTGCGCCAATCCGTCCGCCACCATGCCATCACATGCTTCCTTGACGATCCCCATCCCTTCCGCCAGATCCTTTTGGGAAATATTTCTGCCATTCCACTGGATCCGTTCCCGATAGTCCCTGATCGTGGGCGATACATATCGCCCAACCTTATATCCGGCCTTAGCAAGGATCGTCGAAACATATGCCAGTGTGGATCCTTTTCCGTTTGTTCCGGCGACGTGAACCCACGCCACGTCCTTTTGCGGATCACCAAGCCTTCCGCAAAGCTCTTTGATGCTCTCCAGCCCCGGCACAATGCCTCGCGCGGTAACGCCGCCAATATACTCCATTGCCTGCTTGTAATTCATGATTTCCCCTCTACGCTGCTTCGCGACTTTTGTTTTTATTTCGTATACGAACGAATGGGAAACGCAATCATTCTTTGCGTTTCCCATTTTGGTTAATTCAACATGTCATCAATGTCAGAAATCTCACCGGATCCAATGTCAAGCATGTTCACGGTTCTTCTCTTCAGTCTTGCTTCCTCCGAGGTCTTTAAGATAAAGTTCTTGACCTCCTTGGAGTGCTTAATGTGGAGAAGCACAAGCTTAGGATGCGTCGTATCACCCGTAAAGCACACAACGGTTCCCAGTCCGAAAATCCTTTCGAACAGCGTTGCTTCATGCTGTACGTCCTGAATCTTATACATATAGCAGTCGTTCTCAACCACCTTTAACAGTCCCGAGCGAATCGTCAGCACGTCATCTTCCACAAAATATTTTGTAAAGGTAAACGGTAATCCAAAAAAGACCCATCTTTTTCTTTCTACGTATCCCATGCTTGCCACCCTGCCTTTCTGTACGTAAACTAAAATCAATCTTATTATACAAAATTTAGCAGGGAAGCACAAGCTTTTTTTGCAAGTCAGGGCCGCGTAAATTTATTGTCGGAAAACATAGGATGGAAGTATCCTGAACACTTTGTGATATACTTAAGATCTGACCTTTTGTTCCCATATCTTACTACATTTTTTTCTTTCTGTCAAAAAGGAAAGGCGACACCTGCCGTCAGACAGATGCCGCCTCGCTTATTATCTTATCTTCTCTTTATCTCCATCAGGAGCTTCCCCTTCCGGCAAATCTCAGTGCTTTACTCATCTTCTTCCTTCCTGCGTTCGAATACATAGATTCTGCTCACAATCACTGCCACCACGAAGACTGTTCCAAACACAAGGAGCTTCTTGCTGTTTCGTCCGTTCTGGAGGTCTTAGACACCACAACCGTTGCAGTCACGCTGTTGTTATTGCCGGTTGTCTGCGGCATGGATCTCCAGGCAAGTGCATACATGCAATGTTTCTCAGTTTGGTTTACTTTTCGGCCTTACCGATTCTCATCCAAGTACAACTGCATGCGTCTGTCTAACTTCTCCGCCGCTTCCCGCGCGGTAATCCGTCCCTCAAAATATGCCTCCAATTCCTCTGAAATCATTCCCTCCACCTGCGCTATTCCGTAGTTTGCAGGCAATGCACAATCCACCATGTTCCAAAATTCGCTTATCTGTTTGGAGGCAAGAGGTTGTTTTAAATATATCACCTTACCGGAATCCATGACAAACTGATTTTCCGGCTGATTGCCGTCTTCTTCATTGATCATTTTCTCCAGCGCAGAGCGATTCACGGGAAACAAGGCCATCTTGTTGACAAACAGCCCGTTTTCATTCAATGAGCCGGTATGTAATATAGCACTTCTAATACAAATTAATCAACTGGTACTTTTTCAAAATCAAACCTGTATGCATCTCCGATATATACATTTTCGACGATACCTTTTTCTATGGGAATTATGATGATCCTTCCCGGCCTATTTTTACTCCGAAAAACACAAGGCATTATTCTCATATAGACAGTTGCAAATTCCATATCGTCTCTTGCAATTACATGTACAACATCCATACGATACTTAGGATGTCCTTTTTCTTTCCATACAATATAATCTGCTTCCGTATTTGAATAGGTTTGTGTGATTTCAAGATTCTTGCAGATTTCACAATATACTTCATAATCCACGATTTTTCCGGAAGTACTATCAAATGATGCTTCAATCTTCTTACTATATTGTACATCGTATGTGCTCTTATTTATCTTGCTGAATTTTAGATGATAAAGGCTTGAGCCAAAGGGTTCCGTTCCTTTTCTGACTTCCATATGGTAAACCTCATTATCATTTTCAGCTTTTCTTCCCTCCGGCATCACCGCAATAATGATCTGCTGAAGCAATACCACAACAACAGCTATCTCCAATACTATCAACAATATTTTTAGTATTTTTTTCATGTGTACACTTCCTATTATAAAATGTATACCACTACACTTTCAATTGTACTTAGGTATCCGTCCCGTGACCGTGGGAAGACGCAACTGGCTTTTTTCCGACACGCCAGACGGAGCTACCGCAAACGCACTGTATCTGACCATTGTCGAGATGGCAAAGGCATACAATCTAAATCTGTACGAATACCTCAAGTTCCTGCTGGAGAGCAGGCCGAGCAAGGAGATGACGGACGCCCAGTTAGCAAACCTTGCTCCTTGGAGCGAGACCGTACAGGCACTTTGCAAGAACAAAACAGAGTAAAACGCTTGCCTCCCGAAACTGTTAGCTACGGTTTCGGAATAAAAAATGGGGGATACCCCGAAACTAGACGCTTACTGCGAATCTTTTTCGCGGTGCACTTCTTGCAATTTGCAAAGTTCAGGTAATCCCTTCTTGCGTTCTCGCGATAGGTTTTGGGCCTGTAGTAACCGTAATAGTAACAGATTTCGTCAATCATTCCTTCAAGGTTCTCCGGGCCTCGTTCAGGAGGTTGACGTCCTGCGGATAACTGACATTTTGCGGAGCGTAGGTTGCGTCAAGAATGATCGTTTCGCTGTTTTCCGATTCCACGGAAGATTTGTCGGAATCGCTTCCGCCTCCGATCCCGGGACCGGGATCGTCCGGCGAGTTGTAATCTATGATCATCTCGTTGATCTCGATCATGATCTCGTCATTCAGGCACTTACGGAATTCAACCTGCAACGAAGGGACATAGGGCGGTTCACTCTGAAACCCAGGGATACCAATGAAGTACTGGTAATACATATTCTCCGTAATCTGTTCCAGCATTTCTCTGTCAAGTAACCGTACTGCTTCTAGATTATGAGAGATCCAAGAGCCATGCAAAGAGGTTTAGCTGGCATGCCCGTTTTGCTTGGGAACAAGTCTGCATATTTTTCCTCGATGGCATCCCAGAGAATGCTCGCTGCTTTCTTCGCCCAGCGATTTCCAATATCATTTCAGACCTACGGGCTGGATAAAATCAGCTAGACCTAATTGGCGATATCTTTCAAATTTGTACATGTGCCCTCCGCAAGTGCAAGGTTTTTTGGAGGAATCGTTGTATTCCTTGACTTCTAGCATGCCCCAAAGCGAGTACAAATGTAGTATTTCAATGGCTTTCGCATTTTTATATTGTTTTATGCAGACATTACATACAAAATGTTACAAGCCTAAAGCAAAAATTCATTTCAATATTCTGCTTAATGCCAACAAAATAGGAAAATACAAGTCACAAGCAATGCTCTCCTTTTTTCTCCAAGATGGTTCTATTGCGGCATACTTCTTAAAAAGACGAAGTTGTTCATCAGTAACAGTCTCTTCGATATTCTCAGATTCTATCATTTTTTCCAATGATTCTACAAAATATGGATTATCATCATTGAATATAGCCTTTTTATTTGAAACAGCTGATAACTCTCGCATAAACCATGCAAAATTTATAGGACATGCCTCAAAATCCTGCATACTTATATCATGATGCACATTATTCCAATTATAATTGAACGGACCTACAAAATGACCACAATTCACATAGATAATTCCATCATTGTAATCCTTCATGATTTCCTTACAATGCCAATAGGAGTTCTCCACTATCGTAAGATTTTCAGTAGTTCGCCAGCTAAATGTTTTTTCTAAAATACTAATATGATTTGATGCTGGGAATGTCGAACCCTTAATATAATATCTGCATGGCACACCTTTCATTGTCGCCTTCTTTGAAAAGTCATCTACACAAGTATAATTCATAGCTCCTCGAAAAGCATTTAAAGCATAACTAATCTGTTCTTGTATCTGGGGTGCGGATTCTTCGGCACCAAGTTCAACCAAAATATCAGCAAGAATAGCTCTAAAACCACCTCGTCCATGTTCATCCATAGCGTTACCAGCCTTGTAAAAATGATCCCTCTCATAATTTTTCCAGTTAAGAAGAGATTCCTTAGCTCTCTGCAAATAAGGATTCGTAATTTCCACACCGTATCTTTTTAATAAATTGACAGTTGAATCAAATCCATCAAAATAAACACCATGAATCACATTTCCGATAAACCCATCTTCTTTTTGAGCCGCAAATGCCTTTTTAACGCGAGGTAAATTCAAAATCTCTGCCTGTAATTTCTGCATTTCATCACTCTCAACGGAAACATTAAGAATTTCCTTTTTAACTCTGTATTTAATTGAAACTCCTGCATTCTCCAGAAGAAATTCTATTAATCTCCGATATTTTTTCATACACATTCTCCTTTGCATTTTCCGTAAGTTTTACCTATGATTTTAATCATATTATGCTCTATAATACCATTCTGTTTGCCTTAATTTTCAATTTATCTATTGTCCTATTCTACTTTACAATATTCGCTTTATAGATAACCATATTATATGATACCCCTCGTTTCAACGACCAAACATCCTGCCAACATACATCATTTATTACTTCTTTTTCATCAATACGTTTCATCAAATCTATACATGCTTGTGCAGCTCCCTGAACTGTACAATTCCTTCCATTTTCCCAAAGCTCAAATCCTATAAAAGCCGTACTTTTCGTCAAATTAAGTAAAGCTTCGTTAATTCGTGGCATCAAGATATTATTTTCATCCATTGTACACTTAGCAACCTTATCATCCAACTTTCCAGAGGCTGCTAAAAAAAAGCTCCACACATGTTCTATAAATGCATTAATCTGGCTATGCACACCTATCATTACTGTATAGTCAAAACATTCTTCTCCTAATTCTACCGGTTTAGAATTAACTCTATCATATATTTCCTTAATTTTTTCAACCACTTTGGGTGCCGTAATTAAGGGAGAAAAAAATTGTTTTGCCCGTTTCATATCCTGTATACATATGTTAATAACATCTAAATACTCCTCTTTCGTTATTCCCAAAAAATCCCTACATATGGTAGTTATATTAGGCTTTCCAACTAAGCCATACTTAACAAGGGCTTTTTGCATCTCTTCTTCTCTAATGTCAATAAGCGTAATGTACCCTAGATGGTCATAAATTTGCTTTAAATCAATATCATTAGATTCACCTACTCCAAAAATAGCAATGGTCTTTCCTGGGGTTGTATGCTAAATAATAAAGTTCGTGATTCTTTCGCGATACTCTCTCCACTCTTCATATGCATTATCTAATTTATAGCTATTGTTAACAATACTATAAATATCTTTCGCATTAAAGCTCATAGTAAAACCTCCCTTCTCTTATTGCATGCTTATATAGTTAATCGAACATCTACTACTCCGTTTTTATTTCAGCCATAGATATATCATACATCTCAAGAGACAAGTCTATGCCTTTGTTGTCATGAATCAGCATGCTTTCCATAAATTTACCTGTATGAATATCATGAAACCTAGCCACCATTTCTCCGGTATAAATACTCTATCTGATGATAGGTTTCTGATTATTTTATCATAAGTATCTTTCTCTTTCTTCTTATGGAACATACTTTTATCCTAATCACTTTTCAGCCAATCGTTATTCAAATCTAATCATATTATAGCAAACATGCGTTCGTTATTCAACGGTGATTTTCTTTTAGAGCAGCGTCTGGCATCTAATTTGTCTGCAAAAAAACTTTTGGAAATCTGAAAAATACATTGCACGAAGTCTCCAAAAATGATATGATGTCAAAAGAGTAATGCAAAGAAGGAGGGAATCAGCAATGACTGCTAAAGAATGTATTGTTGGCCGCAGAAGCATCCGTCAGTTTACGGATGAAAAAGTACCTCACGAACTTTTGGAGGAGATTATTTCCACTGCCTCCTACGCTCCTAGCTGGAAGAACACCCAAATCACTCGTTATACTGCCGTAGAAGGCGAAATGAAGGATAAGCTCTCCAAGCTCACCTCCATTTTCCCTGGGAACAGTTCCCGCATGGAAAGTGCTCCCATGGTCGTTGCCGTCAGCGTTGTCAAAGGCCGCTGTGGCTATGAGAGAGATGGCTCCTTCTCTACCGTGAAGGGTGACGGTTGGCAGATGTTTGATGCCGGCATTGCCAGCGAAGCATTTTGTCTGGCTGCTTATGAAAAGGGGCTTGGCACCGTCATTCTCGGACTCTTTGACGTAGCGGAGGCAACCGCTTTGTTAGAGATTCCTGAAACTCAGGAATTGGTTGCGTTGATCTGCATTGGTTATCCCGCAGAGAATCCCGATGCTCCCAAGCGCAAAACCGTTGCTGATTTATTAACCTATAAAAGCTGATCACCAAAGGTCGAAGATTTTTATCTTCGACCTTTTTCAAGGCTTTCAAGTTATCATCCTTCCAATAGAAAAAAGAGCCGCAGATCGCGGCAGAATGAGAGGCACTATGAGACATTTAATGAACCCACTGGATTTTTCCGTGGAGGAGCTTGAAAAGCTCTTTACCCTTGCCAATGACATTGAGAACCATCCCCAGAATTATGCCCATGCCTGCGACGGGAAAATTCTGGCAACCTGCTTTTATGAGCCCAGTACAAGAACGCGCTTAAGCTTCGAGTCTGCCATGACAAGACTCGGCGGAAGGGTGATCGGCTTTGCCGATGCGAATTCCTCCTCCGCTGCCAAGGGCGAGAGCGTTTCTGACACCATACGGGTCATCTCCTGCTACGCGGACATCTGCGCCATGCGTCATCCCAAGGAGGGCGCGCCCATGGTTGCCAGCGAAAAATCCCGCATTCCCGTGATCAACGCAGGCGACGGCGGTCACTACCACCCTACCCAGACCCTGACGGATCTTTTAACCATCCGCAGCATGAAGGGACATCTTGACAACTTTACCATCGGCCTTTGTGGCGACCTAAAGTTTGGTCGTACCGTACACTCCCTGATCAATGCGCTGGTTCGCTATCCAGGAACGCGCTTCATCTTCATCTCCCCCGAAGAGCTTCGCGTACCTGATTATATCATCGAGATGCTGAGGGAGAAAAACATTCCCTTCGAGGAAGTGATTCGTCTGGAGGATGTCATGCCGCAGCTGGATCTCCTCTACATGACCAGAGTTCAAAAGGAGCGTTTCTTTAACGAAGAGGACTATGTCAGGTTAAAGGATTTCTATGTGCTGGATACCACCAAAATGGAACTGGCCAAGCAGGACATGCTGGTGCTCCATCCCCTTCCCAGGGTCAACGAAATTTCCGTTGAGGTAGATGACGATCCAAGGGCTGCTTACTTCCGTCAGGCACAGTATGGCGTCTATGTCCGCATGGCACTGATCCTCACGCTGCTTGAGCTTGTGTGACGCTTTGCAAATATGTGACCAATTAAAAGATGGAAGTCCAAAGAAAAACGGTATGATTTAGGAGGTCTCCCTTATGTTAAACGTAGGAAAAATTGAAGAAGGATTTGTATTAGACCATATTAAGGCCGGAAAGAGCCTTTCCATTTATGAGCACCTGCAGCTCGACAAGCTGGATTGTACGGTGGCCATCATTAAGAACGCCCGCAGCGATAAGCTCGGAAAAAAGGATATTCTGAAGGTAGAATGCGACATCAATATGTTGGATCTCGACGTACTTGCCTTTATCGATCATAACATCACGGTCAACGTCATCAAGGCCGGCGAAATCGTAGAGAAAAAGGAACTGGTGCTGCCTCAGCAGATTAAGAATGTCATCAAATGTCACAACCCCCGCTGCATCACCTCGATTGAGCAGGAGCTTCCGCACATTTTTGTGCTGGCTGATCCCGTCAAGGAGATTTACCGCTGCAAGTACTGTGAAGAGAAATACCGCGAGAATGCAAAAAAATTTTAGATTAGTAAATTAGGCTAAAGGGACGGGGGGCTTGGTTCGGATGGTCTTTCTAGTAGGCTTTTGACCTAGAAAGACCATCCGAACCATCCCCCTGTTTTTTATTGCTAATACGAATTGGCTTAGTTTAACTCGTTTTTTATTTTGTTTTAGGTCAAGTCATATACAATTTTATCGATAAGTTTCTGAAAGAATTTACTTGTTTAGTTGTTGTCGCAGTTCTTCCACGGTATCAGAATACTCTTTGGATCGGAAGGTGGGGTTGGCACGCAGAATTCTCTGCAGTTGTTTCTCCATGCTTTGGAGGCTCTCGGCTTTGCGCCTAAGCAGCTCTGCCCTCTTACCGTTAAAACGCTCCTGCAATTTTTCCAGAAGCCTAGCAGGTTCTAATTCCTGCGCAGCATTTCCTGCTTCTTCGAAGAGCTCTGTCAAGGCGACGCTGAAATCTTCTTTCTTCTGGGTCAGGGCATTTGTCACGTTTTCCTTTCTCTGCTTTAGCTCTTCTCTGGTATCTTTGATTTTTTGTTCCCATTCCTCCGTCGTCAAGGCGACATAGACGTCCATGCGTTTTTGCATGCGTCCAAGCTCTGCCTTCGCATCCTCCAGCTTGATCAGCAAATCGCGCAGATCCATGGCTGCCTTAAAGCTCAGGGCAAAATCCGCAAAAATGACGGCCGTAAGGACAAAGGTAACGGCGCTCAAAACCTGTGCAGGGATAAGAAAGACAACGGACTCCACGTATCTGTGAACCCAGCCAGTCATCAAGATGGTCAGGCCACCCCAAGCCAGCGTGGACTTTAGGCAAATATGTCCCTGAAAATTAAATTTCTGCTTGGAATAATCCCAATAGCGAACCTTAAACAAAGCCTCCATGGTAACACCCGTCACGTATTCCAGGATCGTTGCCCCGATGCAGCCCGCAACATAAGTCAAAAACATATTGTCCTGAAAGGGCATGGAAACCAAAAGAAGCATGATGGCGCCGCTCCCATATAGCGGCAAAAACGGTCCATGCATAAACCCGCGATTGGTCAGCTTTCTCGTCTTCACGGAGACATACGTAGACTCAAAGCACCATCCAAAAAAGCAATAAAAATAAAAGAAAAAGACCCATTGCGTCACTGAATAATGATACATGCTCCCTTACGGTCAACGATAGACCGCTACCTCCACGTTGATTTTCCCCTTCCGGGTTTCTCCCTTTTCCCCCAGAAACACAAATTTTCCATAGCCTCGGGCATTAACGGCCTCTCCGTTCTTTAAGGTCCTGGAATTATTCTCACAGCTTCGGCCCGCAATAAAAACCTTTCCTGAGCGAAAGAGCGAAAGGCTCTCCTCCCTGGAAAGCTTCCACACCTTAGCAATCACGGCGTCCGCCCTCGGAGAGGCGACCTGTAACAGCTCCTTTTTCGGCTCCTCCTGAACGAACTCTTTAAGCTCTTTGACAATTTCGCAGGTAACGCTGGTGTGTTTTACCTGACTTACGTTTTCCACGATAAACTCTGCCATGGACTCCAGACAAAACAGATAAGCCTGCTTTTCGCCAACAATAATGTCTCCCAAGGTCTCACGTTCAATTCCAAGATTCATTAACGCGCCTAAAAAGTCCCTGTGAGACAGATCATCCGCAAACTTTTGATTCAAGGGCCTTATATGGATACAAACGATCGGAAATTCCGCCTCATATCCAAGCTCCTCCGGGTTTCCAAAGCGAAGCATTACGCGATCTGCCCCCTCTCGTCCGCCCCAAAGCTTAGTGCCCACGCTTCGAAGCTCTGGCTCCAATTTCCAAAAGACATCCTGCTCAGCCAATCCCAAAAAGTCCGTAAAGGTAAAGATATTTTGTTTATAGGCCCTGTCGGCCAAATCCTGCAATCTCTTACCTAATTGTTGTAGTTCTTTTTCGCTTTTCTCTGCCACCGTTTTTCCTTCCCAATTCATCTACCATTTATGAAATCGTTCCCGTTCCTGCATCAGAAAGCAGGACAATATCTTCCAAACAAACACCCTATCCCAGCATAACGTCTAATGTCATCATCAGTGCAAATCCAACCGCAAATGCAATGGTTCCAAGGTTATTATCCTTCCCCTCATTTGCCTCTGGGATCAGCTCCTCCACGACCACGTAAATCATGGCACCAGCGGCAAATGCCAAAAGAAATGGCAATAGCGGCGTCATCACGCTGGCAAGCAAGATCGTGATTCCAGCGCCAATGGGCTCCACCACCCCTGAAAGGACACCCAGTCCAAAGGAGGCCAGACGGCTTCTCCCCTCCGCCCGATAAGGCAGGGAAATGATCGCCCCCTCAGGGAAATTTTGAATGGCGATTCCAATGGCAAGAAGAATGGCTGCCGCCATGGTCACGCCGCTCCCTTCATTTAGCGCACCAGCCAAAATGGCACCGATCGCCGCACCCTCGGGAAAATTATGTATGGTCACGGCAAGCATGAGCATCGCCGTCCTTCCAAGCTTACTCTTTCGTCCCTCAGGCTGCTCCTGCCCCATGTGCAGATGTGGTACCACGCTGTCCATGACGAGCAAAAAAACAATGCCCAACGCGAAACCGATCATCGCCGGCAAAAACCGAAATCGCCCCATCTCTTCCCGCATTTCCATGGCAGGAATCAGAAGCGACCAGACGGATGCTGCCACCATCACGCCTCCCGCAAATCCAATAAAGAATCTCTGGAGTTTTCCCGAGGCATTCCGCCGCAGGAAAAAGACACAGGCTGCCCCAAGACTCGTTCCTAAAAAAGGAAGGCAAAGTCCTATCCAAACACCCATAGGCATGGATTTCTCCTTATGTTGCTCTATGTTATTATAGCAAAATACGCCGCTTTTGTGACAAAAGAGCGGCGTAAATCCATAAGGGGAACTCCCTATTAACTAGCTAAAGCTGATGACCTCATCCTTCGGTGCCTTCGTCTTTTCAACGCTTACGGCATGTAGCATGGGGCCTTCTCCATTGTAATCCTTCCAAAATTCCTTAGAAACGGTTGCCGTGACCTTCACCCACTCCCGCTCCTTTAAGCTTCCGGCGCCGGGGAATTCACAGACATATCCCAAAAACGCCATATCCTCAGCGCAGCAGGTCATGGCCATTCTTCCAGGTACGAAATACCCTGCCGGCACTCCCTTTGGCTTTGCCACCATGGCGACAAACTGAAGCTTCTTTCCGACGTAACGCTCCAAGTGATCCATGGCATCCAAATAGAAAATACCATAGCCATGATTGTCCAATACAATCGGATCAGCATTTAAGTCAAAAGGCAGATCCTCTTCAAAAATCTCATCAATTTCCCCGTTCGCATCCTCAAAAATGACGTCAGCCGCGGCATTGACTGCCTTAATGTTACGCTTGTAGCTATTCAGCTGATCACGCACGGTATCACAGCGATTGAAGATAATCATCTCGGACTTTCGAATCATTTCCGCCACCAGCGATTTCATGTTGGTGTAATAGGTCGGGAAGGTGCTTCCGTCGATCACCGTGATCTGCTGCTCGATCTTCCAGTGCCAAGGGAGCTTCATGTTTTTATAATTCCACATGCCGTTGTACTCAATAATAATACGCTCCGGCTTATGCTTCTTTTCCAGCTCCACGAGCTTGTTCGGATTGAAATCCTCCTCATTCTCGATCAGCTCTACGACCGTATTACTACGGCGAAGCAGCGCGGGATCATACTCCTTTTCTCCCTCCTCACACAGAAGGAGCAGAGTCTTCCCGCGAATCTGAAAATAGGGCTGTGCGAGCGTAAAGGAAATAAACTCCGTCTTTCCACTCTCCAAAAATCCATTAATTGCATATACGGGCTTCATGTTTTCTATCCTTTCCACTTTTGCCTCAGCGGCACCATCGACTCCTGCTTCGCAAGGAAGCAGTCGCAAGAGCAATTCGCATTGCCTTACTTGCGGAACAGTTCTGCCAGCTTGTCTTCCTTCAGCTCAGCGCCAATGACGCAAATCTTACCGGTAACCTCAGGCTTTCCAGTTCTTACGTCCTGCTCCTCCGGAACATAATCATAGTAAATCCAGGTTCCATCCTCTGCGGGAACCATGCCCTTCGCACGAAGAATGACTCCGTACTCGCCGCTGTCCAAAGCGCTCAGGATGCTTTCGATCTCCGTCTTGGAATATTTGTTGGGCGTCTCCATGCCCCAGCTCGTAAACACCTCATCTGCATGATGATGGTGATGATGGTCGTGATCATGATGGTCATGATCGTGGCATCCGCAGGTACAGTCAGGGCCATGCTCATGGTGATGATGCTCGTGTTCGTCCTCGTCGTCATCATCGTCATCGTCGTGGTGATGATGGTGATGCTCATGCTCGTCCTCATCGTCATCATCGTCATCGTCGTGATGATGGTGATGGTGCTCATGCTCGTCCTCGTCATCATCGTGATGGTGGTGATGCTCGTCCTCGTCGTCATCGTGATGGTGGTGATGGTGCTCATGCTCGTCCTCGTCGTCATCATCGTCATCGTCGTGATGATGGTGATGTCCGCAGCAGCACTCCTCATCATCGTCATCATCATGGTGATGGTGATGATGCTCATGCTCCTCGTGAGCCTTCTCTAACATTTCAGCAAGCAGATCATCCAGCTTGTCAGCACCCTCAATGGTATCCAAAACCGTCTTGCCATCCAGCTGTGCCAGAGGTGTCGTGATGATCGTAGCCTTTGCATTGTGCTCACGGATCAGGGCTACTGCCTCCGCAATCTTCTCCTGGCTTGCCTTATCGGTACGGCTTAAAATAATGGTTCCTGCATACTCGATCTGATTGATAAAGAACTCGCCAAAGTTCTTAATATACATTTTGCACTTGGTTGCATCCACAACGGCCACGGCACTGTTCACCTGCACGTCCAGATCCTTTGCAACATTCTCAACGGCCTTCAATACGTCAGAGAGCTTGCCAACGCCTGAGGGCTCGATCAAAATGCGTTCAGGAGCATAGGTGCTGACCACTTCCTTCAGGGAGGTACCAAAATCTCCTACCAGGGAGCAGCAAATGCAGCCGGAATTCATTTCCTTAATTTCGATGCCGGCCTCCTTCAAAAAGCCGCCATCAATGCCGATCTCACCAAACTCATTCTCAATCAATACGGTCTTAGAACCGTCCAATGCTTCTGCAAGAAGCTTTTTAATCAGGGTCGTTTTTCCAGCCCCGAGGAAACCAGATACCACGTCTATCTTTGTCATTTTCATCATCCTTTCCTGCTCATCTATCCAAGCGAGCCAAACAAATCCAGGGATTCACCCAACCATTCCCTATTGTCTACCAATCGTTTCGGAATGTCAACCCCATTCACCCTTCCAAATTGGGAAATTTTTATTAAATCTATAGATCCAGCATTGCCAAAATAGCGGTCACGGGCGCCACTGCCACCTCTCCATCCTCAGAGATGCCGCAAAGGATTCCAAGCAAGCGCCCCTTTGCATCAAACAGCCCTCCGCCGCTCATGCCTGGCGTTACGAACACGTCTGCAAGGATCATGTAAGCGCCAAAGTCCTCGAGAAAAACATAATCCTTTAAAATCACTCCCGCATAGGCTTCCTGTGCCACCCCTGACTTCGACCCCATGGCAATCACCAGGTCTCCCGTACCCGATGCATCAAACGCATCCCGTTCCAGAATCACCGTGCGGTAAATCTGCCCATGATCCATGATCTCGTCAGAGCTTTGACATACCAGCGCTTTTCGCGGTAATTTGATCACGGCCATGTCTTGTGTCTCCATGTATTCTATGTCCTTTGCCTCTACCACGTAGCCATCATAGAAGGTGATCTTTACCGTTTCTTCCATGTTTGCAAGAACATGCGCCGCAGTCATGATCCAAACCTCTTCCTCGTTGGAATAGGCAATCACTCCGCTCCCCTTTAGGTTCCCCGCGAGGATCTGCACCATGACGCTCGCACTACTCTCCTGAAGCATCCCGGCCGGATTGTCCATGTCTTTCCCCTCAAGCCGATCTGCAGGAGCTATGGCGGCCAATTCCTGCCTCGAACCGATTTCTTCCGTTTTTGTCACCTTTGTTTCAGGGGGGCTGATCTCCGTGTGTGTCTCTTCCTTTTCTTTATTACATGCAGTCAAACAGAACATCAGCATCCCTACGACCAGGATTTTCAGTTTTGCCTTCACAAGTCCCTCTCCTTTTACCTTATCACCCTGTAATCTTATCACGACCTGCCGCTAATCGCAACTTTTTCAGAATTAAAAATCCCGCAGCGCCTCGTTTCCAAGGAGTTGCGGGATTTTTATAGCATAAGCAGAACGATAAGCCGGGTTATGTCGTTGAGCGATCATCTATCTAGTACGACTGTTACCAGCCGCATCAAGCGACCCACCTGAGAGCAGGCCGGGCAAGCCTATTGCTCTCTGCTTGGTCTTGCTTCGGATGGGGTTTACATGGCTCCGCCTGTTACCAGACGGACGGTAGTCTCTTACACTGCCTTTCCACCCTTACCGGCGCCATGAGCACCGGCGGTATATCTCTGTTGCACTGGCCTGGGAGTCACCTCCACCGGACGTTATCCGGCATCCTGCCCTATGAAGCCCGGACTTTCCTCACCCATGCTTTCGCATGGCCGCGATCGCCTGTCCTGCTTACGCCAAATGTCATTATAAACTGTTCTCATAAAGTATGCAAGAAAAAAGTACATATGGAAAATCAAACCTTAAAGCAGCTTCCGCCGACAAACTCCCTGCAAATGGAATTGTTGGGAAGGTTCTCACTGCTGACGTTGAGGAAATAATCCAGGAATTTTAAAAGTCGCTTCGCCTCATAATGCTCCGTCGTATTCTTGGGAACCTGGAACAGCAAAGGCTCCGCATACTGCTTTAGTACCGCAAGCTCATAGATCAGCGCGGAATTGAAGATGGCATCTGCCTCCTCCTGGAAAGGAAAGATATTGTTCTCCTCTCCCTTTCGAACATTACTCCACATTTGAATCGTTCGCTTTGCATCCGCTCCTCGCGTCTTGGCATCCCGAACCAGCCTTCGAAGAAGCCTTCCGTCCGTTGTTGCAATTCGGTTATGTGCATCGACGTTGATGGATGTCAAAGCACTCACGTAAACCTTATACTTACTCTCCTCGGGAAGGGCATAGCTCATTTTCGGATTCAGCCCGTGAATTCCCTCAATGACCAAAATGTCCTCCGGCCCTAACCATAAGGTATCTCCATGATATTCCCGCTGGCCAATCTTAAAATTAAAGGTGGGCATCTGAACGGTCTCTCCATCAAGGAGCTTTAACATGTCAGCATTGAAGCCCTCGATGTCCATGGCGCCAAGGCACTCAAAATCGTAATCCCCGTTCTCGTCCCGAGGCGTATCCTCCCTGTTGACAAAATAATTGTCCATGGCAATGGGATGGGGCGTCTTTCCAAGGGAGCGAAGCTGAATGGAAAGTCTGTGAGAAAGACTCGTCTTGCCCGATGAGGAAGGACCTGCAATCATAACAAATTTTACGTTCTCATGACTGACAATGTCCCTTGCAATCTCAGCAATTTTGCGCTCCTGCATGGCCTCCTGAATCAAGATAATGTCGTTCAACGTTCCCTTGCAGATTTGTTCATTCAGATCACCTACGGTCTCAATGCCGACCTGCCTGCCCCACGTATCCGAGGTCTTTAGCGTCTCGAAAAGCTTTTTCCTTTCAGAGAACTTTTCCACGCGATTTGCAGTTTTTCTGGTCGGTAAGAGCAGCATAAAGCCTTCATCATAGGGAATCAGGTCAAACCATTTGACATAGCTCGTATTGGGCATCATGTAGCCGTAGAAATAATCATAATACCCTTCGCATTCATAGACATTGACGGCTGAAGTACGCCGATATTGGAAAAGTTTGACCTTGTCAGTCATTCCCTGCCTCTCAAAAATCTCCATCGCTTCATCAATGGGATAAGATCTCTTGAGGAAAGGAATCTTGCGCTTTACCAGCTCCTGCATTCTCTCCCGCAGCTTTGCAGCACTGTCCTCGCTGACGGGGAAGGCTCCCTCCGCCGATAGATAGTATCCATGTCCAATTGCGAATTCCATACGGCACCGTGCAGCCGCCTGACATCCAAAAACGTCAAACACAGCCTTCATGAACAGCATCGTTGCCGTTCTAACATAGGTCTTAAAGCCCACGTCATCCTTCAGCGTAAAGAATTTAATTTCGCAAGGCTTATTGACCCGTTTGAACAACTCTCTGATTTTTCCGTCAGAAGAAACCACGGTAATCAAATTTCCATCCTTCTCCTGGTAGGGCTCGATCAGTTGCTCATAGGTCGTGCGCTCCGCGACTTGAATTTCATCTTCGCCTATTTTAACCGTAAACATAATTCCCCTCTTTCCGGGTACTACTTCATCAGCTCCATGGCTTGATGAAGGATTTCCCATTCCATCATTACCTCCAAAAAGCGGCGTTCCCTGCTGGAAATCTCTCCGGACGCCTTCTGGTCATCTTCCTGCGCCATAAGGTTTTCTCCCTGTGTTTTCAAGTTCTCTCCCTGCGTAGCCAAATTGCCTTCCCGGGCCTTAAGGCTCTCAAGGATTCCCGCCAGGATGCGTTCCTGTTCCTTCAAATACTGCATGAGCAGCGGATCCTTCCCGCGGATCAAAAGTTCCCCGTAGCGGTCGCAAACGGCCGTCCAGGACGCGCCTGACACATCGCCCGCAGGTTGTCGCTTCGCCGCTGTTTGATCGGCTTCTGTTTGCCTGACTGCCGTTTTCTTGACCGCCATTTGCCCCTCTGCCGTTTTCTCGGTGCCCTTGCGACGCGGCACAACCTTCATGGGAAAGTAATACTTTCCATCCTCAAGGATAATCCGTTCCTCTACTATTTTATAACCCTGTTCCCTTAAAAATGCCCGAAATTCCGTAAGTTCTGACTGCGGCTGCAGAATCATCTCCTCAAAGCTCTCCGTCTTCTCCGGACTCACCGTGAGGATCCGTTGCATCAGCGGGCCACCCATGCCTGCGCAGACAAGCTTTTCCGCCTCTCCAACCTGAAACGCTTCCAGGCCGTCAGAAAGTCTCGTCTCGATCCGTTCGGAAAGTCCCGCCTCCTTGACGTGCTCTGCGGCAGCCGCCAGCGGTCCCTTTCTCACGTCCATGGCAAGAGCGCCTCGCATCTTCCCCATTTGCACCAGGTAAATATCCAAAAAGCCGTGGTCACACCCTACGTCAGCAACCCTTCCTCCCGGTGAGAGCATGTCTGCAAGGTTCCACAGCCTTTTTGAAAGGGAAACAGGTTTCCCCTGCTTAATCAAGATAATCCTTCAGCTTACGGCTTCTGCTGGGATGCCGCAGCTTTCTAAGTGCCTTCGCCTCAATCTGGCGAATTCTCTCACGCGTTACGTTGAATACGGTGCCCACTTCCTCCAGCGTGCGTGCGCGGCCGTCATCCAATCCGAATCTGAGGCGCAATACCTTCTGCTCTCTCTCCGTCAGGGTGCCAAGCACCTCTACCAGCTGCTCCTTTAAGAGCGTGAACGCTGCGGCATCTGCAGGAACGGGAACGTTGTCGTCCTGAATGAAGTCGCCAAGGTGCGAATCCTCCTCCTCACCAATGGGAGTCTCCAGGGATACCGGCTCCTGGCTGATCTTCAATATCTCTCTGACACGATCCACGGGCATGCCCATCTCATCTGCAATCTCCTCAGGAGAAGGCTCACGGCCCAGCTCCTGCAGAAGCTGACGGCTGACGCGAATCAGCTTGTTAATGGTCTCCACCATGTGAACGGGGATACGAATGGTTCTCGCCTGATCAGCAATGGCTCTCGTGATGGCCTGACGAATCCACCAGGTTGCGTAGGTTGAAAACTTGTAGCCCTTGCGATAATCAAACTTCTCTACCGCCTTAATCAGGCCTAAATTACCCTCCTGAATCAGATCCAGAAACAACATGCCACGACCAACGTAGCGCTTTGCAATGGAGACTACCAGACGAAGGTTTGCCTCTGCCAGACGCTTCTTAGCATCCTGATCACCGACCTCCATCTTCTTAGCCAGTTCAATTTCTTCCTCGGCGGAAAGAAGCGGTACCTTACCAATTTCCTTCAGGTACATACGAACGGGATCCTCAATGCTGATGCCGTCGGGAATGGAGATGTCAAGGTTTTCAACGTCAACATCCTCCCCGGAAAGAATAATCTCCTCAGGGTCGATGTCATCGTCCACGTCGGTCATGCGGAGCACGTCAACGTTGTTTCTCTCGAGCGTATCCAGGACACGCTCCATCTGTTCCTCTTCCAACGTCATGCCATCAAAGAAATCACTGACCTCCTGATACTCCAGAATGTTCTTTTTCTTTTTGGCCATGCTGACCAGTTCTTTGATTTTCTCCTCAAATTTTGCTTGTGTGTTTTCGTCCATCTTTGGGTTCCATCCTTCCATACTGTTCTATAAAATAACTGCTTTTCTTCATCTAATCTAAACTAATATGCAGCTTTGACAGGCTAAGCAACGCTTTTTTCGCCTCCATCACCTGCGCTATGGCTTCTATGTCGCGTTCGGCCTGCTTTTGCTTGAAATGCTCAAAGCTATTTTTCTTGACCAGATAGATCACGTCGTGCAGAGCCTGCTCCTTTTCCTGCGTCGTCTCCATGGCGGGCAGTTCTTCATAAAAGAGCTCAGCAGCTTCCTTTTGCGTCTCTTCATCCTCAAAGGTGCTGATGATCTCCGCAGGCTGAAACTTGTCCTTTTCAATCGCGGCAAACATTCGCTCTGCCACCTGGGCATACAGCTCCTCCGTAAAATCCTTGGAAGAGACATAAGGCTTGATCTTCGGGTAGATTCTCGGATAATCCGCAATCCAGGTAATCAAGAGCTTTTGTGCCCTCTTCGCACCATCCTGCGTACCACTTTTAGACTGAACGCCGCTCTTCGGCCTGGGGGCGGTCTTTCCAACGCCAGCCCCTGCATAGCTGATCACGAGCTTTCGCAGCTGATCCACGCCGATATAATACTTTTCAGCGATGGCCTGCAGGTAATTGTCACGCTCCACCTCTTCTTCAAAGGTACAAAGCTTCGCTGCAATTTCACGATGAAACTTCGTCTTCTCCTCAGGATCCTTAAGGTTAAATCCGCTCTCCAGCATTCGGATCTCGTAAAAGAAGCTGTTCTCCGCCTGATCAATCCGCTCCTGAAAGGCCTCTCGTCCCAAGGCCTTCATAAATTCATCGGGATCCTTATGTGGCCGCATGTTAATGACTTTTGCGGTCAATCCTTCATTCCTAAGAATGCCTATGGCCCGAAGTGCCGCCTTGACGCCTGCTCCGTCGCTGTCATAAGCGAGGAGCACCTGCTCCGTATACCTGTGAAGCAAATGAGCCTGCTCCGGCGTAAATGCCGTTCCCAACGACGCCACGGCTTGTCCAAAGCCTGCCTGATGCATGGCAATGACGTCCATATATCCCTCACAGAGAATCACGTTCCCCGCACGCGCCGTTCTGGCATAATTGAGTCCGTATAGATTTCTTCGTTTATCAAAAATGTCTGTTTCCGGAGAGTTGAGGTACTTTGGCTCCCCATCTCCCATGACGCGCCCGCCAAAGCCAATGACTCTGTGGTTCACGTCTTGAATCGGAAACATCACGCGATTCCAAAATTGACTGGATAACCCTCCCCGTTCGGAGAACGTTGCAACGCCGGCATCTCGAATTTCCTCGTCATGATACCCCTTCTGGCGAAGGTACTGTACAAGCTCGTTCCCATTCTTTCCGGCAAAGCCAAGTCCAAACTTCTTCATGGTCTCCTCCGTCAGCTCACGCTTCCGAAAATAGGCCAGTCCAACCTCTCCGTGAGGGTTCTTTCGAAGCTGATAATAGAAAAAGGTTGCCGCATCCTTATTGACGTCTAAAAGTCTTTGTCTGCGGCCAGCACGCCTTTTTTGTTCCTCGGAGTATTCAATTTCAGGGAGCTTAATTCCGGCGCGATCCGCCAAAGCCCTGATCGCCTCCGGAAAGGAATAATTCTCATATTTCATCAAAAACGTAATGACACTGCCGCTTTCTCCGCATCCAAAGCAGTGGTACATCTGCTTATTTTCCGAGACGGCAAAGGACGGCGTTTTTTCGTTATGAAAGGGGCAGCATCCCCAATGATTACTGCCCTTTTTCTTTAAATTCACATATCCGGAAATCACGGCCACGATGTCACTTTTGGCCCTGACCTCTTCCACAATCTCATCCGAATAATACATGTGCTTCCTCTTATATTTGCCAAGATTTCGGGATAAAAATTGACTCGTAGAGTGAAATCGCATAGCGGTCACTCATGGCACCCACGAAATCACATACCACCTGCTCCTTTTGCTCTCCTTCGGAGATTAGATTTCGAAACTCCTCAGGCAATGCCTCCAGATTTTTCAGGAAATGCGAATAGAGCGTTTCCATCAAAACCTCTGCCTTCTTCTCCTCCGCCTTTGCCAAGGGATTGACGTACACTCTCTCAAACATAAAGGCACGGAGTTTTTTCATGGCGTCCGCAACCTCCTCGGACATCACGATGTCGTTCTTGCCCTGACTATTCGTCACAATGTCATGAATAAAGCGGTCCAATCTTGCACCCGGCGTATTGCCAAGCACGGCTCGCACCTGCGCGGGAACGTCCATTTCAGTCAATATGCCCGCACGCACCGCATCGTCCATGTCATGATGTATGTAGGCGATTTTATCCGAGAAACGGACTACCTTTCCCTCCAGGGTATGCGGATTTCCGCTGGTCTGATGATTGAGGATCCCGTCACGCACCTCATAGGTCAGGTTCAGTCCCTGTCCATTCTTCTCCAGACGATCAACGGTGCGAACGCTCTGGATGGAATGCTCAAAGCCCAAGGGACAAACTCTGTTTAGCGCACGCTCGCCTGCATGGCCAAAGGGCGTATGTCCCAGATCATGTCCAAGGGCAATGGCCTCGACCAAATCTTCATTTAACTTCAGTGCCTTTGCGATTGTTCTCGCATTTTGGGATACCTCAAGAGTATGCGTCAAGCGCGTCCTGTAGTGATCTCCCTCAGGCGTCAAGAATACCTGCGTCTTATCCTTCAGTCTGCGGAACGCTTTGCAGTGTATGATCCTGTCGCGGTCTCTCTGAAAGACCGGCCGAATGTCACACTGCTCTTCGGGCTTTAATCGTCCTTTGGAATTCATGCTTAGGGAGGCATAGGGACTTAAATATTCCTTCTCCCATTGTTCAAGGTTTTCTCTGATGGTCATGGATCTTCCTTTCTGACGCCTCGCGTCACGTCCTCCTTGAAACCTTTCAAAAACTCACCCTAGCTATAATATTCTGCGTTCCCTTTGAAAATCCTTTTTTCGTCAGAAAAAGCCTTTGTCAAAAATGCATCAGCTCGTCAATAATAAATTCCACGTTTTTATCCATGGCCTCATAGGCCGTCTTAAAGGGGGCCATTTGGAAGACGTGCCACATCCCTGGAAATACGTCAAGCTTCACCGTGACGTTTGCATCCTTCATCCTGTCAACCAGACGCGTTGAATCGCTCAGAAGGATTTCATTCTCCCCGACCTGAACATAGGTCGGCGGGAATCCCGTAAAATCTCCAAAGAGCGGAGATATGTACGGATCCTGCAGCTTCTCTCCCTTGGCATAATCATGAATGACCCGCTCCATATATGTCGCGTCCAATACAGGATCCAAGTCCTTCTTTTCCACGAAGGACTCTCCCGAGGAGGTCAGATCCGTCCAAGGTGACATCAAAACAAGTCCTCTGGGAAGAAATCTCCCCTGCTCCTTTAGCTTTAAGGTCAGTGCAAGGGCAAGGTTTCCCCCCGCGGAATCTCCCGTGAGAATCACGTCGCGGGCGCCATAGCCCTGCCGCATCAGATAATCCCAAACCTTCAGCGCATCCTCGAGCGCCGCGGGATAGGGATGCTCCGGTGCCAATCGATAATCAAAGGACAACACCTCCATTGCCGTGGATGCCGCCAGCTTTGCCGTCAACGTCCTGGCGTACAAGCTGCTACCCGTGGAGTAGCCGCCGCCATGGCAATGCATGATCACCTGCTTATGGACGTGGGCACGATTTAAGCTGACCCATTCACAGTGAATGCCATCCAGCTCCATGCCGCGAAAGTTCAAATCCTTTACTCTCCCCATCAGCTCCCCGATTTGATCCTGGGACTGACGGTGTTTCTCTAAATCCGGCTTTTCTACCAATCCGTGAGCCAGCTTCACTAGTCGCATCAGTCTTTGCCTTGTCTCCATCAGAAATGCAACCTCCTTCTCACTTCATTTCGAAGTCTTCTTCGTGACAACATGGTAATAATGGCGATATCCACAATGGAACATACCGTAAGAACCACTGCAGACCAGCTAAGCCTCACGGGAACGTCTCTAAAAAGATCAATTATCACCTCAAAGCCCACGCACAACAGGGCAAGCGCCGTAAAGACATATAATCCTCTCGCCAAAATTCCCTTGGGGAATACGCGAACGGCAAAGGTCAAAAGCTCCATGATGGCACAGGTGCAAAGTACGAGCGGTACTCCCAAGCCTTGAAACCATTCATAGGATTCTACCATCCTCGCGATCAGATAGAGATATAATACTACTGCGGCACCGTCAAATAATAAATAGAGATAGGGAGACCATTTATGATAGATCACTGCCGGTACCAGCATGACCCACAGGACAACGCAGGCTCCGATCACCGCAAGGGACCACAGGCTTCCACGAAACGCAAGCCAGTTCAGCAGGCCGCAGGTCACTGCCGTCGCAAGACACACCATGGATACCAGCCAGCCAAAATCTGCCCTCTGAATCTCCTCTACCTGCGCCTTTTCCTTCGGAAACGGCGGTACGATGCCTTCTCTTTTGATTTCCTTGGGATTTAGCACGGGCGTATTACACAAAGGACAACTTTTTGCAGAAGCATCCAACTCCACGCCACAATTTACACAATATGACATCGCAAGTCCCTCCTATGTCAATTCTACTTCCGGTTCTTCCCGGTTACTCTCAATCTTTACGTGAATGCCATCCTTCACCAGCTTTCGGAAGAAATACCGTTCCACGTCAGCCTCGACAATACTGCTGGCAAAATTGACGGTCAGCACGTCCTGAAAGCTGATGATGGCACAGTTTGTCCTGCTCGAAAACGGCTGTCCCATGCAAATGTCAAAGCGCTCGATATAGGGACGCATGCTCTCGTTAACTTGCAGGGCTCCCATGTTGGTAAGTCCCGCAGAGGAGTTATGATCCTGTACCTTGGAATAAAACTGCTTTACCACAAAATCCTTGAGATACAGGGGCACGATTCGGATCAGCGGGTGACTCTGCGTGCGTGCATTAGTAGTGACGTCCGCGCGCAGGAATTTGTCATTAACGTAATACCGCATGTAATGGTGTACCTGCGTTACAATTTCTTCAAAGGTATACTCTCCCAGTCTCGGGTCCACGCCAGGATAGACCATGGTAATAAAGTTTCGAAGCGTCTTCGACGGGAAAAAGCGCCGCAAATTGACCGGCATGGCAATCTTGACGGGACGCAGGCGAATACGCTTGTCCTTCTCCTGCTTCTTTAACAGGGCATAGAGCAGCACCGCATTAAAATACTCGGTGATGCTCGCCCCGTAACGCTTGGCCACCGCGACAACCTCAGAGGTTGACATGATGCCATCTACAATGTTTAGCGTATAGAACGGTTCCTTTGTTCCGCGAACGCGATAGGTCTTCTCTCCGGGACGCGGTGGGCAAATCTTGGAATTTGCATAGCGTACGTAGGCGTCCTCAAGCTCCTCCGGATCAGGCTTTTCATTGACGTCTAGAACAAAACCGCCATTTTTTATCTCCGTGTGCCCCAAAAGCCTTAAATATTCTGCCGTCAAGGTCTGCAGTACGCACATGCCGCCCGTACCGTCCCCAAGACTGTGATGTGCTTCAAAGGAAATGCGATTGTGATAATAGTAGACTCTGATAAGGTATCTGTTATCATCCTTAAAGCTCATGGGCTGACAAGGGTTTTTTACGTCAGGCCGCACAAAAGGACCCGGCCGATGATTTGGCTCCAAATATCGCCAAAAAAGGCCCTTACGCATGGCAACCTTATAGGTCGGAAACCTGGGTAACGTAATATCCAGCGCCTGCTGAAGCAACTCAGGCTGCACCTCCTCCTTTAATAGGACGGAAAGGCGATAAACAGCCGAGAAATCCCTTCTCTGCAGCGTCGGATATACAATTGCCGACAAATCAAGTTGAAACCAATCCCGATGCTCTGGCACGACAAATGCCTCCTTTTATTGATAAGACTTCAGCAAAAACTGAAGCTCCTCTTTTCCCTGATAAGAATGAATCCCTAGCTGATACGCGATCGTAACCTCAAAGGATCGTCTGCCGGAAAGAAGCGCATCACCGCTTCCCTCCCCATATTTTTCATCCAAAAACCGCAAAAAAGCATCCATGCTTCCAAAGAAGGTCAGTCGAAATCGTTTTCCGCCGGACGTCTCCACCTGAAACCTTCCATATTTTCCTTCCTTCCCCATGCGACTTCCGGAAAGAAAGGTCACGCCCCTCTGTGCAAACAGCGGCTTCGGGTTGCCAACGCCAAAGGGCTCTAATGCATCCATCTGGCGCACCAAATCCATATTCACGTACTCCATGGGAAGCTCCATGTCAATATGCAGGGAAGGGATAAAATCCTCCTCACAAAGCTGACAATTCTCGTTCAGGCTTCTGCGGAGTGCCTCCACGTTCTCCTCCCGAAGGGACAGTCCTGCCGCCATCTTATGACCACCATATTTCGAAAGAAGGCTGCCTACCTGATGGAGTGCTTCATACATGTCATAGCCTTCCACGGAACGTCCTGAGCCCTTTACGCCATCCTCACATTTTGTGAGAAGAAATGTTGGGTGACCATAAAGCTCCTTCAATCTTCCTGCAATAATGCCGGCAAGGCTTTCATGGACGTCAGTCAGATACACTACCAATACCTTATCATGCTCCAAATGCTGCTCTTGTATGCTTCGAATCGCCTGCTCCACGCCCTGTACGGTCAAATTCTTTCTACTGTCATTGAGCTCCTTCAAATCCCTCGCAATGGTAGTTGCGGTCACGGAATCCTTTGCATTTAAAAGCTCAAGCGCTCGCGTTGCCGTATCCAGTCTTCCCGTTGCATTCAGGCAGGGACCAAGGATAAAACCGAGATGATACGCTGACAAGGATTTTTGCTCAATGCCATGTACCTCCATCAAGGCGCGCAGACCAAGATTTCTTGTGTTTTGCATCCTGTGAAGCCCTTCCCGCACAATCATCCTGTTTTCGTCTCGAAGCTCCATAATGTCGCAGACCGTGGCAAATGCCGCAAGCTCCAAAAGCTCCTCCAGGGCTTCCCGCAAGTCCGCTGCTTTGTCAGCTTTGTCAGACACGTTAAGCATCGCACGGCTTCCGTCTTCCGTCTCAGCGCCTTCACTTTTCGTTTCAGAGTCTTCGCCTCTCTCCAGCAGGTGCAACGTGGCCTGTAGAAGCTTAAATGCCACAACGCCGCCACAAATCCCAGCAAAGGGATAGGAATCCTCCGCCCGCTTGGGATCCACGATTGCAAGCGCCTGCGGAAGAATTTCCCGCCTTTCTTCCCCTTCCATCACGAAGGGAACCTCATGATGATCCGTCACAATGACATCCATGCCAAGATCCTTCGCCAGTTTAATCTGTTCTGCCGCAGAGATGCCATTATCACAGGTTACGATCAGCTTAACGCCATCCTTTGCCGCTTCTTCGATCAGGTGGTCATTGAGTCCATATCCGTCATGAATGCGGTGAGGAATGGCGACGTCGACGTTCCCTCCAAGCACGGAAAGACCCTTACTCAAAATGTAAGAGGAGCAAATGCCATCCACGTCATAATCTCCAATCACGCGAATTCGTTTTCCCTCCGCTATTGCCTTGAGTGTCTCAGAAGCAGCACGCTCCATGTCAAGCAAAAGCTCTGGCGCATGACAATCCTTCAGCGTGCCATATAGGAAGCGCTTTGCCTCCTCCAACTCACAGACATCTCGGTTTCGGATTAATCTGGCGATAAATGGATCTACCCCTAATTCCCGTGCCCAGGCTTGAAAATCAGCCTTTTTCGCGTATATAAACCACTTTTCCATGGTACCCCGTTTCCTTCCTCGCTAACGCAAAGAGGCTGCCTGTGACAAGGCAGCCTCGAAATAATGCCATTTTATTTTGCCTTGCCAGGGAATTTCTGACGAAGCACGAACCAAAGTCCGCCAACGATACATACGGATGAGTATGCACCACATACGATACCAACCATCAAAGGCAGCGCGAAGTCGCGGATGCTGGTCACACCCAAGACATACAGGCAAGCTACCATGACAAAGGTCGTCAGGGAAGTGAAGATGCTTCTGCTGAGTGTCTGGGTGATACTCTTGTTGACCACGTCCTCCACGGTCTCCTGTCTGCTCTTCTCGGCCATGTTTTCACGAACGCGGTCAAAGATAACGATAGACGCGTTGATGGAATAACCTACGATCGTCAGCATACATGCGATAAAGGTATTACCAACGGAAACCCTTGCTGCCGCATAGAAGGCAAGCACCACCAGAACGTCATGCATCAAAGCTACAATACTGCTCAGTCCAAAGCGAATGTCGCTGAAACGGATTCTGATGTAAATCAACATACATACGATGGCAACTACCACTGCAATGATGGTGTCTCTCTTCATCTCGCCACTGATGGTGGAGCTGATGGTCTCCGTAGTGATCATATTGCGATCAACGCCAAACTCGCTCACCAATCTGTCCTCCAAAGCAGCTCTCTGCTCCAGATTCAAGGAATTCGTCTTAAAGATCACTTCGTTGGAATCCTGTACGGTCTGTACCTGAACCGCACTTCCGGTTACCTCGGTGATGACGGGAGTCACCTTGCTGTCTGCGTCCTCCAGCGACATCTTCTCGTTAAAGGTTACCGTCGTTGCGGTACCGCCCTTAAACTCAAGGCTGTAGTTCAAAATATCGTTTCCCTTGGAAGCGTTGATCCCCATCACTACAAAACCTGCAACGATTACGGCGATGGATACGCCAAAGAAAATTCCCTTCTTGCCAAGGAAGTTAATGCTCTTTCTGTCCTTGCCAACACCATACCACTTTGCATCACGGATGCCAATGGAATAAAAGGCATTCATCAAAAGTCTCGTGATGACAAGCGCCGTGAACATGGAGATCACAATACCAAGTGCCAAGGTCTGTGCAAAGCCCTGAATGGAACCGGGGGCAAGGAACATCAAAACGGCTGCCGCGATCAGGGTCGTTACGTTACCATCAACGATGGCGGACAGAGCCTTGTCAAATCCGATTTTAATGGAACTCTTTGTGGTCTTACCAGTTGCCAGTTCTTCACGGATACGCGCGAAAATAATTACGTTTGCATCCACTGCCATACCGATGGAAAGGATGATACCAGCGACGCCGGACAGGGTCAAGGTCATGTTGAAGCCACGGATCAGCAGAACCACCAATGCCACGTAAATACAAAGAGCAATGGCAGAAGCAAAACCAGATATAAAGTAAACAACGATCATGAACAGTGCCACGATGCCAAGACCGATCACGCCGGCCTTCAGGCTCGTCTCAATTGCCTCGGTACCCAGCTGAGCGCCTACAACCTTAGAATGAATCTCTTCCAGTTCCAGCTTCAGTCCACCGATACGAATGGTTGATGCGAGCTGCTCTGCTTCCTCGATGCTGCTCTGACCGGTAATCACGGCATGTCCATCCGAAATGACTGCCTGCACGCGAGGAGCACTGATGATCGTTCCATCGTAGTAAATGGCGATCGTCTGCTTGCCATTATTGAAGGCTTCCTCGGTCATCTCGGCGAATTTCGTTTTTCCTTCATCCGTCATCGTCAGCTGAACCACGATTTCATTATTTCTCATGTCGTCCTGCTGATATCCTGCCCTTGCCTCGCTTACGTCCGTACCGGACAGGTTGATGGAACCATCCGCCAGCATCTCTTCAATGCTTCTGTTCAGGACATAACCAGTGGTAGAATAGGAATAGTTATCGCTTCCGTCAGGCGCCTTTTCCTTAATGAAATACAGGGATCCGGGACGGCCAAGCTCTGACAGGATCTTATTGGCATCCTGCACGCCGGGAATCTCGATGTTAATACGGTTCAATCCCTCTTGGTACACGATCGCTTCCGTGCTGTAGCCCGTAACACGCTGTTGCAGCTTGTAGATGGTGTCCTTCATGTCGGTGCTGTCGGGAGTTTCCTCGCCAACCACCTGATAGGTGATGCTGACGCCGCCCGCCAGATCCAAGCCCAGCTTGATGTCAGATGCGCTTCCGGTTCCGCTTGCATCGACGCCAAACAGGTCAATGTAAGTAATTCCCGCCAGAAGAAGCAACAAACAAAGTAAAACAATCCATGCCTGACCTTTTTTCATGTCCTTCATTTCTTTACTCTCCGTTCTTATTAAATCTTTCGTTCCAGCCTAGGTAAATGTCATTAAGTTAAACTTCCCATTACCTCGAGGGGAAGGTTTGGATCATCTTTCTGGGTCAAAAGTCTACCAGAAAGATGATCCAAACCCAGCCCCGAGTTCTTGTCATATCCTTAACTTAATAACAATGTACATGCGGGAACTGTTTCTTACTTATTCTTCAGAGGACTCGTCCTCTTCCTCCATCATCTTCACGGCCTTTAATGCAATGGCGCATTCCACGCGCTTGCGCTCCAGCTCACAGCCCACGTCATAGGCATCATTGATGTTGCCGTGGAAATTATAGGAGTTTGCCGCGCATCCGCCGCTGCAATAAAACTTCGCGAAGCATTTCTTACACTTTTCCTTCGCATAGACGTTACAGCACTTGAACTGATCGCGGATATCCTCCCGAACGATTCCCGTGTCAACATTGCCCATCAGGAAATCCTCGTTGCCGACGAACTGATGACAGGGATAAAAATCTCCCCAGGGCGTCACGGCAAGATATTCCGTTCCTGAGCCACATCCTGACAAACGCTTTGCCACGCAAGGACCGCCCTCCAGGTCGATCATAAAGTGGAAGAAATTGAAGGGTCTGCCTTCCCTTCTTCTCTTGATCATCTCCGCAGCCAGCTTATCGTACTCTTCCTTTAACTTCGGAAGATCCTCCTCCGTGATCGCATAATCATCGGTCGGCTGCGCCACGACAGGCTCCACGGAAATCTGCTGGAAGCCCAAGTCCGCCAAATGGATGACGTCCTCGGAAAAGTCCAGATTATGATGCGTAAAGGTTCCACGTACGTAATAATTCGTCTGATTTCGGCTCTCCGCAACCTTTTGGAACTTCGGAACAATCAGATCATAGCTCCCCTGTCCACCGCGGAAGGGTCTCATCTTGTCATGAATTTCCTTACGTCCGTCAATGCTGAGAACGACGTTTGCCATCTCTTTATTGGCAAATTCCAAGATCTCATCATTTAAAAGCACGCCGTTGGTTGTCAGGGTAAACCGGAATTTCTTGTTATTTGCAGCTTCGATGCTGCGTCCATAATTCACAAGCTCCTTGACCACCTGCCAATTCATCAGCGGCTCTCCGCCAAAGAAATCGACCTCCAAATTGACGCGATTTCCAGAATTGGCAACCAAAAAGTCCAGCGCCTTCTTGCCAACCTCAAAGCTCATCAAAGCCCTGCGTCCATGATACTCACCCTCCTCGGCAAAGCAGTATTTGCATGCCAGATTGCAGTCATGGGCGATGTGCAGACACAGTGCCTTTACTACGGTTGGTCTCTTTTTAAAATCGAAGACATAATTTTCATAAATATCCTTGGCAAAGAGCTGGCCGCTCTTCTCCAATTCCAAAACTTCATCTACGGCCTCCCTGATCTCCGCCTCGGGATAGGGAATTCCTGCAATGTGCACGACGGCAGCCTTGATCGTATCCGCATCCTTGATGCCTTCTCCGATCAGGGGCTCTACCAGCGGGATCATGTCATAAACAATGTCATCCACGACATGTACGGAACCGCTGTTGACGTCCATCACAATATTCAGGCCATTACTCTTATACTGGTGTATCACAAAAAAATCCTCTCAAAATCGTGAAACTCAAAAGATAAGCAGCGACACATGATCGCTGCTTATGATGGTTTTTTCAGTTCAAATACGCAAGAACCAATTACTTTAACTTCTCGCAGCTCTGATTACCAACGGTGCAGGAAGTCTTGCATGCGGACTGGCAGGAAGTCTGGCACTCGCCGCATCCGCCCTTCTTCATGGACTCCTTCAAATCTCTTGTCGTTAACGTCTTAATGTGCTTCATATAAGAAACCTCCTTGTGAAACTATCACATTCATCTAGTAAATCTATGCTATTGTAGCATAACTTTCCAATTCTGTCAATCACCACGGCGATTAGTTCTCTCGTTCCACGGCAATTAGTTTTCTCTGCCTGATTCAGAACGTGTTTCTTCTCCGCTTTCCTTCGTGCGAAATGCCCAGAATTTATTAATTAAGAAGTTAATGGGAACGCTTACGACAAGATTGATCACGGGGGCGATCAGCTTCGAAATACCCAAGACGTCAATCCATACGTAGGACAGCACGTTGCAAAGAAAGATTCCCGTAAAAGAATAGGAAATATAGGTTTTGAAAAGTGCCTTGCCAAGATGTCTCTTCTGTCCTTTTTCCAGCGTAAACACGAGCTTATTATTCCAATAAAAGGACCACAGGACGCTTAAAAAGAACCCCACGAGATTACCAATGACATAATCCCATGCGATTTCATAGGGCTTTAGAAGCATTAACGTCATGACGTTCAACGCGTAGCTTAGCAACGTATTGGTAACGCCGACAACCCCAAACTTCACAAACTGAACCAGCGCCTCAATCACTTTATCTGAAAGCTTGAGCGGTAAGAGCTTTAGTATTTTCCTCGTTAACTCTTCAACGAATTTCATCTTCATGAATCCTTCCTGATTTCATCTCAATATCCAAAGAATCGTATCACGTTCTGTCCATGAAGTCAAATTTCACCCGTCAGGCCTTCTCGAATAAGCCAGACAGGATTCCTCCGACGCATCCGCCTGCCACGCAGAACAAGAAGGAAGGAAAAATCCCCGTATTTCCATTCCCCATACCGCTCGCCAGGGAGAGCGCCGCCAAAACAAGAAAGTAAAGCGCTCCCATCAGAGTGCCCCAAAGAAAGCGCCTGGTTTTCGCTTTCTTCCCAGCCAGCACTCCCGCAAAAAGCGCCGAAACAAAATAGATGGCGTCAATGGAGGCCGAAACCGCCCCGCTTCCCATCTGAAACCGATAGAGCAAAAACGCCAACAGCAGTAGCAAAAGTCCCGTCAGGACATATGCTAATAATAGAAAAAACAGATATGCCAAAGCACTGCCTCTCTCCTTCTTTTGATCTCTCTTCACCATCTCCATTGCACTTTCCTCCCCGATTTGATTCATTCGCTCCTATTTAGCGCACCCTCTTATCCATTATTCTATGCGAGAACCTGCGAAAACTTGACAACTGGGCATCTCTTATTGTAAGATACATTCTATATATGATTACAAAGGAGTGTGGTTTTACTTGGTTCCCCCAGATGACATACAGCTATTTGTCATTGAATGTGTGATTCTTTTTATTTTAGTTGTCCTTTCAGGATTCTTCTCCTCTGCGGAGACGGCGCTAACCACGGCAAACAAGGTGAAGCTTCGTTCCCTCGAAGAGGAAGGCAATAAACGGGCCGCTCGCGTCAATAAGATTCTTGACCATAACAGCAAAATGCTGAGTGCCATTCTGATTGGAAACAACGTCGTAAATCTGTCGGCTTCCGCCCTGGCCACGACGCTGGCCCTGCGCGTGAATTTGGCCGTCGGCATTGCCACCGGAGTTTTAACCTTTCTGGTTCTCCTCTTCGGCGAGGTGATTCCGAAGACCTGGGCCATGCATTATGCAGATAAGCTTGCCCTTGCATACAGTGGCGTGATCTATGCGCTGATGCAGGTTCTGACGCCCGTCATTTTCTTGGTCGACAAAATTGCTTGGTTAATCCTCTTTTTACTCCACGTGGATCCCAACGAGAAGGTCAGCACCATGACGGAAAATGAATTAAAAACCTACGTGGACATCAGCCATGAGGATGGCGCCATAGAGTCCGAGGAGCGAGAAATCATATACAACGTATTCGAGTTTTCGGATGCGCTCGCTAAGGATATCATGATTCCCAGAGTCAACATGGTTACGGTGAACGTCAATGATGATTATCATGAAGTCCTCTCCGTCTTCCGAAAGCACATGTACACGAGACTTCCCGTTTACGAGGAAGACAAGGACAATATTATTGGTCTCATCAACATTAAGGATTTCATCCTGACGGATGATCCGGAGCACTTCCATATTCGCAACATCTTAAGGGAAGCGCACTTTACTTACGAATACAAAAAAATCTCTGATCTTCTATATGAGATCCGCGAGAAAACGACCAGCGTGACCTTCGTAGTGAACGAGTACGGCGTTACCGTCGGAATGATTACGCTGGAAGATCTTTTGGAAGAAATTGTGGGCGAGATCCGCGACGAGTACGACGCGGATGAGATGGAAAAGATTAAGAAAATCGATGATAAGACCTATCTGATCGAGGGAAGCATGAATCTGGATGACGTCAATGATGCTTTGGAATGCCATCTGGAAAGCGAGGAATACGACTCGCTCGGCGGCCTTCTGATCGAGCACCTAGGCCATCTCCCCGAGGACGGCGAGTCCGTGACCTTAGAAGACGGCATGATTCTTAAGGTACAGGGCGTGGATCAAAACCGCATTGAGAAGGTGCTCCTGACCCTCCCCGAACCTGCCGCGGAAGACTCTCCCACCGAGCCTACAGCCCAGGCCCAAGATCCGTCCTAAAACACTAAAGTCAAGATAGCTTAGAATACGAACATACAATAAAGACCAAGATATGCGTTACTCTACATATCTTGGTCTTTTAATACGATAGCCTTGCAAAACCGAGGGGGCGGTTGTACGATCTCTCACAGACCCGTGTGCTAAGCGTCGGTACTTAGGTGGCGCATACCGAAGATACGCTCACAATGTGAGTGGATCTTTGGTAATTCTGCGACACCTTAGTACCGATTCCTTCTGCGCTTGCCGCTGCACCCGGAGTGCGAACGTGTCTGTGAGAGATCATACAACCAGCCCCCGAGTTTTCATCAAGCCTTAAAATAGCTCTCCTCAGGTCCGAGGTACGACGCCTTCAGCTTCTTTCCTGCAGGGTAGATCACAATCCGTTCCAGCACCATGCCTGCCTCAAGCGCCCCAATGCTCAGCGTCTGGACACCGCTTTCGAAATTCATTTCCGTTCCAACGACGTGAATCTGATTCATGACTGCTGCCGACCACTTCGGATCATTATAATCTCCGCCGCGGTAGCTGGGATTCAAAATATTCATGTTCTTCGTCTGCGTACCGTTTTCCAAATGCACCCTCAGCGCCCTGTTGTTGACAACGGAATTGACGGGGGACGTCCAAAGCTCCACGCGATACTTTCCTGCCTCCGGAAGCACAAAGCGATAAATCAGCTCCGGCTTTTCCTCCTTGGGAAGGAATTCCGCAGTAGAAGGAAGCACCTTCATGCCGTTTCCGCTTCTTCCGTGTCCCTCCAGGCACACGAAGCCCACGCCGTCAACATCCTTCTTTTCTGCATAATGGTTGGCCTCCATGACAATCACGCCTTCCATGGGATCTGGCAGGAACGTGCCCTTTTCCAGCCCGTCCAGGTTCACGTTGACTGCCTTAACCTCAATGGCAACCACCGTGTCTCCATCGCTGATCAGAAGCCTTACCGTTTGAACGCCGTCTTCGGGGATCACTCCATCTTCTCCCTTGGCATCCTCCATAGCCTTCTGCAATGCCTCCCTGTCGCAGGTCAGCGTCACCTTGGATATGGTCTCCGTAACTCCCTCCGTAGAGGAAACCTGTAACCATGCGGGAATCTCTCCCTGCTCGGCCTTCACGGTATAATTGAAGCTTCCGATGCCATCATTACTGATCTCCAAGGCAACCTGTTGTTTTCCCGGATCCAAGAAATCATGTACGCGGATGCACTGCGGCGCCCCATAATTCTTTGTTGCAAGCCAGGGATCATCCGCTCTGGAAACACTCATCCTTGGTGCCGTCACGGGCTCCACAAAGCATCTGAGCGGATATTTCCATCCGTCGTCATTCCACTTGGTAAAACCAACGTGCTTCTCCATCTCCATGCCAGCCCATTTTCCATTTCTGAATTCACGGAATTCCTCACAGAGCCTCTTATCCTCATCAATACACTGCTTTACCAGCTCTCCGCAGACATTGGCCGCCGGTCTTCCCTGCTGTGCATAATACTGATTCTTTCCTGCATAAAGCTGCATCTTCAGAAGGTTCATGCTGATCTTTGCAGGATAATAAATCATGCTATATGCCGGCAGTCTTGAAATCCTGTCAAGCACCTCAAAGGTTCTCTCATTCAGCGCCTCAAGCTGATTGATGGTCTCCAGCATGCGGAAGGTTTCGTTATAGTTGCAGGGATGATACAAGCCCGCATACAGGGCCTCAGGCCTTCTCATGAAATTCAACTTTACAAAGCCCTCATAAATATCCGCGAGCGCCTGCTGTAACAATTCGGACGTACCGGCGAATACCTTCTTCGCCCATTGATTCAACCACACCTTCCAGCTTCCTACTGCGCTGCTTCCCCATTTTTCAAAATCATAGGCGAGATCCAGAAAATAATTCAGCGCCACTTCATTTCCCTTGATGTCACCGACGTTGACAATCCAGACGTCCTTGATGCCGTACTCATAGGCCTCAGTCATCTGTTCCCAAATTAGGGACAGCGGCGTTGACGGCATCCACTCATAGGATACGGGACCTCCATGATAATCCAAATGATAATACATGCCAAAGCCGCCCTTGTGACTGCGAATCTCTTCGGTCGGCAGCGTCCGCATGTGACCATAGTTGTCCTCACAGAGCATAAAGATCACGTTCTCCAGCTCTTCCCAGTCCTTCAGGCCCTCCGTCTCGTCGTCGCCGTAGAAATACGCCTCTACCTCCTTGTAAAGTGCAAGGAGCTGCGGAACCTTGTCCAAATCAAAGTTGACGTAATGCATGATCAGGCCTCTCTGTGCCTTGATCACGCTCTTTAACAGATCAATGTTATCCTTCAAGGTAGAATCGGGTCCCAGCATGGAGCTGTCACGCTCACCGCGCATGCCAATCGTAATCATGTGCTGGTACTTTCCACTTCTCTTTAAGGAATCCATCCAATAATTCAGAAGTCCTTCCTGATTGGTATGGAAATTCCACTCATTGCCATAACGGGAATCGGGTCCCTTCACCTTATCCCACTCCTCACTGGCGCGAAGGCAGGGCTCATGGTGAGAATATGCGATCGTAATGCCATACATATCCGCCAGCTCTTCATTTGCGCTTCCAGGGCCATCAAGCGGGAAGCTGGAAGCCCACATGGCAGGCCACAGATAATTTCCCTTCATGCGAAGTAAAAACTCAAATACCTGATCATACAGCTTTGCATTGACTCCGCCAAAATGCCCCATCGCCCAATTGCCAAAGCAGGGCCACTCATCATTGATAAAGAAGCCACGATACTTTACGCTGGGTTCCTTGGAGACAATTTCGATATCCTCCTCGGCAACCAAAATTTTATGTGGCTGCGGAACCGCATCTCCAAACTTCACCATGGGAGAAACCCCGATATATTCTGACAGGGCAAACAAACCATAAATGGTTCCCAGCTTATCGCTTCCCGCGATCACGAGGGAATTGCCGATTATGGTGATGCTGTAAACCTCTCTCTTCCCACGGATTTTTGACAAATCCAAAACGCCAAATTCTCCCAAATATCCCAGCGTCTCGCTATTTCCAAGCGTTCCGACAAAGATCATGTTTTTATCAACGAAATCCTCCAGGGCCTTCAGTCCGCCTTCTCCAGCCTCCTGATCCTTGGGCAGGTCCTGCACAAGAACCTTAGGGAGTTGTCCACATACGGCCTTGATGTCCTTGGCAACCTTTTCCGCAATTCTCTGAACGCCGGGAAATGCCGTTGTTTCGAGCACAAAATTCGTTATTTGTTCCTCATTGGCTATTACAAAAGAACGACTCATTTTGATCAAACCTTCCTTGTATCAAAAACTTGTAGAAACCTCAATAGCTATCTTACCACGCCGAAGCCAAGGATTGTCATCTTCTTCTCCTCGTCTCCGGGAATCATCTGCACTTCAATCAGGTGTTCCTTCGTTTCCTCACTGCGGTAAATAATCTGCGGCGTGCAATGCGTCCAGCCTACAGCCCTGGGATCCAGCGTCAAGACCTCTTCTCCGTCTACCCTTACCGTTGCCTTCCCATACTCCGCAGAGCCCGAATCCTTGCTGACAATCAAAAGAGCTTTGCACGAAATCTTAACCGAAAACGGCTCGCTTCCGCTGACGTGAGCCCAGTTGTTCGGGAACTCAGGAACAGGCGCCAGAACGTCGTCCATCTCCACCCTCTGCAGATCCTCGTCAATCTCGCAAAAGCTTCCCATCGTCAGATTCTTAAGGAGTTCTGACTTCCATGCCTTGTCTGCCAGCTCTACCTTCTCAAAGGTCGTTCCAAACACAGGCTCCTTGCTTCTCCAATCCGTATCTGCCATTGCGGGTGCCGCGTCAATCTGCTTCATCAAATAAATCAGGCAGTCAGCCATGATCGTATGACCCATGTTGGTCGGATGGAAAACGTCATAGAAGAACTGGCTCTTCGTAAGCACCCTTCCCGTTTCGGGCTTTAAGTAAAACTGTGGAACGACGCCCTGTCTTACGCTGACCATGGGAACCTCGTAGCGCTCACCAACTGGTCCAAGGCGCTCCTCCAGGTTCCAATCATTTGCAAAGACGGCATGAATCAAAATGACCGCCGTATCGTCAGAAAGCGCAAGACACTTGCGAACCAGGCTCTCATAGCATAGGCCTTTGGTCTCATCTCCCTCATCGTTTACGGAGAACTCAATCACGATCAGGTCAGGCTTTACCGTAAAGCTCCGAAGGACGTCTCTCTCAAAGCGAATCATGCCAAGCTCGGAAGGCGTACCGCCAACGCCGGCTTTAATCAGCTTTACGTTCTTCCCAAAGTTTGCCTGAAAACGCTCCCAGGTCTGATAGGCATAGGACTTTAGGTGAATGGGTGTCGCGCCTGCACCCTGCGTGATGGAACCGCCGATAAAGGCAATCGTAACCTCCTCGCCGCGCTTTGCGCGATCCAGAACCTTCTTTACTCTTGCGTAATTTCCCATGCTCATGAGGGAACGCTTCAAAATGGCCTGATAAGCCTCGCCATCCACGTTAATCTCCGTGCGCTCCTCCTGTTCCGGCGCCGTAAAGCCCTCGCGAAGATATAACTTTACGTCCACGGTAGCCAGTCTCTCCGGGCGGTCAAACTCAAATCTCATCTGACCTACCACGCCGTTATTCTCGCTCCACTGATAGTCATCGAGCCAGATGATCTGCTCCATGCCGTCCGGCTGGCAATGAACCGTAATGGTATCCCCTTCTCCATAGGTATCCTTTTTCCCGTACATCTGAAACGCGAAATCGACTACCTGATTCTGATCGTCCGCCTCCACGGTGACGCCGATACCGGCAACCATGGAGAGAAACCCCTCGGCCGTCTCTAAGTTCTTGATCATGGTCTCGTCCGTAATGGAGCCCACCATTCTTGCAAACGTCGTCAGTCTCGAGCCATCCAGATAAATAAACTGAATGCCTCTTCCGTCCGGCGCAGGATTGCCTGCCACTTCCTTCTGTCTGCAAATATAAAAACTGCTGCCCTTCGCAGTTGGATCCTTAGGTGCTTTTGGTCCTGCCATGTCTTATTTCCTCCGCTTTTCTAATATTCTGTTCAATAGCTTGTCTGCGCCTTGCGCTTACAGCTTAATACATCCGATAATTTCCGCTTAATGCCAGGAAGGCAAATAAGTACAGGCAGTTGTCATAATACCTGCGATCTCCCTTGCGAAGCGGCTCCTTCCAAAAACGCGATACCCACTGTGCTGCCAGAGCCTTGGTCTGATCAGGGCTTGTCAGGGAAATGGGACCATCGACTGCCAGCGCGCCCTGCGCCGTCGTCACAAGGATTCCCACGGGATGCAATGCCTTGACGTCCAGCGGCGTTCCGTCCACCTCATAAACGCGGAAAGGGTTCTCGCGATGAATGACGCCTAAGGTATACTGCAGACGCTCTGCAGCGACGCGCTGCCCTACGTCCACGTGATTCCACTCATAATCCAGTCCGATGTTTGCAACCGTGCGGTAGGCATCACTGTAAAACCAGTCATGTCTGTCCTTGGTCCAGCGAAGCGGTCTCGCCATGGGGCTTCCATCAAACTCCGCATACTCAGAATTCATGCCGGAGACAGGATGGCAGGCCTTAGCAAGATAGGCACGGCTGGCCTTTGCAGCCTCCTTCCAGAAGGGTCTGTCCTCCTCATAGGCCCACTCGGCAAACAGCTCGTAGAAATGGGGCAGATGATAGGACGGATCCGTATAGTCAACGCCCGGCACAAATAAAATCTGGTGATTCTCATGATTCCACATGGGATATCCCTGACGACCATTCTCTCCCTTATGAAGCGCGGCCCTTAAGATTTCCTTCGCCTCATGCGAGTAATTGAAAATCCCTTCTCCGTCTCCCCATCTGTGGGAGGCGAAAAACAGCGACATCGCAAAAAACTCTTCTCCGTCAGGTGCGGGACCCATGGCGTTCTTCTTTCCGTCCACGGCACAGGACCATGCAAAATATCCCTCGTTATAGCCATCCGACATGTACATATAGGTCTTCGCCCACTTCCAAATACGGTCGAACTCCTCCTTCATGTCCATCTGAACGCACATCATCATGCCATAGGACATACCCTCCGTACGTGCATCATGATTGCCCGTATCCTCAAGATATCCCATGTCATCCCCGGCGGTAAAGTACACCCTGTCCGGGCCATAAAAGAATTCCTGCTTTATCTGCTCTAATCGTTCCTGAATCTCTTTCTCCGTCTTTCCAATTTCCGCAAACACGTTGCGGTACGTCTGCTTCTTCACGTTTTTTTGTCCTCCAAACCGTCATAATGACCCACTTTCCCTTATATACTATCTTAATATGGTCGCTTCAAAAGGTCAATGGTTTATCTCCTAAAAACATGCCAAATTCTCCTCAAAAATTGCCAAATGAACATTGCAAAAAACACTTTCCTTGGAAAGCTCTCAGATCAGGCAAAAAAAGAACAGGTCAGCATCTGAAATATCAAATGCATTTCCTGTTCTTGGGTTGTTTTTCATTTTTCTCTTCGTTACGTCAAGCCATCATTCAGGAGCGCCTCCGCTGACGATCCTGAAGTAAACCTTTGCCGTCAGCTGATATAACAGGGCATAAAAGAGTCCAAACACGATGAAGTCCGTGATCGTAATGCAGATTAAAAGCGTTAGATTTCTTACGTAAAGGAGCTGCAAGATCTTCCAGATCAGCGGATAGGCAAACACAAGATGAATGCCTGCCAGCACCAAAGGAGCAAAAAATACCGTCAGAATCTGGGAGTTAATGCTCTTTTTGATATCCTTCTTAGTCATGCCTACCTTCTGCATGATCTCAAATCTTCCCTGATCCTCGTAGCCCTCCGAAATCTGCTTATAATAGATGATGAGTGCCATGGCCGCAATAAACAAAATGCTCAGGATAATTCCAAGGAAGAACAGTCCGCCATAGGTTCCCAAAAAGTCATCTCTTTCCTTTGCCAGGCAGGAAGAAAAATAGGAATACCCGCCCTGGAGATTTTTTACAAACTCCAGATTTTCTTCACGAAACACGGCTCTCAGGTCATCATACACTTCAATGCTCTTCTCATCAGATACGCCGAGGTCATATCCATAATACCATCTGACGCTTACGGGCTGATACCCGTATTCCCCAACCTGATACTGAAACAACGGATCGACCTCATGCTCATCGCCAACGATCAGCACAAGATTGGGAACAATGGATGCCTCACTCTCACCGAGCGGAAACATTTCCGTGAGCTTCCCCTTGATCTCCCAGCTTACGTCAAGGATGGAAAAATTCTTTTCCTGATAGGTTACGTTCGTCTCATAGAGATAGGCTTCTCCCTTCCCCAACGTCAGGTTTGTTCCCATCAGACGATTATAATCCTTCACGGGAATCATCTCCACTTCCCTGAGCTTGTCATAATTCGCGATTTCGTCAAAGCCTCCCGCGTAATCCTCCTCCAGGATCAGTCTTGAACCCTCCATGGGTCCCGACGTTTCTGCATAAACATACTGGAGCACGTTCTTCGGCGTTACGCCATGCCTTTCAAAAACCTGGGCATATGCCTCGAGAAGTGTTTCTTCATTCCCGCCATCCAGATCATTGAAATTGGACAGATGGATGGCGATTTCCCCTTCCCTGCAATACCGCCCCTTGATGGCATCCTCCATGCCAAAGTACATGCTGGAGGTGGAGGACAGCATGACCAGCACCATGGTACTAAGAATGCAGATGGATGCCAGCCCTGCGCCATTTCTCTTCATGCGGAAGATCATGGAGGAGACGGAGATAAAATGCTGCTTTTGATAATAATATTTCTTGTTATTCTTTAAGATCTTACAAAGCGCCACGGACCCGGCGATAAACAGGAAATATGTCGCTATGATCACCATGATCACGGCAATAAAGAAGCTAACCAGAGCCGACAAGGGCGATTTTATGGTGACGGCGATCCCATAAGCTGCAGCCAAAAGTCCAACGCCCAGAATGGCAAGCAGCCAATTGGTTCTCGGCGGCTTTTCACCTAAATTTTCGCTGTGAAAGAGTTCAAGCGCCTTTGTCATCTGCACCGTGATCAGGGACTTTACCATCAGGATAAAAAAGATGCACCCATACGCTTCGACCGTAAAAAGGATCGCTTTCCCTTCGACGTGCATGACATAATTGATTTCCGACTGCATGATGTTTGCCAAAAGGAGCTCTGCCATCTTCGAAAAGAGAATGCCGAACACCAGGCCAAGGCCAAGCCCAATGATCGCCACAAACAAGGACTCCCAGAAGATGATGTGCCTTAGTCCCCTTTTTCCCATGCCCAATACGTGATACAAGCCAAACTCCTTATATCTGCGCCGATTCAAAAAGGAATTGGAATACAGCAAAAACAGTACGGAGAACACTGCGATTACAAACTTTCCAAGTCCCAGACACGTCTCTACGGAATTCCCGCCCCTCATATACGCAAGCAGCGGTGAATAGCTCAGGGAATGCAGAATATAAAAGGTCATGACGGTTCCAATACAGGTCAAAAGATATGGAAGGTAAACCTGTCGATTCTTTTTCATGCCGCTTACGGCAAGCTTTGGAAAAAACGGTGCTCTCATCGTCTCTCACCTCCTGCCTGCAAAAGGGTCAGGGTGTCTGAGATCTTTTGATAGAGCTGCTCGTTATTACATTCTCCGCGATAGATCTGATGGAATACCTCACCGTCCTTGATAAACAGAACTCTGCCGGCATGACTTGCCGCCTTTACGGAGTGGGTCACCATGAGGATCGTCTGGCCTCCCTGATTGATCTCAGAAAATAGATTCAAAAGCTCGTCCGTGGACTTGGAATCCAAAGCGCCGGTGGGTTCGTCCGCAAGAAGGATCTGCGGATCATTCATCAGTGCTCTTGCCACGGCAACCCTCTGCTTCTGGCCTCCGGAAATCTCGTAGGGATACTTTTTCAAAAGCTCAGAGATGCCAAGCTTCTTTGCGATGGGTGCCAGCCTTTCGTTCATCTCCTGGTAGCTCTTTCTTGCAAGCACCATAGGAAGAAAAATGTTATCCTCCAGAGAAAAGGTATCGAGCAGGTTAAACTCCTGGAATACAAACCCCAGGTGGTCTCTTCGAAATTCCGCAAGGTCATTCTCCTTGATCTTCGAAGTCTCCGTACCATTCAGAATCACCTTTCCTGCCGTTGGCTTATCCAGTGATGCCAAAATATTCAGAAGCGTGGTCTTACCGGAGCCGGACTCACCCATGATGGCGACATATTCGCCTTCCTCCACGGTGAAATTCACGTCCTTTAACGCCTCCACCTTATTGCCGCCAAATCTCGTGACGTACACCTTTTTCAAATGTTCAACCGTAAGTAAACTCATTCCTTTATGCCTCCTTGCCTTGCATTTCTTTGATGAATGCCTTTTCGTTTTCTTTCTTTGCCTTACAACGAAAGCTTACCATGAAAAAGCCCGCCAATGCCATTGCATCTTCTTACAAAGCAAGTTTCAAATCTAACGTTTTTGTAACATTTAAGATCTACTCATGCGTCATCTTCTTCTGGCTTAGGTCGAGGAACATGGTCGTTCCCTCCCCAATCTTAGACTCTGCCCAAATCTTCACACCAAGATTGTCACAGATTTTTTTACAGAGGAACAGCCCAATGCCACTGGCACGCTTATCCTCCCTGCCTCGATAGCCAGTATAGCCCTTCTCAAAAATTCTCGGAAGATCCTCCGCCGCGATGCCAAAGCCCGTGTCCTGAATGGCAATGACGCTGCCTTCGGAAACCGTAATGGTGATTCCTCCCTGTGTCGTATACTTAAGGGCATTGGAAAGAAGCTGCTCCAGGACAAAGGCCAGCCACTTTTCATCCGTCACGACTGTCTGCTCCGTGCCCTCATAGCTAAGGCGTAAGGATCTGCCAATAAACTGACTGGCGAATTTTCGAAGGCATCCCTTGATCACGCCATCCAGCTCGCACTCGCGGAAAACGTAGTCCGTGGAATCACTGCCTAGTCGCATATATGTCAGCACCATCTCCACGTACTGTTCTATGCGAAAAAGGTCCTCCAGGAGTGTCCTGGCCATCTGACTGTCCTCTGCCTGCAAACGCAGGCGCATGGACGCAATCGGTGTCTTGATCTGATGCACCCAGGTCGTATAATAATCAATGGAATCTACCATTTTCTTCTGATGTTCTAAGCGTTCCTCTCCTGCATGCTCCATGACAAGTCGCAGCAGCTCCGTATAATCCTGGTCATCCTGCTTTTGATACTTTTTCAGGCTCTCCATCAGGTAATCCGGAAGACTTTGGAGCAGAACCAGCTCCTCATGCTTTGCCCGATACTTCTGATACTCATAAAGGAACGTCCCCATTAGCAGTAAAACACAGAAAACCGTTGGATACAGAACTGCCTCCAACGGAAAATGGTACAACACAAAGGTTACAAAATAGATGCAGGCGCAGGCAAGGAACACGATCACGGTGGCCCGCTTCTCTTTCAAATACCGCCCCATGGTTTCTTCCTCCTAAAATGTCAAAGAATTCGGAGCTTGCCTTGGGATAGTCTTCTCAGGCACGCTCGCGCTATGGGTGCAGCGTATCGGTACTAAGGTGGCACGAACGCATCCATCACAAGTGATGTCTTCGTCCGTATACGCCACCTAAGTACCGACGCTTGGCACACATGCCTGAGTAAGATTATCCCAAGGTAAGCTCCTCGAAATCGTTGCGTGCTTTAGATTGCTCATTGAAAACAGAAAGCATATCAAAAATGCTATGAAAAATCAATGTCAGATTACATTTGAACTCAGTGGTATTGGTTATGCTTGAGGGATAAGATAGCCCTGGCCGAATTTGGTTTCGATGAAGCCATCAAGGCCGGCATTTTCGAGTTTCTTTCGAAGGCGGCCAACATTGACGGTAAGGGCGTTCTCGTCCACAAAGGCATCGGTCTGCCAGAGCGCTTCCATGAGTTTTTCCCGGCTGACAATCTTGCCCTTGTTCTTCATGAGCACTAAAAGAATGCGGAATTCGTTTTTGGACAAAGGAAGCTTTTCCCCGTTATAGCTAAGGCTCCCGTCCTCGGTATTGAGAAGGGCGCCGCGGTGTTCAAGGACTGGTACGCTGTCACCAAAATCGTAGGTTCTCCTAAGGAGTGCCTGCACCTTTGCAACAAGGACACTTCCGTCAAAGGGCTTTGCAATGAAATCGTCCGCACCCATGGTCATCGCCATGACAATGTTCATGTTGTCCGCCGCAGATGACACAAAAATAATGGGTACCTTAGAGGTTGCACGGATCTCCTTGCACCAATGGTATCCATTCATAAAGGGTAGGGAAATGTCAAGAAGTACCAGATGCGGATCATACTCTGCGAATTCTGCCGTCACCTTACGAAAGTCCGTAACAATGCGCACGTCCATGTCCCAGCTTCTAAGCTGCTCCGCCACTGCCTCCCGAATTCCCGGTTCATCTTCTACAATTAAAATTTTATACATCTTATCCCCCAAAAAGAAAAATCCCTGATATGTGCCTTAAGCATATCAAGGACCCTTCGATTTGTCAACTTGTTTCAAAAGCATCATACAGGCAAAAAGCTCCATCTACAGGCTCTCGAGGATTCCCTCTGCGATGGCATTTGCAACCTCGTCAAACCTGCTGTCTAAGAGATTGTTGTCCGCGTCCGTATTGATGAATCCGACCTCCACGAGAACCGCCGGCATGCGGGTTCTGCGAAGCACGGCGAGGTTGGGCCGCTCCGTGATGCCCTGATTGGCAAAGCCTACCTTTTCCAGCTGCGTGTTGATGTTCTTTGCCATCTGCGCCGCGATTCCGTATTTGTTATACACCAGGCTCTCAATGCCTGTATACTGATTGGGATAGGGACTGGAATTGCGATGGATGGACACAAAATAATCCGCGCCAACCTGATTCGCCTCCGCCGCCTTCTGCGCAGGTGATTCATAAATGTCCGTCGTTCGTGTATAATAGATTTCCTGACCGTTCTCCTCCAAAATAGCTCCCACAGCCAAAACCAGATTCAGTGCGTCATCCTTCTCCTGTCTCCCCTGATAGGTTGCTCCCGGGTTCTCTCCCCCATGACCTGCATCCAATACAATCAAAGCCATAAAAAACCTCCTGCATCTCATAAGCAAAGCATTGCTTCACCCTTATCATATGCAGGAGATTTGCTTCCAGTTCCTAATCAGACTGCAATTCAAAACGGCAGGGCTGGTTTGTCTTTTCACGCGAAAAGATTACTGGCAGGATGATCCAGCATAGATCCTTATGCCAAAAATCGATGCATCACCCTGCGAACTGGCTCTGGTACAGGTTCGCATAAAATCCATTTTGAGCAAGCAGTGTCTCATGATTGCCCTGCTCGATAATATTGCCATCTCTCATGACAAGGATCACGTCAGCCTCGCGAATGGTGGAAAGTCTGTGTGCTACGATAAAGCTGGTTCTGCCCTCCATCATCTTTGCGAATGCCTTCTGAATCCTGATCTCCGTTCTGGTATCGATGGAGCTTGTCGCCTCATCCAGAATTAACATAGGCGGCAGACAAAGCATAACTCTTGCGATACAAAGAAGCTGCTTTTGCCCCTGAGAAAGACTTCCGCCATCCTCGGTAATCACAGTTTGATAGCCCTGAGGAAGACGCTTGATAAAGCTGTGTGCGTGTGCTGCCTTCGCTGCTGCCTTGACCTCTTCCTCCGTGGCATCTGGCTTTCCCATGCGGATGTTATCCAAAATCGTTCCGCTTCGAAGCCAGGTCTCCTGAAGAACCATGCCATAATTCGTTCGCAGGCTTCCTCTGGTCAAATGCCTGACGTCATTTCCATCCACGGAAATGCTTCCGGAATTCACGTCATAGAACCGCATCAAGAGATTGATCACCGTCGTCTTACCACAGCCCGTCGGGCCAACGATGGCCACCCTCTGGCCAGGCTTCACGGAAAGGTTAAAGTTCTCAATCAGCTTCTTTTCAGGCACATAGGAGAAGCAGACGTCCTTCAGCTCCACGTTGCCGCTCGCCTCGCCAAGCGTCACCGCGTCTGCATCCTCGGGAACCTGCGGCTCCTGATCAATCAGCGCAAACACTCTCGAAGCGCAGACAAAGGCATTTTGCAGCTCCGTTACAACACCGGAAATCTCATTAAAGGGCTTCGTATATTGATTTGCGTATCGCAAAAAGCAGGACAGTCTTCCGACGGAAATGCCGCCGCGAATGGCGAGGAACGCGCCAAAAATGCCTACGCCCGCATAGACAAGGCTATTGACAAAGCGTGTACAGGGATTCACCAGCGAGGAATAGAAAATCGCCTTCAGGGAGCACTTCTGCAGCCTGTCATTGATCTCTCCAAACCGTTCCTTCACCTCTGCCTCGCGGGAAAACATGCGAACCACCTTCTGATTGCCTACCATCTCATCGATGAGGGCCGTCTGTTCTCCCCTGGTCTTGCTCTGCTCCTGGAACATGTCATGCGTGTGTGTTGCAATAAACTTTGCCACAAGGAAGGACACCGGCGTCAGACAAACCACGACAAGCGTGATGGGAATGTTATAGATCAACATGAAAATCAGGGTTCCGCCAATGGTCAGCACGCCAGTAAAAAGCTGTGTAAATCCCATGAGAAGTCCGTCCGCGAAGGTATCTACGTCCGCAATCACGCGGCTTACAATATCACCTGCGGGATGCTGGTCAAGGTAACTTAAGGGCAGGATCTCCAGCTTCTGAAAGGCATCCCGCCGAATATCCTGCACGACGTGATAACAGGTATAATTGTTGCAGGTGTTCATAATCCATTGTGCAAGGGCCGTCACCAGCATGGCAATGCCGATTTTTTTCACGATCTCTAAAATCCTTGCCATGTCAACCTCGCCAGGTCCGATCATCTGGTCAATGGCGTCTCCCGTCAGGATGGGAATATAGAGGGTCAGCGCCACCGTCACTGCCGCCAAGACAAAGGACAAAAGCATCATAAACCAATACCTTTTGATATAATGAAAGACCTTTTTCCAGGTTGCTTTCTTGTCATAAGAAGGTTTTTCCTTAGCCAACGCTCACCGCCCCCTTTCTCTCCTCAGGATACTGGGAATAATAAATTTCCTGATAAACCTCGCAGTTTTCCAAAAGTTCGTCATGCGTTCCAATGCCAGCCATCCTGCCATCATCGAGCACGATGATCTGATCTGCATGACGAATGCTGGAAGCCCTTTGCGAAACAATAAAGGTGGTTGTTTCCTTCTGAATGGTTTTCAGGGACTCGCGAAGTCGTGCATCCGTCGCATAATCCAGCGCAGAGGCGCTGTCATCCAAAATCAAGATTTCGGGCTTTCGAACCAAGGCTCTTGCAATCGTCAGACGCTGCTTTTGACCACCGGAGAAATTCTGTCCATTCTGTGTGACCTTCGCATCCAGCTTCCCGTCTTTTCCCTCGACAACCTCACGCGCCTGAGCAAGGTCAATTGCTCTCCAAAGCTCTTCGTCCGTTGCGTCTGGCTTTCCCCAAAGCAGGTTGGAACGAATGGTTCCCTTGAATAATACGGCTTTCTGCGGGACCACGCCCATGCGTCTTCGCAGCTGCGCCTCATCATATTCTTCCAGCTTCCTTCCATCAAATAAAATGGTGCCATCCGTGTAGTCATAAAATCTCGGAATCAGGTTTACCAGGGACGATTTACCAGAGCCCGTACCACCGATCACGCCGATGGTATCGCCCTTTCTGACGGCAAAGCTAATATCATCCAGAGTTTCTTCTCCCGCACCGCTGTATTTTAGGGAAACATGGTCAAATACAAGATAATCTGCATCCTGCCTCGTCTTGGCAGATGCACCGACATAGGTCTCGAAATTCGCCTCTTCCCGAGCTTCCGCCTTCCCGTCTCTCGCATTTCTCGTTGCCTGTTGATTCTCGCTTTGGCCTTCGGTCTCAGGCTTCGTCCGTACATCCTCCTGCTTTCCAATCTCCAAAACGCCAGCCACTCTGTCAGCACAGGCCATGGCCTTGGTCATCAAAATGATCAGGTTGGCAAGCTTGACAAGCTCTACCAAAATCTGGGACATGTATTCCAAAATAGCGATCACCTGCCCCTGAGAAAGCTCACCTGCCTGTACCTTAAGGCCCCCTTTATAAATCAGCAGCATGATGGCCGCATTTACAATCACGTAGGTCACAGGATTCATGCAGGCACTGATTTTTCCCACGAATTTTTGCATGGCAGTGAGCGCCTGATTACTCTCCTGAAACCTTGCATTCTCCGTCTCCTCCTGATGGAAGGCACGTATGACGCGAACACCCGTCAGGTTCTCTCTCGTAATTCCAAGGACCTTGTCAAGACCGCTTTGCACCTTTTTGTATAATGGCATGGTGATCAGCATGATACCGAAAACGACAATGGCAAGAATCGGGATCGCCACCACGAAAATCAATGCCATTTTGACGTCAATGATAAAAGCCATGATCATGGCGCCAAAAACGATGATCGGTGAACGCAGGAACAGACGAAGCGTCATGTTCACGCCAGACTGCACCTGATTGACGTCACTTGTCATTCGCGTGATCATGGTCGAGGTTCCTGCAAGATCCATGTTCGTAAAGCTTAAATCCTCTACGTGACTAAACAGCACCTCGCGTAATTTACTGGAAAATCCTACGGCAGCCTTTGCCGCAAAAAACTGTGCCGTCACGGAGCAAGAGAGTCCCACGATGGCGAGTGCAATCATGCAAAAGCCCATTTTCAATACATATGGCCCGTCAGAATTTACAATGCCGACGTCGATGATCTTTGCCACGACCATAGGCACCAGCAATTCAAATGCCGCCTCCAACAGCTTAAAAAGCGGTGCGATCACGCACTCCTTTCGATATGCTTTTAAGTAAACTAATAAACGCTTCATTTTTCTCTCCCGTTTACTCTACCCTTACAAAGGGCGAAAAAATACCCATTGCCACCTAATTCAAGCTCTTTTTCCAAAAACACTGCGTTTTCAAAGGCCGTCACCTTTTTTTGCAGATAGGGGAGCAGCCCCTCTCCCGTCATCTTGCCATAGCTTTCCTTCTGACACCACAGCCTGAAAAATTCTTTTCGGCCCAATTCTTCCGAAATCTCACAAAGCTTCTCAAGCTCCCTTTGTTCCTCTTGCGCGAAAAAGCGCCCTGCCAGCTTCTTCCAATCCGTTCCCGTCACCTTCTGAACGTCCAACCCAATCTCCTGCCCCGAAACGGCAAGGGCAACCAGATCGCCTGAATGTGAGAGGCTAAAATAATAGGGCAGCTCCACCCAATATGGCTTTCCATTCTTTCCATAACGATAGTGCAGCGCTTGCTGATGCTCTACAGGTAAGTGCCTCATACGCACAAGGACGTCCTCCGGCGAAAGAATTCTCAGGTTTTCGCCAAGCGGCCCCAAAGCATCCTCCATACCTTTTGACTCCCTCTTCCGCCGGCCTTTTTCCTCCCGCAAGCAGCAACCCACGTCTCTTATGGGGGCACCGTTTTTTTCGGAGAAAACTTGGCAGTTGCTTTTTAATTCGGTGGCCGCCAGTCGAAGAAGGAGTCCCGCTCCCAAGGAAGCTCCGGCAACCTTTTTGTTTTGAATTTCTTGATATTTAGAAAGGCGCTCCTCATCCAGAAGCGCCTTAAGTTTCTGCAAGGTCACTTGCTCTTCTGACGATTCCCGTCCTTCCGTATGTTTCCCGCCTTCGGCTCTCTCCTCAGGAAGGAATTCCAGACTGCTTACGTCCAGAAAATAGCAAGCTTCCCACATATGTTTTTATGACTCCTTATCTGAAACAACCTCCAGGCAAAGCTCCTTCAGCTGTGCTGGATCCACAACGTTCGGGCACTCGCTCATAAGACAGGACGCATCCTTGACCTTCGGGAACGCAATCACCTCACGAATGCTTTCTGCCTTGACAAGCAGCATGACGAAACGATCCAAACCAATGGCCAGGCCAGCATGAGGCGGAACGCCATACTTAAAGGCATCCAGAAGGAATCCGAACTGCTCATGTGCCTTCTCGTTGGTAAATCCTAATGCACGGAACATTCTCTCCTGTACGTCATCCTGGAAAATACGAACGCTGCCGCCGCCAAGCTCCACGCCGTTTAATACAATGTCATACGCCTTTGCGCGAACGGCACCGGGGTTGCTCTCCAGCATCGGAAGATCCTCCTCCATGGGCATGGTGAAGGGATGATGCATGGCAACAAACCTTTCCTCCTCATCGCTCCACTCAAACTGAGGGAACTCCGTCACCCAAAGGAAATTGAACTTATTATCATCAATCAGACCCAGCTGCTTTGCCAGCTCACAGCGAAGCGCGCCAAGTACGTTCCAAACGATCTTCAAACGGTCAGCAGCGAACAGCAGCAGGTCTCCTGCCTGTCCCTCCATGGCCTCAACCAATGTCTTTATCTCCTCCTCGCTCATGAATTTTACAAAGGAGGATTTATAGGTTCCGTCAGGTAAAACGGCAAGGTATGCCAGACCCTTTACGCCATAGCCCTTGGCAAACTCTACCAACGCGTCGATCTTCTTTCTTGGCATCTCTGCCTGTCCCTTGACATTAATTCCGCGAACGCTGCCACCATTTGCCACGGCACCGGAGAACACGCCAAAGCCACAGTTCCTTACGACCTCGGAGACATCCTTCAGCTCCAGGCCAAAACGGGTATCCGGCTTATCAGAGCCGAAGCGGTTCATGGCTTCGTTCCAGGTCATGCGCTTTAAGGGAAGCTCTATGTCAAGACCGATGGCTTCCTTGCAAACCTTCGCTACCATGCGCTCCGTCGCGTCCATGACGTCCTCTTCCGTCACAAAGCTCATCTCAAGGTCCACCTGCGTAAACTCAGGCTGACGGTCAGCACGAAGATCTTCATCACGGAAGCACTTTGCGATCTGGAAATAACGATCATAGCCGGAGCACATCAAAAGCTGCTTGAAAATCTGCGGGGACTGAGGCAGTGCATAAAAGGTTCCGGGATGCACGCGGCTCGGTACCAGATAGTCTCTCGCGCCTTCGGGCGTCGACTTATTCAGAATCGGGGTTTCGATCTCCAGGAAGCCCTCATTTGCAAGGAACGCACGAATCGTCGTTGCAATCTTGCTGCGAAGAATCAGGTTCTTTTGGATGTCTGGTCTTCTCAGATCCAGATAGCGATATTTTAATCTCAGCTCTTCCTTGGTCTTGGAATCAGCCTCAATGGGGAAGGGCGGCGTCTGTGCCTCGGACAGAATGCGAACCTCCGTTGCACGCACCTCGATGGCACCTGTAGCCATCTTCTCGTTCACGTCGCTGTTTCTGTGTACCACCGTACCAACAACTGCCACAACAAATTCACTGCGCAGTCTTGCCGCCTTTTCAAAGGCTTCGCTTCCGCAGGTCTCTTCCTCAAACAGTACCTGCAAAATGCCGGAACGGTCACGCAGATCCACAAAGATCAAGCCTCCCTTGTTTCTCTGCTTTTGTACCCAGCCCATTACGGTAACGTCCTCGCCTACGTTTGCAACGGAAAGCTCCGCGCAGCGGCAAGTCCTCTTCAAACCCTTCATTGACTCTGCCATAACTCACGTCCTCTTTCTAATAATATGGCTCGGGGTTCGGTTTGGCAGTCTTCTTAGGCCTGCTCTCGCCATGGATCCAGCGTATCGATACTAAGTTGCCGCTGGATGAATCCATAAAATGCATTGGCTTTATCCGCATACGTCAACTAAGCACTGACGCTTGGGACACATGCCTGAGTAAGACTGTCAAACCTCCCCCTCGAGGTAACATGTCTCCATACTTAATTACAATAATAGTTTTAGAGTTTAGTACTTTAGTTCTTCTTTGTAAAATTCTTCAAATTCTGCATATCCTTCAGCTTGAAGTTGATCTTTCTGGAACTTTTTGTTCTTATTCATGCGTGCAACAAGGACTTGTTTGCCATTTGCTCTCTCAGCCTGGGCCTTTGCAATGACCTCACAGAGCTTCTCGCCTGCCACGCCCTTCTCAACAAGATAAGCAACCTTCGCGGGTGCGGTAGGCACCTTGAAGCCGCTCTCCATAAGGAGCAGAACAATTCGCTCAAATCCAATGGAAAATCCGCAGGCAGGAACATCCTGACCCGTAAACTTCCCAACCATTTTGTCATATCTTCCGCCGCCGCCACAGCTTCCGCCGAACTCGGGCATCGCGATCTCGAAAATGGTTCCCGTATAATAGCTCATGCCACGCACCAGCGTCGGATCAAATACCAGTTCAAAGGTATCCGCCTGCGTTGCCTTAACGCTGTCGACGATCTCACGGAAGGATGCCATCACGGCTGCGTCAAGGAAGTCTCCAAGCCGCTCCATCAGGCATGCAATGCCGTCCTTCGCCTCCTGAATCTCCGTAAAGAGATCCAGATACTTCTTGCACTGCGCCTCATCGCCATAACCCTTCTCAAGGAGCTCCGCCATTACGCCGTCCACGCCGATCTTATCCATCTTATCCAGCGTGATGAATACGCCATCATAATCCTCTTCCCTAAAGCCGGCATAGCTCGCCATTGCCTTCAGGATTCGACGATCATTGATGCGAATCTGGAAATTCCTAAAGCCCAGCTTGCTGATCGTGGTCGTCGTGGCTAAGATCAGCTCGATCTCTGCAAGATTTGAGGGCTCGCCAAGGATATCGATGTCGCACTGCATGAACTGACGATAGCGACCTCTCTGGGGTCTGTCGGCGCGCCATACGTTACCCATCTGCAATGCCTTAAAGGGCGAGGGCAGATTTGCCGCATTATTCGAATAATAACGAACCAGCGGAACGGTCAGGTCATAGCGAAGTCCGCCGTCTACCACTTCCTCCTCCGTCGTTGCCTCGGCAACGTTCAGCTTCTCACCGCGTTTTAAAATCTTAAAGATCAGCTTTTCATTATCACCGCCCTGCTTATTGGTCAGGTTGGCAATGTTCTCCACGCAGGGAGTCTCAATGGAAGTAAATCCGAATTTTCCGTAGGTTTCTTTAATGACGCCGATCACATAATCGCGAATCTGCATCTCCTCCGGCAAGATATCCTTCATGCCCGTCACGGGCTTTTTACTAAGTGCCATGTATTCTCTCTCTTTCTGCTTCGCCAGATTAACGTACCTAATCGACAAGCCGATTACTCCACCTTTTCCATGGGGACCTTCTTCCAGCCCCGCTCCTTTTTGAATCTCTTAATGTCTTCCTTGGAAATCTCACTTGCGATGCAAATGTCCTCACCGGAATTTCCGTCCTTCAGCCAAAGCTCATAGCTATTGTCGGTCGCCATCAGACCCTTGGGCTTATTTGCCATGATATGCTTTGCATGAGGCTCTAAAATCTGTGCTGCGCCGTCGCCGGTATTTTGCATCTCCGTCTTTGCATCCTGCTTTCTCAGTTCAAAGCCTGCGCCGCAAATGGGGCAGGACTTAAAATACTGTGTCTTCGTAGGAATCAATGGAATATAATCAATATGAAACCAAGACTTAAATCTTACAATTGCCTTCTGATAGGTTCTATGGCAGTTATCGCACTCCTGCTTCGGGCCAAAATACCCCATATGCTTTGAAAATGTTCTTGTTCCATAATAAATTGCTCCCATGTTTTTCCTCCCTGATCTCATCGTTTGATTTACTTTGTCATATTTCGCATGGCTCCATTTTTCAGCTTTCTTCCGAAATATAGACCCATATATATTAAACCATTCCATCAAAAAAAGCAATACCCTCCGTGCAAGAGGGTATTGCTGAAAAATCCAATTAGGAAAGTCCCTTTTGTTCCAAATATTTCTTGAACACGGGTCGAATCGGCGGGGAGATCATATCCATGGTAAGTTCGCTTGGTTCAAAAAATCGCAGCTCTTCAATCTCCTCTTCCTGACGCTTTGGCGTTCCGCGATAATCCTTTGAGAGGTATATGATCTCGACATTGTACACCTCATCACCATTGGGATAAATATAATGCGCCTCAGGACCGGAATTCACCATGAAAAACTCCATGGAATCTACTTCAAGCCCCATCTCCTCAAAGAGCTCTCGCTTCGCGCATTCTTCCACGGTTTCCGTCAGCTCCACGCTTCCGCCCGCATATCCCCAAAGGTGATTGTCCGTTCTTCTCCCTAAAAGAATTTGACCCTTTTCGTTCTCGATGATAATGCTGCCTGCGCATTGCAGCAGTGGCCTATGACCCACAAACTGTCGCAGGTCCATAATGTAATTACTCATGTCAGGTTCCTCTCCTACGTTCTTATCTCCGAAGCTTTTTATCTGGTAAACTTGGAAATAAAGTTCCATGCCGCCTCATTAGTATGGTGACGACACTCATGTACCTGACCGCTGATGCTTGCAAATGCCGTTCTGCAAACGCCGTCCTCACTGTCATAATAGCGAATCGTCAGATCACTTCCACGGCTTTCGTCATGAAGCACCTCCACGCGATCTCCAGGTACGCCATAAATGGGATCCTCCCACTTGTCCCTGTCGGCAAAGGATACGTCAAACTTGCATTTGCACTGATTCACCCGTGCGGCATACTGCACACGTTCAATGCCCTGCTCTGCCTGGAAGGGAAGCTCGGGAAGATGAGACTTTTCACCGCCGGAATAGAACAGTGCCACGGGCACGTCCATGTTAATGCCGTCGTCAATGGACTTTCCGAACATGTTGTTCTTTACGGGGAACAGTGCGCTTGCGGGCGCAAGGCCGGCAAACAGGGACGGGAACTCCTGGAACATGTCCCAGGTCTTGCCACTGCCCATGGAAAAGCCGGTTGCATAAATTCTGTGCTCATCAACATGATAGCGCTGCTTTACCGCTTCAATCACCTGTACGGCCTCTGCCGCAGGTACGTCCTGATGATTGTCAATGGCAACGTAAAGGAACCCATATCTGTGACAAATCTCCCACCAGCCGGACACGAAGGTCAGGAACATGGAGGAATCTCCGCCGCCATGGAAGCCCATGAGGAGCGGCGCCGGACCATTGTCAAATGCATTGTTGTTATAATAGGCGAAATAGCCAACCTTATGCTCCTTCGTATCCTTATATCTTCCATGGTTTTCAGGAGCGGTCTTCACGACTACGCAGCCAGCTTCTTCCGTCATGTCAAGTGCTTCGAAATCAGGTTCGATTTCCATGTTGCCACACCACATCTTAAACTTGCGAACAAATCCCTTAAAGTCTGCCTGATAATCTGCCTGATCCTTGATCAGAAGATTCTCACAGCCAGCAAAACCTGCATTAACCGCCTCGGAGTTGCCGACGCTGATCACGCCAATGTCCTTGCGCTCAGGTGCCGGGATAACGCTCAATCTCTCCATGGATACACAGGCCGGCGTTATCTCTCCGGGTCCCCACAGATATTCGCCCTGAACCGTCTTTAAGAGGTTCCTTGCAATGTAATCAGCGGATTCCCCAAAGCCGTATAGATCCGCACGGAAAATCGCGCCACGGACAAAATATCCCTTGAACTCCCTCGTGAAAAAGTCAGTGATCTCCACGATGCCGTCCTTGTAAAAAGGATTCATCTTAAATTCTGCAATCACTGCTGCATACAGCTCCTGCGTCTGGCTCTTCCAGCCATCCTCTGCCGTAGGATAGATAAAGTAAATGCCGCCGTCCACCGCGGACGCAACTTCAGAAAGTCCACTGGTCTTCGCGAAAGCTATCGCCTCTTCCATGCTCTGCTTCTTTTCCTCAAGAATGGTCAGCATCGGTGCCCGGAACGTATAATTGTTCACCTCACCATCAATGTCCGTCGCCGGAATATAAGTTTTCAAATAAAACATCTCAAACTTGTACTCCCAGTATTTCCCCCCGTCAGGAAGCACGGTGACGTTAGGTCTTTCCATCATAGCCATAAGAAATTCCTCCTTGTAAATCGTTTTATGAATGACTGTTACCATTCTAACATTATTTCCCGGAAAACACAACAGTTCATGCAATGAACAATTTACTGCGGAATAATGATCCCTCCAAAATATTCCGGATTCCCCTGATCATCATTGAGGATAAAGGCTCTCGGCTTGAACCAGACATAGGTCCCGTCCGGCCTGCGGGCGCGATAGCACAGATACTTCATTTCACTCTTTCCATTCACTACTGCATCAACTACTTTTCGATATTGCGCCAAGTCATCCGGGTGAACAAACTGCTGCCACTGCTTTCCAGCATGATACATGTACTCTGAGGGAAGGCCAAAATCATCCACGAGGGAAAGGGCCCATCTCGAATAATCATATCGAAGATCATTCAGAAATACATAGCCTTCGCCCGCCGCGGTAAACAGAGCTCCAAACAATCCATCCAGCTTATGTTTTCTAGCCTCTGGAACGGGAATCTCCATGACTGTTGCATTACTGATGCCCTTACCGGAGCTTCCTGATTTTAAGAGCTTTTTATTCTCGTACATTTGAGAATCCGCACGGCCAAACACATCGGCAAACCTCGTGTCCCTCGCCGGTTCAAACACAGCCATTCCACTTGCAATGACGGGCCCTGACCGCATGCGGCCATTGGCATAGGATTCCTTTCTTAGGCTCTCTAACAGCTCTTCCCGTATCTCATAATCCTCTCCCATGAGTACAATGGCGAACTCATCTCCCCCAATCCGAAACATTTGACTATTCTGGAAGATGGCGCTAAGCATGCGACTTGCTCTTCGCAACACTTCATCGCCAAAGCTGTGCCCTCTGGTATCATTAAAGCGCTTTAGGTCGTTGACGTCACACATGACAACCCCAAAGCAGAGTTCTTTTTCTACGGCCTGAATTCTTCTGTCAATGGCGCGGGTGCACTCAGCGAACGCATTTTTATTCTTTATGCCCGTAAGCTCGTCCACGCGTGCCTTGCGTTCCGCTGACAACAGAATTTTCCGTTGCTCCTCTTTCTTTTGTACCTCGTCATCGATATTTTCCATGCAAAAAAGGACATGCCTTTGATCCTCACACAGAACGTTGATATGTCTGACATGCATGGTTTTCCCATTCATGACAATACGGCAGCTGACGGAAAAGGAATGATTCTTAGAGAGCTTTTCCAATACCATCTTTTTTTCATGAAGGTGCAATATTAATTTTAGGTCATTTGGATGGACACATTTCGGAGCATTCTCCCGAAACATGGCAAAGAAATCGTTCCCCTCCCGCGGAATATGTAATTCCCCGAACAACCGAGTGGGGATAAACTCCGTATACCAACCTGATTCCATGTCCACGTAAAACAGGCTGTCAAAATGTCCTGCTAAGGTCATTGCTATTTGATTAAATGCCAAGGAATCTATCTTCACGTTTTCACCTCACTTACAACCAAACCCAGACCATGTTTTCTTACTTCTTTGGTTATCATTTTACCAAATGCTCACTATTCCGTCAATTCCAATCAATTGTTTGTCTTTTCCCGTAATTATTTGAAATATGTTTTAAACAAAAACAGAGCGTCATCTCTTACGAGCACGCCCTGCTTTATCGAATCTACCATGCCATTTTCACACCACGTGACGCGTTTAGGAAAGCTTCATGTCGCCATCCTTCACCCAGCCAAGCTTCTTCACGCCTGCATGAATGATCAGGGAGAAAACTGCGGGAAGTACGAAGGAAATCATGACAAGGCCCACCCAGTCGAAAGCGGTAATGGCTTCCTTGGTGCCTTCTGCAACATCCTTGACCCAACCGGAATAAACACCGATCTGACCTACCAAACCACAGGTTCCCATACCGGAGGACACGGGAGCACCGTTCATTTTCAGCTTGAATACACAGGTTGCAATCGGTCCGGTAATTGCAGAGGCCAGAGTAGGTGCAATCCAAATCTTTGGATTCTTTACAATGTTCCCCATCTGCAGCATGGAGGTACCGATGCCCTGAGATACCAGGCCGCCCCACTTGTTCTCCTTAAAGGAAATCACGGCAAAGCCTACCATCTGCGCACAGCAGCCTGCAACAGCCGCACCGCCTGCCAGTCCCGTAAGCACCAATGCCGCACAGATTGCAGCAGAGGAAATGGGAAGGGTCAACGCCATACCGACCACGACTGATACCAAAATACCCATGATAAACGGCTGTTGTTCCGTCGCCCACTTAATGAAATCACCAACCTTCATGGCTGCCTGTCCCAAAGCCGGTGCGATCAGCCAAGAGAAGAAAATACCAACGCCAATGGTTACAAGCGGCGTTACCAGAATATCAACCTTGGTCTCCTTGGAGATAGCCTTACCAAATTCAGCAGCAATGATCGCCACAAAGAGTACTGCCAGAGGGCCGCCTGCTCCGCCAAGCGCATTTGATGCAAAACCAACCGTAATCATGGAGAACAATACCAAGGGCGGACATTTTAATGCATAGCCAATTGCAACTGCCATGGCCGGGCCGCTCATTGCCGATGCCAGTCCCCCAACCGTGTACTCCGTACCAGAAATTGTTGCAACCGCTTGCGTCAAAAACGGGATCTTGAACTGCGTACCGATCGTGTTAATGATCGTACCAATCAAAAGGGAACAAAAAAGTCCCTGTGCCATTGCTCCCAATGCGTCAATTCCATAACGCTTCAGGGAAATCTCGATGTCCTTGCGCTTCATGAATGCCTTAATCTTTTCCATGTCTCTCCTCTCCCTTGCGTACATGGGCCAGCACTATCGCCTTTCTCACGTCGCAGGATTGATAATAATTTATCAAAAAGTTTATTGTGCCTATCATAATACCAAATGGATAAAAACACAAGAGCTTTTTTAAAAAAATTGTGACTCCTTATCTTACAAGGAGTCACATGGTCATTTTAAGCTTCAAGTGCACGGCGGAATTGGGTCTCATATAGCTCCGTGTAAGTGCCTCCCGCCTTCACTAAATCGGAATGCACGCCCCGCTCTACAATCTCTCCATCCTTCACTACCAAAATCTCATCTGCCGCAAGAATGGTGGACAGTCTGTGTGCGATCAAAATGCTCGTGCGTGATTCAATGATCGGGTCAATTGCTTCCTGAATCTTACTTTCAGAAATGGAATCCAGGGAGGAGGTTGCCTCGTCAAAAATTAACAGTGCAGGGTCCTTGAGCAGCACTCTCGCAATCGAGATTCTCTGCTTTTCACCGCCGGAGAGCTTCAAGCCACGATTCCCAACAACCGCATCCAGCCCCAGCTCCTGCTTTTCTATAAAGTCATAAATGTTCGCCTTCTTGCAGGCTTCAATGAGCTCGTTTTCTGTCGCATCGGGCTTCGCATACAGGAGGTTCTCACGGATGGTTCCGTTAAAGAGATAGGTCTCCTGACTGACAATGCCAATGTTGTCCCGAAGGAACGTGAGGTCTAGCTTTCTTACGTCCGTGCCGTCGAATTTGACCTCACCAGAGCTTACGTCATATAATCTGGGGATCAGGTTGATAATGGTACTCTTCCCGCTTCCGGACGGCCCCACGATTGCGATGCTGTGGCCACTGTTTAGCTTGAAATTCACGTTTTTCAGGATCTGCCGTTCCTCACTGTAGGAGAAATTCACGTTGCAGAACTCCACGTTGCCGTCCGCCCTTGCCGGATGAATGGCATCAGGGCTGTTCTGAATCTCAACGGGCATGTCATAGTATTCAAAAATTCTCGTGAACAGCGCCATGGAACGAATCCATTCCACCTGCATGTTTAAGAGCATGTTGACCGGACCATACATTCTTCCAAGCAGCGTCACCAGAACGGTTACGTCACCGACGGTCAGGCTGGAATCATATTGGATCATCAAAATGCCTCCGACAAGATATAACAGCATGGGACCCACGCTGGAGAATGTCGAAATGACAACCCAAAACCATCGCCCTGCCATGCTCTCGCGAATGTTCAGCCTGATCATCCTGTGATTGACGCTTTTGTATTTTTCGTATTCCTGCTCTTCTTTGCAAAAAAGCTTTACAAGGAGCTGACCTGAGACGGACAGCGTCTCATTCAAAATGCCATTGATCTCGTCATTACACTCCTGAGATTCCTTCGTCAGCTCCCATCGCTTTTTTCCTGCCAGTCTCGTCGGAATGACAAAGAGAGGAACGATCGCCGCCCCAACCAATGCCAAAATCCAGTTCTGCCGAAACATGATGACTACGGCTGCAGCCAGCGTAATACTGTTAGAAAGAATGGAAGTAAACGTGCTCGTAATAACTCTCTCCACGCCGCTGATGTCACTGGTCATTCGCGTAATGACGTCGCCCTGGTTATTCGAGGTGAAAAACTTTTGGCTCATCTTTTGCAGATGACGATACATCTGGTTTCGCATGTCATAGGTGATGTGCTGCGCGATCCAGTTGTTTAAGTAATTCTCTCCGACACCGATCAGGTTCGATCCAAGCGTAACTCCCAGGCTCAGAAGAATCAGCTTGATCAGCATGTCCAGATTCCGTCCGATCAAGCCTTCATCAATGATCCGTCCAGTCAACACGGAGGGCAAAAGTCCCAACACGGAAGAAAGAACGATGGCACAAAGCACCAGGAACATTTGCTTCCAATAGGGAAGCAGATAACGAAATACGCGTTTTAATAACGGCCACGTGACCTTGGGGCGGTTTGCTTTCTCTTCCTCCGTCAGAAAGCCTCCACCCATCGGGCCTCTTGGCCCACCTCCTCTTGGCGGCATAGCTTCTTCTCCTTTTCTTACAAGTCTTCATCAACTCGCTGCCACTTTGCAATCAGTCACTTTGCTTATGTCGACTGATCAATCAAATCTCTCATCAATCACGCGCTTCGTCTTCTTCTCACTTCTAGGCAAAAAGCCAAGCTCAACGACATAAACGATGGGCGTAAATCCAATCTTGCTCTTTACGGCGTCGGCCACCTTCTTTTGCAGCTCCTTAAAGTCATTGCTGCCGCTGGCCTCAATGTAGATACGCATGCTGTCCTTGCCATCCAAGTGAGAAATGCGGATCTGATACTCGCTGGAAAGCTCAGGGAAGGTTGCAAGGATCTCTTCAATCTGCTTCGGGAAAACATTCACGCCCTTAATCTTCATCATGTCATCGCTTCTGCCGGAGATCACGTCAATTCTCGGGTACTTGCTTCCGCAGGGGCATTCTCCGGGAATGATTCTGGAAAGGTCATGGGTTCTAAAGCGAATGAGCGGTGCGCCCTCCTTCACCAGCGTCGTGATCACAATTTCTCCCCACTCGCCGTCAGGTACGTTCTTTCCCGTCGCGGGATCAATGATCTCAAGATAGATATAATCATCCCAGTAGTGCATGCCCGTGTCATACTTACAGTTAATGCCAATGCCAGGGCCATAAATCTCAGTCAGGCCATAAATGTCATAGAGCTCTATGCCAAGCTCGTCATGGATGCGCTGACGCATCTTATCGCCCCAGCGTTCGGAACCGATGACGCCCTTCTTCAGACAGATCTTATCCTTGATGCCCTGCTTCTCAATCTCCTCCGCAAGAAGAAGCGCATAAGAAGAGGTAGCACAGATGACGGTACTCTTTAGGTCCATCATCATCTGAAGCTGCTTTTGCGTATTTCCAGGGCCCATGGGCACTGCCATGGCACCGAGCTTTTCACAGCCGTTCTGGAAGCCGATTCCTGCCGTCCAAAGACCATATCCAGGGGTAATCTGAATGCGATCCTTGTTGGTAATGCCTGCGAACTCATAGCAGCGCTTAAACATCTCTCCCCAATCATCCACGTCCTTCGCGGTATAAGGGATGATGACGGGCTTTCCCGTCGTTCCGGAAGAGGAATGGATTCTGACAACGTCCTCCTCCTTACAGGTCATAAGTCCAAGGGGATATGCTTCGCGAAGATCTTCCTTCTCGGAAAACGGAAGGTTCAAGAAATCCTCCACGGTCTCAACCCTGTCGACGCCGGCTGCCTTGAGACGCTTGCCGTAGAAATTGTCTGCCGCGATCAGTCTCCCGATCTGCGTGTTTACCTGCCTAAGCTGTGTTTCATTGATCTGCATGGCTTTTTCTCCTTTATTTTTTTGTCCTAGTTATGTGCCGGAGTGGGTGATCCCATGGAACGGCTCGGACTGCACTAAGTTCACCGTCGACTCTCAGGCAAAGACACTCTCTCGACTTCAAGTCTCGTTCGCGTCTTTTGAGAGTCTAGGTTCACTAAGTGCTGCCGGCTAATTGTTCCAATGGGATCATCCCACTCCGGCACTTACATTTTGAAAAATATAAAAATAATGGGTCAACTACTCCAATTAAGGGATTGAAAATTCAGTTGCCATAGTTTCTCTGGAATTCGTTCTTTCATGGATTCGATGATCTCACTCTCCCCAAGGCCCAGTTCGCCGCTGCGGAGGGCTGCGCCAAGGAGCACGACGTTGAGGGTTTTGGCGGAACCGAGATCGGAGGCCGCCTGGTCTGCATCGACAATGGTAAGATGCTCAACGTTTTCCTTCAGATAGGTCAGCATTGCATTAGCGTCATAGGTGGATTTCCCTATCATGGCGCTGACCGGCATGACGGGACGACTGCTTACAACGACGGCCCCACCCTTTTTGAGGAAGGGGAGTTGTCTCACGGTTTCGCCAGGTTCAAAACCAATAATGAGATCTGCCGTGCCCTTCGCAATGAGTGGAGTGTTGGCATCCTCACCGATGCGAAGGTGACTGAACACGCTTCCGCCGCGCTGTGCCATGCCAATGGTTTCCGCTGTCTTAATGGGCAAATTCTTTTTCATGGCTGCGGAAGCGATCAGCCTGGACGCCAGAATGGTTCCCTGACCGCCGACGCCGCAAAGAATGATATTCTTACTCATTTGCTGCGCCCTCCTTTGCCGTATCATTCCTAATCTCAGACTGCTTTATCACGTCATCTTTTGCCGTATCATTCTTCATGCCGCCAGAAATGGCACCGACGGGACAAATCTGCTCACAAAGGGTACAGCCCGTGCAAAGCGACGTGTCAATCCTTGCCTTCTTGCCATCTTCTCCCAGCACGAGTGCAGGGCAACCCAGCTCACGGATACATTTTCCGCAGCCGATACATTTCTCCGAAGTAACCCTGGAACGGCCTACAGGCTTTGTCAAGGCGATGCAGGGAGACCTGAAAATGATGGCCTTTACGCCGGGCTTTGCCGCGACGCGTCTTACGGTCTCCACGCTCAATTGAAAATCCAAGGGATCAACAGTCTCCACCGTCTCTAGTCCGATCGCGCAAAGCACCTTTTCCATGCTGACCTTTTCGACTGCCTGCCCCATAACCGTGCGTCCCGTGCCGGGATGCGGCTGATGGCCTGTCATGGCCGTCGTCGAATTATCCAAAATGACAAGCGTTAGATCCGCCTGATTATAAAACGCATTAATGGTTTCCGTAATTCCTGATGCAAAGAAGGTAGAATCCCCAACAAAGGCGAAGCACTTTGTATCAGGCTCCGTATGGAACACGCCCTGCGCGATGCCGATGCCCGCTCCCATGCAAAGACAAGTATCGCACATGTCGAGTGGCTGCGCATTGCCTAGCGTATAGCATCCGATGTCGCCGCAATATATGGTCTTCTGTCCCTTCATTGCCGTCTTCACTGCATAGAAGGAAGCCCTGTGAGGACAGCCTGCGCAGAGGACCGGAGGTCTAACAGGAAGGGCAGGCGGCTCAGGAAGCAAATTCTTTTCTGCAGGTTCTTTCGCAGAAGCAGGATCAGCCGCAGCTTTCTCTCCGCTGCATTCTTTGCTCTCTGCTCCCAAAAACCTGCAAATCGCATTTTCCACAATCTCCAGAGTGTTTTCTCCTGACAGCGGCAGGTCTCCCGTCTTCTTCCCTCGAATTTTCACGGCCAATCCATATTTCCCGCAAACATAAGTCAATGCGCGCTCAATCACGGGATCCAGCTCTTCCACGCAGAGAACCTCATCTAAGCCTTCTAAGAATTCCAGTGCAAGCTTCTCCGGAAAAGGAAATGGCGTTGCCACGCGCAAAATCCGAACGTCTCCATCCTGCTTCGAATCCAGCACGTAACCATAATTTGCACCCTGCGTGGCAATCCCCCGTCTGCAGCCCTGTCGGTCTTGCTCTTCATGGCATACTGGCAGCTCCTCCCCAACGCAACGTTCCTTTCGACTCTTCTCCCACAGAATGACATTTCTGGGATATTGAGAGAACACCTCGGAAAGTCTTTCATTTCTCTGCTCTATCAAGGCATGATTTTTCACGGACAGCCTCGGAAAGATGACCCATCTCGAGGAATCCTTCACGAAGCCCTCCGGCCGATTGTTCTTATATTCGCCCTCGTCCTTGACCTCCAGTGCCTCATAGCCGTGATCCACTCTCGTCGTTGCGCGGAAAATCACAGGCGTTCCATAGGTTTCCGAGACCTCAAATGCCTCCTGAATCATCTCATAGGCATCCCTGACTGAGCAGGGATCAAATACGGGCACCTTTGCAAACATGCCGAAGGTTCTGGTGTCCTGCTCCGTCTGAGAGGAAATGGGTCCGGGATCATCAGCGACCAAAACGACCATGCCGCCCTTAACTCCAATGTATTCCAAACTCATTAAAGGGTCCGATGCGACGTTCAGCCCCACCTGCTTCATGGTGACAAGCGTTCTCGCGCCTGCATATGCCGCGCCAGCCGCCACCTCCATGCCGGCCTTTTCATTGATGGACCACTCCACGTAGACATTTCCGGGATTGCGCTTTGCAATGGTCTCCAGCACCTCTGTTGAGGGTGTCCCGGGATATCCCGCCACCAGATTCACGCCAGCCGCCAAGGCGCCCAGCGCAATTGCCTCATTTCCCATTAAAAACTCTTTGTGCATTTTTCTTCCCATCCTGATTTTAGATGATATAATACCATGCGTCCCCCTGCAAAAGCTCTTCGCTCTTTCGCTTACTGTTCCCGGATTGATACTCCATCTCAAGGTTCTTCATGCTAACTCTTGTATTTGGTTCCACCGAACGGGTAATGAACGTATTGCCGCCAATCACTGCATTCTCACCGATGACCGTATCTCCGCCGAGAATGGATGCGCCTGCATAAATCGTAACATTGTCGCAGATGGTCGGATGTCTCTTCTTGCCCGAAAGCTTCTGACCGCCCCTTGTGGACAGTGCGCCAATGGTCACGCCCTGATAAATCTTGACATTCTTTCCAATGATGGACGTCTCACCGACAACAATGCCCGTCCCGTGGTCAATAAAGAAATACTTTCCTATGGTTGCACCCGGATGAATGTCGATTCCCGTCTTGGAGTGCGCCCACTCCGTCATGAGCCTCGGAAGCACGGGAACCTGTTCCACGTAAAGCTCATGTGCCAATCGATACACCGTAATCGCCATAAGTCCGGGGTAGGCCAAAATAATCTCTTCAAAGCATCCGGCCGCCGGATCTCCATCCAAGGTCGCAAGCAGGTCTGTTTCGATATATTCGCGAATCATTGGAATTCTGTCAAAGAAAGCCCTGCAGATGCGATAGCTCTCCTTCTTTCGTTCCTCCTCTGTGTACGCACCTCTCTTAGGGCCATAATCCAATGCAAGATAAACCTGCTTTTCGAGATGATAGAAAATATCCTCAATGGATACGGCAAGGCTGTTCTTTGGATTATAGGTCTTATAGGAGCGATCACGAAAATAACCCGGATAGATGATTCCAAACAAATCCTGAATCAGAGCATGGACCTCCGTCTTATCCGGCTTATTGAAAATGTTAATCTCATCAATGTTCTTTTCTCCGTCAAAGCTTTCCAAAATCCTTTGTACAATTTGGTCGATTTCCTCACCCTTAATAATCTCGTTCATGACTCCCTCTTTTCCTGTCAAAAAATAGCCCGGGGCAATCGATATGCCCCAGGCAGATGGCCGATTTATCGATAAAATAGTATCATTATTCACCCATCACGTCAATAGGTCTATTCTAAGGGCTCCGTCACTGCGTAAACGAGCCATAGCGGGCAATGGCCTCATCTATGGACAATTCCCCGGTTGCGACGCGATATAACGCCTGTCTGAACTGGATGACGGCATCATCCGATAGTCCAATCTCCTCCGGCGAGAGGATCCGCGACTCCGGAACCGCTCCGAACGCAGCATACATGCTGTTAAAAGTCAGGTCCCTGGTCGGTGCCATCAGTCCCTTGTTTTTAGCCATCTCATTCAGTTCCCGCGTTGTTATCAGGAAACGCATAAATTCATTGGCCATGTCCAGATTGGAACTGTCCTTGTTGACCGAAAACTGCAGGTTCGACATATCCAGAAATACGGCGCCCTCATCCGACATGGGAATTGGAACGAAGGTGTACTGAAACGGATTTGCGATAAATGCTTCCGAACGGCTTTCCCGCTTCTTTGTCCCGGAAACGGTATCTCCCGAGCATGTCATCATGGGCACGTCACCCTCAAAAAAGCGAAGAATCACGGCATCATAGTTATTTTCAATCTGTCCGCAGGCCTCTATGTTCGCGCAGCCATCGTTTAGAAACTGGGTAATTTTCTCAAGGGAGGGCCGCAGATACCCGCCTGCCGACGAATCCAGGGTATTGAGCTTTTTGACAGCCTCCGCGTCATTTGCAATGGTGCTGCAGAAGAACGGATAAATCGTCAAGGTATAAAGAGAGGTTGTCTCCTTTTTTGTAAAACCCATGATCGGGTTTTCATATCCTTTTTCCCGAAATGTCTCACAGGTTTTCACCAGCTCCTGATATGTCGTCGGGACGCTCAGGCCTTCCTTTTCAAAAAGATTGTTGTTGACAAGCATGCCATAGGTGTTTGAAAATACCGGAACCATGGGAAGGGTACCATCATCCGTATTCAGAATAATATTGCCGCGAATACAGCCAAGCTCCATTCCCAGGGACGGATCAGCCAGATTCTCGGCATGATCAATGGACGCTTTATATTGATCCCTGCCATACATCCAGGAGTAATTGACATAAAGGTCGGGAGCATCCTTTCCGTCCAGCACCGTGCCAATCATGTTGGCATAATCATCCACCTTGGTATATACGAGCTCCACGTTGGGATAATATTCATTGAAGCGGTCAAACTCAGCCTCCAGCGCCTCAAAGTTATCATACCCGCCTACAATTTTGACATGGCAGCTGCTGGAGGCCTCCAACGACGGGCTAAAGCCTTTCTCAGCAGTTGTTTTCGGCTTTTCCGTGCCGCAGGCCGTCAGGCCAAGCACCATGAACACTGCCAAAATCTTACAAGCCATCTTTCTCATCATCGTCCTCTTTCCTCCTTAATTCTTCGGATTTCCCTGATTACTAATTTGATATCGACAGGCTTTGCAATATGACCATTCATTCCGGCGTTCAGGCATTCCGCGACATTTTCGGAGAAGGCATCCGCCGTCATTGCAACAATCGGAATGGAGGCTGCCCAAGGGTTCTCCAGCCTTCGGATCGCTCTCGTAGCGTCGAGGCCATTCATTTCAGGCATCTGAATATCCATGAAGATCAGTTCATAGCTTCCTTCCGAAGCATGGCGCATCATGTCCACACAGATCCGTCCGTTTTCCGCCCGGTCGGTAGTGATTCCAAACATGGCAAGCATGGCTGAGATGATTTCCCAGTTAATGTCATTATCCTCAGCCACAAGAATATGGAGGCCCTGCAAATCGGAATAATCATCCTCCGGTTCCGGGGACCTTGACTTCTTTCCCATCAGCTCGTTGATCTTATCATAGAGCGTTGAACGGAACATCGGTTTACAGATAAATCCATTTGCACCGGCTACCTTTGCCTTATCCTCAACCTCCGACCAGTCATACGCAGAGATTAATAAAATCGGAATGGTCTTGCCCATCCCCGACCGGATTAGGCTTGTAAGCTCAAGGCCGTCCATTTCCGGCATTTTCCAGTCAACAATGATCAACTGATAATCCTGACCGGAAAGATGCCTTTGTCTGATCATCTCGAGCGCTTCCGAGCCTTTTTTTGCCTGCTCGGCAGACGCGCCAAGAGATTCTATCGTTTGAGCCGTCGTCTTAAGGCCGATCTCATCATCATCAACGATCAGTACTTCCATAGGATCAAGCTGCATGTCTTCCCGCTGTCTCTCGGCTTCCTGAATATCCAGTACAACCGTAAAGGTTGTTCCCTTGCCCTGTTCGCTTTGACACGTAATTGTTCCGCCAAGCAACTCTACCATCTGCTTCGTAATGGCCAAGCCAAGACCGGTTCCCTGAATGCTGTTGACCCGGCTGTCAACCTGCCGTGAAAATGGCTGATACATGGTTTCCATGTATTCCTTACTCATGCCGATACCGGTATCCGCCACGACAAAGGTCAACCGTACGCACTCAGGAAGCGTGCTTTTTTCCTCAAGCAGGGTGACTGCCACGCGTCCTCGCGGCTGCGTGTACTTGATGGCATTGGAGAGAATATTGATGTAAATCTGATTTAGCCGAAGCTGATCCGCAAACAGGTATTCCTTTTCCATCTGACTGACGTTAAAGCTAAATTCTATATTTTTTTCCTTGACCATCGGCTGTGAAATCGTCACAAGATTTTCGACCGTTTCTACAATGGAGAATGTCAGGGGACTCAGGTTCAGCTTTCCGCTTTCCACCTTCGAAATATCCAAAATGTCATTGATCAGCGTCAGCAAATGATTACTCGCGAGGCCGATTTTCCGAAGGCTTTCCCTCGTCGAATCCTCATCCCCAAGATTTTTCTCAGCGAGCGTCGTAAGGCCAATGATCGCATTCATGGGAGTACGAATGTCGTGAGACATGGCAGAGAGGAAATCCGTCTTGGCCCGATTTGCGGACTCAGCTTCCCTGGCCGTGATCTGAAGGCGTTTGTTAAAATATAGTATATAGAAAAGATCACAGAAAAACAAGATCAACAGGCCTGCTGAAACCACACCGATTAACAGCCAGTTCTCGGTATCTACCTTGAGGTCCTTAGTCGGCACAAGACCAAGCAGCGACCAGCCGACGGTTGCCGATACGGGGGTATATGCCAAAACACATTCCTGTCCGTGTGAATCGATCATTAAAATGGAACCTGTCTCTGAAGTAATCCCGTCAAATAATTTTCTCGACGATTCCGGATCCGCAGGATTATAGGATTTGTAAAACTCAAAAAAATTGGAGTTTTTATAGTTATGTCCCTTCAAAATATAATCGCCGTTTGCGTCGATCATTGACAGCTCAGTGTTTACCAGCTCCTTCTGCAGGAAAATCCATTTCTGCTCCAGCACCGAGATGGGCATAACCCGCAGAAGCACTGCAGCGTACGACGTACCTCTTTCCGGATCATACAACGTTATGTTGTTGCAAAAAGCCAATGACTGCTCCCCATTCATCGGATTGGTATAGGCGCGGGATATGTTGATCGACTTACCGATCTCTTTGATCCATTCCGGGTCACTTAGGAGCTCAAGCCGCGCATAGGAAACCGCATAATCATCGGTTGTTCCGAGCCTCGGACGCGTTGAGAGACCCGTGATCGAGTCAAGTGAAATCAAATGTGCCGAGGCATTCTCAAGCACGTGAGAAGAGCGAATATACGCGGTTGCCTCTTCCATTGTCATATTTTTACTATTGATATACTGAGACCATACGTCGCAAATCCACTGCTCACCCTCCAGATAATTCTCCGTCAAGTGCTCCATGGTAACCATCGTGTTCTCAAAATGTTCAACCTGTCTGCGGTAAGACTCCCTGTTTTCATATCTGGAATAGAAAATGACGAAGATCAATATGGCAGCCATAATACCCACGTTGACAATGATAATGAAAGTCTTTTTCATGTTCTGACCTCCCGTCCAAAAGTCAGTCCGTCCTAAGTAAGCAAAATCGCACCAATCAGACAATTTGCGTGCCCTTTGGCATGATTATACCATATTATAACATTTTGGGGAAATACATCAAGTTTAATTGCTTTGCAAGGCAACACGCACTCCACAAGTTTTGGTTTGAAATTAGTGTCGTCTGTAGTATTGAGCCCATAGATTACTGATCCCTCCCTAACCACTGTATGAAAGCTGTCTTATCACTGCTGTTATATCCTGCCTTTTCATAGAAATGCAACGTCTCCGGCTTCTTTGATCCGGTAAGGAGCATCATTTTATAGCAATTTTCCTGCTCAGCAATCTTCTTTGCGTAAGCCAGGCACTCTCCTGCATAACCTTTTCCTCTATGATCAGCATGCGTTACTACATTCTCAATAAAGGCATACGGCCTTACGTTCCTTGTAAGATTCGGTATGATCACACATACACAGGAGGATACAATCTGACCATCAATTTCATTCACGAGCAGATGATGATTCGGATCTTCAATAATCTGCGCCCATGTTTTCTCTAAGTGATTATCATGATCCGGAATACTATCTTCATGTAAAAACAGATACAGATCAAGCAATGCATCCAAATCCTCTTTTACGACTTCTCGTACCATACAAAAACCTCACATTAGTTGTTATTGCCCTATCCTGTCAAACGCCTCTGACAGCCCGGAGATACTCTCTACGCCTTCAGGAACATTCTTTCCGAAGCGATTCAGCCACAGTGCTCTGATCCCGACCTTTGCCGCCCCCTGCACGTCACTGCTGACGGAATCCCCAATATGGATCACTTCATCCGGCGCAAGACCGGTGGACTTCAGTGCCAGTTCGAATAATTCTTTCCTGGGCTTATAACTCTTTGCATCCTCGGAAGTAAACACTCCCGCCGGATTCAGACCATGATAAGCGATCGCCTGTAGGATGTCCGAAGTATCGATATTAGAAACCACATATACCGGAAGAGGACTCTTTTCGAAAAACGCCTTTGAATCTTCAAAGATTGGCGGTTTGATCCAATGCGCGAACATCATATTGCTCAGTTCTTTTGCCTCGGCGTCCGAGCCGAAGTGCTCCAGTGTATGTACTAAGGATCTTTCCTCCAACACCCTTTGCGTTTCAAAGGTTTCGCCAAAGGAATTCGTAAACATGGTCTGAAAATCCTTCCACCAAAATGCATCCACCTCAGAAGGATCTTCCACTCTTCCGGTTTTGCATATGATATCCGTAATCTTTTTGATCACTTCACCGTCTTCATGTACGATAGTTCCATAAAAATCCACAAAAAATGCTTTGATACTCATTTGCACAATCCCCCTCTAAATAATGCCATAATGCTTAAGTGCCTGCATGATCGCCTCTTCCTTCTCCGGCGTACACTGAGGCTGTCTTGCATCTTCTGACTTAGGCTTGTTGTAGCTTTCTCCGACTTCCAGATCACACTTTCTCTTCACTTGGGAAATGTATAATGATGATACTCTGAATCCCGTCTGCTCTCTGACATAATCCTTTATCTGCTCATATGTCGCTTTGCCCTTTCAGCTCCGACAGCTCAAGATTATCCAAGGAAAAATCTATCTTTGCGGAATTGCATCACGGGCCCGAGATGCACTGCTTGCGAAGATGAAACGAAGACTAACTTCACGCCTCAATTTCCGGTAATATTGTTTTGTCCGTATCCTGCGTCAGAGATGCTTTGAATAAAACACAAATTCGTTATCGCGCTTAATTTCCTTATAACCAAGCTTAAGATAAAAACTGTTTGTCCTGACATTCCAAACAGGGGTATCCAGCGTAAATTCTTTTACTTCAGGGAACATATTCTCCACTTCCCGCATCATAAAGACCCCATACCCTTTTCGGAAATGCTCCGGAGCAATGAATATCCTGCATATTTCCAGTGCCTTATCCATTTCGGGATTCGCAGTATCCATCTCCCATTTTGAGATAGTCTGACGGCTTACGTTCAGCTTCTCCGCAAGAGCTTCCTGTGTCATGTTTTTACTAAGCTGGCGTAAATACTGAAGGTTCTTTCCAAAACTCATGTCGATTCTCCTTTTCATCCATACTTGCTTTTTTTCGTTTTTGCCCCGCGTGGCAAGTATAGATTACCTGATATATGCGAACCTTTCCACCAACCGGGAAGCGCTCTTTCTGCGATTCACGCAACTATAAGTTGCACGCCATCGAGCATAATTATCTATATTTGCAAGTATTTCGACAGCTTCCGCATTCGCTCACTTAATCATATTGTTCCTTTCGCTGTATTTCTTTACGGATGAATCTTGTTTTTAATTCTCAGGCACGCTTCAAGATGCATAATCCAATGTCTGGAAAACGGCATTTGGATCAATCCACGAATATCCTTGTTGCACCAATAATCGATGAGCCAGACGGCATTTTCATCTTCGCTTACCACATGGAGCGATCTCAGATTCTCTTTTGTTT
>JAFXQK010000017.1 GCA_017527205.1 Lachnospiraceae bacterium | reverse complement strand
TCCTGAGCCAGGATCAGACTCTCAATAAAAGTTTTTTCCGGCCGGATCAACGATATTTGTTAATCTGGCTTTTACTGTTCTTTGTTTAGGTATTCGTTCTCTGAAATCTCAGACAACACGAGAATTCGAAGGCAAAGCCTTCTTCATCCCGTTCGACTTTGTCAAAAACAAAGTCTTTATCTGGAATCTTCAGGGTTGCATTGTTGTTTACTTATCAATGTTCAATCAAGGCTATTGCCTTGAACGGAGAAGGAGGGATTTGAACCCTCGCGCCGCTATTAACGACCTGCACCCTTTCCAGGGGTGTCCCTTCGACCACTTGGGTACTTCTCCAAAATGCTCTACTTACACATAAATTGCTATGAAACTGGCAGGAGAATCTCTCTTTCTCCCAGCGGAGAGAGTGGGATTCGAACCCACGCGCCCTTGCGGACAAACGGTTTTCAAGACCGCCTCGTTATGACCACTTCGATATCTCTCCAAAGTGTCCGCTTCATCAGCGGCAAAAGTTATAATATCAAAAATACCCTTCGATGTCAACCTTTTTTTCAAATTATTTTCGATCAAGTTCTGACTGCCATCTTCTGCTGATTTTTTCATCTATTTTTTCATTAGAAATGCTTCAGCGATCATCATATCCTCAGGCGTGGTCACCTTAATGTTGGAATATGCCCCTTCCACCAGCTTTACCTTCACGTCCGTATAAAGCTCCACGACACTCGCATCATCCGTAACAATGCCTCTTTCCGGCAAATCACGTTCAAAGCTCTGATAAGCCTCTACGATCAATTTCCTGTCAAAAACCTGCGGTGTCTGTACGGTCCAAACTATCTTCCGATCCGGCGTCTCCTTTGCGAAACCATCCTCATCCATCAGCTTTACGGTATCCTTAGATGGCATGGCCGCCACGCAGGCCCCATATTCCTTTGCCGCCTGCAACGTTCTCTCCAGAATCTCCTCCGTTAAAAAGGGCCTGGCCCCGTCATGTATAAATACAACATCCTTTGCTTCCGGTGCACCCTGTTTGATTGCTGCAATCCATCGCATGGCATTGGCAACGGAAAAGCACCGTTCGCTTCCGCCAGGAATAATGGCCGTCACCTTATGAAAGCCATACTTTCCAACGATCTCCTGTTGCATCTTCTGCATGTCATCCTCGCCAGTCACCAGAATGCATTCCTCTATGATTTTAGAATCCTCAACAGCCTTCAGCGCATAATAGATCAACGGCTTTCCTGCCAGCTCAAGAAACTGCTTTGCCACGCCAGCCTTCATGCGACTACCCGTTCCCGCTGCTAATATGACTGCAATATTCTTCCCCATATCTATTACACCATCCCACTCAGAATCATTTTCCTTTGTGATCTCCTTGCGTCAAAAGCCCGACACACATTGCCATATATTTAAGCAAATCGTCTTTCAAAAGTTGCCATTATCTCTCGCCAAGCTTTAGTCCGGGAACCGCATTCAAATCATATCCGCTTCGCACGCCCTTGATAAATTCATAATATCCTGCCGCGCCGATCATTGCCGCATTATCCGTGCAATAAATCGGTGAGGGATGATAAAACTGAATGCCCTCCGACGCGCAGCGCTCTTCGAATGCCTTTCTTAAGGAGGAATTTGAAGCAACGCCTCCGGCAATTGCAAACTTATCATATCCAAACTGCTTTACGGCATGTATGGAATGCTCCACAAGTACGTCAATCACTGCCTTTTGAAAGGAAGCTGCAACGTCAGCGCGATTGACCTCCTCTCCCTTCATCTGACAGCCGTTCAAATAATTCAGCACCGCAGATTTTAAACCACTAAAGCTAAAATCATATTCATTTTCATTCACCTTTGCACGAGGGAATGCAATGGCATCAGGATTTCCCTCCTTCGACAGCTTGTCAATCTTCGGACCGCCGGGATATCCAAGGCCAATTGCGCGCGCCACCTTGTCAAAAGCCTCTCCAGCCGCGTCATCTCTGGTTCTGCCGATGATTTCATACTCACCATAATCCTTCACCACGACAAGATGTGAATGACCACCAGAAGCCACCAGACATACAAAGGGCGGCTCCAGCTCCTTGTTTTCAATATAGTTGGCACTGATATGACCTTCAATGTGATGAATGCCAAGCAGCGGAAGTCCCGTGGCAAAGCTGATGGCCTTTGCCTCTGAAACGCCAACCAAAAGCGCGCCGACTAGTCCAGGACCGTAAGTCACTGCAATTCCATCCAAATCCTGCAATGATTTTCCCGCATCAGAAAGTGCCTGCCTGATTACCTGATTAATTTTCTCAATATGCTTTCTGGAAGCAATCTCAGGTACGACGCCGCCATATTCCGTATGCAACGCAATCTGAGAATAAATGACGTTGGAAAGCACTTCCCGCCCATTTTTCACAACGGCTGCTGCCGTCTCATCACAGGAGCTTTCTATTGCTAATAAACAAACATCTTTTTCCACTTTTATGTTCTCCATTAAGCCTTCTCTTCCTCATCATCAAACCGTAGTTCCACGCTCCGTCCGTCCTTTGCCGTGATCACGTTCGGGAAGATTTTCCGAAGCTCGTCCAAATAAATATCCGCCTTCGGCATGGCAGGACTATAATGCGTCAGCCATAGCTCCGGCACCTGCGCCTTCGCGGCAATCTTCGCCGCCTCCTGCATCATCATGTGACGATGTTCCTTGGCCTTTACGAAATTTTCCTCATCGCCATACATACCCTCTAAGATCAGCAGGTCGCTCCCCACTGCATTTTCTTCGATGGATTGCGTTGGCCTCGTGTCCGTAGAATACGTGACCTTAAGGCCCTTACGGTCAGCACCCATCACCATGTCAGGCGTATAGGTCTTTCCGTCCTGCTCGATGATCTCACCCTTCTGAAGCCTACTCCAGAGCTTCAGCGGAATCTCCTGCGCCAGTGCCCTGTCCTTGTCAAACTTGCCAGCACGCGGAATCTTCAAACTGTACCCATAGCATACCACGTTATGATTCACGCGAAAGGCGCGAATGGTAAAGCCGTCAAATACAATGTCCTCCTGCTCCGAGCCAAGCTCATGAAACTGGATTTCAAAGGGAAGCTCTGGTGCGATCACACGAAGCGCATTCACAACGCGCTGTAATCCCTTCGGGCCAATCACAAGCAAGGGCTCCGTTCGCTCCGAATTGCCCATGGAAAGAAGAAGCCCGGGAAGTCCGCTGACATGATCCGCATGATAATGCGTAAAACAGATCACGTCGATGGGCTTTGCGCTCCAACCCTTCTCACGCATGGCAATCTGCGTTCCCTCGCCGCAGTCAATCAAAATACTCTTGCCATTATATTTCATCATCAGGGAAGTCAGCCACCGATAAGGCAACGGCATCATTCCACCCGTTCCCAAAAGACATACGTCTAACATATGATATCATCGGCATTCCAGCGTTTCCTTCCTGCCGTCCTTTCCTAGTCCATTCTATATCGCGGCTAACATACGATGATCGTATTTCCTTGATGCCTCGACACCCATGACGTTCTATCGATCTTATGATTACTCTTAGCTGCGCTTCCACATGATCAGCGCATCCTCCGTAGGCTTCTCATAAAATCTCGGCCTTACGCCCTCACTGACAAACCCGTGTTTTTCATACAGGCGGATCGCCGGCGTATTGCTTGCGCGCACCTCCAGCGTATAGGCCGCTGCACCTTTTTCTGCACCTAGCGAAAACAATGCTTCCAGCATTGCATCCGCAATCCCCTGTCGCTGATGCCCCGGCTCCACCATGACCTTATCAATGTCTCCCTCATCGCCAAGCAGCGTCATCCCCGCAAAGCCAACGGGCTCGCCATTTTCCTCCGCAACAAGATAATGACAATAATCGTGCTTTAGCAAATCAGAAAAGGCTTTCTCCGACCATGGCATTGAAAACAGTGCCGCCTCTATGTCCGCAAGCTCTGAAACATGCCTGTCCGCCAACGGAACAATTTTATAATCCATCCCCGTCTCTCCATTCAAGCTCAAAACCTTCCGCTCTCACATGCTTTCCGAATCCTCACAGCTTTTCATAATTCTTGCAATTTTTCAAATTCTCGCATATGCAGCGCAGCTGATCCGTAGCCCTATTTCGCATTACCTTGTGCGCGTTCCTCTTTCTCCCTCTCCGCCTGACTCTTTCTCAAATACTCTGGTCCATGCTCATCGGAAGAAATTGTCCTACCCTGCGCATAATACACCTCGCCAAGTGCCACGACACTTCCTGCCCTCTGTGCATTCAAATGTGCAGGTGCAAAGGAAAACGGAACGGCACATTCCTTACGAATGACCTCTCCATACACGGGTACGCCGTCTCCCAAAAAGATGACTCTCCGATTTAATCTCTCAAGTTCCTTCAAGAGCTCATGAATGTCCATGGCCGTCTGCGTCATGACGGATTGAAGCACCAGCTTTTGCTCCCGCGCACCGTCAACGCTCGTCTGCCCTTCATCATCGACAAACTCATAAATGCCAGTATATACTTGATTTCTTCTGGCATCCATGATAGGACAAATCAATCCGTGACAACCATATAAATTATAAGCGAGACCCTCCAGCGTCGGAACCTCTACCAAGGGCTTATCCAAAGCAAGTCCCAGTCCCTTCGCCGTTGCGGAACCTATGCGAAGTCCCGTAAAGGAACCAGGCCCTGCGGAAATCGCAATGGCATCAATGCTCGAAAGGTCTAGCTCCGTCATTCTCTTAAGCTCATCCAGCATCGGAAGAAGCGTTTGCGAATGCGTTTTTTTATAATTTGTCGTATATTCCCCCAGGAGCACGCCATCCTCTGCCACGGCAACGCTGGCCACGAGTCCCGAGCTTTCAATTCCCAATAATTTCATGTGCTTTGTTCCATCCTTTCCAAGAAGAGATAAGGCATCCGCCCTAAACTACTTTTATTCTAGAACGTCTTTTATCCCACGCGCTCTATCGTAATTCTGCGGTAGTCAAAGCCTTTTTCCAAATCCTTTTCGATGGTAACGCAAATATACCTCTCAGGTAAAATCTCCTCAATGAGATTTGCCCACTCGATCAGGCAAACGCCCTGACCATAGATATAATCCTCGTATCCTATTTCGTCCATCTCTTCCACGTCCCCGATGCGATAGACGTCAAAATGATAAAAGGGCAGCCGCCCCTCCTCATAAACCTGTACGATCGTAAACGTGGGACTGTTAACGGGTTCCGTAATGCCAAGGCCCTTTGCCAGCCCTTGCGTAAATACGGTCTTCCCAACGCCAAGGTCTCCGATCAGCGTATAAACCTCGCCGGGCTTTGCCAGCTGTCCGACCCGCTCGCCAAGCGCTGCAGTATCCTCGGCACAAAAGCTCTCTATTGTTTCTATCTTTTTTTCATCCATAGCAAGTCCTTTTCGTTGGTAACATCTTATCTTTTCCAACATTTACAAGTTTCTAACGCCCTCACCAGCTATCTTTGTCATAAAGCTGGTCCTGAGACGCCAATTTCTCCACAAACGTACCAGGCACAGAATATCAGGAGCGAATCTTCACTCTCTGCGGCGGCATGTGCGTAGATATCACCTCGATGAGCGCACTCTTTTGGTCTCCTAACTGTGCCTTCGGGAAAATACTGGCATTCCTTCCTGAGGTATAGAGAATGATGCTGCGCGTCGTGGACACGGCCTTCACCATGTTATCCCAAGACTGGCTCTCCGAAACCTCACCCTGCGACACGGTGACGCCCTGATCATCCAGCACATAATGCAGGGGCTTTTGAAAGGCTTCATTCGCCGTCCATTGGAGCTTGCTTTTCGTATGAAGCGTAACCGGCAAATAGAGCAAAATGATCGCACCTGCGATCAGCAGGATCCATCTTTGCGTCAGAAAAGCCGCCACTACAAACAGGGCGCCTGCCGTGCTTCCAATAATGCCGCTGGCACTGTTATAGGTATGCATCAGCATATAATCATATAGGTCTGCCGCAGTAATCTTAATGTCTGTTTCAACCATGAAAATCCCTTTCCTGATCCTTTCGATTCACAATAAACCGAACCCTCATTCCAAATCCTTCGTTTTGATTCTTCAAAAAAGCACCTACGGCGTAGGTGCTTTATCCTAGGAAGTCATTCTCATTATAAATTTATCTTTCTTAAAAAGCAAGAACATTTTCTTATCTTACAAAACTCCAATCATTACCAGGAACCACAGCAAAAAGCTTACCAATACGGCCAGCGAAAAAAGAACAAAGCCGATTTGGAATCTCCCCTTGGATTCTTCCTTCTTCTCAGCGAATCCAGCCTTTCTCAAGGCCGTTACGATCGGCTTATAAAGCAGCAACGTAAGACCCGCATTGATGCCGCCCTTTACCAGGTTAAAAGGCAAGAATACCGGAATCAACATTCCTGCGACCTGTTCACGAGGGACGCCCATGTAAAAGGGTGTGATCACATAATTCCAAAGTATCATGATGGCTGCCATGCTGATCACGCCGAGAGTCAGTCCGATCACGGCATTTTTCTTTGTTCGATTTTTGTAATAAAAACATGCCGCAGGAACCGTAAATGCAAGCGATGCGACAACATTCATAAGAAATCCGTACAGCCCGGTCGTACTAATCGTGACCATCTCGATAAAGGAAGTAAGAACCGTGATCAGGACACAGGTCATGGGACCATAGATGCATCCGGCCATCACGATCAGGGCATCCTTGGGTTCATAGCTCAGAAACCCTTGTACATTTGGGATCCATCGCGCTGCGACAACACTGACAAAGGCCAGCGCGGTAAACATGCCGATTGCGGCAACATAACGGGGTGAGAAATTGTTTTTCATTTGGTTTTCCTCCTTCTTGACAGATCTACTGCCTCATTTTGAATTTGGAAAATTCTTCTTAGTCCATCCACTTTTCGCCGTTTCGTGCATCATCTGTGCAAATTAACGTTAGTCTGTCTCTACAAGTAAAAAACCCTGAACGACTCTCTCGTTCAGGGCTTAGAAACAACGCTAAAATGCAAGCCAATACAAAATCTCGGCATGCGGACGTTTCCTTCTTTCATCCAGACTTTACTGTTGGTTCCGGAGTTTCACCGAATCAGCCTCGAGAAGCATTGCTTGCCTTCTCTCGGGTCGCGGACTTTACCGCCAGTAGGGAATCGCACCCAACCCTGAAGAATTTTCTGTTATTATTTTAACAAGCTACATTTTAACACGCATATTCTCTTTTTGTCAAGCATTTACTCCATGAAAAAGACTTCACGCAATCTGCCAATTTTCTGCCTGCTGTCGTATGTTCACAAAGCTCGCGTATTTTCCGCCCAACCCTACCAATTCGTCATGTCTTCCTCTCTCTGCGATCCGTCCGTCATCGACCACAAGGATCTGGTCTGCCGCTTCGATCGTAGCCAACCTGTGCGCGATGATGATCACGGTCTTTCCCTTCGACAGCTCCGTCAGCGCTCCCTGAATCAGATGCTCATTCTCCGGATCAATACTCGCCGTCGACTCATCCAGAATGATGATCGGGGAATTCTTAAGGATTGCCCTTGCAATGGAAACCCGCTGCTTCTGTCCGCCAGACAGCGTTCCGCCGCCCTCACCGATCACGGTATCATAACCATTTGGCAGCTCCATGATAAAATCATGACAGCGCGCTTTTTTTGCCGCTTCGATCATTTCCTCTTCCGTTACGTTGTCGCGCCCGAAACAGATATTGGCCCGGATCGTGTCATTGAACAGATATACGTTCTGAAATACCATCGAAATATTGGACAACAGACTATCCAGACTGTATTTTCTTATGTCCACTCCGCCAAGGGTGATCTCCCCGCTTGAAACATCATAAAATCTGGCAATCAGGTTGCAAATCGTAGTCTTACCACTTCCGGAAGGCCCGACGATTGCCGTGGTCGACCCCTGCGGGATGTCAAAGGTAACATCCTTCAATACCTTCCTGTCCTCCACCTTGTTCGCGTCCGAATAGGAAAATTCTACGTTTCGAAAGGCAATATCGAAGCTACGCGGTTTGATCTCCTCTCCCTCCGCATCCAGAAGATGATCATCGGAGAACATCTCCATCTTATCAAACGCATTATTGATCACCGATAATACATGTGCGCTGTCAGCAATCGGCTCTACGGAATTAAAGATGGACATGGATAGAAAAGCAACGATAAGCACCATATACAATTCCAGTTTTCCTGCCATTCCGGCATACATCACTGAAATGATCATCCAAACGCTCGCTGCCTTCAGGGCAAAGATATGCAGGCAGTTGTACGGAATGAAACCCCATTCAATCTTTAGCGCAATTCTTTTTGCACTTGCGCATGCCTGCGTAAAATCCTTTACCGACGCACCTTCCATGCCGAAGGATTTCACCACTGGCAATCCTCTGGTGTATTCCAGCGCCGCTCTTGTCAGCTTTTCATTTTCTGCGTTCAGCACTTTAGTATTGTCCTTGCCGTGTTTCGAAATCATCAGCAAAAATACGAACGAAACCATTACGCCGCCCAACGCGATCAACGCGCATTCCGGCAACACGATCCCCAGAAAAATAAGGATGCATAAAAAATTCAGATATCCTCCGATGAAACCATCCAGCATACGGATCCCCATGTTTTCCAATGTTGCCAGCCCCGTGGTAATCGCGTTTAGGATTGCACCGGTATCATTGGTCTGAAAATATCCAAGCGACACGCGCTTCAGCGCTTCACCGATCTTTAAGCGATCTCTTGCCACAAGCTCATAACCGATCCTTTCATGGCAGCGTGCTTTCAGATAGTCAAACAAAAATCTTGCCAATACCATCAACATAATCGCCAGAAAACTCTTTCCTACCAGCGTCGCATCCACCGCATTCCCTTTGTGAAGCTCCTCTATCATCCCACCGATCACATATCCGGCATATCCCACCGGCGCTGCGATGGCCCAGGAGGACAGAAACGAAAACAGGAATCCCCAAAATAAACTTCCCTTAAACTCTCCGCACCAATCTATGATTCTCTTGATCGTTCTGAACATCTCCCATGCCTCCTTACACTGTTGTATTTCCTGCAGCCCAGTTTTTTGCTCCGACATGCGCCTGCCACATTCTTTGATATAACGGCGAGCTCTCCATCAATTCTTCCTGCGTCCCTTGCGCCTCAATCCGTCCATTGTTTAACACTACAATTTGATCCGCCTTTTTGATCGTTGACAGACGGTGTGCGATCACTAGTAAAGTCTTTCCCTTTGTCAGATGAGCAATCGACTCCTGCAGCTTCGTTTCATTTTCCGGATCGGTAAATGCCGTTGCTTCATCGAGAATGACGATCGGTGCATTCTTCAGCATCATTCTGGCGATCGCGATCCTCTGGCGTTCTCCACCTGACAGACGCTTTCCGGCTTCACCTGCTGACGTGTGATAACCGTCCGGAAGCTTTCGGATAAACTCATCACAGCAAGCCGCCTTTGCCGCAGCAATCACTTCTTCATCCGTAGCCTTCGGATTTCCCAGACGGATGTTTTCCATCAGCGATCTGGAAAAGAGAAAATTATCCTGGGTTACGAAGCTGACAATGTCTGCCAACGTTGTCACTTTCAGATCCTTAATATCAATGCCACCAATCCGGATGCTTCCACTACTTACGTCCCAGAATCTAGCGATCAATTTTGCCACCGTCGATTTACCGCCACCGCTGGGACCTACCAATGCCGTAAAGCTCCCTTCCTTCATCGCAAGGTTGATTCCATGAAGCACCTCGCCATCCTTCTCATCATAGGTAAAGCGTATGTCATCCAATTCAATGGAATAATGCTCCGGCCTCTTCTCCGTCTCTGGTTCCGGCAGACTCTTGATACTCAAGAGCTTTTGTATTTCCAAAACAGTATATTGCATCTGTCTCAGGCCATTGGAGAAAATTTCGATCTTTGCCATACTGATCACCATGGACATCGCCAGCATGACGGAAAGCGCCATCTCGGAGACCGTCATGCTCCCTTTTCCTACCAACAGGATACTCACGGGTACCACGCCAAGCAAGGTCGCCGGCATAAAAGCAAACGCCAGCTTCATCGTCACCCACGTAGATTCCAGCCAGTCAATGACAAAGTCCCTGTAATTGCGGATCGCACCTGCAAACTTTTCATAGCTGACACCAGATTTGCCAAATGCCTTGATGACCTCGATGCCTTCCACATATTCTACGATCACGCTGCTCATGTGTGCATTTGCTTCCTGATACTTGGTCATATTTTTGCCGCTGATCTTGAAGGTCAGCATCATGAATATAAGGCCCAAAGGCAGAGCCAGAAGTGCCGCAAGTGCAACTCGAACATCTACCACCGCAAGGGCAATAAAACACACAAAGGGAAGCAGAATATGGCCAGCGCCCTCCGGAACCACGTGTGCCAGGGGCGGTTCAATATCTTCAATCTTATCAACGATCACGCCCTTGATCTCACCGATCGAGTGTGCGTATACTTCGCCAAGCGGCGCTTTCAAAAAGGTATCCGCCACCTTGAGCCGCAGGCCTTCCAATACATTGAATGCAACATAGTGCGAAATTCCCGTCGATATGCCAAAGCACACAACCTTTACCAGATAGGCAATAAGAGCAATTAGGCACCAATGCAGAACAAAATCTTTTTCCAGGGTGCCGCGAATATACTGATTCAGAATTCGATATACGCAATAATACGGCACAATTCCAGACAGCAGACTGATCATCGAGAACACCACCGATAGTCCCAGTCTTCCACCACTGCCCTTCGCGTAAGACAATAGTGTCCCAAACCACTTTTTTTCCTCTTTTGAAATCTCTTCTTTTGAAATCACTTCTTTTGAAATCACTTCTTTTGACATTTCCTCGCTCATTCCATGCTTCTTCCTTTCTTCCAAATCTTTCTTACTTTTATCCCTTTTTTGATTTGCGTTAACACGTCAACGCTTTTGTTAGCTTACCCCTTAAACGGGCTCACCGCCTGATTCCATAAAGGAACCAGACGGTGAGTCATCTTATTTTGTATGTAGTTTTCTTACCTTCTTCTTGATTTTGTTATCTCTCAATTCCCATTAGCAGCTTCCATCCGGGCAAAAAGAATTTTTCCAACGTAGTCAGCGCTTCACTAGCCTCCTCGCAGGAATAATTATGAACCACCGGCTCAAACAATGCCGTGACATAGGCCGTCAGCAAAAGGTGGATCTGCGGTGGTGCGATCTTCGGCACTTGATATCCGCCCTCTCTCAATTCTTCCAAATACGCCAGCAGCTTATCCTGCGCTGCCTCGGTCAGATCATGAAGAAAGTTTTCATATTTACTTCCCTTCGATTTTGCGACAAGCAGATGATAATCTTCCATATGGGGATAAACCAGTTCCCGCATCATATCGATATTGGAATCCTGCCAGACAAGCTTTCTGCCCTTCTTCACTGGTTCTTCATAACGCAACATGTGTGCCCGCGCCCATGCATCCAGGTTTTCCACCGCAGGAGATACCAGCTGTTCAAACAGATCCGCTTTATCTCTGCAATGACGGTAGATTCCAGCGGCTGTCATCTGACACCGCTCTCCGATACTGCGCATGGATGCCTTTTCATACCCCATCTCTAGAAATTCCGCTCTTGCAGCTGCCATAATCTTAACATGGCTCAGTGACTTGTCTCTAGGCAATAGATCGCCTCCTTCGTTGGCTAACGATTTATGCTAACACTGTTTGCTAACGAGCATATACTATCATTTTTCATTTCTCATGTCAAGTACAAACTTTAGACATTACAGGCACCAACCAAAAAATTTTTTCTTTTCATAAGCCTCGGTATGCATCGAAAGAACGATATACCCCGTCTTCTCAATTGCCTCTTTCAATCCATCCATGTTTGGCTCGGTTTCCGAGAGGAAGCTGCTCTCCCCTTTGGTGTGAGAGCTAATGATCTTTTTCGCCTCAGGCATGGCTTTTCGGATTGCATCGTTAACATGTGCTTCGCACATTCCGCACATCATACCATCAATTTTCAAAATTGTTTTTACCATTCTGTCTCCTCGTTTCGTTTTATCACATTTTCCAAGTGAGAGACCTGCTATGATTTGCATTTGCAATGGTTCTCATTCGGTGAACAACCTTTGATCTCCGCATCCAAGGGGTCCACCACCGCCGCATACATCGCCTCTTTGTCAGCATAGTGCCAATAAAGCCCTGCTGAAGTCATTCCCGCCCTTGCGCCGATACTACGGATGGACGCCGCCTCATAGCCCTTCTCGAGAAATTCTTCCCTGATCGCCTTCTTCACTTTTTCATGACTTAAAGACTTGTCTCTAGGCATTTTTTCATTCCTTCGCTCTTTTTTTGATTCAAAATGATCTTTCTTCCCGATGCGATGGCAGAAGCTATCGCCACTCTCTGTTTTTGCCCTCCCGACAGAGCCAATCCTCAATGCAACAGCATAACCAACAGCCCTACGATCAGGCACGTTGGTAATCCTATCAGGGTTCCAATGCAGCTCTGTGTAATGTGGAACAGATAATCATGATACTCCTTCATATCCTCCGTCCCTGGGATCCGCACGCGCTTTGAGTGACAAAACCATCCGCAATCCAGTACCAATGCATCAAACCATGTGATGGAAAGCCAGATGATATAGGTATATCCGAAGCCCTGCAAAAAATTTTCCGCATGATTGACTTTGACCATCACAAGCGTCGCCGCCAGTAACAATACAATAATCGCCACGCCTTTGCGGATCAAATCCTTTGCCTCGAATCTCTTCTCCGTTTCCTTTGTAAGCCCCAGCTCCACGCAGCGCTTCCGTATAGCCGGCGGATAGTCACTGATGACGGAAATCGGATCCTTCGCCGTCATAGGTACAACGATCAATGTAAATAAAACGATTGCAACCAAACATTCAATAAACAATGCCATAATATGTGCCTCCCTATCTTCCTTCCATTCACATGCAAAACAGTGCGATCACTGCGATTCCGCCAAGCCCAAGTGTGTTCGTAAGTGCCAACGGAAATGTTTTAAAGACTTTGTTCACCTTGGCCAATAATGCGCCGAGAATCAACAATGTAAGCGGCGTAAGCAAGCATAGAAGTTTCATTCATATTCTTCTTTCCCTCCGAGCTACCTTATCTATCCTCAAATATTTGATCCAGAATACAATCTATTATCGCTTACCCATATTTATGATGCCTGCAAGGAAACCATATGTGCGTAGGTTCCATCCATGTCCATTAGGGATGCATGATTACCGCGTTCTATGATCTCACCATTCGAAACCACGAGAATCTGATCTGCGTCCTTTATGGTCTTAAGTCTGTGTGCGATCACAAGAAGCGTCTTGTCCTTGCAAAGCTCCGAAATTGCCTCTTGAATGGCTCTCTCATTGTCGGCATCCACGCTTGCGGTAGCCACGTCAAGAATGACGATGGGCGCATCCTTCAAGATACATCTGGCAATGGATATTCTCTGCTTTTCACCACCGGAAAGGGATGCACCGCCCTCACCGATTACGGTATCAAATCCGTTGGGAAGCTGCATGATAAAGTCATAGCACCTTGCCTTCTTTGCCGCCTCTTCTACCTCTTCTCTCGTCGCATTCGGCCTTCCTATATGGTGTACTTTTTGTACTCCCCAATATAAGGTTTTACTCTCTTATACATTTTGTTTCCTCCCATAATAATCTTTATTTTTCTCTTGTTAACTCGCTTTTTCTCAATTTTTCTCTCATCACAGAGATTGTTGCTAAGTCTATGGCATTCCCCCAGGCCAGAAATAATGGATAAAGGGATGTTTGGGGTATGCTTAAC